>NZ_JAGQCD010000048.1 GCF_024345975.1 Cyanobium sp. Cruz-8D1 | reverse complement strand
GCCGCGGCGTCCAACGACGGCAGAAACAGCCCTGGTTCACGCGGATTGACCTGCCGCCACGGCCACGCCAGTCCCAACTGCTGGCTGTCGCATGACCGTCTCGGATGAGATGTGTCGGGCAGTCAGGTGGCGGACTCCCCCACCAGTGCCTTGGTGGCCACGCAGGCCGCCAGGTAGCCGTTGGCCTCGCTGCGTTGATCGGCCGGCTGCTGGAACCAGCTCTCCATCTCCTGGAGTCGGCGGCGGTGCAGGGGCCGCAGCATCGGAGCAGGCCCTATTGGCAGCCCTGCACCGAGATCCGGTAGCTGAAGCCCAGGGCACCGGGGTCGCTGCTGGCCCCCACCTTGAAGTTCATCTGGCTGGCCTGTTTGCCCACAATGGTGGGGAAGGGGCCGAACATGCGACCGGTGCCGATCGGTGGATTCATGACGTCGTTGATCACCTGCAGGTTGCTGCCGTCACTGAATTTCATGTAGCCCTCAACGGGGTACTTGGCGTTGGGGTCGGAGCTGTTGGCGGTGAAGAAAAACTTGTAGCTGGCATAGGGCTGGTCGACCAGAAAGTCGGTGTTCCAGTTGGTGCGGCCAAAGGCCATTCCAATCGGCGTGACCTTGGCCGCTCCCACCGATTTGGACACAATCGGTGAACTGCCGTTGCCGCCAATCGGCTGCAGGAAAGTGCAGCGCTCCTGGGCCTCAGCGGCTGAACCACCACCGATGGCGAGCGCGGCGCCCAGTAGAGAGACGACCAGAACGTTCACGGCTGTGCATCGACGGGTTTCGACCCTAGAGCGCGGTGGGGATCGGGACCGTCAACGGTCGAAGGAAAAGAGCCGCCTCCAATCGTTCTTCATGCTGATCACGATCCAACCCTGCCGGTGGGCTTGGTCGTGGAGCTCCTGGGTGAACCGGCCCACCCGGGTGTCCGGCAGCCCCAGGGCCGGCCCGTAGGCATAGTCGCGGCGGCGTCATCGTGCAGCACCAGCATCGCCAGTCGCGGCCCATCGCCGGCCTTGGTGTACTCCAGCATCTGCCGGTCGCCGGTGGAGTTGCCGAAGGCGGCAATCGGCCTCCGGCCGATCATCAGCTGGATGCCTTCCGGCTTGCCGGCGTCGTTGTCGTTGAGCAGCAGCCGGGGCTCCTTGGTCAGGAAGGGCCGGCCCTGGCTGTCGTAGCCGTAACGGGTGGCGCCGGCGCTGCCGATCACCTGCTCCGGCGGGATGCCGTACACCTGCTCGGCATAGACACGCACGAAGTCCTGGCCGCCGCCGGTGACGATGTAGGTCTTGTAGCCGTGGGCCCGCAGGTAGCGGAGCAGCTCCTGCATCGGCTGGTACGTGAGCTCGGTGTAGGGGCGCTGCCAGCGGGGGTGGCGGGCCGTGGCCAGCCACTGGCGTACGTCGGAGCGGAAAGTCTCCAGGGGCATGCCACTGAGGGCGGTGGCCGCCAGCCGCTCCAGTTCCCCCCTGGTGGGCACCGCCCCGGGCACCCGCTTGAGGATGAAGCGCACCTGCGGGTAGACCGGCTGCTCCACCAAGAGGGTGCCGTCCTGGTCGAAGGTGGCGATGCGCTCCCCGGGCGGCACGAACCGGACCAGCGGCGGCGGCAGGACTGGGTCACGGGGCGTGGGGGCTCAGAACTTGCGCAGTTCGCGGCGGATCTTGAGCGGATCGCCGGAGTGCTGCTGATTGAAGAGCAGCATCGGCACCCCGGCCAGCAGCAGACCCACCGCCACGACCACACCCCAGGAGATCGCCGGCCGGCCCTCCGGTGGAACGTCGCCGGGCCGGAGCCGGCCCTGCCGGCGGGGCTGCCGCGTTGAGCGCCTGTACCTTGCCATCGCTGCAGTCTCCTGGCCCGGCTGGCCCTTGAGTCTGCGGGGGTGTAAGGATTTCGCCATCGCCCCAGCCGGCCCGCCATGGACATGTCCTCCCTGTTGCTTGCCACCGGGGGCCACCAGATCGAGGCGGCCGAGACGCTGATCGAAGTGGGCCGCTTCATCGTGATCCTGTTCGCCGCCCGGGCCCTGGCGGAGCTAATGGTGCGCTTCCGCCTGCCGGCCATCCTCGGCGAGCTGGTGGCGGGGGTGCTGATCGGCGTTTCGGGGCTGCATCTGATCCTGGCGCCGGAGCTGGGCGGCCAGCTCAACGGCTTCGCCGAGCACACGATCGCCGCCCTGGCCCACGTGGGCCCGGAGCAGGTGCAGGAGATCTACGACCACAGCTTCACCAACCTGCAGGCGGTGGCGAAGATCGGCCTGCTGGCCCTGCTGTTCCTCACCGGCCTGGAGAGCGAACTGGATGAACTGATGGCGGTGGGGGGACAGGCGATCACGGTGGCGCTCACCGGTGTGGTGCTGCCCTTCGCCCTGGGCACCGCCGGCCTGCAGTTCCTGTTCGGCGTGCCGCTGCTGCCGGCGATCTTCGCCGGGGCCGCCATGACCGCCACCAGCATCGGCATCACCGCCAGCGTGCTGGGGGAGCTGAAGTTCCTGCGCACCCGCGAGGGGCAGACGGTGATCGGCGCCGCCGTGCTCGATGACATCCTCGGCATCGTCATCCTGGCCGTGGTGGTGGCCCTGGCGGGCGGTGAAGGCTTCAGCCTTGGCCCGATCCTGAAGCTGATCGCGGCGGCGGGGGTGTTCGTGGTCGTGGCCCTGTTCCTCAGCCGCACCGCCGCCCCCGCCTTCGACGGGCTGCTCGATCGCCTGCGCGCCCCTGGCGAGGTGGTGGTGGCGGCCTTCCTGGTGCTGTCGCTGTCGTGCTTCGCGGCCCAGGCCTTCGGGCTGGAGGCGGCCCTGGGGGCCTTCGCCGGTGGCCTGATCCTGAGTGCCTCGCGGCACCGGCGCGCCATCGAGGAGGCGGTGAAGCCCTTGGTGGCCCTGTTCGCCACCTTCTTCTTCGTGTTGATCGGCAGTGGCATGGACCTGTCGGTGCTCAACCCCTTCAACGCCGCCAACCACGAGGGGCTGGTGATGGCGGGCTTCCTGCTGGCGGCCGCCGTGGTCAGCAAGGTGGCGGCCGGCTGGAGCTACATCAGCCCCGGGCCCACCAACCGGCTGGCGGTGGGGCTGGGGATGATGCCCCGCGGCGAAGTGGGCCTGATCTTTCTGGGGCTGGGCACCCAGACCGGGGTGCTGGGGCCGTCCCTGGAGGCGGCGATCCTGCTGATGGTGATGGGCACCACCTTCCTGGCGCCTGTGCTGCTGCGCCTGGTGCTGGCCGATGCCGGCGATGGTTCCGAAGGCGGAGAGGCCACACCGCTGCCGGGGGCCGAGGCGGTCGGATGAGAACCCCGCCGCGGCCCTGGCCCGGCCATGGGAAAGTGGCGCAAGCTTGCTCCCTGCCCGTGCCGAACGACAGCGGTTCCTCCAAGTCGGTGATCGTGGGTCTGCTGGCCGTGATCGGCTCGCTCGGCGGCCTGGCCCTGCTGGTCTGGTTCACGGTGGTGCTGCTCGACCTCAAGCACCTCAACACCTCCGGTTTCACCCTGCCCTGAGCCAGATCCTCTAGGGGGAGGGCTGGTGCCAGCGGGCGGGCGCAGCGGCCACGAGGCAGGGCCGCTGCGCCCGCCCGCTGGCGGCGCGGATGCGGCGAGTGGCTTCCAGACCATTGAGCTTGGGCATCTGCACATCCATCAGGATCAGATCCGGCTCAAGCAGTGGCTGCCGTTCGAGGGCCTCCTGGCCATCGACGGCGGACTCCGGCGCGTCACCGAGACGCCGCAGCATCAGTTCGCAGAGGCGCCGGTTCACGGCACTGTCATCCACCACCAGGAGGCGCAGGGGATAGCTGGCCGCGAAGGTGGCTCCGCCCCGCCGGGCTCGCCAGCAAGGGCGGCGTAGCCGGGGCAGGAGCGGCGGCCACCGCTTCCACCGGCAGGGTGAAGCTGAAGACGCTGCCGCGGCCCGGGCTGCTCTGCACCTGGATCGTGCCGCCGAGGGCCGCCACGAGCTGCCGGCCTGGGGCGTGTTGGTCGCGCTGGCGAGTTGGCGGAAGGGTTGGAACAGCTGGCCCATCTGGTCGGCGGCAATGCCGACACCGGTGTCGGTGACGCAGAACGCCAGGGGCCACGCGTCTGGCTCCGGTTGGCTCACCTGCTCCCTGACCGTACGGGCCACAGGCTGAACGCTGACCACGACGCTGCCAGCCTCGGTGAACTTGATCGCATTGCCGATCAGGTTGAGCAGGATCTGGCGCAGGCGGATGACGTCGGTGCAGATGACCTGGCCTGGGCCAGGCTCGTGCAGGTGGCGACTGTCTCCTCGAGGAGGGGGCGCAGCTGGCATGGGGCCAGTTCCAGCTGCAAGCTTCCGGACTCGATCTTGGTGAAATCAAGGATTTCATTGAGCAGGGCGAGCAGCGATTCCCCCGAGCTGTGGGCGATGTCAAGGCACTCCCGCTGCTGGGCGGACAGCGCGCTGGCCAGCACCAGCCCCGTCATGCCGATGACCCCATTGAGCGGGGTATGGATCGCGTGGCTCAGGGTGGCGTGAAAGGTGCTCTTGGCGCGGTCGGCGGCGAGCATGGACTGGAAGGCCCGGGCCCGGGCCTTGAGGCTGCGGCGATGAAAGTTGGCCGCCAGAACCGAAAATCCGGCGCTACCGACAAGGCCGAGCAGATAGGTGAGCTGCAGCGGACATTGCTTGCGTTGCAGTTGGGCGAACGAGAAATCGATCCCAACCAAGCCCACCAGCTCCCCGTCGTTGTTGCGGATAGCGGTACACCACTCAGGAAGGATCCGAAGTCGTCCGTGTAGGGCTTGGTGCTGACGGTGATGAACCCAAAGTGGAAGGCCTCAAGCGCGTCGTTCGACGGAGCGGTAGAGAGATCGCCAACACTCACGGCGCTGGCGGGGGAACCCTGGTTCTGGATGTAGTAGGTGCTGTCGATCGTGAAGCGAAGCCCTTCGGGCGTGACGATGAACACATAGGCGTCGTAGATCTCAGGCACGAGCCGGCGCAGCTTCAGCTGGGGCGCGCTGGCGGCTCCAGTCGGCCGTGGCGCTATCGGGGTCGGGCTGGGCCAACCCAGAAGCGCCGAACGCACGGGACAACCAGCCAGCCAGGGGACCTCACTGCGCGGCCGTTTCCTTGCCTACTGCGGCGGCCACCCGATCGCGCCCGAGCCGGCAGCAGCAGCCAAGGGGGATGAGGAGATATGAACCGCTGTCCGGTCCATCACGGGACCCTGCGAACGTTTGAACAGGTGATACGGCTGCCCATGCCCGCGAAAGTGTCTCCCCGCGAAACGGCCCGCCTGGAGGCTCTCAAGGACTACCGCATCCTTGATACGGAGGCTGAGCAGTCCTACGACGACATCACGTTCCTGGCCGCCCAGCTGTGCGATGTACCCGTCGCCCTGATCAGCCTGGTGGATGCCGATCGCCAGTGGTTCAAATCCAGGTTCGGCCTCGATGTCAGCGAAACGAGCCGCGATGTGTCTTTCTGTGCCCACGCCATCCTTGGCGACAAGACCCTCGTGGTGAAAGATGCACGAGAGGATGAACGCTTCCGGGATAACGCGCTGGTCTGCAGCGAGCCCAACATCGTCTTCTACGCCGGGGTACCGCTGTGCACCCCATCCGGCGCCCGTATCGGCTCCCTCTGCGTCATCGATCGACGGCCCCGTGAGCTCAGCTTCCTGCAGATCCGGTCCCTGGAGACCCTGGCCCACCAGGTGGTGCTGCAGCTGGAACTGAAACGGGTCTCCGATCAACTCGCCAGCGCCCTGCAGCGTATCGACGTGATGGAGCAGCTGATCCCGATCTGCTCTTACTGCAAGGGCATCCGCAACGATCAGGGCTACTGGGGGACGGTTGAGGCCTTCATCAAGAGCCACGACAACGTGGAGTTCTCCCATGGCGTCTGCAACGCCTGCATGGCCAAATACTTCCCGGAAGTGGTGCCCTTCGCGGAAGGATCTCCAGAAGAGGACGATCACAACTGATCGGGGCGGCTAGCGGTTAACCATCGCCGCTTCACCACGCCGGTGGATCTCGCTGGCGTAGTCGGTCCAGGTGCCCTGGCCCCAGTAACGGAAGCAACTGGTTTCCAGCAGCAGCAGGTGGAGCAGCGCCTGCTGATAGCGGGGGGTCTGGGTCACGCCGGGATCCTGGGCCACCAGAGGATCGAACAGCTGGTGAAAGCGGGCACTGAGCTGGTTCATCGGCTCCAGCACATTGGCGTAGCCCTCCACCCAGCTGAGGTCGTTGGTCCAGGAGGCGCCGGCCATCGAGAAGGCGGGGTCGCTGGCCTGGAGCAGGGCGATGGCCGCTGTGGTGGCCTCGGGAGTGGGTAAGGAGGTGGAGGAGGCCCCCAGCTGCTGCCAGAGCTTGTGCTGGTGCACCGCCTGAATCGTCGGGAGGTCGCTGGCTGACACGCCGGCGGCCTCCAGCACCTCGAGATATTCCGTGCCGTTGATCGCCACCGTGGCTTGCTCACTCCCCTTGGCGGCGATGGCGTGATGGGCCTGGAGGAAGGCGGACGGGAACTCATTCATCATCACGCCGCCGTTCTCGCCATCGGCAATCTGCGTCACCAGCGACGGCACCGTGGTGGCTCCCAGCGCCTGCCGGCCCAGCCCCAGGGCTTCGTAGCAGGGCTGCATCTGGCCCACCAGCTTGGTGTCGGAGCCCTGGGTCTTGATCAGCACCGTGATCGACATCTCCTCACCGCTGGAGTTGCGTGCCAGCAGCTGATTGGGAAGGTATTTCTGCTGCTGAGACAGGCTGGTGCCATCGAGGTTTTCAACGCTGTGCTCCTGCACCAGCAGCCAGCGGTAGCCGCACTCCTTGAGGGCTTTGACGAACTGAAACAACGTGTCGGGATGGTTGGGCAGGTGCATTTCCGGTGGCGAAAAGCCCTTCACCCGCGCCAGGGCGTCCCACCCGAACAGGGCCGCGAACTGGTGCTGCCAGGCGAGGATCTGCAGCTTGAGATCGGGAATGGGGGTGGAGGGGGCCACGGCATGGCTCCAGAAGGTGCCGAGCCATTCCACATGGGGCTGGAGGGCAGGATCGCAGGCGAGCCGCTTCAGTGCATCAAGCACATCGCGCCGGCCCATCTGCTGCAGTCCCCAGAGCAGATTGCCCGAGTAATCCAGCATGATCCGAGGATTGCAGCCCTCCTCAATCAGCTGGGGAAGGATGTCGGCCAGGCGCCTGTAGCACTGCGCGAAGGGTTCAGCGTTGTGGTTGTCGCCCTCTCCCTGGTGCTCGAACATGTACTGCAGATGGGAGATCAGCTCGCCATGCGCCCCGGCTGGAATCGTGGGCTGGTGCATGTGGAGCGCGCAGGCAAACCCGGAACGGATCTGCTCCAGCTTGAGGTTGGTCTGCGGCAGAAACACCGGGCCGGGCTGCTGCACCAGGGCGAGGATCTCCGCTTCTGAGCCAGCGATCGGCGGCAGGGCTGGGTCGGTCATGGCTGGGGTGTCGTGCCCGCGCGCTGGGCAGGTCGTGCAGGATCAGTCTGAGGGCCAGCGACAAACGCTGCCGTGGCAGTCCCTGCGCCAGGCTGGAGCCCATGAAGCTGCCGGTGCCAGAAGCCCCCCCCGCCATGACACCCCCAGGTCTGTTCCGGCGTTGGCGGCTGGCCGCCGCCCTGGCCGCCGCCGCCACCGCCACCGCCGCCTCCGTGCTGCACGGGATCGGGGTGGGCCGTGGCGGGCCGGCAGCGGGTGCCGCCGACAGCGCGCTTTCGGTCGAGGTGGGGCGCCGCTACGGGGGCATGAAGCGTCTGCTGTTTCCCGGCCAACCGGACATGTCCGTGGCCGAGTGGCTGGATCGGCCCAAGGACCGGCCTGCGGTGCTGGTCGATGTGCGCGAGCCGCACGAACAGCGCGTCTCGATGCTGCCGGGGGCCATCACGAAGCAGGACTTCGAGCGCAACAGCGCCCGCTACCGCTCCTGGGTCGTGGTTCCCTACTGCACCATCGGCTTGCGCAGCGGGATCTACACCAGGGAACTGCGGGTCCAGGGTTTCGAGGTGCGCAACCTGGCGGGCAGTGCGCTGGCCTGGGCCCATGCGGGCCTGCTGTTCGAAACCGAAGGCAAGGCCACCCGCCGGGTGCACGTCTTCAACGCCGATTGGAACCTGCTGCCCCGCGGCTACGAGCCCGTCATCTCGAAGGCGCTGCCAACGACTCCATAAAGCGCCTGCATTTTGCCGTCAGAATGCCATCAGCCCTGTCGACCCGATCGATGGCCACGTTCACCCTGCGTAACGTGCCCGACGAACTGGTGGCCCGGCTCAAACTGCGTGCCAGGCAACACCGCCGCAGCCTCAACAGCGAAGCCATCCTCTGCCTTGAGCAGGAAGCCAAGGCGCCCGCCGACCTCGAGGCCTGGCTGGAGCGCGTGGACGCCTTGCGTGCCCAGGTGAGGGGGAACCCGATCCCGGTGGACGACCTGGTGACAGCGGTGGTACGGGACAGGCCTTGATGCTTGTTGCAGACACCAACGTGCTGGCCTGCCTGTTTCTGCCCACGGCGCACACGGCGGTGGTGCAGGGTCTGAGGCGACAGGACGAGGACTGGCGGCTTCCATCACTCTGGCAATCGGAATTTCGCCATGTTCTGCAGACGTACGTGCGCGCGGATCGACTGAGCACCGAAACGTCTCTGGGCCTATGGCGAGAAGCGGCTGAGCGGCTGACCCCAAGGGAATGGCCCATGGATGGCGGGGCCGTGCTGGAGGTCGCCATCCGCTCGGGCTGCTCCAGCTACGACGCCGAGTTTGTGGTTCTGGCGCAGGGTCTGGGGTGCCCGCTGCTGACCTTCGATCGCAAGCCTCTGGATCTGTTTCCAACCGTGGCGATTCAACCCAGTGGGGTGGCCCCAAGAAACTGAACCAGTCCCATGAAGCCGATCGTCCCCACATCTGCTTACAGGTGAGGCAGCCGTGCCGACAAACGGCGCCACCGGCAACCGACTCCTAGGGTTTGAGCAGCAGAACACCCTCCAGATGCAGAAACCACGCCTCCATCTGGCCGCCGTGCTTGTGGCCCTTCCGCTGCTGAGCCCGAGCCCAGCCGTGGCACAGAAGCGGATTCCCAAACTGCCGGGCAACGACCAATGTCCGCTTGGTTATGTGAATGATCTGAAGCAGCATTGCGTCTCACCCATTGACTACCAAGTCAGGCCCACCTATGGGAAGCCCTGTCTGTCGGGATGGATGAACATCGGAGCGGGCTACTGCAAGAAGAAAACCCTGGGGATTTTCTGATTCGGCATTGCCCACGATCCTCCGCATCGCACCTGTGGGTGGGGAGATCGCGGGTCAGCAGCGGCAGCCGAGTCGGTCAGAAGGAGCCTTCCGTCTGGCCGGCGAAGCGGCCGGCGTAGCTCTCGCTGCCCAGCAGCCTCTGGAACACGAACTGGCAGACCGCGGTGCCGGGATGCACGGCAAGCGGAGCGGGACCGAAGTTGCTCATTTCCAGCTCCTGCAGGCTGTCGATCCCCGGCCCCATGAAGGGGGGGCTGATGTTAACCATCAGGCGCAGCCGCTCCCGGGTGATGCCGAGCACCGTCTCGCCCGGCATGAACAGGATCTGCTGGCCAGGGGGCACCACGATCGTCTCGGTGAGCTGCCGGTAATCGGTGTGCACGCGCACCTTGATCCCCCCGTGCACCTTGCGGAAGACGCGAACGGTGGGGGCAAGGGTGAGGTCGAGCGAGGCTGGACCCAGCCGCTCGGGATCGAAGGGCGTGACCGTGATGGAGCCCCGCTTGATCGCCTGCAGGGTCGCCTCTCTGCCGAGAACGGTCCTGTCTTTCGCTGGGCACAGGCGAGCGTGGATTGTGTCAGGCGGTCGGCCGGGTCCCTGGGCCCAGGTCGTCGATGGTCTGCTCCAGCAGATCGCGGCCGCTGTCATACACGAGGCGCGGCTCCGGCCGGCCGGCCTCGGTGGCGCCCAGACAGCGGGCGGCGGCACGGCGCCGCTTGAGCTGGGGATCGGCGTGGCGGGCCGCCTGGGCCCAGGCCTGGCGGCGGAGATTGCGGGCCGCGATGGCTCGGTTGCGCCAGTGCTGCAGCGGCAGGCGGGCCAGGGGCAGGAGCAGCAGCACCAGGGCGTAGCCGATGGCGAATCGCGCCAGCCAGGCCACCGGGGGCCGCCAGGCGGGCGTGATCGCCAGCAGCCACGGCGAGAGCACCAGCAGGGCCCCGACGGCGAGGCCGTAGGCGACCCGTTGCCCGACTCCGGCCCGGCTGAAGCGAAAGGCCCGCTCACGCAGGGGCGGCACCGGCCCATCAACGCCGGCGGCGCTGGCGGGCAGGGAGGGGAAGCCATAGATCAGGTCCCCGTCCTCACTCACCTCGGGCCGGCCGTCGAAGCGCAGCAGCACCGGCAGCATGGCGGCATCGGCGAGGTCACGGCGGCGATCGGGATCGCAGGGGCAGTCGGGCAGATCGAGCAGCGGGGCGAGGTCCTCGGCGATCACCACGCCACCGTGCAGGCGCAGGAAGGCGGCGATGCGGCGCCAGCGCAGCGGCTCGAGGCGGGCGTTGGGATCGCCATCGCCGAACAGGATCGAGAACACGGCGCTGAGGAAGCCCAGGGAGACCGGATCGGCGCCCTCGCCGGGCAGGTCCCAGAGGAGCCTCCACAGCTGCTGCAGCGTGACGGAGGAGGAACCCTCGCGCGCCGGGGCCCAGATGCCGCAGACAAGCAGATCCAGGATGGTGACAGGCACCTGGGCGAGCCCCTGCAGCAACGCCAGGCCGACATCGTCGCCATCGTCGCTGGTGAACAGCCGCACGATCAGCAACACCGGCAGGATGACCACCACCAGGGTGGTGACCAACACCAGCACCAGCCCGAAGCTGAGCCGGATCAGCCGGGCGGCCAGACGCAGGACCACCTGCAGCCGGGCCTGCAGGCGCCGGCGGCCGCTGAGGGCCAACAGCCGCCTCCGAAGCGCGGGAGGGAAGACGAACAGCAAGATGCCGTCCTCGGCCACCTGCAGGCGACCCGACACGTCGGCCACCAGGGCCAGCAGCCCCGGCTCGACCTCCTGCAGGGACAGGCCGATCCAGGCGAGCAGGGAGGCTTCAAGCGTCATGCAGCCCATCCGCCGCCAGCTGCCGCAGGGCCAGCCGGTCGGTCTTGCCCACCGGGGTGAGCGGCAGCTGCTCGAGCACGCGGATCTCCTCCGGCGCCTTGTAGCCCACCCGGGCCCGGGCAAAGGCGATCAGTTCGGCTTCGCTGGGGGCGGGCTGATCCGGGCGGAGGGTCAAGTAGGCCCGCACGTTCTCGCCGTGCACCGGGTCCTGGATGCCGATCACCCCCACCAGATCCACGGCCGGATGCTCGGAACTCCTCCTGCAGCTGATGGGGCACCTTGTCGCCGCCGCTGATGCAGAGACGCACCGAGCCCAGATCCGTCGGCTGGAGCCATGCATCCCGCAGCCGCTCGAACAGGGCGGCCAACACGAGGGAGGAGCAGGCGATGTGGGCCAGGGGCGGGCCTTGGTAGGGCATGGAGCGCCGTAAGCCCGCCCACTCTGGCAGCGGTTTGGTGACCGGTCGCCGCCTTGGCGGCAGCGCGTCCTGGTCGGGGGGGCTACTTGGGGGCGGACCATCCCTGCGCGCGTTCATCGCCGGACGGATGGTGGGGAAGATGCTCACCGGAGGATCTTCCTCGCGTCCTTGAGCAGCAGAAGCAGTTGCTGCTGGCGCAGTGGTGATGCGGTGTATCCGAATCGGGTGTAGAGGTGTGCCGCGGCTTCGTCGATGGGATGGGTCAGGATCGCCCGAATTCCGGCCTGCTCAGCGATCACCAGCGTCCGACGGATCGCGTCCTGAAGCATCCCGACACCGAGGCCACGTCCTTGGTTCTCCCGTGACACGGCGAGCCTGGCCAGGATGACCACGGGCAGCGGAAATCGCCCCATGCCCAAACGGATGCGCCCTGGCGCCTCCACCGTGTCGACCTGGCCCACGGTGAGGCTGAAATAGGCGGCGACGCGGTTCTCCTCGTCGGCGACGACGAACGTTCGGGCCGAGCCACTGGTCTGCGCCTGGCGAGCGTGGTGCTGCAGCCAGTGATTCAGTGTGGGCTGTCCGCAGTCAAAGCCTTCCAGCCGGTGCTGGGCGGCCAGCGGCTCCGGCTGCAGCCAGGTCACTGGGCGTCCCAGGGTGCCTGGCTGGCGAACAGGTCACGCAGACCCTCATTGGCCTGTGCGGGGCGGTCCAGCAGAGCAATCAGGGCCTGGGCCTGGGAGCCCGAGACCATGAACAGGCGCTGATCAAGGAGCGTCTGCTCGGCAGCGAGACAGGCGCTGTCGAGGATGAAGTCGGTGAGCGACTTGTGGGCCACCTCGGCGGCACGGCGCAGCACCGCTTCCTGTTCCGGCGTGGCGCGCAGACCAAGCCGGGCTGAGCGCGCAGGAGGCGAAGCTCCGATAGCAGCCATGGCGAACGATCTCCACCTTGAGTAGCTGGACAACGTTAGTACAAACGACGCACGCAAGGGCGTCCCGCAAGGCTTGGCTGAGGGCGTGCGAGTTCATCGCCAGGCGCATGCGCATGAGCCACATCGATCAGCCTTTGATGCTCATGGAACTGCTCGGCCACGGTGTTGCCTGGCAAGAGGCTGCCCGGCCTCGGCGCAGGTCGTGGCCCGCCGGATCCTGGGAAGCGCATGGTGGGCAAGGTTCACCTTCAACGGCATCACCCGCTGCGAGAAGGGCACCGTCGCCCTGGTGGGCGGCGAGCAGCTGAGCGACGCAGAGGGCGGCATCTGCTGGCACTGAACCGCCAGGCCTGCTCACGCCATTGATTGGATTGGCACGATTGCCGGCAGCACGCTTTCCAAGGCCTGCTTGGCCTGCTTCAGATCATGGCTCCCTTGCATCCGCAGCCAGAAGACCTCGCTCAGGCCGAAGAAACGGCACAGGCGCAGATCGGTGTCGGCAGTGATCGCCCGCCGCCCTTTGACGATGGCGTTGATGCGGCTCTGCGGTACGCCGATTGCCAGCGCCAACCGGTACTGGCTGATCCCCATTGGCCGCAGAAACTCCTCCAGCAGCACCTCGCCCGGGGGCACGAGCATCACGTCAGTGGACGTCAACGATCTCGACCTCTTCTGGCCCTGCTTCCGTCCAGACAAAGCAGAGCCGGAACTGGTCGTTGATGCGGATACTGTGCTGGCCATGGCGGTTCCCCCTGAGCGGCTCCAGGCGATTGCCTGGTGGAACTTGTAGATCGTTTGAGGCAGGCGGCCGCATCGAGGATGGCGAGCCTGCGGAAAGCGAGCTTGCAGAAGACGGTGCGAGCGAAGCTTCCAAAGCGGCGCCCCGGCTTGCCTTCAAAGAGGGCCTGGGTGTCGCGGCAACGAAACGACCTGATCACACTGTTACCTTGCCCCCGCTGGACGTAGGCACGCCAGGCAGTGGGGCCGGGCGAAGGCGATCACGCGCTGACATGGCGGATGGTGGACCCAGTGCTTATCCGAAAGATCGGCCACAAGGCCCCAGCCCTCAAAGATCCAGGCTTCCGAGCAGTTCTTCGATCGAGCAGCCCAACTGAGCGGCCACGTCCTTGAGGATCTGCCGCAAGGTGCCGACCCTGAGGGGCTTGTGGGCAGGAATGGTGAGGTGCTGCGGCTGGCCCCCAGAGCTTCGGCTCAGCCGCATGTGACTGCCTGTTTGACGCGTCAACTGGTAGCCATGCCGCCGCAGGCGCTCGGCCAGGAGCTGGCCGTTGACGTCCCGCGGAATCCTCACAGGGCCAGCAGTTCCTGCCTCACGTGATGGAGGCGGATCAGGGGGGGCGCCTCGCCGGGATCAAAGTGGCAGACGACCGCGTCGCGGATCGCCTGATGGAGCTCCTCAAGGGTGTCAGCTTCGGTATGGATGGCGGCAGCGGCGGCACTGGCCCGGTAGGAACCATCCTCCGCTTCCTCGACCACGAAAAGGATTTCCTGCATGGCGCCCTCCGATGGCACCAGTCTTGCAGTGGTGGGCGGGATGCTGCCCCTGTCTGGGCAAAGGAACTGGGCGGCACAGCCAGAAGGGATCCCCAGCAGGGGCGATGGCCTCACAGGCCGCCCGGGGCCCAAAGCCCACCAAATCATTGGCTCTGCCGCAACGCCCGAACAGCCGTGATCAGGGAAGGCAGGGATTGCTCACAAGTCAGCAGTACCTGTTCACTATCGAGATCGAAGTACTGATGGGCGATCATATCGCGAAACCCCATGGCACCCTTCCAATCCACTGACGGGAATTCAGCCTGCAGACGACCAGGCCAGTGGCGTTCGAAACGTTTGAGAGCCTCTCCGATCGCCAGGAATTGCATGCAAATCACATCAAGCAGATCTCGTCCCAGTTCCGAATCGACTTGTGAGGAATCCTGAAGAAGAGGCTGACTCTTACTGCTGGCACGTTCAAGGGCAGCCAGAAGGTCATCCAGCAACGGGCCGGAGCCTTCCGTCATGGACGGAGGCCTTCATCAAGGATGCGCTGCTTGAGGGAGGGGTTCATGCGCTCGCGCAACCGCACCACATCCACAGATGTGCTCAGCAACGTTTCCAGCTCCTGCTTGAGGTGCACCAGGGCATAGGGGGTGAGCGGATCCAGCCGCACCCACACGTCGACATCGCTGTCGGGGCGAGCGTCGCCACGGGCAATGGAACCGAAGACGCCGATATCCACCACGTGGAAGCGCTCTCGCCAGTCGCCACGATGGAGCCGCAGGGTGCTGAGCACCTGTTCGGTCCGTGGGCTGGTGCTGTTCATGGGGTTCGATCTGGATTCCATTCTGCCGGGAGGGTGTCCGTGCTGCACCGCAGCCCTGGGTTGCTGCGAGCGTGGGTCGGGGACTGGGTCGGCCCACCCACACCAGGAGCCGGGTTGGCGATGCCGATGCCGAAGAAGTCCTGATCCTCCGTCCAGATGGCGCCTTCCAATTGCAACGCCAGCGCCAGGGCAGGCCAGTCATCCTTGTCGCGGATCCTCGCCAAGGCCTCCTCCTTGGCCGACCCCAGCACGCTGTTCTCCACAACCTGGACCATCAACAGCAGGCTGAGCAAAGCCTCAGCGCAGACCCCTGCATCAAGACCTCTCTTCCTGGCGAGATCAGTCACGTAGGCCGTCGCCTCGGCCACGTTGGCTTCAGCGAATGAGGATGTTCGCGTCCAGGACCAGGCGCTTGCGCTCCACCCTCAGGCCGACGGTTGCTCAGGGCGGCCTTTCCGCCAGGCCTTGAAGTCGGCACTGAGCTCGTCTTCGCTGAGACCGAGACGCGCCAGTTCAGCCTGCATCAGCCGGCCAGCCTCCAACACCTTCTCCCGATCACTCAGGTTGCCTTGCTGGGGCAGGGGCACATAGAGGCCAATGGTGCGGCCATGGCGGGTCACCTCAATCGGCGTGGACGATTCCAGATGGGAGGCCAGCCTGGCCCTGAGTTCACGGATGCCAATACGGGCCGCCACGCCGTCCTCCCGCCAAATGTGTACACATCCCAGGGCCTGGGCAGGTTCCACGCGGCGGAAGCAAGAGCAAGGCAGGGATTGGGACGGCACAGCCACACCCGGCTCCGGGTTGCTGCAGCCGCCAAGCGCCCACGCCAGACGGGATCCCAGCAGGGGCGATGGCCGGCCGGGCCACCCAAAACCAAATCTGGCCCCGGCGCCAGGCAGCCGCCAGCATCGCTCCATGGCCAACAGCCCCTCTGCTGCCTTCCTTCGCCAGAGCGCGTACATCGCCGAGCGCACGCGCATGAGCCCCATCGACCAACCGCTGATGCTCCTGGAACTGCTCGGCCGCTGATTTGCCAGGAAACAGCCAGCCCGGCCCCGGCGCTCACCGGCAACGGCATCCCCCTGCAAAGCAAGCGAGGCGCCCATCTGATCGACGGCGAATCCGGCGCTCCTCGGTGCCTCACAATCAGAGCCTTCCGACTCAGCTCGATCAGAACGTGGGATTCAAAGAGCCTGATCAACTCCGGCAACACACCGATCAGCAGGGGAACCAGTTCCTGGTTCCTGATGTTGCCAGTGGCCACGATCAGCAGCCTGGCAGGACTACCACGCAGGAGATGACTCTGGATGAAATCAGCATCCTTGCTGAACACCACACGTCCGTCGTGATCTGCGATGAAAGAGATTGTTCTGCCTGAGCTGCGATTGCCTTCGGGAAGATCAAGGGTATGAAGCACATTACAACCCATTGGCTCCAGCTGCTTGACGAGGGATTGAGGCAGCTGGGCATCCAGCAGGATCTTCATGCAGGCAGGCGTTCAACCCTCTTAACACGGGCCAGTTGTGCTGCGTACTGAAGCGCCGCCGTGATGTCTGCGGCTTCGAGATCGGGATAATCGCCCAGGATCTCAGCCGTGCTCATGCCGGCGGCCAACAGGTCGAGCAGCATCTCCACGGGATAACGCAACCCACGGATCGTTGGTTTCCCGTGGCACACTTCTGGATTGAGGGTGATACGGCTGAGTTGGTCTCCCATGGTGATTCCTAGCCTTCCACACGTTAGGCCCTGGGCGAGGACGTGACCCAGATCGACTACTACACCGAACGGGTGAAGCGCATGGTGGGCAAGGTGCTCACCGGCAACGGCATCACCACCTATGGCGATGGCCACGACAGCATGATCGGCGGCGACGAACTGAGCGATGGCGAGCGCGACGCGCTGCTGGAGCTCTGCCGCCAGCGCCTCGATGCCTTCCGCGAGCAGCGCGGCGAAGAGGTGTTTGCGCACCGCCGCGGGCGGTTCGTTCTGATCGCTGGAGGGGCGGAGGCCGGGTGCTGCTGGCAAGGCGCTGGGGCTGCGACGGCGACGCATCTGAAGGCCTCCGCTACCGTGTGATGAAGTGGTCTCTCCGGCCCTGCCGGCACGGCGCGTGGTGAATGACCTGCTGAGCCTGCCCCTGGCGCAACGTCTGGAATTGGTTCAGACCTTGTGGGACTCGATCGCCGCCGAGCAGATCGGACCGGAACTCACAGAAACTGATCGCCAGGTGATCGATCAGCGGTTGGAGCAGTTCCTGGCAAGCGGGGATCCCGGCCTGGATGCCGACGCCGTGCTGGACGCTCTGGAGCAGTCACTCTGATCATGGTGCTGAGGCTCCGTCCCGAAGCCCGGCTCGATCTCGAAGCTTCAGCCCGTTGGTACGAAGCCCAGGAGCCGGGCCTGGGGCGGAGGTTTTTGCAAGAGGTGCGTCAGGCCTTCCACCGCATCCGAAGCAACCCAGAGGTCTATGCCGTGGGCTATCGAAACACCCGCCGTGCACTGATCCGGCGCTTCCCTTACGGCGTTATCTATCTTCCCGTTCCCAAGCAGGGCAGCATTGTTGTGCTGGCGGTTCTGCATTGCGGCCGCGACCCAAAACTCTGGCGGCAGCGCTCCAGCACGTGAGCCCCCATGCCCCCGCCCCCCTCCGCCACCTACCAGCGCCTGCGCGAGTACATCGCCAAGCGCATGCGCATGAGCCACATCTACCAACCGCTGATGCTGATGGAGTTGCTGAGCCGCCGCAGCCCGGCCCCCCGGCGCAGGACGTGGCCCGGCGGATCCTGGGGGAGGACGTGAGCCAGATCGATTACCACACCGAACGCGTGAAACGGATGGTGGGCAAGGTGCTCACCGGCAACGGCATCACCCGCTGCGAGCGAGGCACCTATGCCCTGGTGGGCGGTGAGCAGCTGAGCGACGCCGAGCGCGACGCGCTGCTGGAGCTCTGCCGCCAGCGCCTCGAAGCCTTCCGCGAGCCGCGCGGCGAGGAGGTGTTTGCCCACAGGAGCCGCCACCGCACCCCGATCAACAGCTCGGTGAAGTACCGGGTTCACCGATGCGCCCGGGTGTCCGGCGACAATGAAGTTGGCCGGTCGGCGACAAGCTCGTTGGCCGGTGGGGTGAGTGCTGGAGACCCTGGCGCCGATGCGCAGGGACCAGGGGATGCCGGCACCACTGACGAGCCACCAACGCA
>NZ_JAGQCD010000047.1 GCF_024345975.1 Cyanobium sp. Cruz-8D1 | reverse complement strand
GCCAGGCAGGGTCGTAGTGGAACTCCTGCGGGCCCCGTCCCGGCACGCGCCACTCCCCCACCAGCTCCCCGTTCATCCAGACGGCCAGCTGCCGCGTGTGGCTGGGCCGACCCATCACCACTCCGCCGGTTCCTTGCTGTGGAGGCGGGGCCGCACCACCAGCTCCAGATCAAGCGCGGCGAGGATCAGCAGCAACCGCTCCAGGGTGAACCGCCCTGGATTGAGCTCCAGCGCCGAGAGACGTGCCTGGCTGATGCCGCCGGCCTTCTGAGCCAGCGCCGCCTGACTGAGACCCTGTTGGCGGCGCAGGCCGATCAGCAGCTGGCCCAGCTGGGCTGGCATTCGGATGATCTGCTCTCGAGCCGCCATGCCCTCGGGAGCTTCGCCCTCGGGAGCTGTGTCTTCTGTGGCACGGTCCCTTGAGGGCATGGGGTCACTTGGATTCCGCATAAAGCCAGGTTACTTGAAAACCGCGTAACCGTGATTGAGTTGGTAACCGAGTGACTTGGTTCAATTTCAGGCCAGTTCATCGCTCCATCAGCTTCCAGAACCCCAACTTCGCTCCATAAATGTTGTGGAGGCTTTCCAAATAGCCCGAGTGATCGGGATGCCCCTGCCAGTCATCGATGCGGCCAGCTAGCTGTTCGCAGGTGCGGAGGTGCTCGGCGGCGTAGCGGTAGCGATTGGCGCGGCCCATCCATAACGCAAAGAACACCATCGGCCGTAGCAGCAGAGTGGCCGCCAAGGGATGGGCGGCACTGAGACGCTCGGCGGCTGCGCTGTGAATCGTGTAGGCATCTCCCTCCCATTCGTCCTGATGGGCCAGCACATGGCGTGCGGCGCGGGCGAGTGCCGGCCATTCCACCAGGAAGTGCAGGCCCAGCAGGCTGATCGGGTGCTGCTCGGCCACCTGCAGGGCCCGCTCTTCCGCTTCCACATCCTCAAAGGCTTCAAGGTGTTTGAGGTAGTCGCGCAGGTGCGGGATCGAGAGGGTCCTGCTGAACCACTGCCAGCGCATCTCCTGGGCTTCCGCCTGCCGGTTCAGGGCCTCAAGCACGGCGATGCGGCTGTCGTGCCACTGCCCATCCTCAAAACCTGCGGCATCTTCCGTAGCTCCATCGAGGATCTCTAGGGCCTGTTCCGCCCGTCCGGACGCCAGCAGGTGTTGGGCCACGCTGGCGGCGATGTCACGCCAAAGCAGATCTTCGGCATCGAACTGGGCCAGGTAGCCCTCCACATCTCCCCGGGCCACAGCGATCTGGAGAAGGTGCGTGCTGCCGTCGAGGGCGCCACGCTGGCGGCAATAACTCCCCAGCAGCTTCAGGCCCCAGTCGCCCAGGGCGTCTTTTAGCGCTGGCACCAACGCATCGAACTGCTCAAAGGTGTTCTCCGCCAGTAGCTCAGCGGCATGCTGCGCCAGGGTTTCAGGCTCCAGCTGGGCGGCCTGGGCCAACGGTCCTAGCTGCTTGGCTGCCCGTTCGAACACACCGATCACTACTCCGGTGCTGTCTGTGCAGCGCGCCAGCACTCCCTCGGAGAGTTCAAGGAAACGCCGCAGGAGATCAAAGGCCTGCTTGGGATCACCGGTCGCGACCTGTCCGGTGATCGCCTGGAGCTGGGCTTCCAGATCACTCACCAGAGCCTTGCGTTTGCCCGAATCCAAAAAGGTGCTGGAGCGATCGATCGCAGTCAGGCGTTTGCGAACTTCTTGAACGACTCCTTCGGTCCCTTCGCCTGCGGCCAGGGCAAGGCGCAGCCGCCGCTGGATCACGGCGTTGCCACCACTCACCTCGATCAACAGCTCCGCCAGCGCTGCAGCACCCAGGGCTTCCAGGTTCTTGGCGTTGAGAGTGCGCTTGCTGGCCACTGAGCTACGACAGGGCGGGGCTCAAACCCAGGACCGTGGCGGCCTGCTGCATCCGAATATCGAAGCTGGCCAGCTGGGTGCAACGGCTGTGCAGCGCCACCGCCAGATGCAAGGCGTCACCGGCGCGCAGGCCGAGGGCCGGATCCTGGAGCAGTTCAGCAGCGTGACGGAAGCGGCCCCGGTCCAACGGACGTAGTTCAACGCCGCCCTGCAGTAGGCGCTCGAATTGCTCACCAGCGACCTGGCGTGCCTCAGCACTGAGGCCGTGAACACGCTGCTTCATGCCCAGGGCGCTGTGGGTTTCGGTGATCAGCCAGTCGCTGCTGATCAAGGATTCGCGGGACTGCGCAAACCAGTCGAGGGCGCGCGAGCTGCTCTCTTCCGGGGTCAGCAGAGCCACCACGACGCTGGTGTCGAGATAGATCATCGATGGGTCAGCGTCACCAGCGTTCACCGCTACGGCATTCCTCGATCACCGAAGGGGTAATAGGCATGGTTGCCTGTAGCTGGCGCAGATCAGTGGCCAGAGCAGAGCGATCCAGCTTGCGCAGAGGCTCCAGGCTCAGGCGGCCGTCTGGTCCAATGACGATGTCGATCTCATCGCCTTCCTGCAGCCCTGCCTGACGCAAGCAATCGGCCGGGAGCCTGACCGCCAGGCTGTTCCCCCAGCGGCGGATCGCCTGCGGGAAGTGCTGACTGGCGTCAGCTGAACGACCTTGGGGCATGGACTGGGTCAAGGAACGCCTTGGGCCGTTCCCGGCCACCCGTAGAAACACGACTCTACGTCCGGTTCCTGGCTTTCAGTGCTGCAGATGCCGCCGGCTCCAACCGGTGATGGTGGCCTCCACGTTCTCGAGGTGCCATTGCAACGGGCCCCGTCCCTCGGTGCAGCCCCAGCGGCGGTAGTGCTTGCCGGGTTGCAACACCCCCCGCAGCCGCAGCTGGCGGAGGGTCTCGCGGCTCATCCCAAGGGCAGCGCAGGCTTCGGCGGTGGTCACCCAGACTCGCTGACGTGCAGGTGTTGTAGGCGAATCCATCAGCCACCTGCCAGCTGGGCACGGAAGCGCTTGAGGGTGTCGATCAACCAGGAGCGGCGGTAGCTCTTGACCTGGCGGGGAGCACCATCGACGTACTGCTGACGCAGGGGTGGCTCCTGGCCGAAATCCTCGCGGTAGGCCCTGGCCACCACCTTCCCTGCGGAGCACGACTGGCTGCGAGGCAAGACCCGCTGAAAAACCTCCAGCCAGGCATCACCCAGGGTCAACTCCTCATCGGCGACAAAGGCCGGCAGAAGCGCCTGCTCCGAGCTGGCGGACAGCACGTTGCTGCGCACGATGTCCTTGAACAGGAGCTGATCGCGCTGATCCAGGCCGCCGAGCCGCTCGAACAAGCCGATGCTCCGCTCCACCAGGGCGATCACCTCCACTTCCCTGCGCCTCGGCGGGGTCGTTTCCACAGGGGCCGGTGTGGCCTGCTGGACGCTCTCCAGGAACCAGCTGTCCATCCACACCGCGAACGGAGCACTGATCCAGCGAGCCAGCTCGACCGCGACCTGGGGATGGACCCAGGTGCCCTGGCGAGCGCCTCCTTTCAGGCTGAGACACAACGTGGAAACGGGAATTCCCGTTTCGGCGCCGAGGGCCTCCAGGTAGGTCGTGGCCCGATCAGTGCGCCAGTAATCGTTCCACTGCTTGCCGTTGGCCTTGCACATCGCCGTGGCATTGACGTAGCCGTCGCTGGTGCGCCGTGCGATTGGGGTGCCGTTCCAGGAGCGGGACACAAGGGCGTGCGGATCCATGGTGAGAAGGGGTGGTGTTGGACAGGACAGTTCGCTGTTGCTCCGTTTGCGGCAGCCGGCGCCGCTGGTCAGTGCAGCGGGCGTCATCGGATCGCCTCCTGCAGCAACGTCAGCACCGCCGGATCCCAGAGGATCTGTTGTCGCCGCTCGCCCCGGCTGCAGCGCGGCAGGGCGATGCCCCAGTCCCGGCCGGCTTCTGTGAGCTGCCAGTTGTCCTCGTCATTGCGCAGCTGCAGACCGCAGGCGGCCAGGCTGCGGTTGGTATCGCGGATCGTGCGGCCCAGCCGCTTGGCCAGTTGCTCTGCATCCAGGCGTGCCTTGACCGGCGGATCTCCCAGCTGACGGGGCCGATGACCTGAGGCCGCAGGGCCGTTTTCGCGCAAAACCTGTTGCAGTGGGGACAGGCGGAGGCCGGTGTTGGAGTCGATGTCCTCAATGGCAGCGAGGAGCGCATCGGCGTACCCGACGCCGGTGAGCTCGACGATCTCCTCGGCCAGCCGCAGCACCGCCTTCACGGTCTGGGTCTGCAGTCCTTCCCGGGCTTGCTGGTGCTCCTTCGATCGACCCGCAGGGCGTTCCAGGGATGGCAGCAGCTCATGGGTGAGCCAGCGCCGCATCCGCCAGGCCGTCGGGCTGTCGCCCATCAGCAGGAGGCGCAGCAGGCCGGCCTCATTGATCAGGGCAAGGGTGCAGCCCTCGCTGCCGGGGCCCTCCTGGGAATGGAGGCAGTGCTCCTCCTCCCGCAGGCTGGTCAGCGCCCTGGCGATCGGGTGCTGGGCCAGGGCGGTACAGACATCGGCGGCGACGAACCAGGCCTCGCCGCGTTGATCGCTGCTCACCCGGATGCGGTGCCCCTCGAACGCATAGGGCACCAGAGCGGTCGTGCTGTTCATGGCTGCAAAGGCGAGGGGACGGTGGGGAGTGGGGCGCCTTGCCGTAACGCGATCGCTGCCCCGGGGGGCAACGCCATAGAGGGGGCGAGATGGGCTGCCGTCATTGGGTTGTTCTGGGGCACGGCCAGCGGCCGCAGGGGGGCCGGCACTGGGCCGGCGAGGAGCAGCAGGATCGTGCTCAGCTGCAGCGCCAACACCAGCCAGAGCAGCCAAAGCAGTCGCTGCAAGCTGCTCACCCGCACGGTGGTGGTGATCGGCCGGCGGGTGCGGCAGAAGGCCGGAAGCTGGGGGGCTGGGCGACGGTTGACGCCGTCAGGACGGAGCTTGTCCATCAGAACGGCACCTCCTCGTCGCTGGCGAACTCGTCGTAGGCGCCAGCGCCCAGGGCCGCTTCTGCCTGGCTGTAGCCCTCCTGCTCGGCGAATCCCTCGGTGGGATCGCTCTCCTGATATGGCACGTAGTGCACCACCTGGGCAGCACGGGGAATGAGCGTGATGCCCACCCCCTCGGGCCGGTCCCAGCCATGGATCACATAGGCGATCACCAGCCGGCTGCCGTTACCAATGGCGGCACCATTCCAGGGCTGCTTACTGGCGTCGATCAACCGCGGACCGCTCGCCTGGGAGCCGTCGCGGCGCGTCAACTGCTGCGCCTTGAACTTCACCACCATCAGCTGGTTGGGCTGCTCCTTATCGAGCTTCCACGGTTCGCCCTTATCGCTGCGGCGCTTCTTGCTGCCGTGGGCTTCCACAAACTGACGCTCCAGCTTCTCGAGGAACGCCTGGCTGGTGGCTTCTCCCAGGGGGAGGAGTAGATCGACGGACCAGGCCAGCGGCTTCTCCGGGTCCATCTGCTGCCGCGGCTCCACTAGGTGGGCCCAGCGCACTTCTGCCAGTGGGGAATAAAAGATTTCAGTGGCCATGGTGCTGATCGAGAGGAGGAAGGGGATTGAGGCCGGCGCCGAGCCGCATCAGGTGATGGGCCGCACCGCTGGCGGAGAGGTTGTGGCGCTCCATCAGCTCCCGCAGCCGCTGATGGCAGTCGCCGTAGACCATCACCTGCACGTAGTGACGGTCCTGGCTGATCGAGGGGCGCTCGCCATAGCTGCGCGGGCGGCGATTGGGCCGGGAGGTGCTGTCGCTCATGCCCCATCCCCCGCCGGTGCTGGTGTTGCTTCTGGCGGCGCGGGAGGCAGATCGGCGAGCTCGCGCTCAAAGCGATCGACGAAATCCTTGTGCCGCTGCTGGGTGATGAAGCCGGCGATGCTGCGCGCTTCCTTGGGCACGTTGAAGTGATGGCGGAAGGCGATCTGGAACTGACGCCTCGCCTCCACCGGCCGCAAAGAGCGGACCATCTCCAGCAGCGTCTCCCTCTCCTCCTCCCCCAGGGGCCGGAGGGACTCCTCGGTGCCAGGGGCATCCGGAGTGCCGGGACCGATGGTGTCGGCAGGAGCGGCTGGTGCTGGGGTGGGTTCCGGAGACTGGGTCGCTTCCGCGGGCCTGGAAGCCGTGGTGGGCGTCGGCACGCTCGCCATGGCCGACTCGGGCTCCTGTGACGGGGGCACAGTTACGGGCGTTACGGGCGTGACCGCCGTTACGGCAGGCCCGGCATGGGCTGAGTCGCCCCTCTTTAATGCCTCAGCCTTAGATGGCTGAGGCTGTTTGGTCGCAGAAAGGACCGGGATGCCCAGCAGCTGCGCCAGCAACCGCGCTGCCTGAGTGAACTCCTGCTCGGCCTCCTCGGCGCTCAGGCGCACCTGGCTGCTGAGCTGATCGCCGCCGCGGTGCAACACCGTCACCTCCAGCAGTGGCTGGCCGTCGTCATCGAGGCCGAGGCAGGAGGTGTAGGCAAAGCCCAGGCGGAAGGCGCCGCGGGCGGCCTCCACGACTGCGGGCAGGGACATTTCGACGGCCGGAGTCACCTCCGACTGAAAACGGGCGAGGGCCTCGGCCAGCTCGCATTCGGCGGCCCGCTGGCCCTGGAGCAGGGCCGCTGGATCAGCTGTGCCCTCGCGATGGACAGGTTCTGGCACGGCGGCGGGACGCCCGGCGGCAGGTGGTCCTGCGGCGGTGGTGGGTGACATGGCAGTGACGGCGGGACCGTTGCCCGCTCTCCGGGCACCTTAGAGGCTCAGGAGCCTGAGCCGCAATACATCGCTCAGGTTTTCATTACGGCGTGGCCTTCTTGCCATCCTCACCGCCGGAGGAGGGCTCCAGGCCCTCGCTCCAGAGGCGAATCCAGCGCTCAGGCAGCCATTCCCCTGCCCACAGCTCTGCCAGCTCACCGGCCTCGTAGTCGCGGAAGGAGGTGAGCACGGACCGCAGCCCCTTGCGTTGCGCTGCCGGGGCCTGCCGGGCCACGCCCTGCAAGGTCTCGATCGGATCGAGGCCGCGCCGGCTGGCCTCCTGGGTGAACTGCTGCCGCCACTGGCTCGAGAGTTCCGCAGCTCGATCAGCGCTGAGCTCTGGCATCGGCTCGCTGGCCTGGCGCCGGAAGGCCTCCGGTGCTGGCAGCAGTCCGACATAGCAGCTCCAGAACTCGGTTGGTCCCCACACCTGGCCGTCGTCGCCGCGGATCGGGGTGGCCTCCGCCAGGGCCTGGCGGATCTCCTGGCTCTTGAGCGGACCCCAGTCCTTTGCGGCGATGCGGCGATTCACATCGGCCAGCTGGAAATGGGCCTGGGCACGCAGATCCCCCGCCTTGCCCTGCTCCACCATTGAGATGTTGCCGCTGGAGACCGTCCGGAAGCCGGCCTCACGGCCCCAGCGCTCGGCCGTGTACTGGGTCCAGCCGTTGCGCTCCCGCCAGAGCCGCAGCATGCGCCCGAAGTCTTCCCGTGCTGCGGCCTGGCTGTCCACGTAGGCCTGAAACATGCTCGCCATCGTCCCCTTGGCTTGATTGGTCAAACTCTAAGACCGGCTCAGCCACTCAAGCCAGGGGCATACATGATCGGATACGGATCGTGAGGTTGGGGCTTCTATCGGCGCACCGGCCGCTGGGCTGGCCGCCGCGTTGGCCGGCGGCTGCGGATCCGGTCCTCCAGCACCAACGCTGTCGTTGGCTCATTGCTGATGATCGGCTCGGGCCAGCAGCGGGCCTCACGCAGCAGCGACTCCAGCTCGATTCGTTCCTCTCCGCTCAGGAATTCCAGGGGGTCCACCAACCGGCTGTCCGGCCCCAGCGTCCAGTCATCCCTTTGGCAGCCGTACTCCCAGCAGCGGCCATCGGGGGCATCGGCCCGATCCACCCAGGCCAACCCCATGTCCAGCCCACCGTCGGAACCCTTGGGTTTCAGCAGCAGCGCGATCCGCCAGAGCGTGAGCAGTTCGATCCGCATCAATCCACAGCCCACTTCATCCCAGGCCCGATCCGCCAGGAACGGCAGACCCGCGACCACCAGCCGCAGCTGGTCGGCGACCTCCTCGGCGCGGCAGCGGATCGGCAGGTCTTGCTCCACCCTGCCTGTTGCCTTGGGATGCTGAGCCCACAGAAGTCTTCGTAATCATGCGGGACCCTTGCCCTGCCTTGGGTCTGGCGCGGTCGGGAGCCCAGCTCAGCATCTTTCTGGATTGGAAAAGGCTCAGCCTCCTAAGGGCAGACTTATGCTCACAGTCTGTTGTCGCCGCATCGGCTGCCCTCTGTGTTTCCTCCCGTCAAGCCCGTCTCCGTCGTGGTCACCCAGCGCCAGCTCGAGTGGCTCGATCACCGTCGCGCTCAAGGCTCCATCTCTCGCTCCGCCGTCCTACGCATCGTTCTCGATCGCCTTATCCAGCAGGAGCAGGAGCAGGCCCAGGTCGCCGTCACAAAGCCCACCGATGGCCAGTGATGACCTTCTCGCCGATCCGTCGATCCCGCTGCTGTGGTGACCGTGTCGCCGATCGATGCGGCCCAGGCTGATCGGTTCCTCTCCCTGCTGGGCAAAGATCCAGCCACCGCTCGTCTGCGTGCCTTCCCGCATCGAGGCAACCCCGACAAGTGGCACCCGGAACACCGCCCCAATGGCATCAAGGCCCGCAAGGGCCCCTACGACCTTGCTGCCGCCAGCCGCTGGCAGCAGGAGGGCCGCGGTGTCTACCTCGTCGTCAACGACGGCGGCGACAACGACGGGCAGATCACCGCCTGCCGCGCCTTCTTCCTGGAATGGGACGACAGGCCCGTCCCCTGGCAGCTCTCTGCCTGGCAGCGCTACGGGCTGGGTGAACCCACCATCTCGATCACCACCGGCGGCAAGTCGGCTCACCTCTACTGGGTGCTCAATGAACCGATCCTCCCGGCGCAGTGGATTCCGATTCAGGCCGCACTGATCGAAATCACCGGCGCCGATTCCACCAACCGCAACCCCTCGCGCGTGATGCGCCTGCCCGGCGGCAGCTACATCGGCGCTGCTGGCACCGCCTTGGGGATGACCACCATCTACAGCGCCGCCGGCAGCCGCTACTCCCTGGAGCAGGTGGCGCAATGGGTGCAGCCCGATGAGTTCGCCGGCCCGCCGCCACCGGAGCAGCCGTTCACGCCATCCGCGGAACTGCAGCGACTGGCCCAGGACGACGGACTCACAGGTGATCTACCCCCGCGGCCACCCGAAAAGCTGCGCGAGGCGCTGCTCAAGATTCCGCCCTTCCGTCATGGCGCCGGTCAGTACCACCAGCTGATGAAGCTGGCGATGCGCCTGCACATCGATCTCGGCTCCGCAGCTGCCCAGCAGTTACTCGGCGAGACCTGCTGCAGGGAGATCCGCGATCTGCCCTGCTACTTCCAGAGCACTCCCAACCAAATCAGCCCCGGTTCCACCTGGGCTTTTCTGCGCGAGACCTGGGGCGTTGACATCAGCCGAGCGGACCTCAAGGCCAAGCGGCCGCCGCCGCATCGCGATCCAACACCAGAGGCGGGCGCCTCCAAGCCAGGGCAACAGGATTCTTCGGGCCCGCTCACGCTCGACCAGGTGCGCGAGAGGCTGCAGCGGGCCGTCACCGATGGCGCCTCACGCCAGGACCTTGAGGCCCTGCTCCTTGAGCTCGCCGATCTCTCAGACCGGAGTGCCTATGACCTGCGCAACCTGCTGCGCACCATCCAGGCCGAACAGGACGCGGCCCAGGCGATCGCCGCCGAGGTGGCGACGATCAAGGCGGCCCAGGATCGCTGTGATCTGTCGCAGGCCCTGACGCTCGACTGGATCTGCCCGCCGTCGCTCGCGGCGGCGCTGCGCATCCGCTGCCGCTCCTTGCCGGCTGATGACGTCACGGCGCTGATGTGCTTTCTCGTCGCCGTCTCCGGTGTCGTCAAGCTCGGCACCCAGGTTGTCGCCTCAGAAGCGGCCAGCTATCGGGTGCCACTCAACCTCTACGGCGCTCTCGTCGCACGCTCCGGCGCCAAGAAAACGCCCGTCTCGCGCCTGCTGGTGCTGGATCCGCTGCATGAGCTGCGCCTCGATCTAGCCAGACAGAACAAGCGCGCTTACCGGGACTGGGAGGAGCAGAACCGCGCTGTAAAAGCCAGCGAGCGCACACCCGAACCCAGGGCGGTCCATCTGATGGTGTCTGACTTCACCGCCGAGGCACTGGCGGAACAGCTGCAGCTACAGGAGGAACGGGGCCTGGGTCTGCTGATCCATCGCGATGAGCTGGCCGGCATGTTCGGCAACCTCAATGCCTACCGCTCCGGTCGTGGCTCAGATGAAGAACAACTGCTGGAGGCCTACGACGGCTCTGGCTTCTCCTCCTTGCGAATCACCAAAGCCGGTGGTGGTCGCTTCTACGAACGCTGCCAGCTCTCGATCTGCGGCACGATCCAGCCGGCGATCCTCGAGGCGCTCGTGGCCAACGGCGATGCTTCGGGCCTCTGGGCGCGCTTCCTGTTCATTCCCCTCCCCGAGCGGGTGGTGCCGCTGCCGGAGTTCGAGACGGAGCAGGAACAGCAGGAAGCCAGCTGGGCCAGCCAGCTGCTGGAGTCGCTTTGCCGCTTTGTGTACACCAAGCCGCGCCTGTCCCTGGCGCTTGCGCCTGACGCGCGCCGGTATTTCGTCCATTACGAGGCCCGCTGCCAGGCGGATGTGCACCGCACCACCATCCCCGCGCAGGGGGCGTTGATCGGCAAGGCTGCCGGCAAAGCGCTCCGCGTCGCTGCCCTTCTTCACCTGCTGCACCAGGGCTGCACCGATGGCTGGCACAGCCAGCAGGTGTCGGTCGAGGTGATGGAGAGGGCCTGCGTCCTGGTCGATCACATCAACACCTGGACCATGGGCCTGCACCAGAAGGTGGCCGAGGGCGCCAACGACCTGATGCGGTTGATCCATGGCATCGCTCATGCTAAGGGCGTGGCTTCCTGGCACGACATCGCCAAGCGCCTCACCAAGGCGCAGCGCCGAGACATCGACTCCGCTGTCGCGGCGGCTGCGATGGAAGCCCTGGCGGACCTTGGCGTCGGCGAGGTGGAGCACAGCAAGCGCGGGACCCCCACCTACAAAGCGACCGGAGAACTGCCGTGACTGCCGATTTGCCGATCTGTTGCCGACAGTTTGCCGATAGGCGATCGGCAACGAGATCCCCTGCAGGAGAATGGAAGTGAGGGAAAAGATGATGTTTGCCGATCCTTTCTCCTCTTTCCCGCTGATCTCCTGCCTCCCAAGGGCTCATCTCGCAGACACGCATGGGGGGTGTCGGCAAATCGGCAAATCGGCAACCAGCGAGATCAGCTGTGCCGCAGTCGATCTGATTGCCGATCCCCACGTCGGCAAACGCCGGACGATCGGCAAACACCGGGCACTGCGGACCTCGTCCCGAGGCGGCGCATCCCTTCACTCCTCAGCAGCCCACCACTGATGACCACCTGGCTCACCCCCATCCCCGGCCTGGAGCGCCGCGATCCGGAACACCGCTACTGGCTGGATGACCACCTCTTCCCGGTCTCGATCACTGGGGTGCTGGCCCACGGCAAGGGGGAGTTCGCCATGGGTCGGATCGAGGCGACGCGGGAGGTGTGGGCGCCGCGGGGAAATGCCTGCCACCGGGCCATGGAGCTCTTCCTCACGGCGCGGCGGCCAACCGCATGGCAGCAAGCCGAGCTGGAGCCCGTGCCTCCGTCATCGGGTGACCCCTTGGCCGAACTGGGCGAGCTGGCGGACGGCGACTACAGCGACTGGATCCATCCCCTGCTCACCCATGAGCGCTGGGAGCAGGTGGAGGTGATCGCCTCGGAGCGCGCCACCTGCTGCCTGGTGCGCAACGTCGCCGGCACCTACGACACCGCCTTCCTCGACGACCAACTGCCGATCCCGCAGGGCCGGGCCCAGGGCGTGAACGGGCCGGCGCGGGTGCTGGCGGATCTCAAGAGCCTCGGCGCCAACGGCAGCACCTACTGCACCCGCGCCCAGCTCGGGGGCTACATGGCGTTGGAGTGGAGTCACGGCCACTGGATCGACTACGGCCAGACGATCTGGTGCCGGCCCGGTGGCACCTCCTTCTCACCGCTCTACAGCCGTCAGGACTGCCTGGTGGCCTGGGCGGCGGCCTACACCGCCTACGCAGAAGCCCACTGGCCGTTCTGATCAAGGGCTCACTTGCTGAGCCGCTAAACTCTCCTCAAATTCCTGAGGCAGGATGATTGCTTTTGTTGCTGGGTCGGTCGACTCGCGGGTGGGAGAGATGGCCTCTGTCGCCGAATCTGAGTCCGTTGTCACGCCTTCCGCTGATGTCCTGCTGGCCTCCCTTGGCGAGGGGGAGGAAGCGATCGATCGCCTGCTCGCGGCCATGGTCGCCATCAAGCGCCAGCAGCGCTCGCTCGACGATCAGCTGGGCGTCCTGCTTGATCAGCTGCAGCAGCTGCATGAGCGCGGTGATGTGGACGCCTCCTTCCACTTCAACGACACCGCCTTCTCCTGGAGCCCGGGCCGGGTGCAGTTCACTTACCCCGAGGCGGTGCTGGCCCTGGAGCAGCAGCTCAAGCTCGCCCGCAGGACGGCCGAGGGCAACGGCAGCGCCGTCCGCCGTCATGGCCGGCCGTTCTGGACGATCAAGCTCCCTGGCACCTGATGAGCAGCTCCGCCGCTCTCCTCAGCCTGGCGGCCCAGGCTGCTGCCCACTCGGCTCTGGCGCCAGGCACGGCGTTGCTGGCCCTGGATCTGGGCACTCGCACCGGCTGGGCGCTGCAGGAGCGCAGTGGCCGCATCTGCAGCGGCAGCCAGCCGTTCCGGCCTCAGCGCTACGAGGGGGGCGGCATGCGCTTTCTGCGCTTCCAGCGCTGGCTCATGGAGCTGAGCCAGGCTTCTGACGCCTCAGCTGGCCTGGCGATCGATCAGGTGGTCTTTGAAGAGGTGCGCCGTCACGCTGGCGTCGATGCGGCCCATGCCTACGGCGGCTTCCTCGGCCAGCTCGGTTCCTTTTGTGAGCACCACCGCCTCCCCTATCAGGGCGTTCCGGTCGGGACGATCAAGCGTTTCATCACCGGCAAGGGCAACGCCAGCAAGGTGCAGGTGATTGCCGCCGTCCGGGCCCTGGGCCACAGCCCGGTGGACGACAACGAGGCCGATGCCCTTGCGCTGCTGCACTGGACGATTGCCACCGCCGGGGGCTGCGATGGCTGAGCGCCGCCATGGCCGTGGCCGCCGGCCGCTGCGCAGTCCGCCTCCCCATCAGGCACCGGCCGATGCGATTGATCTGCTGCGCTCCTCCGCCAGCACGGAGGACGACGAAGGCAACCCGATCAGCAGCCCCCAGGGGGTGGATCCCAGCAGACCCGTCGGTCCTGGCAATCCACCACGTCAGGGGCGCAAGGAGAATCCGGTCCCCAGGCCCAGCCGTCTGGAGATCGAACGCCGCATCGCCGAGGCCCAGCTGTGGATCGCGCAACGGCTGCCGTTGGTGCAGATTCTGGAAAACGCTGGTCAGAACTGGGGGGTTCACAACACCCAGACGATTAACCGCTACCTCAACCTCGCCCGTGAGCGGATGGTGGAGGAGCTGATCTCCGACCGCCGCCGCCACCAGGCCGAGCAGATTTTTGCCCTGAACGAATGCGCCCGCCGGGCGATGGAGGCTGAGCAGTTCTCGGCGGCGGTGGGTGCCTTCCGGGTGATCGCCGAGATCGGTGGGCTGCTGCGGGCACCGATCAAGGCACCGGATCCCCATGGGGGCGGGGCGAAAAGCTGATGGGCCGTATCGCCTCCACCCTCCGCCCCAAGGCTCCAAGCCTGCCCAGTGCGGGCGGGCTGCTACTGGACCCCGCGACGGACCTCTGGGCCGACTGGGGCCTGCTGGGTGTTCCCGACCCTGACCGGGCGACAACTACGCGCCAAGGGCTGCTGTTCAGGGATTTCATCCTCGCCGCCTTCCCCAGCTTTCAGTTCCACCGGCTGTCCGAGCTGCTCATCGACCTGCTCCAGCAGGTGGCCGATGGTCAGCTGACCCGTCTGATCGTCTGCACACCTCCCCGCCACGGAAAAAGTCAGCTGGTATCGCGCCTGTTCCCCGCCTACTGGGTGAGCCGTCACCCCCAGCTGTTCTGCGCCATCGCCTCCTATTCGGCGGAGCTGGCCTATGCCCACAGCCGCGAGGCGCGCCACTACTACCGCAGCACCGGCCATCCCCTCTCCAAGGATTCAGCCGCCGTCGGCAACTGGCTGACGCCCCAGCGGGGCGGCTGCATCGCCGCCGGCGTGAGGGGCCCGTTCACGGGCAAGGGCTACAACCTCGGGATCATCGACGACCCCTACAAGGGCCCCGAGGACGCCAAGTCAGCGCTGCAGCGGGAGCGACTGATCGACTGGCTCAAGAGCGTCTGGTTCACCCGAGCCGAACCTGGCCTCACGGGCGACGGGGCGTTGCTGCCAGCAGCGCAGGTGGTGGTGCAGACCCGCTGGGACCACCACGACATGACCGCCTGGCTGCTGGAGCAAGAGGCCGAGGAGAACCCCGAGCACTGGACGGTGCTGAACCTCCCGGCGATCGCTGAGCCGATCAGCATCGCGATGCCGATCCCGCCCACCTGCACCCGCGTTCCGGACTGGCGCCAGCCCGGTGAGCCCCTCTGCCCGGAGCGGGTGCCGCTGGCGGTGCTGCAACGCATCCGAACTCGCCTGGGCTCCTACTGGTGGAATGCGCTCTACCAGCAGCGCCCCAGCCCGGCCGAGGGCCTGCTGTTCCGCAAGCAGTGGCTCCAGCCGCCCCTGCCTGTCGCCCCTGGCCAGCCCCGGCGCTACGCGCCGTTGGTGCTGAGCTGCGACCTGAGCTTCAAGGACGGCAAGGACAACGACGCCTGTGGCTTTGCCCTGCTCGGATTGCTGGAGCCGCAGCGGCATCCGGCTGCGGAGGCGCGGCGGCAGGGCCTGGCGCTGGCAGCCAATGCCGCCGGGGCTCAAGGGTCGCCAAGGGGGGTGAATTTGATTCACACCCCCGCCGCCGTGCAGGACCCCTGGGCGGAGCTGCAGATCGAGGCGCTCTGGGCCCACCGCCAGCGGTTGGACCTGCCGGGGGTGATCAAGTTCCTGCTGGCCTCGTTGGCCTCCCTGGAACGCCAGGGCCTGCGGCCCCATGCGGTGCTGATCGAGGACGCCGCCAATGGCCCGGCCGTCTGCCAGCTGCTCAAGCGCCAGGTGCCGGGGCTGATCGCCATTCCGCCCAAGGGCAGCAAAGCCTCCCGCGCCCATGCCGTCGCCCCGCTGGTGGAGGCGGGGCAGGTGCGCTTTGCCCGCAAAGCCGACTCGCTGATCGATGAGCTGCTGGCCTTCTCGCCCAGGGGCGGTGTCGACGATCAGGTGGATGCCTTCTGCCAGGGCGTGCTCTGGATCGAGACCCAGTTCTGGCGGGGTCGGGGCTATGGCACCTCCCCGGTGCCGATGGTCTTCAGCCGCTGAGCGATGACGGTCGCCAGCGCTCAGCGGCCCCTGCGAACTCCGGCCTGCCGCGTAGCCGCCGGCCAGCTGGCCCTGCCGCTGCGGCCGCCCGTGGTGGTGACCTGCGTGGCGCGTCGACCGCGCCGCCCCCAGCGCGCGCGGCCCGAGCCCAGCCAACAGGCCGTTCAGCTGGTGATCGCCTTCCCGGCCAAGCCGCGGCGGCACCGGCCGGTAAACCCTCATGCCGCCGCTAATGCCCTGGCGCTGCAGCACCTCGACATCGCCAAGACGGTGGCCGGCAACATCTCGCGCCGCACCGGTCACCCCAAGGAAGACATTGAGCAGATCGCCATGCTCGGCATCCTCCAGGCCGCTCGCCGCTACTCACCGGAGCGGGGATCCTTTCGGCCCTATGCCCGCACCTATGCGAATGGGGAGGTGTATCACTACCTCCGGGATAAGGGCTTCCTGATCAAGGTACCGGCCTCTTGGCGGGAGCTACATGCCAGAGGGTTGAAGCTGATGCGGTTGGGGGTGGAGGCCGCGGAGGTGCCGGGGCGGCTGGGGGTCAGTGCGGAGCGGTGGCGAGAGATTGTGGAGGCCTGCAGTCAGCGGGTGGTGGCGTGGGGAGTGGAGTGCTCTGACGCAGATTGATAGATGGTGACCGCAGCCAATGCCGCTTTTGTGTTCAGCCTGCGGTGACATCACCGAGGCTGAGGGCCTTGAGATAAAGCCACTCGTCGGACTCTCCACGACCGAAACGAGAACACTCCTTGAGCACGCCTTCTCGCCGATCGCGATCGCGCCAGCGGGCCTCAAAGGTCACCGTCCCGTACTTATCGAGTACACCGCCGTCCTGGCAATCCAGCACTTTGAGGCTGAGCCACTGGATGTTGCGGCAGCTTTCCTTCAGAGCCTTGCGACGAGCCGCTGCCGTCTGGCCGGTTTCAGGATGAGTGCGCAGCAGATGCTCAATCGCCTTTGGATCCTTGGCCGCCAGGGCAAAGGCGCTGTATCGAGACCGCATCAGCTGCTCGGCCGTGGCCGCCAACTGCTCTGCCGCAATCAATGGCCCGCAGCAGTTGCTGTAGGCACTACCGCCACAAGGGCAGGCCGCTGGCTCGGGCGAAGAGGATTGTCGGCCGAAGCCCAGGGGTACGCCGGAAACAGGGGGCATGGGTGGAGCTCTGGAGCACCATTCTGGTGCGCCACAGACTTAGGTCTGGAGCCAAGGGGAAAGGGGACCAGACGACTGTCTGGCACGACGAGCTGCATGCCCGGGGGCCAGAAATGGCTGCGGCTGGGAACTCTCGCTGGCGAGCTGTCGAAGCGGCTGGGGTTCAGCAGAGAGCGGTGGGGGGAGATTGTGGTGGCTTGTAGTCAGCGGGTGGTGGCGATTGAGGTGGGGGAGGCGTGACGCTCGCCATCACCTGGCCGCAGATTGTTTTCAGCCACGGAGGTGGCCATACGGCGGCGGCTCAGGTGAATGGCGATGTTAGAAGTGATCAGGATCCCAAGCATCAAAAGCGCCTAGCGTATCAGGACATCCGGAATTACCTCGCGAAAAATGATTAGGTCGAGATTGGTTACGAGAGGATAAGAGCGCATTCAGGTATGTGCAGGTTGCGATTCCGCCGACCTCAAACCCATGCTGATATCACCGGCTAAGGAGTATGTAGTCAACTCTGAATCAGATCTGAGATGCCTGTGTACATCTGCTTGTGTAAAACAATGTGTTATCAATGCCCTAGAAACATCCTATTTGCCTTTGTAGCCCACAACTTTTCCGGCTGTGATCTGCGGTGGATTCGGAAGTGCAGCAGTGGCTTCTGGATTGTTCAATATCCACTGCCTAGCCTTCATGGTAGATTCTTCCTCACTTGCGCTTGTCTTGAATACACTGGTTGAGACCATCACCCCATTGCCTGCATCCACGAAGAAGTACTCGATAAATCCTGGTATTCTGGAGATCATAGGTATAAATGATTCTCCAACCAGCCGTGCCGCCTTACCGGAATCAGGAATTCCCTCATAACGTCTCACCGTCACCCACATTGATTGGGAGTGTTGCTGCGCTGCTTGGGCAACAGCATGACGCGGGATGGCCAGTCCTGCGATGCAGGCGATTATTAGTGCAGCAGCGCTAAAGGCACGGACAAAACGCTTGGAAATCATCGCTTTCCTTGAGAAAATTGATTTCATCATGGATTTCTGACCAGGCTCAATAATCTTCATGTCTTGCAATATCTAGGCAGCCTGCCTTGGGTCCATGTATTTGCTTCTAACGCTCATCATCACCCGCCCGAAGCAACTTCTGCCAAAGGCAAGTTCCTTGGACCGGGACGGGTGAATGATGCTGTTAGGCCTCATCCTGGTTAGACCCACCCGAGACAGGAGGCATGTAGGCGGACATTTCAGGGAAGAGAACTGTTGCAGAAGATGTCGCATTGTACATGTAGCCGCAGAAAAAGTGGAAGTGAACGTACTTGTTCTCGTTGGCCCTGATGAATCTGTTCTTTACTTGCCATGTAGGAGTAGATGGATACATCCAAGACTTGTCATTCTTGTCTACATATAAAAGAAGGCCGTCCGAGGTGCTTAGTACCAGATTGTGCATATTATGGTTCTTAATGTCTTTCTCGTACCAGCCAGTAACTTCGCTGACGAGCGAGCTAGGGTCAAAATCAAAACCTTCGCAGACAATAAAAGAGAAGAGTTGATCATATTCTTCTGTCTCGCGACTGAAGGGCCTTGCTACGACCGCTCTATCACGATGAATCGGAATCGTGGAGGATACATGATCAGCTTTAGCCTTAACGCGAGCGAGTTTGTTAAGTGCTTCACGTAAGCCGGTTTTGGAAAGACGACTCTTTACCTCGCCAATCGCGCATACCCCTTCAACAGGAAAAAAGCGCTGATGCTCGTTTGACTCAACACGAGGAGCAGCAGATCTGTCATAGATAACAATGTCGGCCTGCGTAGAAACCTCTCCTGCGCTATTTATTAGAAAACCTGTACCAATATCGAGACGCGCAGGGATACATAGCCGCATGAAGTCTCGAAGAATGCCTTCTCGGTACGTCCCGAACTCTCCTGCATGAAAGAGCTTGCCCGTTGCCGGATCGACGAAAGCCTGACGCGCCGCTGCAGTAAAAGAATAGTTAAAAAGTTCGATTCTTTCGTTGAGCAGTGCTGAGAAGGCATGATTCACTTGGTCATCTCCTAATAGTGAACAGTAATACATCTGACGCCTAACGAATATGGATAGATCGTGCGCAGCCACGATCTATCCGCAGTTGAACAAGCCTGCAACGTTGAGGCCCTGGGCCCACTGCAGAAGAATCAGGCCATTTTTTAGGTTTTCTTTGGCTTCTGCCCTAGGTGAAATGTCCTACAGCCGGCAGCACGAACCGGTTGAGCTGTTGCACTCTCCAGTTTAGGCACGCAGACTGCCCAGCAGGCCAGTTCTGGTTGCGAACGGGC
>NZ_JAGQCD010000046.1 GCF_024345975.1 Cyanobium sp. Cruz-8D1 | reverse complement strand
TGAGGCCCAGCCAACCGCCGCACTCAGTCACAGTGGCCTGGTCGCATCGGCGACGCAGTGGCTGGCCTTGATAGGGACTGGGCTATAATCGGCTGTTGGAATCTGCCGCGTAGCGGCTTAGTTCAACTTGATATTCGGCGGCTTCGGTGAACCAAGGACAGGAGAAGTCCCCCTGCTTCCCGAGAACCACGACTGAAGCGAAGCGGACACGAGATGACAAGACAGTTGATCAAAGGATGCTAGCTCCAGTTCACAAGACATCGCGCAGGTGGTTCTCGCGTCCGAGAACCACCTGCGCGATGTGATGCGACATGACCGCTGAGCGGCAGGACCCAAGCGGCCCCAGCTGGCTAATTTTATTGAGAACCTCCCAGGGCTCATCACCAGATCGTCGTAACTGAGCTTGGTCCGTATTAATAACCCGCCTCGGCGCCAGCCTGGTCTGTGCGAAAAGGGGGCCGAAGCCCCCTGGGACTCATAGCACCGAGATGGTGGAGCCCTTGGCGCCCTGCAACTTGCGGGCGATCTCGTGCGCCTTGGCGGCCGGAACGAAGCGCAGCTTCTTGACAAGCTTGCCTCGCTTGCCGAAGAAGCGGACTTCAACGGGCTGCGACCCGCCCTTGGGACCTTCGGGATAGTGATGCTCGATGACGCAGCGGATTTCGCAGCTGGGGCCTTGTGGTGCAGCCATGGGAGGACTGGCGAGGGACGCGACAGGACCGCCCCGGCGTGGCCGGAGAAGGCAAGGGGCCGCGCAGCGGCCTTGCGCAGCCCTTGCCGAACCGCAAACCGAGGGCAACCTGTGACGCGCTCTTGCTGTGGCCGCCCATCTGCCCGCAGCCCTGCCCTGTGCTGACGTGCGGCGTCGATCGCCCGTCGCTGAACGAGACGAGGCCCAGGCGTGGCAAGAGCTTCAGGTAGCGGGGATGCCTTTTCTCCGGCTGCACAACTCCGCTCTCCCTACGCCCCGTGCCGCCATGCCCCCCTCCACCCGTGATCTGTTGGCTGATGTCCTTGGCGAGCGACCCCTGACGACCGAGAAGAGCATCAACGCGTCACCCCGCCCGGCATCTGCTTCGTGTGATCCCTCCCCCGGGCCCTGGCGCGTCACCGCCGAGGTGCATGGCGGCCGGGTGCAGATCAGCAACAGCCGCGAGAGCCGGGTGGTGCGCAAGCAGGAGGTGGAGGTGTACCTGCGGGGCCACGGCCCTGCCGCTGCCCCCCGGCGCTGAATGTCCTGGCGCTGAGCGCCCTGGCAACAGCTGGTGAGGTTTGCGCCGCTGGAGATGGCCCGCCACCAATCCACCAACACCGGACCGATCATGGCCCTGGTGGCCGCTGAGATCGCCGTCCTGCTGGCCTTCGTGGGGGTGTGCGAGCTGCGGGCGTCCGGCCCCGCCATCTGCGAGCACCGCTGGAGCCTGGTGCTGCCCAGCGTCGCCCTGGTGGGCCAGTCGGCGGCCACCTACTTCATGGACAGCGGCCGTGGCGGCACTGCGCCGAACTCGGCTCCAGCCCCGCGTCGCAATGCGCTGGGGCAGTACACCCGTCGCCCGGGCGATGAAGAGAGCCCTGATTGATGCGCAGCCTTTAAGAGGGGGCCCCGCAGGCCCCCCAGGGCCCTCAGGCCCGCAGCTCCTGCCGCAGCCGGCCCAGGGCCTGATGCTCAACGCGGCTGACGCTGGTGCGGCTGATCCCGAGCTGCTCGGCGACCTCGCGGCAGCCGAGGCCCTGCAGGTGCCGCAGCCGGATCACCAGCGCCTGCCTGGCCGGCAGCTGATCGAGCAGCTGCTCCAACTCCTGGACCTCAGTGCTGAGCCGCTCAGCCTGCGGGGCCTCATCGGCAACGAGATCGAGCAGCGTGCCCTCGCCGCTGGGCAGCGGGGCATCGAGGGAGGTGAGCACCCAGGGGTGCTTGGCGCCGGGCTTCTCCTGCTCGCGCCGGGGCACCCGGATGGTGCGGCCCAGATCGCGGGCGTGATGGAGCAGGGCGCCGCGGATGCAGCGCGAGAGGAAAGCCGGAGCGGAAAGGGGATCCTCGATGCGGCTGCAGGCGAGCCACAGCGCCATGCGGGCCACCTGGCGGCAATCCTCCAGCTCGATCAGCCGGCAGCCGCGGTGGTGGAACCCACGGGCGATGGAATCGGCCAGCGGGCGGAACTGGTGGAACAGGGCATCGGCCGGGGATGGGGGACGGGGCACGGATCTGAGGCGACGGACGCGCGACCCCAGGCCTCGACGCAGGAGGAGGCCAAGCTGAGCGAAGGACAAGCCCAGGCGTGCTCCCGTTCCCTCCCACAGACCCTTGCCACCATCCGCCCGGCCGACCAACGCCTAGAGCCAACCGCTCCGCCGCGCTGATCGATCTGATCCGCCTGCTGTCGCTGCCTGGTAAGTGCTGTTGAGCCCTGCCCCAGCGACTTCCCACTGCCCGGCCGCTGCTCGCGCCAGCCGTCCGCACGGAACCAATGAGCGACCCGAGCACAGATCCTCCCGGCGCTGCTGCAGGACCCGGGAAGCAACCAGGTCCGCCAGAGGCCCCGCAGGAGCCCCCAGCGGGGGTGGTGGGTCCGCTGCCCGAGCTGCCGAGCCTCGGGCCCCTGCACCTGAGCCTTTCAGCCGATGGCCTGCTGCTGCTTGGTATGGCCGCCTGGCTGCTGTGGCGCGCCTTCCTGCGCGACACCGTCATGGCCAGGATCGGCACCCTGCTCGGCACCCAGCAGGACAGCCGCTACATGGCCGATCTGCTGGCCCAGGTGGGGGTGCTCACCGGCTCCAGCCGGGTGGCACTCGGCAGCTTCTACAGCCCTGGGCTGACCAGCTACGGCTACGCCTTCTCGCGGGTGACGATCGTCAGCTCCTACGTCTCGTTGGGCCGGCTGCCGCTGGCGCTGGAATCAAAAGACCTGCCGATCGAGCGGATCCGCCAGGACCTGGAGATCCTCATCGCCCATGGCGCCGACAGCTGGCACCTCGTGCGGCTCAGCAGCCTGCTGCCCGTGCCCTGCCAGGACTACCTGCAGCGCAATGGCATCACCTTCCTCTACGGGCGTCTGATCCTGTTGGAAGGCCTGCCGATCGGCATCCTCAACATCCATTTCGACACGCCACTGGCGGCAACGGATGTGCCGGAGGCACTCCCCCACGGCGAGCTGCTGGAGGCGATCTACCGGGAACTGAGCCGGCTGGTGCGCGGCAGGATGCTGCGCCCATCGATCGGGCGGCGTCTGTTCAACTTCTGGGCGGGCCGCTGAGTGGCGCGATCTTGCTGTCGCTGGCCTTGGTGACAGCAGAGCTGGTGAGGAACTCGAGCCAGTGCTGCAGGTTGTTGGAGCCGGGCTCAGCCCCTGGCCCCGCCGCTACTTTTTTTCCTGGAACACCCCCACATAGACGGTGCCCTGCTCGTACAGCGGCAGGATCCGCTCGCGCAGCACCGCGTTGTGCACCCGCAGGCAACCCAGGGTGGGCAGCAGCGTCTGCCGGGGCGCCCAGGCCCCGGGCCAACCGCAACCGGTGCCGCCGCCGTGGAGCATGATCCCGGCCCGGCCGACTTTGCGCTCCTGGCCCTCCAGCTCGACCATGTCGTAGCTGTACCAGCCATAGGCCTGCAACGTTGCATCCCGAGGCGGGTTGGGGTTCTTCTCCCAGTCCCTGTGCACCGTCCCCAGCTTGTAGAGCCCCGGCGGGGTGTCGGTGCCGGTGTGGCGCCACTCGGTGTCAGCGCCCTGGCCCCGGGCCAGGCACGGTTCCCGCCAGAGGAACCGGCCGCTGTGGTCGTAGGCCTCCATGTCCTGGTCCCGGTCGTTGACCAGCAGGTAGGAGTCCCCTGGCTTGACCGGGGCCTTCATCGATGGCCCGGCCAGGCCGGCCTCCTCGGTGCCGCGGGGATCCAACGGCGGGAGTGCAGCACCCACAGGCTGCTCGGGCTTCTCACTGAAGGCGACCGCCCAGGGCGCCTCCTCGCGCAGGATCGCCTCACCCCCCTCCAGCTGGCTGATCGCCTGGTGCAACAGCAGCACGACCCGCTGCTGCTGCTTCTGAGCTTTGAAGTGGAGGAAGCGGTCGAGAAACCGCTGGGGCGACATCGTGGCCACGGACGCAGTGCAACTCCCTTCTCTTGCCACTGCCGCCGAAAGCGCAACGGCCTGGCGGCTCCCTACCGCCAGGCCGAGCCTTTGAGGCCTGCGGGCCTCAATAGGGCACTTCCTCAGGCCGGACCCAGGCCGGGCAGGAGGCAGGATTTCCCAGCTGCCGCTCCAGCAGCAGCGCATCAGCCAGCGCCCTCAGGCGCGGCAGGGGAGGAGAGGTGGTGCAGCAGATGAAGCTCAACCGCTCCAAAGAAGCGGAGCTGTGGCGGGAGAGGGAGCGGATGCGGGCAGCGGTGGCCATGGCCGGCGCAGCGAAGGACGCCAGCGGATCGCGGGATGGGGTCAAGGGCGGCGTAGCCGCTCGCGTCAGCCCTTGAGGCCATCCCGCACCATGAAGCGGCCTGCGTGCGCCAGACCCCCAGATGGGTCATCGCCTGGATGTCCCGGGACACTGCATCCCTGCTGCCGCAAAGCGCTCAGGCGGGGCCACCAGCGGCGACCCCGCCCCGACCCTCAGGCCCGGACAGCGGCAACCTGCAGGGCGCGCCGCCGCTGCCGGCTCTGCTGCACGATCTCGGCCTGGCCGGCCAGATCGCTGGCGCGAAAATGCTGCAGCTCATCCCAGGGCAGCCCCCGCTCAAACGCCTGATGGATCGGGCAGTAGTGCTGCACCAGCGCCGAGCAGTGCCGCGCCAGGACGCGCTGGGCATGGAGTGCCTCGCTTTCGCTCAGCGCCTCGTGCTCGCCATCGCGCTGCTGCCGTGACAGGCCCACGGCTTTGCCGTGGATCGCCGTGCCGCCCAGCAGCGGCCAGTGCAGGCTCTCCAGCTCACGGGCCTTCGCCCAGGCGCCGCCGTGGGCCACCACGATCGGCCCAATCCTGGAGATCGTGAGCGCTTCTGCCGGGCAGAAGCACAGCCAGCAGAGCAGCTCCTGGCCGAGCACCGGCTCTGGCGGGACATGCGCCTTGATGGCGCTATAGGCGAGCTCGCTGTGGGCGATCAGCTTGCGCTGGATGAGCAGGATCTGGAGCGCCATGAGGGGAATGGCAGGCGGACCCGAGCGGTCCTGCGGCGAGGGCAAGGGTCGTGGAGCTCGCTCCACGACTTGCGCAGCCCTTGCGCCGCCGCAGATCGTGAGGAAGGCCGCCGCCTGCCCCCCTGCCTTCCTCTTGCCAGCGGCGCTGCTAAGCCTGCCTGGCAATAGCTGGTGACGTTGCTGGAGCCTCTGCTCCCGGAGTGACCATGGGCCTCACCCTCATCGAGGCGATGAAGCATGAGACGCGGGTCGATCGCCTCGCTGTCACCAAGACCTTCGCGGAAGGTGAGCTTCTACGCCGACTGCCCTTCCGCAATCTCTCCGGTGGTGCCCTCAAGTACCCCAAAGAGATCAAGCTGCCCCGTGTCGGCTTCCGCGGTGTCAACGAGGGCTACCGCCGCAGCTACGGCGCCATCACCAACGAGACCGAGTTCGTCCATCTCTTCGGGGGGGACCTCGATGTGGACCGCTCCATCGTTGACATGAATGGCGCCGAGGCCAGAGCCAGCCAGACCGAGCAGAAAGTGCGCTCCATGCGCATGACGCTGGAGGCCGCGATCATCAACGGTGACGCCAGCTTCGATCCACGCGCCTTCAACGGCCTCAGCAAGCGGCTCGTCCCCGATGGGCCCCGCACCATCGACAACGACGGCGGCACCGTCAAGCTCACCAGGCTCGAATCACTGGTTGATTCCGTCAACGCCAATGGCGGTGAGAAGGTGCTGCTCACCAGCAAGGCCGGGCGGCGCCAGATCAGCCACGCCAGCCGGGTGGCAGGCGGTGACCTCTACCAGGTGATCGACGGCCGCCACTATTTCGAGGACAGCGAGATCCTCGTGGTGGATGAGGACGCCAACGGCCATCCCGTGCTCGGTTTCGGGGAAGCCGGAGGCACCACCAGCTTCTACTGCTGCGCCTTCGGGGACGAGATGGTCACCGGTCTGCAGGGCCCCTTTGAGAACCGCTACGGCATCTCGGTGCGCGACTTCGGCGAGGTTCCCGATGCCCCGGTCTTCCGCACCCGGGTGGATTGGTACGTCGGCTTCGCGGTCTGCAATGACCGCTCCGTGGGCCGCCTGTTCAACATCGGCCCCGCCGTCAACTGAGCTCTCGTCCCAGCCACTTTCCACGCCATTGCTGATCCACCTTCTGCCGAGGACACGACCATGAGCCGACCCATTGATGCCGCCGCCACCCTGGTGGGCTGGATCAACCACTCCGCCACCGATCCGAACGAGCGCACCATCGCTGGTGGCACCACCGTGAAACTGAGCACGCCGCTCGATGCAACGGACGTGTTCACCTTTTTGGCCTCCCATCCGGGCACCCTCACGGCTGTCACCTTCACCCTGCAGGTGGCCCCCGAGCTGCTCAACGGCACCATGGGCACCTGGGTGCAGGCCGCCGAGGTGGCGATCCCCGCCGGTGGCGGGCGGGTCGAGGCGCCACTCAACGGCGCCAACCTCGCCGTGGCACCGGCCGATGCCAGCGATGTGGGGGCCTACAGCCTCTACTACGCCCGCGTTCTGATGACCAACCCCAGCGATGTGACCGTCACTCCGGCCGGCGCCTACGCCGGCCTCACCTTCTGAGGCTCCACCCATGGCACCGATCGAGGACGGACTGGCGGCCCCCGCCGGCATGCTGCTGATCTCCAAGGACGGCGAGCAGGAGCGGATCATCTATCCGGTCCACGCCGACGGCTGGCGCCGCCTCGGCTGGACCATTCACACTCCCGCCCCGCTGGCTGATGAGGACGAGGAGCCACCGCTGCTGGCGGCGGATGGCGGCGAGATCCTGCCGGATGGACTTTTGGCGGACCGCGATGGCGTGGGCGCTGGCGCCATCGAGAACACCGTCAACAGCAAGGAGAGCCAAGATGCGCCGCTGGATGTGGAGCGGATGACCAAGCCGCAGATCGTCGCCGCCGTGCGTGAACGCTTCGGGGTTGACCTCGATCTCAGCCAGACCCGCGCCGAGCTGCTCGCCACCGTGGAGCAGCTGATGGCTGCTGATCAAGCCGTTGGCGACGGGGAGCCCGAGGCCCAGAGCAAGCCCCTGGCCGATGACCTGGGCGAGGGCCAGGACGAGGTTGAGGACCTGGTGCCCAGCCTTCTGATCTGATCCACCCCCTGGTAATGGCCAGTAACGGTGCGTGAGCGATGCCCTACCCGCTGCCCCCCACGCCACCGCAGAACGGTGATCGCCTTCGCCTGCTGCCGCCCCTCGGTTGTCCCGGCCGGGGGGAGTGGGTGGTGCCCCACGAGGTGCCGCGCTGGCTGGCCATCGGCTTCCGCACCGCACCGGTTCCGTCCCTCGATCTGGAGCTCAGCTGGATGCCATCCCCCCGCCGCTGGGATGAGCCGGCCCTCTCCCGCGGTGTGGTGCTGCTGGTGAACCCCAGGGCGCTGCCGCCGCAACCGATCCAGATCGCCTGGGGTGATGGCAGCAGCGAGACCGTGCCCTGGACGGCATTCGATTCGCGGATACCGGAACCGCGCCACCTCTACGCCGACATCGAGGATCTCACCATCACCGTGCAGGTGGGGCTCCTGGTGGCGACCCTTGAGGTAGCTCTGCTCAGCTGCCCGCTGCCCATCACGTCACCGCGACCCGGTGATGATCCGCCCCGTGTTGGTGTGGGCCTGGTGCTGGTGCCTGGTGCGGGCCTCAGCGGCAACGCCTACGACGGCAGCCGCAACGAGCAGTGGCAGCTGCGCCTCCATCCGCAGGGTGGCCTCGGGCTCCTGCCCAGCCCGATCGACGGCCAGCCCGCCCTGGTGGCGATGCACGGCTCCGGCGCCGCCAGCCGCGGCGTGCGCTGGTACTCAGCCGATGGGCCTCCCACCCTGCCGTGGCAGGAGGGGGCGCAGCCGCCGCCGGCACCGGGGGATCTGTATCTCGATCGCCTCAGCGGCAGCATCTACGAGCTGGAGGTCTGATGGGCTGGACCCCTTCTGGTGAATCGCTGCTCGGCCCGCAGGGACCCCAGGGTGCTCCAGGGCCGCAGGGGCCCCAAGGGGTGCCGGGATCGCCCGGCCCTGCGCCGAGCTGGGGCGCCATCGGCGGCAACCTCGGCGAACAGAGCGACCTGCAACAGGCCCTGGCCGCAAAGCTCAACGCCTCGCGGCTCACCGTGGGGCCCTCGCCGCCGCCTGATCCCGCCCCCGGTGACCTCTGGATCGACACGACCTGACCTGACCATGGCCATCACCTCTCGCGACCAGTTGATCGCTGCCCTGGCGAACTCCCGCCATGGGTTGTTCGACAAGGCTTCGATCAGCAACGCCGTGGCCGGACGCTTCTATTCCCTGTGGCGCGCCACCGGCCAGCCGGGCCAGGGCGCTATCCCTACGGCCGCAGCAGCCTGCACCAAAGGCCTGCTCGGCTCGTTGACCTTCGAGAACCAGACGGCCCCACTCACCAACTACCTGGCCTGGGTGGATGTGGCCAGCAGCCTGGCGACCAGCACCTTGGAGATCCATGACCGCCTCTGCCATCAGGCGGGCCTGGTGGGCAACGTGGCAACGCCGCAGACCAGCAACCTGCCGCTGACTCTTGCCGGCATCGAGCCGGAACGGATCGGCCTGGCGGATCACAGCCAGCTCCAGTGGTGGCTGGAGTGGTACGCCGACACCGGCTCCACGGCGGTCACCGCAACCGTGGCTGTGACCTACAGCGACGACACGAGCGGCACGGTGACGGTGCCCCTGGCGGCCACCAGCCGGGCTGCCGGCCTCTATCAGCTCCTGCCGGCGGCCGGCAAGAGCGGCATCAAGGCGGTCGACAGCGTCCAGCTCAGCGCCACCAGCGGCACCGCCGGCAACTTCGGTGTCACCTGCACCCGTTACCGCGCCGGCTTCTTCACGGTGGTGGCGAACAAGGCGGAGGTCTACGACTGGGCCAGCCTGGCCCTGCCGCTGATCGCCAACGATTCCTGTCTGGCCCTGATCCAGCTCTGCAGCACCACAACCACGGGCGTCTCCAAAGGTGTCGTTCGTTTCGCGGTCGGCTGATCGGTGACCCTGAACCGCTCAGGTCTTGATCGCCGCCTGCCCTTTGCAGGCAGCTCCGATCGCTGGGACCGTGGCCTGGCCGGGCAGATCATCACCGAGGAGTTCTTCGGCCTCGAGGAGGTGCCACCGCCAGAGGGGGGCTTGCTCTCGGTGTGGAGCGGCAGCGCCTGGGTGCTGCGGCCTGTCCTGGTGTGGAGTGGCACCAGCTGGGTGGTGAAACCAGCGAAACGCTGGAGCGGTGCCGCCTGGCTGCTCACCTGAACCAAGGCTGGGGCCGCTGACTGGCTCGGTGGCAATAGAAGGCAGGAATCCTCTCCGCCCGCCTGATGACCTGGCAGAACACCGGCTCACTCCGCGGCCCGGCTGGGTCCCCCGGGACTGCTGGACCGACCGGGCCGGCCGGTGGTCCTGGCCCCCAGGGCCTTGCTGGACCGCAGGGGCCTGCTGGTGCTGCAGGCCCCCAGGGGCCTGCCGGTGGTGCTGGCCCGGCAGGCCCGGCTGGCCCTCAAGGCGCTCAAGGCCCTGCCGGCCCCCAGGGTGCGGCGGGGACCGGCATCAACCTCAAGGGTTCAGTGGCGACAGAAGCCAACCTGCCGAACAGCGGCCAGGTGGATGGCGACGCCTATGTGGTGGAGAACGCCTCAGGCAGCCGCAGTGATGTGCTGTACTTCTGGCGCACCGCGACCACGGAATGGATCGATGCGGGCTCGATCTCCGGTCCTGCCGGTCCTGCTGGCCCCCAAGGCTCTGCCGGCCCGACTGGGCCGACAGGTGGTGTTGGACCCGCCGGCGGGAGTGGACCTGCAGGCCCGCAGGGGATTCAGGGAACAGCTGGCCCTGCCGGAGTGGCCGGCCCTGCGGGCGCACGCGGCAGCGGCTGGTTCGTCGGCAACGGAGCGCCCGGCTCCATCCCCGGCGCCCTGGCCGGCGATCTCTATCTCGATCTGATCAGCGGTGAGGTGCACCAGCTGCAGCCGCCTCCAGCTGGCTTCTCCATCGGCGATCTGCCGGCGATCGGCACCGCCTTCCAGGGCGGCTTCTACGGCGGGCTGATCTCGCAGGCCGCCAACGGCACTGCGACCCATGCGCTGATCATTGCTCCCAAGGCCAGCGGCGAAAGCTCCAGGGCTTGCAAAACCTCCAACACCGCCACCGCCGGGACGGGGAGCAGCTTCGACGGGTTCGCCAACAGCGAGGCGGCCAAGGACGCCGCCCACCCGGCTAACCAGTGGGCCCGGGCCCTCTCCATCGGCGGCTACGACGACTGGTACATCCCGGCCCTGCTCGAGCTGGAGATCCTCTACCGGCGCTTCAAGCCGGACAACAGCGAGGGCAACACCCCGGGTTTTGGGGCCAACAGCTATGCCGTTCCGCCCACCAGCGCCGATTACTCCGGCGTGATTCCAGCCCAGAGCGCCGTGGCGCTGTTTGCGATCGGCGGCGCCCAGGAGTTCTTTGCCGGCTCGATCGGCACTTCCACTCAGGACTCGGCCACCACCCACCTGGTGCAGGACTGGTATTACGGCAACTGGGATCCGGCCAGCAAGAGCACAGCTCAGACCGTGCGGGCGATTCGAAAGATCGCCGTGGTGCCCTGAGCCATGGGCTGGGTCGCCAGACAAGAAGGACCACGCCGGCTCAGCCAGGGCCTGCTGCTGCCGATCTCCGCCGGTCCCCAGGTGGCCACCCTCAGCTTCGATCGGCTGGGCAGCGCCGGGTTGCTGCTGATCGTCAGCTGTGACATCCCGGCCTGGCTCAGCCTCTACGTCTCGGACGCCGCCGCCCTCGCTGACGCCAGTCGGCCCCAGAGCGTCGATCCAGATCCCGCGGCAGGGGTGGTGCTCGATGTGGTCTTCACCGAGCAGAGCGCGGTGCTGCGCCTGCCGCCGGGGGTGAGCTGGGCCAACCAGGACGATCCACTCGTCCCCGTGCTGCATGGCCTGCTGCGCACCGACCAGAGCCAACCCATCGAGGCGATGCTGTCGATCAGCAGCCTGCTGCTGGCCCTCTGATGGCGGCGATCCTCTCCGATCTTTCCCGCCGCGGTGATCAGGGCTTCCCGATACCAGATCTCTTCAGCGACGTGCAGGCCCTGCTCGCCAGCTGGCTGGCGGTTGCCAACGCCCAGAACCCCAGCCAGCTGCTCGAGGTGCTCACCGGCCCGGCTGCCGACGCTGAGCACCTGGGTTGGACCATCCGCGCCACCCTCGCCGCCACCAGTGGCGGCCAACCGGTGCAGCTGATCAGCCAGTGGGTCGCCACCCTGGCTGCCACCACCGTGACCTCGGCGGTGGGCCTGGCCGCCGGCCACAACCCCACAGGCGGGCTCGGCGCCCATGGACTGCTATCTGGCGGCCAGTTCCACGCCCCTGCAGCGAGCCTCAATCCCGCGGAACCCTTCCCGGCGCTGGCCTGGGTCGTGCGCAGCCTGGTCCCAGGCCAGGAGTACTTCGGCTTCTGCCTCTCGCTGCAGATGTTCTCCACCCGCCAGGCGGTGGTGCTGCTCATCGCCAAGGACGTCACCTCCGGCCTCTGGCACCTGCACAACACCACCATGGCCGGGCTGCAATGCATGGTCGCCTGGAATCTCACCGCCAATAAGGAGATCTTCGCGACGGCCCTGTGGAGCGAGGTTTCCCACGGCCCACCGTTCGTCCTGCGACGACCCTCGGCCTGGATGCTGGCGACACCCTCCATTTCAAACAGCCTCCCCCTGCCGCCGGTGCGCCGCTGGGCTCCGGTGGTGTTGCCGGCGGACTTCGGCACCTACCCCCGCACCTTCGCCACCGGCGGCTACCTCAAGCCCGTAGACGGCAGCGAGTGGTTGGTGTTTGGCCCCAGCCGGCTGGCCGTTCGCCTCATCGACGCCCCATGACCCTCACCGCCTGCGCCCGCACCTGGGGCCCTGACACCTACAACTGGGCCAGCACTGCCCCCACCGACGTGGGGATGCGGCTGCATGAGGCCTTCAGTGCCTTCGCCGCCGCAGCCAATGCCAACCCGGCCAACGCCGAGCTGCAGCTGAGCGTCCTGCGCAACCACGCCAGTGCCACCGGCGCCACCAACTTCGGCTTCGTCTGGCGCCTCGGGCACCCGACCACGCCCCAGGTGTTGAGCTTCCACACCGTCTCCCTGGTCCAGGGCTCCAGCGCCAGCGACTCCAGCGCCCTGCTGCGCCTGGGCCATGCCAGCGACTGGATCGATGACACCAGCAACGGCGGCTACGGCAGCCTCCCCGGCCACCTGCTCTTGCTCTATGCGTCGGCCGGTTTCTCCCACTACGGCCCGACCGGGACGCCGCTGGTGGCAGGACTGGAGGGGACCTTGATCGTCGCTTTCGATCCCTCCCCAGGGGTGGAGTTCTTCCTGGCGACCGTACTGCGCCCCGGCGAGGACAGCCGCAGCCTCAACCTCTCGATCCTCCTCTTTCGCAGCCCGGGGGCCAGTGGCTGGTGTCTCTTGCTGCACCGTTCCAACGCCCTTGGCGGCCTGTTCGGCTCCAGTGAGCTCCGCTCCTGGACCGGCCATAACCCGACCTTTGGCCATCGGCTGGTGGGGGGCAACGCCACCCAGCAGCTCAACGCTCCCATCCATTGGCTACCGCTACCGAGCGCCAACGGCCCTGTGCCCTTCAACAGCATCCAGCCGCGCCTGGCGCTGCCGGCTGTGCTCTGGTGTGGCGACAACCAACACAGCGACCCCCGCCGCCTCGGGCGGTTCACGGACCCTGGAGGTGGTGGCACCTTCTACCAACTCGGTGCCGCTGGTGGCTTCATCAATGACTACTGGCTCCGTGTTCCCTCCAGTCCTCCGCCGGCTGTACTGAGCGGCTGGGGCGCCATCGGCGCGCTGGGCTGGCGCACAGTGAGCGATCGCCTCTCGGTGGTGGCCCTGCCGCCACTGGCCCCCAGCATGATCGGGCCCGGCAGCGTGCCGGATCTGATCGCCGACTGGAGTCCCAACGCCGCCGGCCTGGCCGGGATGCAACAGCACCCGCTCTATGCCCAGCAGCTGGCTGCCGCCGGTGGCTTGGGCGGGGGAACCGGCGGCGGGGGATCGGGCAGGCCTGCCACCGGCGTGCTCTGGCCGAGGCGTCAGTGACAGCACCCAGCCAGCCCAGGCCCGCAGCAACCCTCACGCCGCTCAGCAGCGCTGCCGCCTCTGGGCCCTCACCCGTGCCCCACTGCTCATGGCGGCCAGCCGCTTGCGCACCATCCGCACCGGCCCAGCCAGCTCCCGCTTTTCCTGCACCACTCCAATGGCCGCAACACCAGTGCGGCACTCTGCGCCCGCAGGCACCTCACCGGCAGCCGCCGCCGCTCCATAAGCCGCCAGCGCCTGGCTCAGCCACTGCCGGTGCTCGGCCGCCAGGGCTGCCGGTGCCTCGATCCGCAGCTCCCCGCCGTAGCTGAACAGCCAGCGCCGCAGCTCCCCATCGCCCGCCACCACCCACTGCGGCAGCTCCACTTCCACCGGATAGGGGTGGTGTGGATCGTCATTCGCCCGCAGCTGGCGGCTGCCCCGCTCCACCCGGCCCCAGCTGTCCCCCGGCAACGCCGCCGCCAGACGCACCGCCTTTGGCGAGAAGCGGTCCAGATCACGCCGCAACCGCCGCATCGCCGCCGCGCTGCAGCGCAGCCGTAACCGCACCAGCCACGGATCAGCAGCACTGGCAACGTCAGACCTGCCCGGCGGAACCCGATCCTCCTGCCACAGCGCCAGCTCCCCCAGCGCCTGCTGAGCCGCCAAAGACTCGCCAAAGCACAGCCCGCCGCAACGCCGCTCCAGCACCCCCGCGCGCTCAAGGGCCTGTTCATGCCGCTTCCGCTCACGCCCCGGCCGGCGCTCGTGCTGATACACGTGCAGCTGCTCCAGCTCCAGGCAGCTCAGCAGACCCATCGGCTGACCGATCGCATCGTGCTCCACCAGCAGCCACCAGCGGCCGCCATGAAAGAGCAACTGCAGCGGCCAGACCGCCACCGCCTGATGCCCGCTGCTTCTGGGCTGCCTGGCCCCTCCAGCTGGGCCATGGCGGGAGAGCAGCAGCCGCTGCCGCTGGCCCATGGCGGCTTCGATCAAGGCCAAAGGCTCCCGCGCCACCGCTCGCGGCGCTGATGGCAGGATCCAGCGGCGCCGCGGCAGCGCCCCCCGCTCGTCATCGCTCACCCCACCCTGGCGGCCCTGCATTGCCGCCAGCCGTTCACGCAGCACCCCGCTGATCGCCGCCGCCTGGCCATCGCCCAGCCCATCCGCCTGCAGCTGCAGCAGCTCGCAGGCCTGCCGCAGTTCCGCCAGCGACAGCAGGGCCGTCCCCAGGCTGTAGCCCCGCCGTCCGCTGCGTCCCGGCAGCCGGAACCCGTACGGCGTCAGGGTGTCGTTGATCGCCACCTGTACCTGCCGCGCCGTCCATTCCTTTCCTGCCTCCCCTACGCCGCCTGCACCACTGCTCGTGTTGGGGCTGCTGGCGTTGAGGCTGCGGGCCAGGTGTTCCGTCACCCGCTCCCCAGCCGTCAGGTCATGGGGATGGCGCAGCATGTACCGCAGCAGCGTGAACACCCGCTGGAACGCCTGCAGGTCCGCCAGCCGCGGCAGCCCGCCCAGCGGCCGCCCCTGCTGCGGCGGCCAGGGCGGCGGCTCGATCAACGGCAGTTGCGCCTCTTCCACCGCCAGCCAGCGGCCGGTGAACCCTTGCCCATCCAGCCACGTCAGGTCGTCGCGCACCGCCTCCGGATCGTCGTAGCAGGCGCCATGCAGCCGCCCCAGCAGGGCCGCCGCCCGTTGCGCGATACCGCCTGACGGCAGGGGGGCGAGTAGTCGCTCCAGTTCCCCATCAGCCGTCTCCCCCGTCGCTGTCAGTTTCGGGTGCTCGCTCAGCAGCCGGATCAGGTACAACAGCCGCTCCAGATCCAGCAGCCGCGCGTAGCCATGCAACCGGTAGGCACCATCCCGGTTGGCACCACGCCGCTGGCACGCCTCGAGTCGCTCCAGCTCCGCGCCAACCAGTCGCTCCAGCGGCAGGCCCTGGTCACTGCGCAGCCGCACCACCAGCGCAAATCCCTCCTGCCGCTGCGGCACCGGTGCCGCCTGCAGCAGCTGGGCGCAATGGCGCCGAATCACCTCCTCGGGCACACCCACCGGCCGCTGACGGTTCCACTCCAGGCACTGCTCCAGTGGTGTATCCAGCCACCAGCCGATCCACTGCACCGCTACCGGCAGTACCAGCGCCTGGGTGATCGCCAGCCGGAAGGCGCGGCGCACATAACTTGCCTCCACGATCACCGACTCCTGCGCCGCGATCGCCTCGAGCAGCTGCTGGCCGATCTCCGCTTCCACCTCCGCCCACTGCCCCAGCACCCCCCGATCGCCATACAGCCGGCGGCGGATCTCGGCGCTGCTGACGTAACGCACCCGTCGCGATTCACGCTCCTGCAGCTGCCGGGCCAGGATCCGCGCCGCGGTGCTCTTGCCGCTGCTCGCCGCACCGATCATCAGGTGAAACCGCAGCGGCGATATCCGGCTTGTCGTCATCACATCACAGCGCCCATTCCTTCTGGCCGCAGTGTTTCATCCCCCTTTAGGAAATGACTGCTTGTCACTGACTGTTTAGCGCCTCATTCCGCTGGCCATCGATCGCAGCCTGGATGGCCCAACGCTCCAGCCCTGCAAGCTGCTCACGCCATCGACCCGCCCCTCCATCACCACGCCGCGCCGGGCGGCCACAGCCTGCGCCTCGGCGGTGATCCCCTCCACCTTCCCCTGCTGACTGCCGTGCAGCCGGCCGCCGCCCCCCAGCTGGCCTTTCACTCCGCCACGGCCTGGGCCCAGCGGCTGACCCACGGCGAACTGGATGCGGTGTTGCTCGCTGTCGCCGGCGCCAGCCAGCAGCAGGCCACCCGCCAACCGCCCCGCCTGGCCAGGGCCCTGGGCCAGCAGGTGCAGGCCATCGCCCTGGGCGAGCGGCCCCTGCTGCTGCTCCATCAGCCGAGCGGCACCAGCCATGACGGACATCGCGACGGCTGTGGTTGCGGCTGCCATCAGAGCGAACCAGGCAGCAGCAGCCTCAGGCACCGCGACAGCGCCCCTGCCGCCTGGCCGCCCCGGGGGTATCTGCTGCCGCCCCAAGACCACAACCCCCTGCTGCACCGGGTGCTGACGGCAGAGAACCGCCTTCCCCTGCACCACTGCGCCGCCACCGACCCGCTGCCGTGGCTGCGGCAGCTCGCCCAGCGGTCCCTGCTGCTGCCCGCTCACCTCACCTTGCTCACCCTCCCCCCCTGGAGCCAGGCCGGTCTGATCCCCCTGCGCCCGCTGCAACCGCTGAGCGAAACGCTCTGGCTGCTGCTGCGCCGCGGAGAAGCCAGCCACCCTGCACTGCGCGAACTCCTGCATTGGTGGGGCGGACCGCGGCTGTTGCAGCAACCGGACAGCTCCCCTGCCAACGGGCGACAGCTCAGGCCCTGGTGGCAGTGGCGCTGGCCGCGACACTGAATACCCCCTCAGAGATCACCACTCCGAGATCACCCACCGCCAAGCCGCACCCAGCCGGCTCAGCGCCGCCGCGATGGCGACCGGGCCAGGTGATGCACCGCATGGGCTACCACACCAAACAGTCCTGAGCGATCGAACGACTCCAGGTCCAGCACGATCACCCCCTCCCCGGGTCGTTGCGGCTCCAGCAGCCACTGCTCTCCTTCCCGCCGCAGCGGCCGCAGCAGAAACACCCCCTGGTGGGCGACGATCACCACATCACCGCTGCGGGGCTCGATGCTGCGATCGATCACGAGCAGGTCGCCGTCATGGATGCCATGGCTGCGCAGTCCATGGCCGCTGACCCGCATGTAAAAGCTGCAGATCGGGTCGGGGACCAGGGCCCCATGCAGATCCAAGCCCTCGGCGCCGGAGCTGACGCTGCAAGGGATCGGTTGCTCCAGGGGCAGCGCGGCCAGCATCATCCCATCGGTAGTGGTACGGATGTTCTACCTCAGGGTGGGTGCTGGCCGGCCGGGCCGAGCAGCAGCGCCCGGCCAGGGCTGGGCCAGGGCCAAGCCCTCAGCCGCAACGGCCGGAGCCTGGGACGGTGCAGCGCACCAGCCGCCCGCGCACCTGACCCCATTCACTGCGCTGCCGGGGGAGCGGCGCGCCCCGCAGCTGGGCCTCGATCCGCTCCACCAGGCAACGCGGCAGCAACCCCCCTCCAACCTGCTCGCGAGGGGTGAGGAAGCCGCCGCTATGCAACCGGCTCCAGCGGGCTTGCTCCCAGTGCAGCAGCCGGCCTCCCTTACCGCGCTTCTCGAACAGCACCAAGGGGCTGCCCTCAGGGCTGGTGCTGGGCAGCAGGGTGACGCGCCAGCGGATGCCGCTCTGGAGAACATCGTGGAGGATCTGAGCCTTGGCCATGGCCGCAACGGCGGAAGGACCGTCCCCGCTGGCGGCGCCGCGCAAGGGCTGGCCAACGGCCAGCTCCGTGAAACCCTTGCGCGAGCGCCGCAGCATGGGGAGGGCCGCCGCCATCTCGTAAGTCCAGACAGTCACACCGGCGACTGCACAGCCCTAGCCGCAGCAACTAGCATTCCGCAGTCACAGCAGTCGCCATGGACCTGCTCTGCACCCACAACAACCATCAGCTGCTCGATGCGCTCGTCCTGCCCGAGCGCCCCACGGTGCGCCTCTGGTCGCTGAGCGCCATCAAGACGAGCAACCCTTCTGAGTTCATGCGTCACCAATACGCCCGACACGCCGGGGCTCAGGTGCTCGCCGCCTGCTGCGACTGGCTGGTCAACAACGGCCATGGCGCTGCCGCCGCCGCCATGGGCGCGCACCTCAAGGGCTGAGCGGTGGGGTGGCCGGGATTGAGGGCTCCCGGCGGGCCCGCCCCACTGGGGCCCGCCCTTTTGGGGCCCTGGACCTCAGGAGACCACCGGCTCAGCGGCAGCCGCAGGCTCACCATCGGGTGCCGGCGCCTCGGGGCAGATCAGATCCACCGCCTGCCGTGCCTCGCTGATCACCTGCAGCAGCACCTTCGGGGACTCGCGCAGCACCGAGATCCAGCTCTGCAGATAGGCGGCGTGATGGCTCAGCTCACAGCCGATCTGCAACCGCTGCCCCAGCAGCACGCTGCCCAGCTCGGCCACCAGCTCCTCGCGGGCATAACAGCTGGAGCCGAAAGCCCCGGACAGATCCCGCTTGAGCCGCGACTCGTGGCCGGTGGAGTGGATCGCCTCATGGCCCCAGGTGGCATAGAGCGCTGCAGCCCCGTGGAAGCTCTCGCGCTCTGGCAGCTGGATGCGATCGACGCCGGGTGAATAGAAGGCCCGCTCGCCGCCCCAGCTGGCAGGTACCGGCCAACCAGAGAGAACTTGCTCGGCCTGGGCGATCGGCTCGATCGGTGGCCGGGCTTCTGTGGCTGGCACCCGTGCCGCGATCAGCTCGGCCAGGCCCTCCCCCTCCAGATCGCAGGCATTGAAGACCGGCACCGGCCGATAGCTGGCCCAGCTGTGGAGCACCTTCTCGCCGCCCTGGCCCTCCTCCTCGCGGGAGTGCAGCTGGGGCCGCAGGATCCGGACTGAACGGGTGCCTTTCTTGGGGAAGATCCCCAGCTTTTTGGCCTCGGCAAAGCCGCACCAGAAGGGCAGCTCGGCGCCCCGCATCGCCATCCCCAGCTCTAAGAGTTTGCGGAAAAACCGTCTAAGCAGTCGTGTTTTCCCATCTCCGAGCTGATTTCTCGGTGATTTCGTCAGATGGGTTCAGTTCGAGCGCTCAGACAGCCCGATTTCGCCGCATTTTGACTGT
>NZ_JAGQCD010000045.1 GCF_024345975.1 Cyanobium sp. Cruz-8D1 | reverse complement strand
CGGGCGTGGGAATCCACGAGGGATTGGCTTGGTGTCGCAACCCCAACCTCTCATGGCTCCATGCCCACCCAATGGCTTGAGACCCATTGCGCCGCAATGGCTCTTGGTCTTGTGTCCGTCAGTCAGCCCTCGAAGAGCCTGGAGTATCTGGGTTGTGAACTCCCCAGCAATACCTGTTTCGGTCTCGATATCGGATCGAAGCTCAACCAAGGCTGGATCGTCATCAGGAAGATCCGCAAGCCTCAGGTTGGGAGCCACGAGATTCAGCTGTTCTGGCTCCATCTCAGGACATAGAGACTTCCCTTTCAGCCAGAGGGATGCGGCTGCGATCTGCACCGCTCGAGGATCAATATCAATCCCATGCAGCGTGTGAGCCAGCAGGTGCTCCACAATCACCCGTTCGCTCCATTCGGGGGAATCCTTCAAGCCGCGATGCCTGGCTTCCTCCTGAAACAGAGCCAACAGCAATCCCAACGCCACCACCAGGAAGTGGCCTGATCCGACCGCTGGATCGAGAATCTTCCACTCACGCACGGACGCAGGCGCGAGCTCCACCGCCTCATCGGGGATCTCCTGCTCTGGCAGGAAGTAGGCCCAGCTTCGTTCTTCTTCTGTTTCCAGCGGCATCAGCTCCGTGAGGCTCACCTCACCCGCCGCCCGCTTGGTACGCCACGCAATCCGGCGCTCTTCCAGCCGCTGCAGCGTGCCATTGGCTTCTACCTCTGGTGCCCACCCGTTCTTCTTGCAGAGGGTGAACCACATCAGGCCCAGGCTGTTCTGCAGCATCCAGTCCACCATGTAGCGCTCGGTGAACATCTGGGTTTTGCTGGCGATCTCGTGGGGCTCGATCTTGCCGCCGTCGTTGATCTTGGCGTCGAGGCGTTCACGCTCTGGATCGTTCCAATACTGATACACCCAGCCGAGCGTCATGTCGTCGCTCCAGCAGGTCTCCAGTTCTTCCTTATTGAGTTCCTCAACCGCATGACGCAAGGTGGCGGCCGGGATCGGGATCAGGTCTGCAATGCCAGCTGAACCAAATAGGCCCGGCAGGTCTTCTGCCAGTTCCTCGCACACCAGCTGCAGCAGGAAGCCAAAGCCCTCGGTTGGGTCATCGCGGACAACGCCCCGGGCCAGGTCGCGGAAGTCCTGATAGGCGCGGCTGTTCCAGCCCCCTTTAATCAGAGCTGGTTTGCGTAGCGGTTGACCGGAAGCCCTGGGCTCCTCCATCAGCCGCAGGATCACCAAACGGTTCAGCAGCGTGTAGGCGGCCTGCTGTTCGGCCTCCCGCAGAAAATCAAGCCGCTCCCGGCGGCGACCACCGGCGGTCTGAGCCCGCACTTGCTCATCCAGCCAGCTGTCGAGGCGCTTGCGCTTCGTGCGGGAGGTTTCATCCAGTCCCGCATCTTGCGCTCGCACAGATAGTCGATAAGCCGACTCAGTAGCGATCCTCAGGTCATCTAGTAGCCGCTGCCGCAGGCCACGAATCGTGCTGGAGAGAGCCTTCTTGGCATCGGAGGTCATTGCCATGGGTATTGCCCTCAGAGAATCCGCACGCGGCCGTCGTTCTGCACCAGAGGCAGCAGCCGTTCCTCGATCTGCCGTGCCAAGGCTTTCACGTCCTCTTCGCTGCTGAGCTCCCGGTTGCGCAGTTCCAAGTCCACCGTGCGGGTGAGCTGGGTTTTCTTGCCGCTGCTCAACAGAACACGATCCAGCGTGTCCATCGCCTCCTTCTCGGCCCGCTGCAGCCGGGCCACGAATGGGTCCTTCAGGTCGATCAGGCTCGGGGCAATCGCCTCCTCATCGGTGCTGGTGGCACAGGACGCGAAAGGCCGCAGAACCTCGTGGCTCTGGTCAGCACCAAGGGTGCTGAAGTCTCTGCAGCTGCGTACTTTCTGCCGGCTGGCCTCAAGGCGCTGTTCTTGCTCCAACAACAACTTGCTCCGCTCGCTGCGGTAGGCGATGCGGATCTCCTCCAGATCGCCCTCCAGATCCGTCAGGCCACGCCAGGGCTCCGGGCTGCTGAGCTTCTCGCGCACGCGGGTAGCAGCGGCTTCCACATTGGTGGCCGTCACGCCCAGACTCTCCAGCTGGGTGGCCATCCGCTCCACTACCGACTGCGCTTTTCCCAGTGCTTCCACTGTGGTGACACGTACTTCCGCCTCAAGCACCTGCATGGTGGTGAGGCCATCGCGCAAGGCATCGAGATTGCGCAACACGGCCTGCACCGTCAGGCGCGTCTGCCTTGGGTTACGCAGGCACTGCTCCAGAGCGGACTGGAGCTTGGCCAAGGCTGGAGGTTCCTGAAAACCCCTGGGTAGCCCGTTTAGAAGCAGCTGAACCTCGCGTAACCGCTTGGCTAGTTGAGGGAATAGCTCCGACACCGCGTCGGCAATCGGGCCCTCCTCCCGGTCCGTGTCTTTCTGGAGCAGGTCATCGAACAAATTGCAGATCCGGGCCCGATCCTGGCGGCTGATGCCGCCGTCTCCGCCCTTGCTAAAACGTGCCTTCTTGAAGCTGCGGTCTTTGTCGAACAGGTCCTGAACACCCGCATCCCGGGTGGCAGTGATTTCAGGCCCGGTTTCCGGCTGGATGGCGATCTTTCCGTCACGTAGCAAACCAGCCGCGCAAGCTTTCACTACGCCTGGCGCATAGCCAGAAGGTGGTGAGCCCAGGCTCTTGAGCAGTTCGGTGCCTTCCAGGCCAGAATTGTCTTCTATCGCCTGCAGAACCCGCCTGGGAATCTCGCCGCTGCAAGAGGGCACATAACGGCCGGTGTCCAGCTCAAGGATCCCTAGACCCTCCGGCAGAAACTTCGTTGAGGCGCCGTTGAGGTTTAGCTGCAGAAGCTGGTTGAGCTCCGTCGGCAGGATCTGAATCGCCCTGAAGTGTGGATAGAGCAGAGGCAGCGCCTGGTTACCGGCCACCAGGAGGGTTGCCCCAAATGTCTGGCCGCAGTCCTTGGGGTTGAGGCTCCGGCCCTGGAAGTAGAGCGAGCCATCCATCCAGCCCTGGGCAATGGCCTGCTTCAACTGGGGGATCAGCGCATCGCGCCGGGTCTGCTCATCGAGCAGCAACCGCTGCCGCGCTGTGGGCAGCGACTCACGCCGCGGTTGGTACTTCTGGATGATTGCCGAGGAGCGATGCAGCTCCTTGGCGAGGTCTTCCACGGCATCACTGTTGCCAGCAATCCAGAGCAGACGTTTCTTCAGCAGGGGATCCTCAGCAGACCGCCGGATCCAGGTGCTCTCCACCCGTTCATCCAGCGGCAGACAACGCAGGTCGAGGGTGAGGCAGGCGTCATCGCGAGGATCAATCAGTTGCGCGTCGTTGGCATAGCGGCCATCCGAGTAGCGCACCTCCCAGGGGAAAGGCCGCCCCTCCAACTTGGGACGTTCCACGCTGGAGGCATCGCCCATCAGTTGCTTGAGGCTCTCGTGCAGCTGCTTGCTCAGCTCCTGCCGGCTGAAGGGGAAGTCGTTGCGCTCGCGCTCCCACTCCTCCCCAGCGGTGGATTGGATCTTGTAGCCCAGTTTCTCCGAGTAGCCCAGCAGATTGCGCCGGCGCAGCTCCTCCAGGGCCTGGCGCACTGCCGCCTGCTGATTGCCGCCGTTCATCCGCTCAGCCAGGCACTTGGCCACCAGCTCTTCTGTGGTCGGCTCGCTGTCCTGAATCAGCTCCAGCAGGGCCACGGCTTTAGCGGCCCGCAGCATCAGCTCGCTGCCTTCGCCGGTGCACTGCCCCTGGATGCGCGCCATCGACGACTGGGTGTCGGCATCGAGTGCGGTGTACTGCACCTCGTAAACACGATCCAGGCTCACCAGGGTGCCGATTGGTTGATCCGCTAGTTGTTGCCGCCGGAACAGCTCGCCCAGCAGCTGCAACAAGCCCCGAATCGCCTGGTCGTCGCCTTGGGCGCGGCTGGAGCGGGTCCGCAGCACCGACGTGATCCGGAGGATCAGCTCGATCTGCCCCGGCAATAGCGGGTAGACGTCTATGAACTCATCGGCCGTTGCCTCATCACAGCCGTAGGCGTAAAGCTTCAGATCAGTCCGGTGCCGATCGAAGAGTTCCCTCAGCTGGGCTCCGCCTTCAGGGGTCTTGGCGAGGATGCGCTGGTGCACCACATCGCGGATGTTGGTTGGCGCCAGGTGTACCTGCAGCTGGGGCGGGAAACGATCCTTCGCCCACGAGAGAAAGGTGTCACCAGCTGCTTCATCGAGTTTCTGCTGACCCAGGGCCAGCAGCCAGGCCTTGCCTCGCAGCGTGGATCCCAAGGCCGATGCAAAGGCGCGCAGGCGATCCGTACGGTCGCGGTTGGTCAGGACGTACTGGGACACCTCGTCGATCACCAGGAACAAAGTCGATCCCTTGGCCCGGAAATCGAGCATGTCCCGGATCGCTCTCACCGCCTCTTCCGGTGAATCCCGCCGCTGATGAGTACCCGCCCGGCTCTCAAACCAGGTCGTTGGGTCGACATAGCGATCCGGGAAAAGCCTGTGCATGACTTCCGAGAAATCCTCTTCAGCCAACTGGTTGTCCTTGACCTCATCCCAAGGCTTGCCCAATGTCTGCTCGGCCGTTTCAAGGAACTTCGGCCAGAGCCCATCGCGCTCGAGCTTGAGCTCGAAGTCGGCTACCAGGGGTTCGGTGGAGCAGTAGCCCAAGCGCTTCTGCACCTGGCCAAGGGCGACAGCATGCACGTGTTCGTCGTCGCGGGCGACGCTGCCGATGTCGAACACGACAGCCATCGGGTCGATCTTCTTGCGCAGAGCAGCCCAAGCGTCCTTGAACTCACCGGCGAGTGGAGTGGTGTCGCGACTCAGCCAGGCTTCGGAGAGCGATGTGCCATCCGGAAGCGTCATCCCATCCAGCGCCAGGCCGAGCAGCTTGGCGAAAATCGACTTACCCGATCCAAAGAACCCCGAGATCCAGGCGGTCGGCAGCTCTGGACCGCCTTGTTTGTCGAGCTCGCGCGCAATCCCCCGCAGCAGACGCACGTACTGCTCATGGATGCCATCCGGCACCCTCTGGCGATTCGGATGCCCTTCCGGCCAGCCCCCCGTGATGATGTATTCGCTGACCTCTGCCTGGATCTTTTCGGGGGTCTGCTCGTGGAAATACACCACCGGCGAAATATCGCGGGTGACATCCGAGCGGAACAGCGTGCGTAGGTGGGTGGATGTCATCGCGTCTCGTCAGGGATAGATGCGGGGGCGGTAGTCACTGTCTGGACTGAGAAGACCCATGAACGACAGGGAGGTGGGACCCTGCTTGGTACCTGGGTAGAGCAGCACCACAGGCACATTCCCTGTCTGGCCATCGAGGTGGCGCAACAGTGCCGAAGACCGGAAGAACGGATAGAGCCCGCCTGCGCGCCCGATCAGCACCAAGGTTCGATCGGCCTCATCGGGATGTTGCTCCACGAAGTCCTGAATCAGTCGCTTGCAGTCTCCGGCCAATCCTTTGGGGCCCTCTACCAAGGGCAGAAGTTTGCTCTTGAGGTAATTCAACCCCCGATCAAGCTGCCGATCCGCCATGCGCGTCTCCATGGCGATCACCTTCTCGGACCATTCATCAGGCTGTGAGCGAATGCGATCCAGCAGCAGCTTCTGCAGATCGATCGACAGCACAAACCACCCCTTGGTCACCAGCTCCGCGATCAGCTTCTGGACTTCCAACCGCATCGCGTACTCGTCCTTGGGGTCGTACTGGACGATTGCGAAGCGGTAGTTCCGCATCGTGCTGATGCGCGGTCCATCCTCCGGATCAATCAGGTCACGCCGCAGGGCGCCGATGGCTTCATGGACCTGGCCAAAGAGAGGCAACGTGGTTGTCATGCAGCCACCAGCTCCCTGGATTCAGCGCCGGTCATACCGGAGTGGGCTGCCCAGTCCGCCAGATCGCGGTGCTTCCAGCCCATGTCCACCAGATCGCCCTGGCGGCCAAAGCTCAAGTCCGGCAGGCGCTTGAGCCGATCGTTGAGCAGCCCCCCCTCCAGCCCAACGGAGTGCAGGTAGGGGTTGGCCAGCAAGGTGCCCTGGAAGTCCACCTCGCGCAGCAGGTGCAGCAGATAGGCCAGGGCGTCATCGGGCACTAGAGGAAACACGATCGGGCGTGGGTCTCGCTTGCCCTGGATCAAGCCAGCACTGTGGGCAGTCGACAGAAGCTTGCTCGCCAGCTTGAGTCTTGTGCTCCCCGCCCAGCGACCACCGCCGGCATCCCCGAGCCAGGTCACCACTTGTTGAAGTCCGACCGTCGCGTGGCCAACCCCCAGTCGATCAGGGAGATAAATCCCGCTGAACTGGCGGTAAAGCGGGTCACTGAGCTGCAGATGCCAATGGCAGATCAGCTTCTGGGTGTCACCGCCCATGCCCTGCCAGCGGTGCAGCACCTGGAGTGCAGAAGGAAAGGCCTCGTAGCGGGCCCGCAGATTCGTCAGCAGCTCCCGCAACCGGGTGAGGCTGCGATGCCCGAACCACCCCGCCTCGAACGCCTCCTCAGCCAGCATGAACTGCTGCGCGGCACTCTCCACCCAGAAGATGCGCGAGTTGGCGCTCTCCAGCGTGCACTTGAGTACACGGGTGTGGAGGCGGTCCTCCTCGCGGGGGCGCAGGGTTGGTTTGCTGGCAGCTGCCTGGCTCATGGCTTCACCCGGAAATGCGGCAGGGGGTAGACGTCACCAAGCGGTGCCAGTCCCGCCACCAACTGCTTAACGGCACGGTCCAACCCAGCGGGCGGGGCACCTTTGAGCAAGCGCCCGGTCGGCACCGCATCCGCCTGTACCGGTCCGTGTGCATCAACCCATTGCTCGAACTGGGCTCTGTTCCAGGACTCATGCAGAGAAGCTCCCAGCACCTCAGCCAGGCTGGGGAGGGCCTCCAAGGGGAAGCGTCCACTTCTCTTGTGCGCCTGGAGACGCTCCTCGATCTGCTCGTCCAGCTCGAACCCGAAGCGATACAGGGTCAACAGCTGGTCAGGATCGCTGGCCTTGGCCCGCAGTTCTTCGTCCTTTCGGCGCGCCGCTTCCCGCACCGCCTGGAGCATCGCCCAGGGGTAGGTCTTGGGAAGCAGGCGGCGCAGCAGGTCTTCTCCGCCGAACTCCGACACCAGATCGGTCTGCCACCAGCTCAGCCGCGGCTCTTCTCCACCCTCCCCAGCCCAGGCCACGGCGAGCTGAGCGGTCAGGACCAGATCCAGATCACTGGTCGTGGCAACGGTGCGTCCTCGGCTCTGGGCCGGCTGCCCCTCTTGATCCGCGGTGAGTTCGAGGAGGGTCACGGGCAGGGCATGGCCCAGGTCATAAGCCTCTGATTCTGGTTCCTGGAGGACCACGGCGCATGAGGCTGATGCAGGCCGACAATCCATGCAGGATCTGCATTATTTGCGGAGCCAGGCAGCAGTGCCTTGGTGGCGTGGCCCACTGCCGAACCGCTCGGACTCAGCTCGTCAGTCGCCTGGCAACAGACCTCCCCTTTCTCCTGTCCCAGCTGGTTTTGTTGCATGGCCACCCGTGCCGCTGAGGGCACTGTTGCCGACATAACCCATATTTGGCTCGTTGTTGGTGCGAAACACGAGGATGGATAGGTTGCTCCCGGCTGATGGCCTCTCCAGAGCCAATCTCTTCTCCTGAACTGGTTGCTGCGCAGGCTGCCCGCACCATCGCCCTGCAGATGCTGGAGGAACGAGGGCGGGGCGCGGTGCTGGTGGGCGTCGCCCGGGTGGATGCGGCCTTGGAGCATCTCCTGCAGGCCGTGATGCCTGCCGCTTCCAGCAAAGACGACGGCCTGTTTCTGCCTGAACGTCCGCTTGGATCAATTGGCGCAAAGGTGGCCTTGGCCAGCCGCCTGGGCTTGATCGACTCAACGGTCGAGCGAGCTCTCAATGTCCTGCGCAAGCTGCGCAATGCCTTTGCCCACTCCGCCGAGTCGGCCTCCCTTTCAGATCCTGCCCACAGCTCACGCCTGGAAGGCATCTACAAGGAAGCCATGGTCAACCCCTTGTGGGGGCCATTGGAAACGGCCTTAGCGGCTCAGACCACAACAGCCAAGGCCGAGCTGGATCCAGACCTGCGCAACTACATCCTGCTGATCACCATCCTGGTGGCTTTTCTGGAAGCCACGGCACAGCAGCTCCAGCCACTGCGGCCACCTGTGGTGATGGGGCTCAGCGGCGTGACTGCGGTGAACGGCTGAGCAACTTTCACCGGACACCTCTAGTGATGGCTGCCGCGCAGGCCTCTTCATGGTGCGGGGCGGCGTCAAGGATCGGAGCCATGCCCGCGGCTGGCTGACGGTGGTGCCGCATGACGCGGCACATGGGGGGATCGTCGCTGGTCCTTGACCCCGCCCCGCTTGGAAGTGACGTCCTGCGCTGCGCCCACCATGGCCCTCGCTCACGTCCACACCGCTCGCCGCCTTCATTTCTCTGCCAGCAGTGATGGCTTGCTCCTCTGGCTCAGTGAGGAGTGCTGGGGCCGGGGCCTGATCCGCCTCGCTGAGCTCCTTGATGAGCTGCTCACCGAGCGGCAGGCCGAGCAGCCCGAGCCACACCTGGATCCCGAGCTGGAGGCCCTGCTGCCCTTCTGAGGGCGGGGGGCTTCGGCCCCCGTTCAGCGAACTTCAGCGGGGTCAAACAACGTCATCGCGGACCTGGGCATGGACGCAACTGGCGTGGCCCACTGCTCTGGCGTCCAAAGGAACTGGATCGCCACCGGGCCGGCGCACACCCACCGCATCCCTCGGCCAGTCCTCACGCCGCGTCAAGGATCGGGCCATGCGCCCCTGCGGGGCGTCCTTGCCACGGCGCTGCGGCCGGCCGTTGGGGGTGGGGTTCTTCGCCGTCCCCAGATGGCTTCCCCGCTTTCCACCTCACGCCAGCAGCAGCAAGCCAAGGCCCTTAGCCGCTCTGCCCTCCTGGCCCGCGATGCCTTGGTGCTGGAGCACCTGCCGCTGGCTGATGCCGTTGCCTCAGCTGCAGCCCGCCGCTTCTTCCCTTTGGTCGAGCGGGAGGATCTGATCCAGGTAGCCCGTGAGGCGCTGATTCGCTCCGCTCCCAGCTGCCGCGCTGGCGAGCCTGCCGCTCCATACCTGCGCCGCTGCATCAGCGGGGCCCTGCAGCATCACCTGCGGGATCGCGTGCGCCTCGTGCGAGTGCCCAGGCAGGTCCACGAAGCAGGTGATTGCCCCTTGGGCCACAGCAGCCTCGATGCCAGCACCAATGGCGAGCCTTGCCTGCTCGATCAGCTGGCCAGCCCAGAGCAAGAAGCAGTCGGGCCCGCTGATGATCTGGCGCTGGAGCAGCTAGTAGAGCAGCTGCCTGCAGCTCAAGCCACGGCCCTGAGGCTCACCATCCTGGAGGGCCTGTCGCTCCGGCAGGCAGCAGAGCAGCTGCAAATCAGCGCCATGTCGGTGCAGCGGGCCCAAAAGAAGGCAATCGAGTCCCTGCGGAAGCTGCTCCAGGCCTGAGGCCTTGGGCCGCCTCTGGCGGCCTTAACCCCTTGCTCCACCCACTCGCGCCTGCTCAGGGTTCCGCTGCGGTCCCTACAGACACAAGCTTTGATTCCTTGTCTTGCCCACCAGTGGCTTGCTCCGGGCTTCCTCAGTCTGAGGCATTCCTGCGTCATGCCTCCGCTTCGGGAAGTCCCTTCGCTACGCCCCATGGCGCCGATTTCATGGCTTCTCATTCAGCTGCCGCCTCACCGTTCTGCAGGCCAGAGGAAGATCCGTTCCTGCTGCTCGAATCCACGCTGCGCTCGATGGAGGAGATCCTCCGCCGTAGCCGCGGGTTGCCGCTGCGCCGCACCTGGATCGAGCAGCCCTATGGAGAAGAAGAGATCACGATCCTGGAAGAGGAGGTGATCCCCGCGATCCAGCAATGCCTGGCGCGGGTGGATGAGCTCGATGAGCGGCTGCTGGCCCAGCAGGAGCTGCTGCAACGTTGCCAGCTGGAGGCTGGTCGTGAGGCGCTAGCTGAGTTGAGGCTGCAGATGGCCTGAGGCCCAGGGCCCGCCGGGAGCCCTGATCCCGGCTTCTCTCCTTTGTTGCGCCCAGCCCTGCAGTGGGCTGGGTCAGTCCGGTGACGAGGCCCATGGCGGACTGGTCATGCCGGTGGTAGCTAAGGCAGAGCGGGGGTAGCGGTGGTCCACAGCGCCGGAGAGCACTTCCCCGATGGTCCGCCCCTCGGCCAGCAGCCACCAGAGGCGGTGGGCTGACAGCGCCACAGCGTCAAGGCCAAGGCGAGCACCTGAGCGGTGACCTTGACCCCGTGGCTCAGGGGCGTGGAGGGGGGCGTTTCTTCTCCAGTTCGCCATGGAAGCCACCACCAATCCCTGCCGATCCCGCCAGCGCAAGCCACAGCGCCGTCATCCAGTGCAGGTCGCCCAGCAGCTGTTGCTCTTCTCCCTGCCGGTTCCACAGCCGATCGGCTGCTGCTGGGATCTGATCTGCCCAGAGGCCGGCTGGGAGGAGCCGCTTAGCTGGAGCGTGTAGAGCCGCCAGCCGGCTCTCAGCGCCGTGCGCCCGTGGCGGGCTTGAGCTGGCTGAACTCCTGGGCCTCGGCCTTCTGGAGGTGCTGCGACCAGGCATGGCGCAGATCGTTATGGGTGACCCGGTAGCCCAAGCGCCGTGCGGTCTGCAGCAGCTCATTGCGGGTGCGGCAACGGCGCAAGACGCCCTGGAGTTGAGCATTGGCTTCTGCATCAACCACCATCCGCTCCAGATCCGACCAGCTCATCTCCCTGCGCTCTGGGGGCATTGGCACCATCGCGCAGGTGGCGAGGTTGGCCAGGTTCAGCAAGGCACGCTGCGCTCGATTCTTTGCGATCAGCTGAGAGACCCTGATGGGGCTTCCAGGTGTTGGCTTTCAGATGCCCCGGGGCCAAAGCAGGCCGCTGGTAGGGCGAGCTGAGCCGCCGGGGCTGCCACCACCATCACTACCGCCACCGCTGTCCCCGCCACCACCACCAGAGCCAGGGTCCAGCAGTGGTCCCTGCTGCGGGTGCTGGCGTGCGCCCACCGCACTCATGTGCGGGAAGTTGCGGATGAAGTCCGCCGAGCCCGTCACCAGCTGCAGACCGATCGGCGGCAGGCCGGTGATGAAGTGCAGCTCGTTCGACTCCTTCCACTGGCTCAGGCTGAGGGCTGAGCGCCAGGGGCTGCTCTGGTTGTGGCTGATGCCAGTGGGCACCCACAGCCAGACGTCACGGTCGCTGGAGCGCTGGCCCAGCTGGATCATCACCCCGTCGGAGCGGGTCACCCTGCCGAAATGGGTGCTGGCGCCGCGCGTGCTGGTGGAGCCGATGTAGAGCGGCGCCGGCAGCTGGACCAACGGCGGCGGGCTGTCAAACAGGCCCTGGGGCTGGAGCACGAAGTCGTAATGGCCCAGGGCAATTCCACTGCGCAGCTGGTGGCCGCTGGCGTAGATGCTGCTGCCAATGGCGGAAGGCAGGCCGCCAAAGCGATCGCCTGAATAGCCATGCAGCACGATCTGGCCATAAAACTGCCGGTCGGTCTTGGGGAAGATCGCGATCGAGTTCCAGCCCAAGGTGCCGGGGCTCTTGTAGAGGGCATGGCAGCTGTCGCGGTGCAGGTCCTCATTGCCGCCGTAGGTCTTGAGCGCCCAGCAGAAGAACTCCTGGCCAGGCGTGGTGTCGCGTGCGATCAGCAGGATTGCGCCGGCGCTGGTTGCCCCGGTGAGGGTGCTGTCGACATAGGCCAGTCCGGTGCTGTTGCCGGAGGAGTTGCTGTAGGTGCCGTAGCCACCGTTGCCGGTGGTGTCTGAGAAGGTGCTGGCCTTGGCGCTGCCGAACATCGCGCTGCTGCTCGATTGGGTCTCGCCCTGGGCAGTAAGGCTGTCGGTGATGAACCAAAGGTGAGCGGGGTCGGCGGGATGGCCGAGTTGCCAGGTGTAGCCCCAGCGGTTGGCGGTGGCATCGGCGTGGGAGCGGATCACCGAAAGGGGGGTGCTGGCATTGCTGGGCAGGGCATTGACCTCCGTTGCAAAGGCCCGGAAGGCCCCGTCGAGCTGCATGCCGACAGCGGCGGGATCCTTGCTGGTCCACTTCCAGGTGCCGGGGGCAAACACCTGGCAGAACACCTGATAAGTCATTCCCCACCTCCAGCCGGTGGCGGGTTGGTGTTGGCCTCTTTGATGCGCAGCAGCAGGCCGTGGCTGCCGATCCCCAGCCACTCACTGCCATCGGGCAGCTTGTAGTAATTCAGTGCAGCGCTGCTGATGTTCAGGGCAGCAAAATCTGGCGGAAGGATCAGGGGCTGCCAGAACTGGGCTGGTTCATTGGCGCTTTCGTAGTAGCTCCAGTCGGTGGTGGCAATCACCAGCTCAGCGGGGCGGCGGATCATCACCGGTGCCGTGAAGCTCTCCCGCAGCAGGTAGCGGGAGCCGGCAGGCTGGCCGGAGCGGGCGTTCCAGCTCACCGCCCGCAGCGCATCGAAGGTGGTGGAGGGAGGCGAGGCGGCCAGTATCCAGTGACCGGAGACCTGATCGCGGGCGATCAGCAGCGGCATCGCCTGGCGGTTGGTGAAACGGTGCTGGCTGTAAGCGAAAACGAAGTATTCAGCCCCTGGTGTCAATGACCAGCCCACCTGGGCGTTGAGCGGCAACGGCGTGAGGCTCCAGTCGCCGGTGGAGGAGGTGACATTGCCGGCGGGATAAATCCAGCCCAGTTCGTTGTCGGCACCGACGAACGGCTCGCTGTTGCCGATGCCGGGCATGATCCGCAGGCTGGTGCCGGTGAGAAACACCTCGAGGATCAGCACCGCCGGCTCGCCGCCCGGCGTGAGCTGCGAGAGGGTCGCCTCGATGCGCCAGCCGCAGGGGTCGCTGGCGGTGGCAGCGGGATTGGGCGCCGTGGCGATGCGCAGCTGGTGCTGGTTCACCTGGGCGTTGGCCGCGGCGATCCAGTTCTCCAGGTAGCCGTTCACCTCGACGGTGACCGAGGGCCAGGTGACGGCTGTGCCGATCCGGCTGATGTCGATCAGGGTTCGGCTGCTCATGGGGTGCTCCTCATGGCGCCAGCACCACCGCCGTCACGGTGAGGGCGATGGCGGCCTGACTGGTGCCGGTGTTGCGCACCAGCGCCCGCAGGGGAGGTTGGGACGAGGCGGTTGTCACCTCGCCGGAGAAGTAGGTGCCGCCTGGCGGTGCGGACACGACGAGGGCCTCAGCGGTGGTGGCCAGATCGAGCAGCACGCCACTACCGGGGGCGGGATCGCGGCTCACCGGGCGGCTGCCGTCGGCCTCCCTGGCGTTAGCTGAGCTGTAGAGGCTCACCCAGGCCGGTGCATCGGTGCTGATGGCCAGGAAATGGCCGAGGCGCCCCATACCGGGCAGGTCCAGCAGGGCGCTGGAGCCCGGCAGCAGGGGCGTGGTGGTGCGGGTCACGCTCACCTGCTGTCCGGGAACCTGGGTGCGCGGCAGCCAGCTGGCCATGACTGGTTCAGTAGGCGGAGATCAGGGCAGCACCTCGATGCGGCGGATGGCCCGCACCTGGGTGGCGGAAGCGATCGTCTTGCTCTCTGCAAACTGATCGCCCAGGTAGGTCATCCGCTGGTAGGCGGTGCCGCTGGCGACCTGGGTGGAGGTCCAGTGGAAGAAGGGATCGTCGCCGTAGTTCTCGTCGAAGTGCTTGAGCGTCTCCGCCCCACCAGCGCGGAAGGAGAGCACTGAGGTGAGGGCCGGATTGCTGTCGGTGTAGTTGCCGCCCGCCGGCACCGCATAGGGGTTGGCGCCATAACCAGCACCTGAATAGGTGCCATTGGCTGTCGCCTCCGGCTTGAAGGAGCGGTACAGCACATCCCACTCCTGGGTGGCGGGCAGGTACCAGTCGTCGTAGCCGCTGATGGAGAGGGTGCGGCAGAAGCGTGCAGCGGGGTGACTGGTGTTGTTCATCGCCTCGCTGTTCGCCCAGCCGTCGAACACGCTGGTGGTGCCGCTGGTGGCGGTATTGGCGCTCTTCCACGCCAGGTTGAGCGCCGAGCCAAAGGTCTTGGGCGAAATGATCAGCGCGTGCGTAGCCACACCGTTGGCGGTGTGACTGATCAGCCCGGCGTAGTAGCCGCCCTGGAAGGAGCTGCCGATGGCGGGCAGATCGGCCACGCGGATCGGTCCGAGCTGAAAGACGGTGCCGGTGAGCAGGTCGAGGTAGAGGTCACCATCCACCGCACCAGGAATGGTCAGCGGCGGGGCACCGCTGCCGGTGAACCAGCCCGTGCCGCGGGGACCGATCAGGCCATCGGAGCCGGCAGAGCCTTGGATGCCTTGTGGTCCCTGCGGGCCAGCCGGTCCTTGGGGGCCAGCGGTCCCAGCGGGGCCCGCCACACCAGCAGGTCCCTGGGGCCCCTGGATCGAGCCGCCATTCACCCAGCTGTTGCTGCCCGAATCCCAGATCCGCAGCGAGTCGTCGGCCTGCACCAGGTAGGCATCGCCCTGGGCGGCATTGGCCGGCAGGTTGGCGATCGCCGCCACCTGACCTTTGAAGTTGATGCCGATGCCCGCTGGGCCCTGGATGCCCTGGCTGCCAGCAGGACCAGCGGGGCCTGATGGGCCGGCGGGACCTTCTGGGCCTTGCAGGCCGGCAGGTCCCTGGGCGCCTTGAAGACCAGCAGGCCCTTGGCTGCCCTGAACGCCAGGACCGCCCTGCGGGCCGGCAGGTCCCTCAGGACCGCGAATTGAACCGGTGGAACTCCAGGAACCCATGGCAGCCAGTGGGCGGTGCGCCCGTCGCGTCACTGCCTATTGCCATGGAGCTCTGCAAGAAGCTCGGAGCCCCATCTATTGACGCGCTCTCAGCTGAGCAGCAGAGAAATGGTCAGCCCTGCCGGCGAGCCAGCCACGGCGGTGATCTCCAGCCACATCCAGTGCTCAGCTGGAACAATGGCATTCGCAAAGCTGCTGAACGCTGTACCACTGCTGGTGCTGCTCACCGTCATCGCTGAGCTGGTCGAGGCCGCGCCAGTGGCCGATGTATCGGCCCCGTGGCGGAGATGGAAGCTGACGCTTGGACTGCCGCTGCCGCTGCCGCTCAGCACCGCATCCACCCTGGTGATGGATAGCGAATGGGGAGCACGCAGCACGATGCGCTTCTCGTTGGCCTGCGGTGCGGCAATCCAGATGGTCTCAGGCGGTATCGCTCCGGGTGGACCCAACAGCGAGGTCAGCTGGCGCCAGGAAAGGGGCATCGAGGGGAGCAGTGGCCGCTATGTCCTCTTGCCATCAGGCCGCCAGCTCGTAGACCTGCCCGCTCAGCCGGTCCAGATAAAAGTCCCCCACCGCTGGCGCCGGCTGCAGGGTGGAGGGCGGTGGGCCGTCGCCGGAATACCAGCGGGTGGCCCTGCTGCCGACACCCGATTCCTGCACCACCGCCAGGGCCGGCTCGCCGCTGCTCGGGTCCGGCAGGAAACCCAATCCGCCATTGGGGTGGAGGAGCAGGCGCCAGACGACGGCATGGCGGCCGTCGTAGGGCTCACCGGTGATGCCACCGCTGGGTATCAGTGGCTGGATCACGCCTGCTGTGCCGCCACCGCCATCGCGATTGTTGAGCAGTTGCTGGGGCGGCACCGGACAGCCAACCAAAGCGACCTGCAGGGTGGCGATCAGCATCCCCAGCTGCACCTGCACGGTCACATCGGCCCGCTGGGCGTAGACGTGCCGCAGACGTGGGGCTTGCCTGGAGACCGCCGGCCAGGGCATCACGTTGCTGCTGCCATCGCCCCACGTCACTGAGATCGGCGTGGGGATGCTCTGGCGCGGGTTGATCAGCAGCTCGATCGCGGCCGAACCGATCGGTTCGTTCCAGCGGCTGTCGGCTGGCAGCCAGAACAGTTCCAGGTCATCCGCAGGGATCGGGCCCTTGCGGTAGCCCAGTTCTGCCCAGCGGCTGAACTCCATCGGCAGCACCCATTGCTCCACCCCCGGGCAGCCCACTGGTGGAAGCAGTCGCACCCGTTGGCCGCCCACGGTGCGTGGTTGCTGGGGCAGGGGGTAGGGCATGGCCAGCAGGTGGTGGGATCAAATCAGCGGGTCGTCCAGGAGGCCTTCTGGCAGGGCGCTGAGCGGCGCATCCTGTTCCGCAGGTGCACTCGGCTGGGGGAGGGGAGCAGCGTCGGCCGCGGCCTCCGGATTCAGCTCTTCCCTGGACTTGCGGCTCCGCTTGCCGCGGGCTGATGCAGTTCTTGCATCACCTGCTTCCTCGTGCTCCGGCTCAGATGGCAGAGCAGCGGATGTTGGTTCGCTGCCCTGCTCCGTAATGCGGATGTCCCTTGTGGCCGCAGGCGCTTTCGCCCCGACCACGCGCCACCCGATTGCCAGCCAGCCGGGTAAATGCACCGGCCAGACATGGCGCTCCTCCGGCCCCTTGCTGATGCGCAGCATCCCTGCCGTCTGGGAACCTGCTCCGTGCAGCGCTGTCATGGTCAGGCCGGCAGGGTGGCGGTCAGGCCCACCACCATCCCCTCGGGCGTCGAGGGGGTGACGACAGCCTTGGCAAAGCAGAGCGCCGGCAGATCGGCGTTATCGACATCGGCGGTGTCCAGCAGGATGTCGTGGCCGCTGATGTAGGCCTCCACCCGGCCGCCCTCTGCCGGCACAGCGACGGTGGCGACAGGGACAAAGGTGCCCCTGGTTCCGTCGCGCAGCTCGGGCGCCAGGTGCAGCACCACCGTCACCGCAGCGCTGTGGCCGGGGTGGGACACCAGTAGGGAGAAGCGGGCAGCGGCATCAAGCTTGGTGTTGAGCTTCACTACCTCACCGCTGGTGAACACCTTCTCGGTGTCACGGGTGGCGGAGCGGTTGGTCCAGCCCACCAGCAAGGTGGCGGCATCCAGCAAAGGGTTGGCTTTCAGGCGGGTCATTGGTCGTTCTCCAGTCAGGGAATTCAGGGGGCGATCAAGAGATCGGGGCGATGGAGTGGAGCCGGCCGGCAGCGCGCGGATGCATGACGCCAAAGCCGACGTACCAGTCGATGCGGGTGCGGAATACAGGTGCATCCGGCACCTCACCCAGGTCCCGCACCGAGATGCCGTAGCGGCTCTGGAACGGGCCCTGCAGGCCGGTCACCGCCTGATCGCCAAAGGTGCAGCAATAGATCGAGCTGGTACCGCCGGCCTCGCCGTAACCCAGCACTTCCAGGCCCTGGGCGTCGCGATCGACCGTGAGGATCTGGCACTCCTGGTAGTGATGCACCATCACGCCCAGGTTGTTGGTGCTCACGTTGTAGATGCCCTGGCCAACCGTCTGGCGGGCGAGGGCATTGAGCTGGCGCCGCATCGCCTTGCTCATCACCAAATACTTCTTGCCGCCGTAGGAGTTGACCGAGTCGATCAGCTCATCGAGCTTGTCGAAATCGAGTGCTCCGCCACCGTTGTTGAGGGCCATCTCAGCTCCAGGGGAGAGGCGCCGGGCCAAGCCGTCAAAGCCCCGGCCCTGGCTGGCGGTGGCATCACCGTTGATCAGGGCCGCCTCCAGCGTCAGCCGCATCGAGCGCACCTTCATCTCGGTCTGTGCAGCCCGGGCTTCTGGGCCCTGCAGGTCCACGATCGAACGGTCCACATCGACGTCGCCGCCAAAGAGGTGCACGGCTTCTGACTGGGGGTCGACGACGCCGTAGCTCTGCTTGTAGCCCTCGTTCACGGCCCGGAAGCCCACCGAGGGGAGTTCCTTCTCGACGGAATAGAAGAGACCGCCGCCAGCGATGTTCATGAACGGCAGCCAGCTGAGCAGTTCGCCCTCAGCGAAGGTCTTGATCACCGCCAGGTGCTCTAGGCGGGTCTCGTACTTGGCTGCCTCGATCAGGGTGAGGCCCATTGGTGCTGCACTCCTGGGGCCTGGCCCCTGTGACGTCACTGCCTATTGCCATGGTCAGAACGTGGCTCCACAGCAGCGCATCCAAACGGGGAATCTGCAGGGTGTCGGTCGCCATCCCAGTCGGCGAGGGGAAGAAGGGATGCACCGCTGCCCCAGCCGTCTCGCCCTGGCAAGGATCAGGCCGGGCGCCTCTGCGAGACGTCCTTGCCAGGTCGCTACAGCCGGGGCCTGACGCGGGTGTCCCTCGCCTTCCTTGAGATGGCTTCCTCGTTCCTTTGCTCTCCAGCCGCCGTCGAGATCCGCCAGCTGGTGGTTCACTCCTATCCCGATGGCATCAAGGCCGCCGGTGCCGAGCGCGTCACGGTCTTTTATGGCCGCCAGGGCAAGCCGGTGAAAAAGCCCCGCTTCCTGCCGGCTGAGCTGGCCCACCAGCTGGCCCGCAAGCTGCAGGCCAAGCGCCTCGGCACCGTCTCAGTGCTCTGAGGGCTCTGCCCTTTGGGCCTCGGGTCCAGCCCCGGTGGAGCTGCGGCTCCCCGGGGCTTTCCGCTGCCAAGCGGATCAGGACAGCGGGCAGACAAGCAGCACCTACCGACGAGTTGCCACCGACCAGACAATGCGCTGAGTAGACCTCACCCCATGACCACTCTGAGCAGCCGCCCCTCATTGCTGAACAGCATTGCCCGGGTGCTCCTGTGCCTGGTATTCGTGCATGCCGTGATCGGCAAGCTGACGGGCTTTGCCGGACCCGCTGCTGCCATCGCCGCCAAGGGACTGCCGCTGGCTCCGGCACTTCTGGTGGCGGCCATAGCCCTGATGGCGGTGGGTTCGGCCCTGGTGATCAGCGGCTGGAGGGCCCGCCTGGGGGCAGTGCTGCTGCTGGTGTTCCTTGTGCCCACCACGTTGCTGTTCCACGGCGATGTGAGCAGTGGTCCGGAGCGGATCCAGCTGTTCAAGAACCTGGCAATCGTCGGCGGCCTGCTCCTGGTGATTGACCAGGACGGCAAGGCCTGAGGGGGGATTTCCCAGGACCTAAAAAATTTCCGAGGCACCCTGCGCCGCTGCCAGAAACAGGGGGAATACCCCTCGCGAGTTTGGGTTTTTCTGCGGGGATCTGCAGGCTTCTGCAAGGAGTTGCAGGGAGCTGATTTTGAAACGCAAATTATGAGCAAATCTCGCAATTTTTTTCGCGTCAGTTTCTCCCTTTTTGATTGTTGATTGATTGCTTGCTTGTGTATGCCCAGGTTCGGGCGGTGGCGGGGTTGAATCAGTTGCGCGTCAGCGGCGGCGGGTTTGATTGGTTGAGCGTTGGGCTGCTTGCTCCGCAGCATCCATCCGTCGGGCAAGACCAGTGGCCCAGCGACGGCCGGGCTCACCACCCCAGCCATCCCAGGCCTGACGGCCTTTGCCGTAGGCCTCCCAGCCGGAGCCCTGCTTGTCCACCTCGTGGCGGGCGAAGTAGCTCACCATCCGGTCGATGGTCGCGGGTGAGAGCTGCTGACGGTTGAGCAGCTGCCGGGCTCGTGCTAGCCCCACAGGCGTCATGCCGCGATTGGAGGGAGGTTGCTTGGCGCGGCGCTCCAGGGCACGCCTGGCTGCAGCGGCCACTGGCTGCGGCGGCCGGAAGGTAAGGCCTCGATAAAAGCTGCTCGGCCGCCGTGCCATTGGAGTGTGCTCGAACTCAACGACGAGCACCGCGGCCGTTCACCGCGAAGGACGCCCGGTAGAGCTCCGAGGCCGACATCGCCTGGGGGTTGATCGGCTCGCCGTTGCTGCCGATGCCCGATGCCGTAAGCGCACCAGCGGCCTGCATGCCAGCCGGTCCCCGCTGCTGGAACAGGAAGCCGTAAACGGGATGCACGCGCATCTGATCGAGGAACTCGGTGGTGGTCATCGGCCTGCCGTCATCACCGAGCAGGGGCTTGCCCTGGGAGTCGAGGGGTTCGAGCACGTCCTTGCCGTCGTTGCCGTTGCTCAACCGGAAGCAGGTGCCCAGCTGCCCTTTGAAGATGTCGAAAAAGGTGCCACGGCCATCACCGCCGGTGCGGCCTGTCCGGCGACAATGAAGTTGGCCGGTCGGCGACAAGCTCGTTGGCCGGTGGGGTGAGTGCTGGAGACCCTGGCGCCGATGCGCAGGGACCAGGGGATGCCGGCACCACTGACGAGCCACCAACG
>NZ_JAGQCD010000044.1 GCF_024345975.1 Cyanobium sp. Cruz-8D1 | reverse complement strand
GAGAGGATCCCATGGTTCAAGCGATCTCGTCGATGGTCGAGATAGATTCTCCTGCTCTGCCGCCTCTTCGGCGGCTTTTTCATGTCCGTAGAGACCCTGGAAATTGCTGATTATTCGAGGTGCCCTTTAGTCCTGCTACAGATTTTACCTCTACATCTTCTGGTGACAATGGAACGATCACATCCTCAACCCTGGCCCCTCAAGCGGCCCCTCAAGGCGTCCCTGGCCCCCTGCCTCTGCTTGGCGCCGGTGCCGCCTTCGGCTGGAGCCGTCGTCTGCGTCGCCGCCTGAAGACCGGTTCGGTGCCGGCAACCGCTTCGTTCAAAACAGCTTCGCTGCCGTCCGTTCTGTCGCCTCTGGCCTGAGCGCAGGGCGGGGATGGAACTCCTGGCGAATCTGCCGCACTCCTCGCTGTTTTGATCGGCCCCACCTGGATGGGGCTTTTTTTTGGCTACCGATCTCGGGTTGGGGTGCCTGGTGTTCTGAGGCTAAGCCGCCAGCCCCCTGGTCCTTCGCCCGCTCCTTCCCTCACCCCTTCGTGCTCCGCCTTGATGGCCTCTTCCCGCAAGCCCAATCCCCTGGATTGGGGCTCGTCGTCGTCGGTCCGGGGCCTGTCACTGGCGGGCCTGGTGTTGTTGGCGCTCTATGGCTCAATCCTGCTGGGTTCGCTGTTTCCGATCCAGCTGCTGGCGTCCGCCTGGCAGCTGAAGCTGGGCTCGGCCTTGATCAATGCCGCACCCTTTCCGTTGATCGGTCTGGGCCTGTTGCATCTGGCGGCCGAACTGGATCCGCAGGATTCGCTGCTGATCCAGCGCCGCAGGATCTGCGCCCAGCTGGCGGTGGCGGCGGCCCTTGGGTTTCTGCTGCTGGTGCCGTTGCTGTCGCTGGCGGCCGTGGCCCAGCAGCAACAGCGCAGTGCCGATCAACAATCCCTCATCCGCCGGGCCGACACCAACCTGCAGGCCCTGCGCCAGGTGGTGAGCAGCGCCAACAGCCGCCGCGAACTGCGCGATCGATTGCTCGCCCTCAACGGGCCGGTGCTCAATGAGGCCGATCAGGCCCTGCCCTTGTCCACCATCAAGACCCAGGTGAGTGGCGTGCTCGATCAGGCCGCCGCCCAGGTCTCCCGCCAGAGTCAGCAGCTGCCCCCTGCCAGCCCCCTGCAATTGCTGCCGGAGCTGCTGCGCAATGCCTTCGCCAGCCTGGCGTTGGCGATCGGTTTCGCCGGCCTGGCCCGGAGCGGCCCCAGTGGGCTTTCGCTGCTGGCGGAGCTGCAACAGGGCTGGATACGCCTGCGCCATCGCAGGCTCAGCCTGCGCCGGGGTGCGGGGGGGAAGGTAGGCAACCGGGAGTATTGGCGCCAGCTGGAAGAAGGGGCGGGTGGTGAGGGCAGTTCACGGAGGTGAAACGTCCGATGCGGAGCGCAGCGCAGCCAACGTCAACAACGGCCGGCTCGTATCACCCTTGACGCGTCCCCCGATCATGAAAAGGGCCGGAGCGGCGCCCCATCAAGAGTTGGTGACTGGCCTTACTGGCTGTGCTGGACCTATCGGTCCTTCAGGGTCCCCCGGGACTACGCCCTGGCAGACGAGAAAGGGGGCCGCAGCCCCCAGGGCAGGCGGCGGCTCAGAGCACCCGCACCTCAGCCTGACGGCCCAGCACCCGCTGGTGATTGGCGGCCAGGATCAGCGCCTGCTCACGGGGCACATAGTGCGGCGTGGAGCTGTAGTGCCCCTCAGGATCAAGAAACAGGATGCGCAGGAGTTGGCCTGCGGCATCGAGCAGATGCACTGAGACCAGGCGGATGGAGCAGGAGCGCAGGGCAGGGGAAGGAAGACCGGAGGCGGCCATGGCTGGCTGGCGAACGACACCCCGACCAGGCCCCGGCGCTGGCTGGGGTGCGCCAGGGTCGCGCAGCGACTCGCGTTCAGCCCTGGCGCAGCGCCCGAGCCGGGGCAGAGCGGGTGGCGGTTTCGCCCAGCCCCATGGCCGCCCTGATCCCCAGCAGCCCGTCCCGCCCTGGGCACCGCTGAGGAGTTGCCGTGATGCTGCTGGCAATAGCCCGTGACGTTGCTGGGGCCGGATCCCCGGAGCACTGATGGGTCTCACCTTGATCGAGGCAGCCAAGTACGAGAGCCGTCTGGAACATCTGGCGGTGATCAAGACCTTCAGCGAGGGGGAACTGCTCTCGCGGCTGCCGTTCATGAACATCGCCGGCGGCGGCCTCTTCTATTCCGTCGAAAAAGAGCTCCCCTCGGTGGGCTTCCGGGCGGTGAACGAGGGCTACAAGCAGAGCTACGGCGTCGTTGATCCCCAATCAGAAGCGGTGCACCTCTTTGGCGGTGACGTGGATGTGGACCGCTCGATCGTTGACCTGCAGGGCCCCGAAGCCCGCGCCTCCCAGGTGGAGATGAAGGTGCGCTCGATGCGGTTGACGCTGGAGGCCGCCCTGGTCAATGGCGACGCCACCGCCAACCAGGGCAGGGGCTTTGACGGCCTAGCCAGGCGTCTCACCCCTGGAGCTGAGATGGCGCTGAACAACGGTGGCGGGGCGCTCGATTTCGACAAGCTCGATGAGCTGATCGACTCGGTCAACTCCTACGGCGGAATGAAGTACCTGGTGATGAGCAAGGCGATGCGCCGTCAGCTCAATGCCTTGGCTCGGGCCACCGTTGGTCAGGGCGTTTACAACGTCTCCACCAACAACCTGGGGGTGATGGTGCACCACTACCAGGAGTGCGAAATCCTGACGATCGATCGCGATGCCCAGGGCCTGGAAGTGCTGGGTTACGGCGAGGCGGGCGGCACCAGCTCGATCTACTGCTGCACCTTTGGCGATCAGGCGGTGACTGGCCTGCAGGGCCCGTTCCAGAGCCGTTACGGCATTTCCGTCCGTGACCTGGGTGAAGTGCCTGATGCCCCGGTCTTCCGCACCCGCATCGACTGGTACGTCGGCTTTGGTGTCATGCACCCCCGCTCCGCCGGCCGGCTGCACAGCATCGCGCCCATTTCCTGACCACCACTCCGTACCCCTTCTTTGGAGACCGACCGATGACTCCGCTCAAGGCCAATGCCCTCCTCGATGCCGCCACGGTGCTGGTGGGCTGGACCAACCGCTCCGCCAGCCGCGACACCGAGAAGGTGTTCGTCAGCGGTGAGGTGGTGAAACTCAACACCAAGCTCGATGCTGCCGCTCGCTTCTCCCTGCTGGTGTCCCACCCGGGCCATAGCGCTGCGGTAACGGTGGTGCTGCACCTGGCACCGCAGCTGCGCGATGGAACCAGAGGCACCTTCATCCCCGTCGCCACCGTCGCTGTGCCAGCAGAAGGCGGCCGGGTGGAGGCGTACATCAGCGGCCACGACATCCTCCTGGACACCGCTGATGTGGATAACGCCGACCTGCCGGCGCTCTGCTTTGCCAAGGCGATCGTCACCCCCTCAACGCCTGAGGGAATGGTGGTGGGCCTGACTGCCACCCTGCCGGCCTGACCATGACCCAGCCAACAACGGGGCTGGCAGCCCATGGCCCCCTCCCCGCCGGGATGCTCCGCATCCGTCAGGGCCAGCAGGAGCGTTACGTCTGGCCGGTGCATCTGCCCGGCTGGCTGGCGCTGGGCTGGCGGGTTGCTGGTGCCGAGACCACAGCCGGAGCCCCATCGGTTGGGGTCTCCACAGCAGAGCCGCAGGTACCCATCGCCACGGCTGCTGGCGAGCCCCCGGAGCAGGGCAATGCCAAACCTGCAGCAACACGTGGCCGGCGCGGTCGCCGCCGCAAGGAGGAGCTGGAGCCCGCTGCTGCTGCTGACGATGTAGCGCCAGCCGCCCAGCAGGAGCCGCAACCAGAAGCAACACCTGCTGAACCGGATCTCGTTATTGATGAGGTTGCAGCTCTTGTTGACGTCGCTGCCGATGACACGGAGCCAAGCGAATCAGCGGCGCAGACCGAGGCCCATGCCGAGCCCGATACCGATACAGCTGCTGAGCTCCCGGTGCTTACCGCCCTTCCAGACGACCTCTTTGACGACCAGTTGATCTGATCCACCCAACTTGCCGGCCATGCCCTACCCCCTGCCCCAGCAGCCAAGCACCGTGGGCGGTCAACGGGTGCGGCTGCTTCCCCCTATCGGCTGTCCTGGCATTGAGCAATGGGTGCTGCCGATGGAGTTCAGCCGCTGGGCCGAACTGGGCTACCGCAAGGGCCCGATTCCGGCCGATGACCTGGAGCTGTTCTGGCTGCCAGCCGACAGCCGCTGGAACGAACCGATCGGTTCAGTTGCGATCGAGCTGCTGATCAACCCGCGCCAGAGCATCCCCACGCCGATCTCAGTGACCTGGGGCGATGGCAGCAGCAACGTGATGCCCTGGCCGGTGATCTCACGCACAGCACCAAGGCTGCGGCACGCCTATTCCCAGCGGGCCGATGTGACCGTGCAGGTGCAGCTGGGCCTGCTGATCGCCACCTTGCCCGTCGCCCTGGTGGGCTGCCCGGTGCCGCCCCAGCAGCTGCTGAACAATCGCGATGGCGGCGGCGGCACAGCAGGCGTTATCCAGCCACTGATCCCCAGCGGCGGCATCACCGGTGAGCCCTACGACGGCCGCCATGCCGTCGTCTGGCGCCTACGGCTCCACCCGAATGGTGGCTTGGGTTTCCTGCCGGACCCCAGCAGCGGTGAGCCGGCCCTGGCGGTGGTGCAGGAATCAGGCGTCGGCAGCCGTGCCACCCGCTGGTATTCCGGCGATGGCCCGCCGCCTACAACCCTGCAGCCGCCACCGGCAGTGGGGGACTTCTACCTGGACCGGCTTTCGGGGCAGGTCTACGAGCTCAGCGCCTGATCGCCATGGCCAGCGACAACCGCGGGCTGGCTGAGCGGGTGGAGGTGTTCACCCGCGCCACCAGTGATGCCCTGCAGAAAGCGATCAGCGAGGTGCTCGCTGCCCGTAATCCCTGGCAGCTGCTCTACCGCCTCTCGCGCATCGTGCTGCTCGGCCTGGTGCTCTACACCGCCTGGTTGCTGATCACCCTGCAGCCGGACCTGGCCAAACGCATCACGACCCCACAGGCCCAGAGCCTGCAGGAGCAGGTAAGCGCGCGGCAGCCGCAGGTGCAGACGCTGCTGCGCAACGCGATCGAGACCAATCGCTCTGGCCTCCACACCCTGGCCCTCTTGCAGTGGGACGGCGGCGGCAGCGTGACCGTGCTGGCCGCAGATGGCCGCCATGGCCAACTGGCTCTGACGCCGGGGCAGCAACCGCTGCTGGGCGTGGAGATGGCCGAGGCCCTGGGCCATGTAGCGCTAGGCCTTTGCTCCAGTGAAAGCCTCCAGGCCCTACTGATTGGCAGCACGCCTGTCCCCGGAGCTTCTGCTGATGCAGGCGTGGCCTTGCTCTGCCCGGTGGGCTGCAGCAGCCAAACCCCAGACCGAGCCCTGCTGCTTGGCATCTATGGGCAGACGGGACCTGTCCCACGGCCAAGAAGTGCAAGGAGCTTCCGGCCCGAACCGCAACAGGAGCAGCTGCTGTTGATCGCTCGGCGCCTGGGCGAACTGCTCGATGGGGGCTGAGTGAAACTCCAAATTTGGCGTGAATTAGGAGTTGGCTTGGAGTTGGCACACGATCGGCGGACTTGGGTAGGTGCTGGCAACAGCCAGTGACGCCGCACGCTGCTCTCCATGCTCCTCTCCTGGCGTCAGTTGGCCTCACTGCTCGGCCCCCCTGGGTCCATGCCGCCACAAGTGGCCTGGCTGGCCAACCCTCAGGTCAATGACAAGCGCCTCCTGCTGCGAGCACCTGCTGGCCTGACGATCAGCCGCGTTGATGCCGTGCTCAGCGGCGGCACAAGCCCCAGCGTCAGCCTGTCGCTGCGTCATGGTGCCGATGTCTCGGCTCCTGGCACAGCCGTCAGTACAGATCCGCTCACCATCGCCAGCACCACCACCGGTCGTGCGATCACCAGTTTTCAGAACCCGGAGATCCCCGCGGGCCACTGGCTGTGGCTGCAGCTCACAGCCGTCAGCGGCTCACCCCAGGCCCTGACGGTTTCGATCGAGCTGCAGTAAGACCTCCTGCCTCCCGGAAGGAAGGGCAGGAGGCTGGGCCGGGCTTGGGAAAGCCGGAGCGCGGAACTGCACGCGCCCGGCGTCGCCGGTTTGGCTTAGCAGGTGGCTGGGGAGGCGCTGCCTGCGCCGGCATAACCACATCTATTCAGACTCCGCCAGTTTTGATAGTCCCTCGATGGGGACAGTCCCGCCCAACAGCGAACACTCCATCCATCGGTAGTGCTCCGATGCTCGCGCACACCTCGCTGGTAATAGCCACTGACGCAACACCTGCCTGGCTGCCATGGGGTCCTGGAGTTCCACCGGTTCAATTCGCGGTCCTCAGGGCCCCGCCGGCCCGCAGGGCGGGCCTGGTGTTCAGGGCAGCCAAGGGCCAGCGGGTCCGCAAGGGCCCCAGGGGCCCTCTGGTCTGCAGGGCACCACTGGTCCGGCAGGCCCTGCAGGTCCGGCTGGTCCTGCTGGCAGCCAGGGCATCCAGGGTCCGGCGGGCATCGGCATCAACTTCAAGGGTCAGGTGGCGGCGATCGCCAACCTGCCGGCCAATGCCGCCCAGGGCGATGCCTACCTGGTGCAGGCTGATGACTCCCTGCGGGTGTGGGACAGCGGCACCAGCAGCTGGGTGAGCGGTGGCTCCATCCAGGGGCCCCAGGGTCCGGTGGGCGTGGCGGGGCCCGCTGGGACCGCTGGCCCCCAAGGACCAGCTGGGCCGCAGGGACCACAAGGCATCCAAGGCTCTGCCGGCACCGATGGCCTGATCGGTCCCCGCGGCACGGGCTGGTTCACCGGCAGCGGTGCTCCTCCGCTGACCATTCCTGGTGCGGTGGATGGTGACCTCTATCTCGACCTGCTCAGCGGCACGGTGTATCAGCTCGGGCCCATTCGTGTTGCTGACCTACCGGCGATCGGCAGTTCCTTCCAGGGCGGCTACTACGCCGGGCTGATCAGTCACACCGCCAACGGTGTGGCCAGCCATGCCCTGATCATTGCGCCAAAGACGGCGGGCTCGCTGCTGAACGTGGCATGGAAGAGCGCCAACACCGCCAGCGCTGGCACCACGAGCGTGTTCGACGGCTGGGCGAACAGCGAGGCGATTAACAACGCCAGCCATCCAGCGGCGCAGTTCTGCCGCTCGCTCAACATCAGCGGCTACGACGACTGGTACCTGCCAGCCGCCCAGGAGTGGGATCTTCTGTATCGGGCCTTCAAGGCGGAGGCGACTGCCCCTGGCACCTATTCCGGGGCTGGCTATGGCGCCAACCCCTATGCGGTGCCCCCGGGCGGCAACTACAGCGACAGCAATCCGGCCCTCACTGGCGTGCTGGCCTTCCGGGCAGGCGGCGCTGAGACGCTGCGGCACTTCGATGAGAACGTCGGCGACGATCCCTTCTTCCACTGGACCTCCACCCAGGCCGCCAGTGGCACCGCCTACCTGCGGATGACCTACCTGGGCGATCAGTTCGCCGAGAGCAAGACGATCGCCTCAGGCACCCAGGTGCGGGCTATCCGCCGCATCCAGGTGCTGCCCTGATGCTCTGCCCCACCCTCTGCTGCTGATGGGAACCGGCTGATGGCCAACTGGCTGCCGCGCACCCAGGTCCCCGGCCAGCGGCTGAGCGTGAGTGCCACCACCACGCCCCTGTTGCCGGGGGCCAGTGCCTTGCTCGATCTGCCGGGCCTGGGGCGACTGGGTCATTTCCTCGCCGTCAGCACCGATGCGCCGGGCTGGGTGAGCTTCTACAGCTCGGCGACGGCGCGGGAGGCCGATGGCAGCCGCCCGATCACCCAGGACCCAGCGCCCGGCAGCGGGGTGCTGCTCGATCTGGTCACCACGACCGCCTCCCTCACAGTTACTGCTCCGCCGGGCGGCACCTACTTCCCAACCGACGGTGGCACGTCCCCCAACAGCCCACCGCTGCTGCGGGCGGTGGTGCGCAACACCGGCACCGCCCAGGCCGCCATCGCCATCACCGTCACCGCCGTGGTGCTGGCGCCCTGAAATGAGCCGCACCCTGATCGACATCAGCCGCCTTGGCACCGAAACCACCTGGCCCACCGTGGCGGTGGAGGTGAACGGCTATCTGCAGAACTGGCTCAGTGCCGCCAACGCCCAGGTGAGCCAGCACCAGCTGCGCCTCGCCACGGCACCCAATCCCAACGCGACCGCTGCCGATCCCTGCGGCTGGCGCCTGGAGGCGACCTTGTCGCAGCTCACTCCCGGCGGCGTTCCGGCGGTGCTGCTGCTGGAGGTGTTCCTTACCGGCACCACCCTGCAGATCCGCCCCGGCATCGGTAACACCGAGCCCTACGTGGGGGGCGACACTCAACAGGGCTGGGTGTACCCGGCCGGCGATGTGGGACTGAGCAGCGGCAGCTGGAGCACCACGCCGCTGCCCTTCAACGCCCAGGTGGGGTGGTCGTTAGCACCGGGGGCTGAATACTTCGTGTTTGCTTACAGCCAGCACCGCTTCTCGAACAGGCAGGCGGTGCCATTGCTGATCGCCCGCGATCAGGTGTCCGGCCACTGGATCCTGGCGGCCTCGCCACCCTCCACCACGTTCGATGCGTTGCGGGCGGTGAGCTGGAACTTCCGCTCGGGCCAGCCCTCAGGCTCCCGCACCCTGCTGCGTGAAAACTCCTTCGCCCCGATCCAGATCCGCCGGCCCGCCGAGCTGGTGCTCGCCACCACCGACTGGAGTTACTACGAGAGCGCCAACGAACCGGCCCAGTTCTGGGAGCCGCTGCTGCTTCCCCCCGATTTCGCGGCGCTGAACCTCAGCAGTGCGGCGATGAGCTACTTCAAGCCGCCCGATGGCAGCGAGTGGCTGGCGATCGGCGGCCATGGCCTGCTGCTGCGCACCAAGGACGCACCTGCCCCACAAGGAGGCACGGCGCCATGACCTATCAGGTGTTCTGCCAGAGCTTTGCGCCGGGCAGCTGGAAGTGGACCAGCAAGGACCCTGCTGGGGTCGGCCTGCAGCTTGACGCGGCTTTTCGGGACTTTGCCGCCCTGGTGAACGCCCTGCCCGGCAACGCCAGCACGCCGCTTTCTGTCATCCGCTCCCATGCCGATGCCACCGCCAACCGCTGGGGTTACACCTGGCAGCTGGGCCATCCAGTGGAACCTGCCCACCTCTGGTTCCTCAGCGAAAGCACCACAGCCCAGGGCGAGACCCAGAGCAGCAGCAGCGCCGTGTTCGGCAGTGCGCTGGCCAGCACCTTCACGAACAACACCAGCAACGGTGGCTACGGCACCTACAGCGACTCCAGCGCCAACAGCACCGGCCTGGCCTACGTCGACAGCACCCTCACCGGGGCCACCGCCATCGGCGCAATCCTGCTGATCGCACGCGACACCACCCCTGGCCAGGAGTTCTTCTGCTGGGCCCTCAAGACCCATGGCGGCAACGACGAGCTGCACCGCGACAGCTGCCATGCTCTATACAAGAGCCCTGGCACGACGGGCTGGAACTCGATCGCCGTCTTTCCCCGCACCAGCAAGCAGTTCTACGGGCAGGTGGTGCTGCACGGCTATTCCGGCAACCGCTTTGGTGGCCTCCCCTCCGCGATGAGCAGCAGCCTCCACTCGAACGGCCACCAGCTGCGCAGCGGCATCGCCCTGGGCCACTACGACTTCACTCTCCAGGCCCAGGGCCTGTTTGACAGCCCGCCGCCGCTGATCCAGCTGCCGGCGCCGCTGTTCATCGGCTCCACCTCCACCCGCGGCGCCAGCACCCATTTCGGCAAGGTGACCCGCCCCGATGGGGTGATGCTGCAGCTGGGGCAGCGTTCCACCGATCGAGACGTATGGCTGTGGGTGCCAGCGGGCACTGGCCACAACCAGCCCAGCCCCTGGAGTTCAGCCCTGGCCCTGAGCCACTGGCGGGAATGCAACGAGCTGCACTTCATCAGCGGCCTGCCGCCCCAGGGCCAGCCCCATTGGGGCCTGCAGCTGATCACCGGCACGGCGGACTTCATCCGCCACTTCCCGGCGATGAGTGCGGTGGGCGCGCGTCAGCACCCGCAGCAGGGACCACTGCTCAGCAACAACCCTGGCGGAGGTGGGGGTACTGGCGGCGGCGAGGGTGGCACCGGAGGTTCCCCTCGACCCACTGCAGGGCTGCTCTGGCCCAGGGGGGTGTGAGGCCTGGTTCAACGCGCCAGGGTGCGGCGGATGTTCTTGAGCAGTAGCAGCAGGTGCAACGGATCGGTGGGCGAACGCTCGAACTCCGGCATCAGGTACTCGTATCTGTGCCTGTTGTGTCCACCCGAGTTCTCCCTGCAGGCGCAGCCTGTCGCGTACGGGCGGGATGAAAGGGGGGCGAGCGATGACGGGGATCTGCAGCCCACCCGCCAGGCCCCTACCTGGCACGCACCAACCTGCCGCGCACCTGCTCCCGCTCCGAGCGCCTGGCCGGCAGGGGCGATCCCCGCAGGATGGCTTCAATGCGCTCCACCAGGTATTTAGGCACCATCCCGCCTGCTACCCGCTCACGGGGCAGCAGGAAGCCACCAGCCAGCGGATTCCACTGGGCAGATTGCTGATGCAACAGCCGGCCGCCCTTACCGCTTTTCTCAAAGCGCACCAGGGATCCCTGATCGGGGCAGGCATGGAGGGTGACGCGCCAGCGGATCCCGCTCTGGATCACATCGTGGAGAACCTGGACCTGGGCCATGGCCGCAGCGGCGGAGGACCCGACCCAGAGGCGGCGCCGCGCAAGGGCTGGCCAGAATCCTTTGCAATCAGATTCACCGGGCAAACAGGCCCTGTGGCGGCCAGCTCGTGGAACCCTTGCGCGGCGCCGCAGCATGGGAAGGGCCGGCGGCGTCTTGATCGGCTACCACCAGACCATGGCAACGTTCCTGCGCTCACCGGACATGCTCGTGAGCCTGGCGTACGACATCGGCCCTGATGCGACACCCGAACAGGCCGAGCGACTGTTTGATGCCTTGGTCAGGCGGGGTCTGCTGCGGCCGTGGCAGCACGGCTTCTGGGAGTTGGCGACGCTCACGAAGGACGAACTCTGCGCAATTATTGAGGTGACGATCTGAGATTGGCGACAGCCGACCACCTCAGACCTCCATCCAGCCGGCCCGAGGGCTCAGCTGCAGTGCCGGGCTGCCGCCGCCGCCCGCGCCCCATGGGCCGGGAAGGTGACCACGAACGAGCGAGCGGCCTGGGCGCAGAGGGGGATCCCAAAGCGGCCGCCGCAGGAGCTGCACTGCACCCCGCTGCCGGGCCTGGTGGCCGGGCAGGCCACGAACCGCACGCCCTGATGGCGAAAGACTGCGGGCGCATCGGGCGGCACCACGCAGACCGCTGGGATTCCCTGCCGCTGTAGCCCCGCCGCGATGGAGCGGGACTCGGTGGAGGCATTGATCACCAGACCCTTGGCCGCCGCCAGACGGAGGGCGGCTTGATTCTCCGGGCCCATGGGGAAGTGGGTGTAGGACCAGGCCGCCCGCAGATGGCGTGTGGCCTGAGCCAGCTGGAGGAGCAAGGCCTGATCGATCCGCAGCGGAGCGGCCGGATCGGGCCATTGATCCCCGGCGACGCAATGGCGGAACATCACCCCCGCAGGCAGGGCCGCCACCTGCTGGATGAAGGCCGCCGCCGGCAGGCCGCTCTCGCCCCGGCTGAGCCGATCCCACTGCAGGCGGGTGCGGAAGCCAGCCTCGGCGTAGCAGCCCTGATCACCGGCGAGAGGACAGGAGGAGGGGCAGGTGAGCCGGCTGGTGCTGGAGACAGCGATCGGGCCGGTTTTGCCGTTGCCAGATGGGAAGGACAGGGAGGCTCGGTGGGACTCGGCAGGGGCCACGGCTGAGGGGACGCAGGACCCCGCCCCCGACCGCGCCGCCGGTCAAGGGCTCGCCACCTCCCATTGGCGCGGCAGCGCCCAACGCAACAACGGCGAGCCAGGCCTGACCCTTGCCGCGGCGCGGATCCTGGGGCGGCCTGCGGACTCGGCCGGGCACCCCGAGGACCATCGAGTCGGAGCCGTCCGCTGGCAGGCCAATGGCCAGAGAGAATTCGGCTTCGCTGCAGTCGCAGACCCTCAGCGATGCGCCCTGTCCATGGGGTCAACCGCCGGGTGGCTCAGTTTTCGATGTCGCCTCGAAGCCAATGCAGCAAACCCCTGCGGGCCAGGCCCCGAGAGGCCTGAGCCGCAGGGGCACGGGGCCTCAGAGCACCCGCACGGCGGCCTGGGGCCCGAGCACGATCTGCTGATTCGAGGCCAGGATCAGGGCCTCGGCGCGGGGCACGTAGTGCGGCTGGGCGCTGATGTAGCCCTCGCGATCGAGGAACAGCACCCGCAGCAGCTGACCGGCGCCATCCAGCAGATGCACCGAGACGATGCGGATGGGGCAGCAGGGCCAGCAGGGGGAGAGGGAGGCCATGGCCGGGAAGACGAACGACCGGGCCGATCAGCACCGGCAAGGAGACGGCCGGCAAGGGGCCCGAGCCTGCGAGGGATTCACGTCAGCCCTTGCCAGACGGCCCGCGCCGGTGCAGGCCCAGGCGGCGTTCGCCGGCCCGGCCAGCCGCACCGCCCCGACGGCAACCCAGGCCCCACTTCGCTCGGTGCGCTCTGACCGCCACCGGCCCAGATGGGGGCACCACCAGTCCCGACCGCGACCACAGCACGGTTCCTTCCAGTCGCCTGCCCCGCCCAGTCCGCCGCCATGGGGCGGGAAAAAGCCGGGATCAGGCTCCCGGCCAGCCCGGGGCACAAGGCCCCCGAGCCTCAGTGGCTCAGCACCCCGCAAGGGAGATCAGCCTCGGCTTGGGCCAGCAGCCGCTCGGCCTCCTGGATCTCCTGCAGCTGGGCGATGGCGATCCGCGCCTCCTGCTCCTCCTGCAGGGCGGCATCGATCGCATCGACCCGCTGCAGGCACTGCTGGATCGCGGGGAGCACCTCCTCCTCCAGCAGGGTGATCTCTTCCTCCCCATAGGGGAACTCAATCCAGGTGCGGCGCAAGGGCCGGCCGGCGGAGCGCTGCAGGATCCGCTCCACGCAGCGGAGGGTGGACTGCAGCAGCAGGAACGGATCCTCCTCAGGCGAGCAGAAGGGGGATGGAGCGGCCGTGACAACCATGGGTGAAGTGCGCCGGGGGCGCAGCGACGGGACCGATCCCAGCCATGGCCCGACGCAGGAGGGCCATAGCGTGGGGAGGTCCGGCGCAAGGCCCCAGAGGGGCGAACCCCAGACGGGCCACCAGCCGCAGATCCCCCTACCCCTGCGTGGCCGGTGCTTCACCTCTGCGCCAGCACCGCCCAGCCCGTGCCCTCTCCTTCCACCATCCAGCGCCGCGCAAAGTTGCGCCGGCTGTAGCGGCAGAAGCGGGCGATGCCGCCGATGGTGGTGCCGTTCACCAGATCCGCCTCCCCGTAGGGGTCGTGCACGATCAGGTGGGACGGCGTGATGCCGACGACGATCAGCCAGTGGCCTCCGCCGCCCGGACTGCTGATCGGACCGCGGTGCAGGTAGCCGCAGGGGACAGGGATGCCGGCGGCGATCTGTTCTTCCAGGGTGGAGAAGCAGGCCTGCTTGCTAAACCGGGCGGTGATGCCGTAACTGACGAGGGCCTTGATCTGGGCCGCAGGGTCGGTGGTGTCGCCGAACTGGCGGACCCTGGCCAGGTACTGGTCGTCGCCGTTGGGCCCGGAGAGGACGCCGGGTTTCAGGAAGGCCAGGAGCATGGCGCAACTGGAGGAGAAGCACATCCGTCGGCCCTGATCGGTGGCCGAATCCAGCTGGGAAAACCAGGGCACCGAGAGCGGGTTTCCCTTGCTGGCAGAGGCTCGATCCGCAGCGGCCTGGCCTGATGGCGAAGCCGATGGGGGCTGGCCTGCTGGCGCGAGGGCTCCTCCAGCGGCGGCGCCACCCATCACAGGCTTTCTCCCTGGAGCGGCACTCCACAGCGCGGCTTCCGCCTTGCGCCGTCGCCGCAGCCCGGCCTCGCTGGGACCACCGGGGTTCACGTAGAGCATCAGCGCCGCCGGCACCTGCTCCAGCTCGCCCTGCCGCAGCCGGCTGGTGAGGGTCGAGAAGCCCTTGCCGCCGAACCAGGCCGGGCCGCAGTTGTAGGTGAACGACAGCAGCGCCGCCTGCTGGTTGGTGCCCAGCCCCTGCCAGCTGGGGATGCGCTGGGCCAGCAGGTGACAGTCCCGCTCCAGACGGCGAGCCAGCAGGGCATCAGCCAGCTCCTGAGTGATCGTGTCGCCGGCCTTGACCGGGGTGCCATCGACGTAGGTCGTCGTACCCCAGCCGATCGTCCAGGGCTCGCCGCCGGTCTCCGGATCGGGGTAGGCGGTGAGCCGGCAGCCCTCGAACTCCTGCACCAGGGGGAGGGCCACAGCGACAGCGGCGGGGATGTCGGTGGCCGTAGCCGGTTTTTCCGGCCACGCCTGCGGTGTCTTCGTCTCCACCGCTGCTTTCCACAGGTCCCGCAGCTCACTGCCCTCCTCCAGGGCCTGGGGCTCATATGCCACCAGCCGCTCCAGCACCGCCAGCAACCAGGCCCGGTGGTGCGGCAGCTCGGTATCGAAGTGCTCGACGTAGTCACCAGCTGGGATGGAGCGGCTCATCGGAACACCCCCCGCCGCCCGGGCGCCAGCGCCGGTTGGATCTTCCCGATGGCGGTCTGCATGCCGGAGGGGAAGAACAGGGCGCTGACCGTCATCCAGCGCTCCAGGCAGGCATTCACCTGGCGGGGGGCCTGGAGCCAGTTGGGCAGCTCGCAGGCACCGACGAACGCGGTTGAGAAGACGAGCTGGCCGGTGAGCAGGCCATGGGAGGCGGCTGCTCCGAGCAGCCGCAGCAGGGGGTTCATCAAGCCAGAGGGCGGTGGGTCCTCTGGCTCTTGCCACAGGAATGGCAAGAAACCCCGTGGGGGCCTCAGCCCGCCCCCACCAGCTGCTGGCGCAGGGCGGCCAGAGCCTTCTTCTGGGCCCGCTGCACCGCCATCGGGCTGATCTGCAGCTGCGCCGCGGCGGCTCGCAGGGAGAGCCCCTCGAGGATGGTGAGCCTCAGGGCCGTGGCCTGCGCCGCCGGCAGCTGCTCCACGAGCTGCTCCAGGGCGGACCCGGCGAGGGAGGGCTCTTGCGGGGGCTCGGCTGCGGGAGCCACCAGCTGCTCCAGCAGGGAGTGCTCGCCATCAAGGCAGGCATCGAGGCTGCTGTGCCCCAGCGGGCAGGTGCCCTTCTCGTGCTCCCGGCGGGAGATGCGCACCAGGCGGACGCGATCGCGCAGGTGGTGCTGCAGGGCCCCGGCGATGCAGCGGCGTAGATAGGGCCAAGCAGGCTCGCCTGCTCTGCAGCAGGGAGCGGAGCGCACCAAGGCCTCGCGGGCCACCTGGATCAGATCCTCCCGCTCCACCAGCGGGAACAGGCGCCGGGCGGTGGCGGAGGCAATGGCATCGGCCAGGGGCAGGTGCTCCAGCACCAGGGCATCGCGGGTACGCAGGGCAGAACGGCTGAGACCTGGGGACTGCTGCTTGCTGCCAGAGGGGGAAGAAGAGAGGGAAGCCATCTGGGGGACGGCGGAGAACCCCACCCCCACCGGCCGGCCGCAGCGCCGGGACAAGGACGCCCGACACCGGAGGGCGCCTGGCCCGATCCTTGACGCGGCGTGAGGACTGGCCGAGGGATGCGGTGGGTGTGCGCCGGTCCGGTGGCCACCCCCCCTCCCCCACTGCCGGTGCTGCAGGGTCCCCCAGCCCAGGGACCGCCCAATCGAACCGTCATACCGATGCCATGGGCCGAGTCGCGCTGGAACCTGTTGCATCCACCCGCTCGCTGGGGAGGAAGGCGATCCATTGCTCCAGGAAGCCCAAGCCCACGGGCGGTGCGGCGACACCCGAAAGCCGGAGGCGAAGGGCCTCCGGCCCCGGGGTGCTCAGAGCACCCGCACCTCGGCCTGGGGACCAAGCACCCGCTGCTGATTGGCGGCCAGGATCAGGGCCTCTTCTCGGGGCAAGTAATGCGGCTCGGCGGAGATGTGGCCCTCGCGATCGAGGAACAGCACCCGCAGCAGCCGGCCGGCGGCATCAAGGAGATGCACCGAGATGATGCGGATCGGGCAGGAGCGGACCAGGGGAGAGGCGGCCATGGCTGGGCTGGCGAACGACACCGCCGACACGCCCCGGCGCCGCCTGCGCCGTGCAAGGGTCGCGGAGCGCAGCGCAGCGACTCGCGTCAGCCCTTGCGCGGTGTGCAAGCCGGGGCAGGCCGGGTGGCGTGATCGCCAGACCCCACGGCCTGCCCACCAGCAGCAGGCTCAACCCCCATCCGCCGCAGGTGCTTCAGGGCAGACCAGATCGGCAGCTTTGCGGGCATCACGGAGCACTTGCAACAGCACCCGCGGCGACTCTTTGAGCAGCTCCACCCAGTGGCCCAGATAGGCAGCGTGATTGGCCATGGCACTGCCGATCTCGAGGCGATCGCCGAGGAGCACGGCGCCCAGCTCGGCCACCAGCTCCTCGCGGGCATAGACCAGGCCGCCATCGCCTCCTTCGCCCATGCCGCCGGAGAGATCACGGGCCAGCCGGGAGCTGTGGCCTGTGGAATGAATCACCTCATGGGCCCAGGTGGCGTAGAGGCCCCCTGCCGAGTGGAAGGCGGTGCGATCAGGGAGCTGGATGCGATCGGGCACCGGCAGGTAGCAGGCCCGATCACCCGCGAAACTCACGGGCACCGGCCAGCGGCTGAGCACCGCCTCTGCATCAGCCAGCCGCTCCGGCTCGGGCCGTAGCACGGCCCCTTCGGCCTGGCGGCGCTTCTGGATCAACGCCTCCAGAGCCTCGCCTTCCAGATCGGCAGCATTGAAGAGTGCCACCGCCCGGTAGGTGACCCAGCTGCGGCCAGGCTGAACCGACGACTGGCCATCGGCGGAAGCTGATCCTTGGCCAACCTCAGCAGCTGAACCCGACTCCGACAGCATGCCTTCGCCCCCCTGATGCACTTGGGGCCGCAGCACATGCACCGCCTTGCTGCCCTTGCGGGGGAAGATTCCCAGGGCCTTGGCCTCAGCAAAGCCACACCAGTAGGGCAGAGCTGACCCCCGCAGGTGCATCCCCAGGGTGAGCAGTGCTGGATTGGCGCCGCGGTAGCAGCGGCCGGAGAGCAGATTCACGTGGTGGCCCCCCGAGGCGGCATCCCACTCCCGCCGCCAGGGGGTGGTGCCGGCCTCCAGCAGGGCGACCAGGGAGGCCACCAGCTTCTCCTCAGGCGAGACCTTGGCAGCAGCAGCTCCCTGGGCTGACCGGGAGGAGCGTGATGGTGTAGTAGAAGCCACGGATGGGCAAGCGCAGGACCGCAAGCGCAAGCGCGGCCAGCGACAAGGGCCGGCCACAGCGCTCCGTGAATCCAGTGCCACCGGCGTCTCATCGCCTGTGGCGGGCCGGCTTGCGAAGCCCTTGCGCGGCCGCGCACGCTGAGGATTCCTGCGCGTCGCTTCACTGGGTCCTTAGTTAGAGCCCGAGCCCACCTAAGGCTCGTGGTCGTCCGGTTTCTGCGCCATAGGCTGCTGGGCAAAGCTGGCGAGTGCCACCGGCGCCATGGCGTTGAAGTTCCGCGTCATTCAGTCGAACGACCGCGGGCTGATCACGAAGCAGGGTGATCGCACCTACGCCCGACGGGGTCCCGCCAAAAGTGAAGAGGCCCTTGAACTACCGACCCTGTTCATCTGGGTCAGCCGCAAAGACCGCTACCTGGCTCGTTGCTGGACACAGTGGACAGGGGAGCGGCTTGGGGATGACTTCATTTACGACGTCAGCCGGTTCCGTGATGTGATCGATCTCCACGGCGATACCCGTTATCACCAGTGGTGCTCGAAGCAGCTGCGCCTTGAGCTTTGGGCGATGCAGCAGCCAGCTCTTGATCTAACTGAAGTGAGCTGCCCGGTACCCGAAGCCGTATACGAAGCCAATCGACATAAGACTGCCGCATATTTGAAACGAAGGAAGCAGCGCTTAGAGGTACAGACACCCCGCCTCACCAAAGCCGAGCAGGAGCGGATACAGCGGTTGTACGAGCAGAGAGATCGTCTCAACGAGGCCTCAGGATGTATCGAGTATCACGTGGACCACATCATTCCACTCGCCAAAGGAGGGATGCACCACCCAGGAAACCTCCAACTAATCACGGCAGCTGAAAACATGCGAAAGGGAGCTAAGCTGGTGCTCTAGAGCTCCTATTTGCAGTTGAGCCGTGCAGAGTCACTTCGTCTGAACTGCATGGGAGTTCAAGTTGCCAATCTTGGATTCATCACGCCCGTCATGCTCATGACAACTGTCGGTTCTACCGGGCGCACCTGCTGGGCGGTGGCCTCCAGGAAGGCCACGAGGATCGTGATCAGCAGGATGTAGTCGCGCAGGAAACAATCTGGAGCCCTACTCTCTCCAGCACTGGGGTTGGACTGGAGCTGCTCATCAAGAATGCGCTCCAGTGGTCTCCAGAGTGGGTTTTCGCGGGCGTGCTGGCAGCAGTCGCCAAGGGGCTTCTGATAGCTGGCCTCGCCAAGGGAGGCCACCGCCGTGGAGTGCGCGAAGGCATTGCGAACTCGGCGCAGCGTATGCAACGCCCGTTCCACGTGGTGGTCGATCAGGCCCAGCCGCTGGGCCAGGGCGATGCGGGCCCCGAAGGATCCCAGCGGGCGATCGGTGAGGAAGAGGGTTTCACGGCCCGAGGGAGGCACCAGTGCCGCTTTGAGTAGGACCTCCAACGCGGCATCCACGCGGGCTGCACCGACGAGCACAGCTCCCCGGCCGCGCTCGCTCAACATCTGCAGCGCGATCGTGCGGGCAGATTCAGCAACGCGGAGGGCTTCTGGTGTGGGTTGGTTCACCCGAGCAGGTCCTCCACGAATTCCGAGCAGGTGTCGCCGCTGGTGATCAGCAGGTGGTCACGGGCGCGGGTGCAGGCCACATAGAGCAGGTGGCGTTCGGTGGCCACCACCTCTTCCAGGTCGCTGTCGTCGGTGAGGGCCTTGATGCGTTCAGCGTTGGGGATCACGTCTTCGTCGCAGGCCATCACCACCACGGCGCGGAACTCAAGGCCTTTGGCCAGGTGCATGGTGGAGAGGGTGGCCTTGCTGCCAAGGCGCATGGCGGTGGGCTGCAACTGCTCGTAGGGCAGGTCGGCCAGCTCCAAAGCGGCCTGGGCGCGAGCGAGCTCCTGTGGGCTGCGCACGAACACACCGAACTCCTTCGGGTTCAGGCCTTCGGCCAAGCGCTCCTGGATCCAGCTGGCTACCGCTTCGATCTCGCTGTCGTGGTCTTCGCATTCGCGGATGTCTGGATCAGGACCGCTGATCACCGATACGGCACCACGGCGATCCTGCACGTTGCCGTCCACATCGCGGGATTCCGGGTCGAGCAGCTGGTCGGCCTGCTGGCGGATCTGCTGGGAGGTGCGGTAGTTGATGCGCAGGGTGCGGGAGCGACCGCGGATGTCGATGCCGTATTGGTTCCACGAGAAAGGCTGCTGGAAGATCCGCTGCCCCAGATCCCCTGCGAAGAACAACGCATCAGCTCCAGTGCCGGCGATCGCTGCAAGCAGGCGCAGCTGGGCTGCGGTGATGTCTTGGCATTCATCCACCACGATGTGCTGGTAGGGGCGGGCGCCCGTACGCCGCAGCTGCTCAGCAGTGCGGTGGTAAAGCTGGTGATCCGTGATCAGGTTCTTGGCGTCGAGCTCCTGCATCGCCTGCTCAAAGCCCTCCCAGAGCAGGCGGCGCTTGGCCTCGTTGAGGCGGCTCTTGCGTCCCAGCCGGCGTACGTCGCGGTAGCTTTCCCAGTCGCGCAGGTGGAAGGCGTCGACGACGTCGCGGAACTCCTCGACGCTGAAGGCCTCGCCGTAGATCCGGCTGATCTCGGCCGGTGCATGGCGGCGGATCATGGCGTCGAGATCCTCCACGGCGATGCGGTTCGGTTTGCCGAGGTGGGCGGCGTGCATGCGCTCACCAAGCTCCTGCATGGCCAGCACATCCAGCCGTTCCACCAAGGCGGGTTCGCCATCGACGAGGCGATGCAGCTTCTCCTGGAGCAGGGCTGCCAGGGGCGCAGAGAAGGTAGTGAGCAGCACCCGCGCGTCGGGATTGGCGCGGGCCAGGTGCACGGCACGGTGGAGCGCCACGACGGTTTTGCCGGTGCCAGCGGAACCCTGCACCCGAGTGGGGCCGTTGAAGGAGCGCAGCACCCAGTCGCGCTGGGAGGGGTGAAGGAAGACGATCCACTTCTCCCAGGGGTAGTCGAGGGCGCGGGCCAGCTCTTCGGTGCCGGACACAACGCGGAAGCGACGTTGGGCATCGGGGTGCTCGTAGGGATTGCCCCTTTCGGGCGGCACCACCTCTGGTTTGGTCGGCGTGGTGCCAGTGGCCAGGTCGATGATCGCTTCTGCCGCCTCACCGGGGAGGTGGGAGGCGATCACCAGGAGCATGTCGTCGTCCGCAGTGCGGACATCGGGGATCCACTCGGCGGGTACCCCGTAGCTGAGTAGCTCGTCTTCTGTGAGGTTGGAGAGGGGCCGTTTGGGTTCCGGGGCAGGGGCTGGTTCGCTCGGGACGTAGAGGGGGATCTGGATCTCGCGGACAGTTTCGCGGATCTCAACGATCTGAGCGGCACCGGTGACGGGATGGGTTTCGATCTTGCGCCGCGAGGCCCACTCGTAGGCGGGGTCGTGGTGGCCGACGAAGCAGAGCATCACGCTGCTCTCCACGCGGTGAAAGATCAGGCGGATGTCACGGCTGGCGCGAGCTGACCAGAAGTTTTTGTCTTTGATATTTTCCAGCCGATGGCACTGCAGACCAGGGTTGGCTGAGCTCATCTGCAGCTCGAAGGCCGCCACCTTGGCAGCCCTCTGCTCCTCGCCACTCAGGCGATCAAGACTGCCTTGAAAAGTGTCGGCGAGCAGAAACTGCATCAGGACACCCGGTAGACCTTCATCACCTCATCGCCCAAGTGATTGATGACCTTGACGGCGATGCGCCCCGTTGATGGCTTGGTAAAGGGCACAGAGGTGTCGCTATTCCATGAATCCCAAGCCTCCTCGTCGATCTCAGCCTTGAGCGATGTTTTTAGGCTCTTGTAGGGATCGTTTTGTCCGAGGAAGTAGGCCTTACGAACAAAGAAGCTCTCACCGTTGTACTCGCTGTCAATGAACCAGCACGCAATGGTGGCTGGTTCGTCGCTGCGCACCTCACCTGTTGAAGGGTCGAAGACGTCGACGCCATTGATCTTCACCTGGATCTTGTCGTCTGGCGCATCGAGGATGTCGATGTCCGGTTCGCCGAAGATCACGAACAGGTTGCCCTTGCCGGTGTTCTTGAGGTCGGGCTGCATGTGCAGATCGGCATTCATGCGGGCTTTGAGAACCGGTAGGGGGCCGAGCTTGTCGAACTCTGTGGACTGGGCTTCGTAGTTAAAGGCGCAGCTGATCAGCACACCAAAGCCAGCATCAGCGCACTCTCGGGCAGCTTCTACAAGGTCGACGCGCGAGACAGTTCCGAACTCTGGGCCGATGAAGATGCCGGCTGTTTTCACAATGCCATCGGCATCACGGTAAGCACCCTTGCCAGCGATGTAGCTACCCGGCCAACCATCCAACGATTCAAAACTGATGCGGTCTTCCTTATGAGTTTGCTGAAAAACCCGGCCACCTCTGCGAGAATGCATCAACTGCCCATTCGTTGATGCGAGGCCAACAGGAGCGCAGCGGCTCCCTGTTCTCCTACGTCTCGATCGAGGAGCGGATCCCGAGCA
>NZ_JAGQCD010000043.1 GCF_024345975.1 Cyanobium sp. Cruz-8D1 | reverse complement strand
GATGGCACCTTCCGGGTGCAGGTGCCCTTCCGCGATGGCCAGCAGCTCTATCCGATCGAGGCCCTCGCCGCCGACGGCGAGCAGAAGCGCAGCATCACCATGGAGTTCCGCCGCTCGACGCCGGAAGACAACAGCAACCCCGCCAGCCAGGCCGTGGCCGAGTGGTTCTGATGGACAGCACCGCCAGCTCCAACCGCGGCCTGCTCAAGCTGGTCGTGGCCCTGACTCCCATGGCCGGCACCATCCTCTTCCCGCTGGTGGTGCCGATCCTGATGCTGCGGGTCAGCATCGCCTCCGGGGTGATCGCCGCGGTGGTGATCGGCACGCTCTGGTTCGCCGCCATGCTCCGCACCTCGGAGATACCCTGCCACCACTGAGGCACCTCAGTGGCGACCGCCACCGGGAAGGCTGAAGCAGCGGACTGTCCCGCGCCCTCCAGCCCATGGCCCCTGCTTTCTGCATCCGTGCCTTCCGGCCTGCTCCCGGGGCCCTCGCCGGCCTGGCGGTCCCCGTGCTCCTCGGGGGCTGCGGCCCCGCACCCGCCGCCCTGAGTGGCGGATCGCCCCAGGCCCTGCCCCTGCCAGCGGGCATCCGGGTGGCCTTCAACCACCGCGGCAACAGCCGCTACCGCAGCCCGATCAGCGGCCAATGGCGCCAGGGGGATGACCTGGAGGTGCTGCTGCTCGAAAGCATCCGCGAGGCCCGCCAGGAGATCCTGGTGGCAGTGCAGGAGCTCTCCCTGCCGGCGTTGGCCGAAGCCCTGGCGGAACGGCACCGCCAGGGCGTGCGGGTGCGGGTGGTGCTCGAGAACCTTTACAGCGCCCCCTGGAGCCAACAGCACCCGGTGGATCTGCCGCCCCACCAGCGCCAGCGCCAGTTGCAGCTGGCGGCCCTCGGCCAAGGGGACGCCGTTGCCGTGCTGCAGCGGGCCGGCGTGCCGGTGCTTGACGACACGGCCGACGGCAGCCGCGGCAGCGGCCTGATGCACCACAAGTTCCTGGTGGTCGATGGCCGGGTGGTCGTGACCGGATCGGCCAACTTCAGCCCCTCCTGCGTCCACGGCGATGCGGGCGCGCCCAGCACCCGCGGCAACGTCAACCACCTGCTGCGCTTCGACAGTCCCGCCCTGGCCGGGGTGTTCGCCGCCGAATTCGCCCGGCTCTGGGGCGATGGCCCCGGCGGCCAACCGGACAGCCGCTTCGGCATCGCCAAGCAAGCTGGCGGCGCCCAGGTGGTCGACGTGGCCGGCACCTCGGTGGAGGTACTCTTCACCCCCCACCGCCGCCGCGATCCCAACCACGGCCTGGCCTGGCTGGAGACCAAGCTGGCCAGCACCAACCGGCGCCTCGATCTGGCCCTGTTCGTCTTCTCCGGCCAGAACCTGGCCGACCGGCTGCAGGAGCTGCATGGCCGGGGCGTGAAGATCCGCCTGCTGGCCGATCCGGGCTTCGCCAACCGGGCCTTCAGCGAAACCCTCGACCTGCTCGGCGTGACCCTGCCCGACCACAACTGCAAGATCGAAGCGCGCAACCGGCCCTGGAGCCAGCCCCTGGAAGGAGTCGGCACGCCCCAGCTGGCCCGGGGCGACAAGCTGCACCACAAATTCGCCGTGCTCGATGGCCGTGCCGTGATCAGCGGCAGCTTCAACTGGAGCCCCAGTGCCGCGTTCCAAAATGATGAAACCCTGCTGCTGATCCGCTCCCCGTTGTTGGCGCGCCACTTCGAAGCGGAAGTCGACCGCCTCTGGCGCGGGGCCGAACTGGGCATCAGCGGCCGGCTGGCGCGTCGCATGGAACAGCGGCGGCGCAGCTGCGGCAGCGGAACGCAGAGGGCTGCCGAAGCCGCGCCCGGGGTGACGACTACGATTCCTTAACGCCTAGCACACGATCCATGGACCCGGTGTCCACTCCCGCCGCCACTCCCAGCGCCACCGCCAGCTCCCGCCAGGTCACCCCACGCCTGGATGCCATCAACCTGATGCTGCGGGACCTGCACACCCGCCACGACGAAATCCGCCACCGGGCCGCCTTCCGGGGCTGCACCAGCGAGCTTCTGACCGTTCAGCAGGAACTGGTCGACTACCTGCTCAAGATGAAGAACTCCCTCCAGGGGGCAGACACCCCCAACCCCGAGGAAGGCCTCAACTACAACTCCTTCACCTGAACAGCCCCTCTGGAGACGCCTCCGCCCGGGTGGTGGTGGTGGGGGCCGGTCCGGCCGGAGCCAGCCTGGCCCTGCTGCTGGCCCGCCGCGGCCTCCAGGTCGACCTGATCGAGGCCACCCTCCGTGGCGGCCGGCCCTTCCGCGGCGAGGGGCTGATGCCCAGCGGCCTGGCGGCCCTGGCCGCCATGGGTCTGGAGCCGCTGCCAGTGGCCGTGGCCCAGCGCCCCCTGACGGCCTGGAGCTTCTTCCTTGACGGCCAGCTCCTGTTCGAGGCGGCCGAGCCGATGGGCAGTCCCGTCCCCTGCACCCTGATCGACCAGGACTCCCTGCTGCGGGAACTGCTGAACCAGGCGGGCCGCCAGCCCGGCTTCCGCTGCCGCGATGGCCAGGCCGTCACCGACCTGCTGCTGCACAACGGCCGCGTTGCCGGGGTGCGTCTGGCGGACGGCACCGGCCTGGAGGCCGCCCTGGTGGTGGCCTGTGATGGCCGGGAGTCGCTGCTGCGGCGCAAGGCGGAGCTGGCGCTGCAGAGCGCCCCCAGCCCCCTCGACGTGCTCTGGTTCCGGCTCGAGGCCCCAGCGGCCGAGGCACTCGTGGGTTGGCTGGCCGGCCGCTTCGTGACCGTGGTGGGCGCCGCCGGCAGCTATGCCCTGTTCCCCTCCGCCCGCGGCGGCGTGCAGCTCGGCTGGGCGATCGCGCCGGGCCGACCCGCCCAGGCCCCCACCCCGGCCAGCCCCAGGGCCTGGCTGGAGCTCTGGGCCAGGGACGCCCCCGAGCCCCTGGCCCAGCGGCTGCGAGCCTTGGCAGAGGTGGCCGTGCAGGGGCCGGTGCGGCTGCCGGTGCGGGTGGGGCTCTGCCCGCGCTGGCAACGGCCCGGCCTGCTGCTGCTCGGCGATGCCGCCCACCCGATGAGCCCGCTGCGGGCCCAGGGGATCAACATGGCCCTGCGCGATGCCTTGGTGGCCGACCGGCACCTGGGACCCGCCCTGCTGGCGGGTGGACCTGCGGCCATTGAGGCGGCCACAGCGGCGATCACCGCCGCGCGGCTGCCGGAGATCCGGCGGATTCAACAGCTGCAGGAGCAGGAGGCCCGCCGGGCCGATCTGCTGCGGCGGCGGCATCGGCTGCGGGGTCTGCTGGCCCGCACCGCCCGCTGGAGCGGCCCCCTGCTGGAGCGGCGCTGGCGAGCCACGCAGCAGGAGTTGCGCCACGGCCGCGAAGCGATCGGCACGGCCCCTGAACGGCGGCCATGATTGGGGGACCTCCCCGCCAGCCATGGACCGGACCGTTTGCGTCACCCACCCCGGCCCACGCCGCCAGGGCCTGTCCCTGCCGCACCTGGCCCTGCTGGCGAGCCTGCCGTTCCTGGGGGCCTCACCGCTGCGGGCCGCGTCGGAGCCACCCCCCTTTCCGCCCTCCGCCGACTTCCGTTCCCTGCAGCTGATCACCCTGGCCTGCAGCCGCGAAAACACGGCGGAAGCCTGCGACAAGGCCCGCAGCCTGGCCAACCCCCTGCTCGACCACCCGCGCCTGCCCGCCAGCTGCAAGGACACGCTCTGGACCATCCGTCAGCGGTCGGTGGTGGCCGCCAGCAACAGCTTCGAGCGGCGCGAACCGATCGACCGGGCCGCCCGCAGCCTTACGGCCGTCTGCCGCCAGCAGTTGCCGGCAGCCAAGCCTGCAGGCAGCGATGCCCCGAAACCCCAGGGAGGCCTGAACCTGATCAGTCCCAATCAAAACTGAAGCGTGGACCGGTCAGCAGGCGCTGCAGCTCCTGGCTGAGGGCTGGGGACTTCCGGCCCCCGGTGCCTCGATCAACGCCAGCAACTGGGTCGACGTGTCGCGCAGGAAGGCCAGGCTCATCGGGGTCACGACCACAGCCTTGTCGGCCAGTTGGCAGAGGGGGTTGCGATCGCCGCTGGCCTCACAGCTGCTCGAGAGCCCCAGCAGGGCATTGGTGAGCTTGCCCCGCAGGCAGGATTCGGCCCCGGCTCCGGCCAGCACCGCCTCCGCGGCGGTGTGGGTGCGGTCGACCGCTTCGGCATAGGGAAGGGCCTTCGCGGCGCCCATCACCGCCGCCCGCGCCGAGGACAGGCTGAGCACGACAGTTCCGGCCACAGCGACGGCGGCGGTGGCACCGAGGGCAGCGGCCATGCGCAGGGCGGTGGGGAGCAACCGTGGCGCCATGGGGTCAATGCAATTCAGCCCACGCTAGCCAGCCCTGTCGACGCCACCAGCAGCAGGAGCGGGAACAATCGCCGGAGGTAACTTGGGTCGTCCCCGACTCCCCAGGACGCCGGCCATGGCGAAGACGACCGAGCTGCGTCAGGTGGCGCTGGAGCGCCCCTTCGACGACCAGAAGCCCGGCACCTCCGGTCTGCGCAAGAGCACCCGCCAGTTCCAGACCCCCCACTACCTGGAGAGCTTCATCGAGGCCTCCCTGCGGGTCGTGCCCGGGGTCGAGGGGGGCACCCTGGTGGTGGGCGGTGACGGCCGCTTCGGCAACATCCCGGCCATCAGCGTCATCGCCCGCATGGCGGCGGCCCACGGGGTCAGCCGCCTGATCACCACCACCGGCGGCATCCTCTCCACACCGGCCGCCTCTCACCTGATCCGCAGCCGCGGCGCCGTGGCCGGCATCATCCTGTCGGCCAGCCACAACCCCGGCGGCCTGGACGGTGACTTCGGCGTCAAGATCAACGGCGCCAACGGCGGGCCGGCTCCGGAATCGGTCACCGATGCCATCCATGCCGCCACCCTCAGCCTGGAGGGCTACCGGATCCTCGACGCCGAGCCCCTGAACCTGGACGTCCCCGGGACCACCAGCATCGGCGCGATGGTCGTGGAGGTGATCGACGGGGTCGACGACTACGTGGCGTTGATGCAAAAGCTGTTCGACTTCGACCGCATCGCCGCCCTGCTGCGGGGCGACTTCCGCATCGCCTTCGATGCCATGCATGCCGTCACCGGCCCCTACGCCTCCCGCCTGTTTGAAGGGCTGCTGGGGGCCCCGGCCGGCACGGTGCGCAACGGACTGCCCCTGGCGGACTTCGGCGGCGGCCACCCTGACCCCAACCTCACCTACGCCCACGAGCTGGCCGACCTGCTGCTGGCCGGCAGCGCCTACGACTTCGGCGCCGCCTGCGACGGCGACGGCGACCGCAACATGATCCTGGGCCGGGATTGCTTCGTGAATCCCAGCGACAGCCTGGCCGTGCTCACCGCCAACGCCACCCTGGCCCCCGGCTATGCGGATGGCCTGGCCGGCGTGGCCCGCTCAATGCCCACCAGTGCCGCCGCCGACGTGGTGGCCGCCGAGCTGGGCCTCCCCTGCTTCGAGACCCCCACGGGCTGGAAGTTCTTCGGCAACCTGCTCGATGCCGGTCGGATCACCCTCTGCGGCGAGGAGAGCTTCGGCACCGGCAGCAACCACATCCGCGAGAAGGACGGCCTCTGGGCCGTGCTGTTCTGGCTGCAGATCCTGGCGGTGCGCGGCTGCTCCGTGGCCGAGGTGATGGCGGGCCACTGGAGTCGCTTCGGGCGCCACTACTACTCCCGCCACGACTACGAAGCCGTGGCCAGTGAGGCCGCCCATGGCCTCTACGACAGGGTCTCTGGGATGCTGGCCGGCCTGCCGGGCCAGGCCTTCGCCGGCCGCACGATCCGGGCCGCCGACGATTTCGGCTACATCGACCCGGAGGATGGCTCGATCAGCAAGGGCCAGGGCCTGCGGGTGCTGCTCGACGACGGCAGCAGGGTGGTGCTGCGCCTCTCCGGCACCGGCACCAAAGGCGCCACGCTGCGGGTGTACCTGGAGAGCTACGTCCCCCCCAGTGGCGACCTCGGCCTGAACCCCCAGCTGGCCCTGGGGGATCTGATCGCCGCCATCGACGCGCTGGCCGAGATCAAGGTGCGGACCGGGATGGAGCGGCCCACCGTGATCACCTGAGCAGCCAGGCGCCATGAGGCCCCCTGGCGCCACCGTTGCCGGGCTGGCGGCGGCCTGCATCGGCGCTGCCGCCGCACCCCTGCCAGCCCAGGACGCGCCGGTGATGCCGGTTCAGCAGCCGGAGGCCCTGGAGGCTACCCGCTTCGCCCCCACCACCACGGTCAACCTGCAGATCAATGGCGTCCTGGGGGCCCTCCAATACAGCGGCAGCGAGGTGGACAGCGCCAGTAACACCGCCGCTGGGGCGCCGCTGCTGAACGGCGTCAGCTTCAACCACGAGCTGCGTCTGACGGTCGACACGAGCTTCACAGGCCAGGACCTGGTCCGGATTCGCCTGCGCAGTGGCGACTTCGCCTCCTCCGGCTTCTTCTCCAACCCGCCCACCCCCCTGAGCCGGCTGGATGTGGCCTTCCAGGAACCGGCCTGCGGCGCCGGCGAGGAGGGGTGCCCAGGTGGGCTGGTCAGCATCAACAGGGCCTACCTGCAGCTGCCGCTCAGCCCGGAGATCCGCGTCAGCTTCGGGCCGCGGATCATGCAGCTCGACATGCTCCCCGTCTGGCCGAGCGTCTACAACACGTCTCCGATCCTGGACCTGTTTCAGTACGCCGGATCGCCGGGCACCTACAGCAAGCGCCTGGGGGGAGGCTTCGGACTCTGGTGGCAGCCCACCGGCGATCTGCAGGGGCTGAGCCTGGGCTACGCCTACGTGGCCAGTCGGGCGGGGGGCTCCCAGCAGGGAGGCGGTCTGTTCTCAGGGTCCTCCTCCCAGACCAGCACCCTGCAACTGGCCCTGAGCCGCCCCCAGTGGAACATCACCGGGGCCTACAGCCTGAGCGGCCCCCAGGTCCGACTCCGGGGCACCCCCCTGGCCAGCCAGCTGGCGGCCGGCGGCCGCGATGGCAGCCTCGGATCCTGGTCGCTGGCGGGGTACTGGCAGCCCCGCAGCTCCGGCTGGCTCCCCTCGATCAGCGCCGGCTGGGGAGAGGACAGGTTCCGTTTCGGAACCCCGGCGGTAGCGGGCCTCTCGGGGGTGCGCAGCCGCTCCTGGTACACCGGCCTGGTCTGGAGCGATGTGCTGGGGGCGGGCAACAGCCTGGGGTTCGCCGCCGGCTCCCCCGCCCACGTGATAGCGATCCAGACGCCCAGCCAGAGCGACCCCGACGACCGGGGGTTGGCCTTCGAGCTCTTCTATCGGATCCAGGTCAGCGATGAGCTCTCGGTGACGCCGGCGCTCTTCTGGCTGAGCCGGCCGCGTGGGGCCCTCGGCGGGAGCGCGGACCCGTCCCAGGCCCTGCTCTTTCCCGCCGCTTCGGGGGAAACCAGCCTGGGGGCATGGGCCGGACTGATCCGGACGACGCTGCGCTTCTGAGCTGCTGCGGGATCAGCTGAGCCAGTTGAGAAAGCGCTGAATCACCACGGCGTTGCTGATGTCCACAAAGAAGCCCGACACCAGCGGCACCACGATGAAGGCCCGGCGAGCTGGACCGTACTTCTGAGCCACCGCCGACATGTTGGCCATCGCCGTGGGGGTAGCCCCCAGGGAAAAGCCCGCGAAACCAGCACAGATCACAGCCGCTTCGTAATCACTTCCCATCGCCCGGAACACCACAACCATGACGTACAGAAAAGCGATCGTGAACTGGGCAGCGAGGATGGCAAGGATCGGACCCGCCAAAGAGGCGATCGTCCACAACTGCAGGCTCATCAGGGACATCGTCAGGAAGATGCCCAGGGAGATGTCCGACACAATCGCCAGCGATCGGGGCGCGGCCAGGAAACCGATCGGCAGCAGGCGCGGCACGGTGTTGGTGAGCAGGATCGCCGCGAACAGACAACAGACAAACAAAGGCAGTTTGCCGCCGCTGGCTTCAACGGCTTTGAACAGCAGTTCACCAAGGCCCAGGCTCATGTTCAGCCAGAAAAGTGTTCGCAGCAGACTGAAATAGGTGACGGGCTCCCAGGCGGCAGGCTTGGCAGAGGCCCCCGGCTCAGCAGAACCGTCTTCGAATGGAACGATCTTTTCGGGCTTTAACTTGTTGCCGCGGATGAGAATCCTGGCGATCGGGCCGCCCATCAGAGAGGCCAGCACCAGACCGAAGGTGGCGCAGGCGATGCCGATTTCCTTGGCATTGTCGATGCCGAAAACACTCACGAACGTCGGCGCCCAGGCGATCGCCGTGCCGTGGCCGCCGAGCATCGACACCGAACCGCCCAGCAACCCCACCAGGGGGTTGAAGCCCAGTAGCTTGGCCATACCCACCCCGGTGAGGTTCTGGAGGATGATGAACACGACGGTGCTGACCACGAGGATCAGCAACGTCCAGCCGCCCGAGAGCAGCATCTTGATGTCAGCCGTGAGACCGATCGCCGCGAAGAAGTAAAGCAGTAGAAAATCCCGCGTCTGCAGGTTGAAACCAATCTCCAGGCCTGTGAAACCATGGATCAGGGCCAGCAGGATGCAGACGAGCAACCCACTGGTGACCGGCTCTGGAATATTGAACTCCCGCAGGAAAGCGACCTTTCGATTCAGCCAGCGACCGATGGCCAGCACCACGATGGCGATGTTGAAGGTCGCGAAACTTTCAAACTGCATGGGGAATCAGTCACAACCCTGAACAGAGATGCGATAACTGAATCCAAGGGCGGCTGGCGTGGTGGAAGACCCGACGCGGAAATTCATCAGCCTGGTGCGCTTGCCGGGAACGGCCTGGAAAGGCCCGAACATCCGGCCGGTTCCAGGTTCGAAGGTCGGGGTTTCGTTGATGACCTGCAGGTTGCTGCCGTCGGTGAACACCATGAATCCGGACACCGGGAAGCTGGCACGCTCGCTGGAGGCCGACGTGAAGAAGAAGCGATACCGGCGAAACTCACGATCAACGATGAAGTCGGTGTTCCAGTTCGTCCGACCCACGAGCCTGTCAGGGCCGATGCGCTTCGAGACGACCGGATTGCCGCCGCCCCCGAGCGGCATCAGGAAGCGACAGCTGGCCTGCGCAGCAGGCACACCTGTGGCCGCCGTTGCGACGAGGGTCAGGAGGATCGGAGTGATCGCACGCATCACAGTCATGGGTGGAGCCAAAGAGATCAGCGAAGACCAGCATGACAGCAGAATGCCAACACCACGCAGCGCCGCCTTCGGGCGAGTGCGCGGTCTAGGACTAGGCATCGCCTGCTGGGGTGAGAACGGCAGGATCCTGCCGCTGGAGTTCTGCATGGAACCAGATGGCGATCATGCCAGCCAGAGGGATCGAAAGGAACACCCCCAACAGGCCAGCGACCCGCTGACCGATGAACAGCGCCAGGAACAGAATCACCGGATTGAGCGCCATCGCCTTGCCCATCACCCTGGGATGGACGATGTTGTCCTGAATCTGACCGAGAATCAGCGAAGCGATCAAGGCCCGCAAGCCGATGTCTACCCCCTGGGTGGAGAAGACCATCACCGAGATCAAAATGATGCCCAGGGTGGCACCGATCCCGGGGATCACATCAAGGACCCCCACAATGACGGCCAGAATCAAGCTGTACTTCACACCCAGCAGCGGGAAGATCACGGCCGTTGAGATGGTCAGAAACACCATCAGCAGCAGCTGACCGCGAATGAATCCCAGGACGCTCTGGAGAAAGGTCTCGGCGAAACGATCACGATGCTGCGCAGGAATCAGCCCCAGGAATCCTTTCCAGAGCTTCTCGCCGTCGATCAGCATGTAGAGACTGATCACCGCACCAAAAATAATCGTGAAGACCCCGGAAAACACGGTTTGCAACAACCCCAGTCCCGTCAGCAGGCCCTCCTGCAGCAGCGTGGTGATTCTGTCGAATCCATAGGTTTTGAGGTATTGATGCAGGGGCGTGAGGTCCTGCTGCTTCAAGGTGCCTTGCAGATCCAGCAGCAGACCCTGGCCCTGATTCAGCACCTGCAGGCCAATGCCAGTGACGAAGCCCACCAGGAGGATCAAGGCGCCGCAGGAAACGGCGGTGATCGACCATCCCCGCGGCAGATAGCGGCACAGCCATTGCACCGGGATGTTGAGCAGCGCCGCCACGATGGCGGCTGCCGTGAACACCGCAATCGTGCCTGAAAAGTAATTGAAGATCACCACCGTGACGCCGATGCAGGCCACCAGTAGGAGATAGCGCACGAGATTGGTGGTACTGATCATGGCGGCAAGAGGCCCATGCTGAAGCTGATTGTAGGTATCCAGGGCCTGCTCCTCCCTTGCAGCCGCCTTGGTTCAGCTATTACCCTCTGCTCTGGAGGCGAACAGATTGAGACCCAGCCGCTCCGAGAGGAAGCGCGCCGTGAGTTGGCCGCGCACACTGTTACCCGCTTCATCCAGGGGCGGTGAATAGGTGGCCAGGCCCCCTTTCCCCGGGGCCACCGTGATCATGCCGCCGGCCACCCCGCTCTTCCCCGGCAGGCCGGTGGCATACAGCCAGTCGCCGGAGGTTTCGTACAATCCAGCGGTGACCATCACCGCCAAGACGTGCTGGCAGTGGATGGCTGCGATCACCTTCTCGCCCGTGACCGGCTGACGCCCTCCGTTGGCCAGTGTGGCGGCCATCACCGCCAGGTCGGCGGCCGTGACGCTGAGGGAACACTGGCGGGTGTAGAGCTCGGTGGCTTCGTCGGGATCCCACCAGATGCGGTCATGGTCGCTGAGCAGGGTGGCCAGACCGACGTTGCGCCGATTGGTGGCCAATTCCGAATCGAAAACCTGTTGGTCGATCTCCAGCCGCCGGCCGGCGAAGCGGGAGAAGCCGTCCTGAATGAAGGCCCACTTCTGCTCGCTGCTGGCCCCTGGCGCCAGGCTGGTGGCGGCGATCGCCCCAGCATTCACCATCGGATTGGAGAGGCCCTGGCCGCTGCGCTCCACCGCCAGCACCGAATTGAACGGCAGGCCGGTGCTGTTGACGCCGAGCTTCTCGCGGGCCGCCTCCTCACCGATGGCCTGGCAGATCAGCGCGAAGAGGAACGGCTTGGAGATGCTCTGGATGCTGAAGGACTCCCGGGCCTCGCCCGCTTCAAACAGGGCGCCACCGCAACTCGATACGCAGACACCGAAATGCCAGGGAACCGCGACCGCCAGGGCTGGGATGTAGTCGGCTACCTGGCCATCGAGAACAGGGGCGAAGCGGCGATGGGCCTCGGCCACCAGATCCTGCACCACCTCGGCGGTGGGCAGGTGGCCGTTGGACACCCATTCGGAGACAGACCACATAGGGGGAGACGTGTGCTGAAAGTGCTGGAGGCGTCAGTGGCCGTGCGCAAGGATCGCTCGACTCAGTCCGGCGGCGAGTGCTCCCAGGGGAAGCTGGGCAGGCGATGCAGCGCCTCCCGCTGGGCGTCGCTCCAGGTCTCGATCATGGCGGCAAGCTCTGGAGCCTCCGCCCCAAAGGTCAACTGATGAGCAATCGCCAGGGCGTTCGTGGGAATGATGGCCAACTCGAACGGCGGTCCCACGCTGAGATTGGAGCGCTGGGTGAGCACCTCCGAAATCAGGCAGAGCCGGGCGGCATCCTCGAGGGACAGGTTGGTATGACCGACGTTATCGAGGGGTGGTTTGCCATATTTTGTCTCACCGATCTGCAGGTAGGGCGTTTCGCGGGTGGCCATGATGGCGTTGCCCTGCGAATAGACCAGATACAGACCGTGGGCCTCCCCGGCAATCTGGCCGCCCAGGATGAATGAGGCCCCCGCACTGGCCCCCGCCTGCTGCAGGGCAGCGCCATTCTCCTGCTGCACCGCCACACTCACCCGGCCAACGTAGGCAGCCGCTTCGAACAGGAAATCACAGGAGCGCAGATCCCTGCCCCCCGCGCCAAAGGCCTCGGTGGGGCGATCGAGATCGCGGCGGATCCAGCTGACCACAGCCTGGGTGGTGGCCAGATTTCCGGCCGCCAGGAGTACGAACAGCCGATCCGATGACGGCTGAAAGACGTGCATCTTACTGTAGCTTGAAATGTAATCAACTCCCGCATTCGTGCGTGAATCAGAGACCATAACCAGGCCCTTCTCCAACCAGTAGCCGATGCAATAGGTCACCGAAAAAGGCAGCAACTACGGAAGGTTGATTCTAGCTCACACCCACGAACAATCACCGAGGAAGTGATCACGATCACTTCCTCCGCTGACGCTGCTGGTGGCCCAGCCCTCAAGGGGCGGAAGGGGGCAGAACGGCCGGTGCGGTGGGGTCGCTGACGTTGGCGCAGAGATCCAGGACGATCTGCTGGGCCACCGAACGCCCCTCCGGAACCGCCCAGGGTTCCCAGGCCCCGTTGATCAACCAGGCCTGGCGCAGGCTGCTGCAATGCACCGCCACGGCCGTCGCCTGCGCCCGTATCGGTCCGACCTCCGCCGGGGTGGGCTGGACCAAGCTGAGCCGAACCCCACCGGGATGGAGCTTCCAGCCGCCCCAGTCGACGAGGGTGTTGCCATAGAACTTCCAGCGAACCGCTTCGGCAGGCTTCGGCGACAGGGGCGAAGGGGGCGATGTGGGGATCGGAGCCTTCACCGCCGGCGGACTTGCCGGAGCCGGGGCCTTGGCCGGAGCCGAGGGCTTGGCAGCAGAAGAGGGCTTGGCAGCAGGCTTGGCCGTGGTTGCTGCAGCAGGCGCCGGCGGCAGCTTCAGCCAGGCGCCGACCGTCAGCTGGCCAGGCTTCACGCCTGGGTTGGCCTTCTGCAGCTCCGCCACGGTGGTGCGGTGGCGGCCCGCCAGGACCGCCAGCGTGTCGCCCGTGCGCACCTGCACCAGGCCCTTGGAGGCGGGCAGCTTCAAAGACTGGCCGATCTGCAGTTCCTCGGGCTTGGTGATCTTGTTGAGTCGCATCAACTCCTGCACAGTCACCCCGTAGCGGGCAGCCAAGGCCTCAAGCGTGTCCCCCTGGACGACCCGCACACTGCGGACAGGCGGGACCGCCTGGGCAAACGCCTCGGGGTTAAAGCCGAAGCCAGCGAAGCAAAAAGCAAGGGCGATCAGAAACCCTTTCAATGCCACGACCTTTCGACTCACGATCGCCACCGCTCTCTGTACGACGAAACTACCAGAGGTGCGCGCCAAACCGGGCCCGACGATCGCCAGACAGACGGCCGCAATGTATCAAAGAAGTGTTACATCAACACGTTACAAAGTTGCTTCACAACGAGGTGGCCAACGAGCGGCATCCCTGCAGCAACGCCTTGGCCTCCTTGTCCACGGCAGGATCAGAAACGCCTGCGGAGGATGACGCCGCCGGAGTGATCCATGGACGCTGCAGCCCCGGCCGTCTGCGCTCACGGGGCGCGACGCGGTCGATCAGGGAGGCCAGCGCCAACGCCCCATCGATCAGCACCAGCACGGCCCAGAAGAGCAGCAGCAGCGCCTCGGCCAGAACTGTCCTGGTCTGGGGCGGAGTCGGCGACACGATCTCAGGTTCCTTCAGGGCATGGGCCACGGGTACGGATTCCGCAGCCTCGACGGCTTCCGGAGTGGCCACAGTGACCGGATCAGCCTTGTGTGGACGCGGCTGGAACAACAGGGCGGTGGGCGGCTCGGTGGGCAGGGGCCAGGGCTGGCGCGACGGCGGCCGACTCCTGGTCTTGGCCTGCTGCTCTCGCAACCGTTCGGCAAGCGTCGGCAGCATGGTGATCTCTCCACAACCCCTTTCGGAGATCCTCACGGCCTGGCCCAGCGACCGCAATGGCGAAGCCGGCCCAGCGCCTGTTTCGTTACACCGCCTAGACGGGGGGTTGGTCCTGGGCAACGATCAGATCCGCCTGGTCGGCGTCGGACTCCCCGAACCAGCGGGCCTCCAGGGCCTTCACCACCACGTAGAAGGGTGGCACCACCCCCAAAGAGAGCACTGTGGCCACCAGCAGGCCACCAAAAATCACGGTCCCCAGGGACTGTTGGCTGTTGGCCCCTGCGGTGGTGGCCACCACCAGGGGCAGGAAGCCGGCCAGGGCGGCGATGGCCGTCATCAGGATTGGCCGCAGCCGCGACTCTGCCGAGGCGATGGCGGCCTCGGCGGCGGTCATGCCCTCCTTCATGTGCTGCTCGGCCACCTCGACGATCAGGATGCCGTTCTTGGCCGCCAGCCCGATCAGGGTCACCAGACCCACCTGGGCGTAGATGTTGAGATCGATCGAGCGCAGGGCCAGGAACGCCAGGGCTCCGAGCATGGCCAGGGGAACGGTCATCAGAATGATCACCGGGGTCACATAGCTCTCGTACTGGGCCGAGAGCACCAGGTAAACCACAAGGATCCCCAGGCCGAATACCAGCACGCTGGCGTTGCCCGCCGAGAGCTGCAGGGCAGCCAGACCGGTGAAGGCATAGCCGATGTTGTTGAACTCCTGGGCATGGAAGAGCTCCTGAATCTTGATCAGGGCCTGCCCGGAACTCGTTCCGATCGCCTCGGCCCCCTGGATCAGGATGGTGCGGTAGAGGTTGAAATGGCTGATCACCGGGGGCGCGCTGGTGAGCTCAGACGAAGCGAATTCCGACACCTGAACCAACTTGTTGTCCTTGCTGCGCACGTAGTAACTGAGAACATCCTCCAGGGAACTGCGGTTCTCTGAAGCCGCCTGCACGTAGATGTTCCTGACCTGGCCACTCTCATAGGTGAGTCCGGAGTAATTGCTGCCCGCCAGCACGGCGATAGTCTGCATCGCCTTTTGGAAGTCGACGTTGAGGGCACCCAGGATCGATCGATCGATCTTCAACCCGAAGGCCGGGGCACTGGGGATGAACTGGGTGTAGAGCGTCGAGAAACCACCACTGGCCGTGCCGGCCTGGATCAGTTGCTTGGCCTGGTCATCCAACTGGTTGAAGCTGAAGGCCCCATTGCTGAGATCGTTGAACTGGAAGTAGAAGCCGCCCTGGGCTGAGAAGCCAGGGATCGCCGGGGGCTGGGCCGCCACCACCATGCCGTAGCTGATCTGGCTCAGCTTGGCGTTGAGCCGGTTGACGATCGCCGGTGCCTTCTGCTCGGCACCGCTGCGCTCCGCCAGTGGCTTGAAGCCGAAGAAGAACACCCCCTGATCAGGGCTGGCACCATTGAATCCGTAGCCGCTCACGACCGAACCGGCGATGATCTCGGGCTCGGCATTGAGCACCTTGGCCACCTCCAGCCCCGTGGCCTGGGTCTGGCTGAGGGAGGCGCCGTTCTGGAGCTGGAAGATCCCCATGCCATAGCCCTGGTCTTCTTCCGGGATGAAGGCGGAGGGAAGGGCGGAGAAAGCAAACAGGGTGAGGGCGATGCCCCCGCCCAGACCCACCAGGATCCAGCGTCGTCTGGCGATCAGGGCCGCCACCATCGCGGCGTAGCCACGCTCCAGGCGTGCAAAGAAGGCGTTGAAGCGGTTGAAGATCCAGACCAGATTGGCTCCGGCCAGCACACCCACCACCACGCCCACCACGTAGGTGATGCTGCCGAAGGAGGCGGCACTGAAACGGCCGAAAGCCAGACCGACCACCACACCGCCGACGATGCCCACCACCCGGCCCGGCGGTGCCGACTTCTGGCTCCTCAGCAGCAGGGCTGAGAGCATCGGCGAGAAGGTGAGCGCATTGAAGGCGGAGATGGCGATCGAGAAGGCGATGGTGAGGGCGAACTGTTTGTAGATGATGCCGATGCCGCCGGGGTAGAACGCCACGGGCACGAACACCGCCATCAACACCAGGGCCGTGGCCACCAGGGCCCCGAACAGCTCGCCCATGCAGGCCATGGCGGCCTGGCGTGGGCGCATCCCCTTCTCCAGGTTCTTTTCCACCGCCTCAATCACCACGATGGCGTCATCCACCACCAGGCCCGTGGCCAACACCAGTCCCAGCAGGGTGAGCTGGTTGATCGAGAAGCCGAAGATCTTGACGAAGGCGAACGTGCCGATCAGGGAGATCGGGATGGCCAGGCTGGGCACCACCGTGGCCCGCCAGTCCTGCAGGAACAGGAACAGAATCAGCAGCACCAGCACAATCGCCAGACCCAGGGCATCGATCACACCCTCCACGGCCGATTCGATGAACTGGCCGATGTTGTAAATCTCGAAGACATCGACTCCCGGCGGGACGGTCTGGCTGAACTGGTTCATCACCGCCACCACCTGGTTCGAGACATCGAGGGCATTGCTCTCGGGGGTCTGGAAGACGGCCACCGTGATCGAGGGGTGGCCTTCGATGCTGACGGCCTGCTGGGCGTAGGTGTTGGTGCCATAGGTGGCTTCACCAACATCCTTGAGCCGCAGCAGGTTGCCGGCGGGCGTGCGGCCGACGATCAGATTGTTGAGCTCCTCAACCGACACCAGATTGCCGTTGTTCTCCACCAGGATCGGGTAGGCAAACTTCTGGTTTCCACCGGCCGGCGGTCCGCCCACCAGGCCACCGATCGCCACGCTGTTCTGGCTGCTCACCGCACTCACCACCTGATCGGCGGTGAGGTTGTTGGCTGTCAGCTTATTGGCATCAACGAACAACCAGAAAGCTGGATTGCTACCACCGAGAAGATTAACCTGGGCTACACCGGGCACCCGTTCCAGCTGAAAATACAGATTCTTATAGATCAGACCATTGAGATAGGAGGCATCAAACTGGCCCTCCGTTGAAGACACCTGGTAAGCCAGCAGAATGGAGGGGGTGCTCTGTATCACCGAAACCCCTGTGGCCTGCACCTGCTGGGGCAATTGCGGCATGGCCAGGGAGACGCGGTTCTGCACGTTCACCTGATCGATATTGATATCGGTGCCTTCGTTGAAGAAGACCTGAATCGTGCTCGTCCCAGACATATTGCTGGTGGATGAAATATAATTGGCGCCTGGAACTCCGTTGATCTGCTGCTCAATGGGGTTGGTCACCGCCTGTTCGGTGACCAGGGAATTAGCGCCTCCGTAGTTGGAGGTCACCTGGATCAACGGGGGGGCGATATTGGGAAGATTCTCGATCGACAGCGTCGGGATGGCGATCAGGCCCACCAGCACGATCAGGATGCTGCAGACGGTGGTCAGGACCGGCCGCTTGATGAAGTTATCGGAGAACGACATCGGCTCGCTCAGCTCCCCGCAGGGGCCGTCGCCCGCCGCACCGGCATGCCGGAACGCAACAGGGCTGTGTTGCTCACCACCACCTCATCTCCCTTGGCCAGGCCGGAGAGCACCGGATAGGCATTGTTCTGCAGCTTGCCGAGCTTCACCGCCGTCTGTACCACCACGGGCGTGGTGCCAGGCAATTTCTCCAGCTGCTGTTTCTGGGCAGGCAACAACTGATCGGAAGCCTTGATCTGGGGCAGGACTGTGGAGAGGGGCAGCACCTTGTACACGAAGGGCTGCTGGGCCTGCATCATCACCGCCTCGACCGGAACCGCCAGCTGGTCGCTGATGCCGGTGATGATGCGATTGCGCACGTACTGGCCGGTCTTCAGGATTCCGGTGAGATTCGGAAACACCGCCTTCACCAGCACCGTGTTGGGCTGGGTGGAAGAGCCCTGCTCGGTGGCGGTGGCGAAGTAGGGAGAAACGAACACCACCTGGCCCACGCCCTTCACCGGTGGATTGCCCTGGCTCTCCACCTGTACAGGCTGGCCGATCTTCACCTGGCTGGACTGGGTGGCCGGCACATCCATCAGGGTCCAGAGGGAGCTGTTATTCACGATTCCCGTGATCGCCTGGCCCTGACGCACGTAATCGCCGAGCTTGACCGAATCGAGATTGCCGATCTCCCCGTCGATGGGGGCTGTGACGAACTTGTAGCCCAGGGTGGCGGCGCTGGAGCGGGCCTGGTCCCGGCTCTGGATCGCCTGGGTGATGTAGGCGTCCCGATCCTTGGTCGAGACGGCCCCCTGCTCATTGAGGAAGACGTAGCGCTCGGCGTTGACGCGATCCTTGATGGCCTCGGCCCGATCCGCATCAAGCGTGGCCGATTCCTGCACGTTGTCGAGCACGAGGATGGGCTGGCCCGCCTTCACCCGCTGGCCTTCTGTGGCCAGGATGCGCACCACCCGGCCATCCGACTGGGGCCGCATCACCACATTGGAGGTGGACTCGATGACGCTGATCGTCTCGATCCCCGGGGCGAAACGAAACTCCCCCACCGTCACGGTCTGCACCACCAGCGGCTGGCGGGCCTCGGGCTTAGTAGAACCGCAGGAGGCCAGTAGCAGCGCCACGGGAAGGAGGGGGGGGAAAGCCTGCCAGCGCACTGAACTGATCCATACCTCTGCAACGTACCGGAAAAGCCTCCATCACCCCAGTGGTCCGCCTCGCCTTGCGGCCCTCAGGCGCGGGGGCCGGGCCCACCACGCCGGCCATGGCGCCGGTGATAATCGGGCTCTGGGTTGGATTCCTGCAGCTGGCGCACCGCCTCCACCGCCATGCCGGCCACCACCCCGAACCCCCCCAGCACCACGGCGCTCCAGAACAAGGCCTCTGGGGTGATCCGCAGGGGGGTATTGGCCACAATGGCGCGCAGAAAATGGGCGATGGCCAACCCCGCCAGACCCGTGATCATGCCTGCAAAGAGCACCCGCCGGCCACTCAGGGGTGGGCAGGGAGCCGGCATCAGGAACCTCCGCCCACCGGCACCTCGGCCGGCGGTTGCGAAGAAGAATCTGAGAGCTGCTTCACCACGACATAGAACACCGGCACCACGAAAAGGGACAGCACGGTGGCCACGGCCAGACCTCCAAACACCACCGTACCCAGAGACGCCTGGCTGCGGGCACCGGCGCCGGTGGCCAGCACAAGGGGCAGGAAGCCGAACAGGGAGGAAATCGCGGTCATCAGGATCGGCCGGAAGCGGGACAGGGCCGAGGCCCGTGCCGCCTCCAGGGCACTGGCACCCTCCTGCATACGCTGGTTGGCGAGATCAACGATGAGGATGCCGTTCTTGGCCGCCAGGCCGATCAGCATCACCAGGCCCACTTGGGCGTAAATGTTGAGCACTTCACCCCGCAGGGCCAGGAAAGCCAGGGCGCCGAGCATGGCCGTCGGCACGGTCATCAGGATGATGAGGGGATCGCTGTAGCTCTCGTATTGGGCGGAAAGCACCAGATACACCGCAAGGATCCCAAGAGCGAAGATCACAATCGCCAAGGCACCCGCGTTCACCTCTTCCCGTGAGATACCGGTCCAGTCGTAGCCGACACCAGTGGTGGAGAGGTTGTTGAAGAGATCCTGGATGTCCTTGATGGCCTGGCCAGAGCTGCGCCCGGCCAGGGCGGACCCCTCCACCTTGATGGAGCGGAACAGGTTGAAGCGGGGGATCACCGAAGGACCGGTGACCGACTCCACCTGGATGAACTCCGAGAGGGGGATCTGTTCGCCGCTGGCATTGGGCACATACAGAGATTTAAGCTGATCGGGATTGGAGCGGTAGCGCTCATCGGCCTGCACGAAGATGCGGCGCACCCTGCCGGCATCGAAGGTGTCGTTGACATAGAACGAACCGATGTTGAAGCTGAAGGTCTGCATCGCCGTGCCGTAGTCGACCCCCAGGGCCGCCATCCGATCACGGTCGACGAGGATCTGCAGCTGGGGGGCCTCAGGGGAGAATTGGGTGAACACCCGGTCGAACAGGCCGCTCTGGTTGGCCTTGCCAACCAACTGGGTCGCCGCGGCGAAGAAATCGGCCGGGGTGAGGGCACCGCCGCTGCGGTTAAGCATCTGCATCTCGAAGCCGGCGCCCGTGCCGTAGCCAGGAATGGCGGGGGGTTCGACCACGATGATCCGGGCCTCCTCGATCACCGAAAGCTTGCGGTTGAGGCGCTGGGTGATCGCCGCCACCGACTGGTCATTGGAGGTGCGCTCATCCCAGTTACGGGTGCCGAAGAAGAACAAACCTCGGTTGGGGGCGTTGCCATCGAGGCTGGCGCCACTGAACACCGCCGCCGTGGTGATGTCCTTCTCGCTGCGCAGGATTTCGGCCACACGCTGGTTGATGCGGCGGGTGTTTTCAAGGGAACCTCCATCGGGAGCCTGCACGAAACCAATCGCATAGCCCTGATCCTCCACCGGCACGAAGCCCGTTGGAATGGAGGTGAAGGCGTAACCAGTGAGCACGATGCCACCGGCCAGCAGAGCCATCATGAGACGACGCTTACCGAGCACCCAGCCCAGCCCGGCGTGATAGCGGCGCTCCACGCCGGCATAGATGATGTTGAAACGGCGGAAGAGGAATGGAGCGCCCCAACCCAGGCCCCCGCCGATCAGGGTGTAGATCAGCACCTCAAGGCGACTGTTGACCCCCGCCAGCAGCAGGGCCGAGACGGCACCACCGATGGCGAAGGGCAGCCGCAGGGGTAGTCGCGTGAGCAGATGCAGGCCGTAGCCGATCCCCGTGGCCAACGCCAGAACCCCGATGGCCACCAAAGTGCCACCGCCACTGGCGAGCAAGCCGTAAACGAAACCAACGAACACCCCGGAGATGGCATAGGTGCGGCGGCTGGGGGGCTCGCTCTCCCGGGCCAGCAACAGGGCCGAGAGCATCGGCGAGAAGGTGAGGGCGTTGAAGGTGGAGATCAGGATCGAGAAGATGATCGTGGCAGCGAACTGCTTGTAGATCGTTCCTGTGGCCCCAGGGAAGAACAGCACCGGCACGAACACCGCGAACAACACCAGTGAGGTGGCGATCACCGCAGCGAACAACTCATCCATGGTGGACTTGGCACTTTCCAGCGCACTCAGCCCGGAGGCTTTCTTCGTGGAAGTGTCTTCAATGATGGTGATGGCGTCATCCACCACCAGTCCTGCGGCCAGCACCAGACCGAAGAGGGTGAGCTGGTTGAGGGTGAAGCCAAACGCCAGCACAAACAGGAACGTGCCCACCAGGGCCACCGGGATGGCGATGGCAGGCACCAGGGTCGCCTTCCAGTTCTGCAGGAACAGGAACAGGATCAGCACCACCAGCACCACGGCTTCGCGCAGGGCGGTGGTGACGCCGTCGATCGAGGCCTCGACGAATTCGGTGTTGTCGTAGATCTTCTGGATCGTCATGCCCACTGGCATGACTTCCTCGAATTCCTTGATCACCTCCTCCACGCCACTGGAGACGTCGAGGGCATTGCTGCCGGTGAGCTGGTAGATCGCCATACCCACCGAAGGCACACCGCGCAGGTCAGAGGCCTCGATGTCGAAGGATTCACCCCCCAGGGTCACCCGACCCACATCGCTCAGGCGCACCAGGCCGCCATCGGCGGTGGAGCGCAGAATCATCGCCCCGAATTCCTCGGTGGTCCGCAGCCGTCCCTGCAGCTGCACCGTCAGGGTGAACTGCTGGCCCTGGGGAGCGGGGGCGCCGCCGATGCGTCCGACGGGCACCAGACGGTTCTGGCTGCGCAGGGCCTGCACCACATCGGCAGCGCTCAGCTTGTTGGCCGCCAGGCGGTCCGGGTCGAGCCAGAGGCGGAAGGCCAGCTGGCGGTTGCCGAAGTAGGTGAGTTCACCGACACCCTGAACCCTTCGCACGGCGTCAGTGAGATTCTGATCCAGGAGCCCGCTGATGGTTTCCAGGCTGAATTGCTGTTGCGGATCTTCACTGGTGAAGTTGTAAACGAGCAGGATGGAGTTCGAGGCCTTGTTCACCGTGATGCCGGATTGCCGCACCTCCTCCGGCAGGCTGGGCTGGGCCAGGGACACCCGGTTCTGAACATTCACCTGGTTGATGTCACCGTCGCTGCCGCTGGCGAAGGTGACAGAAATGGAGCTGGAGCCATCGGCCGCACTGTTGGAGGTGATGAACTCCATGTTCTCCACCCCGTTGATCTGCTGCTCGAGCACGCTGGTGACGCCCTGCTCGACGCTGACCGCATCAGCCCCCACATAGCGGGAGGTGACCCGCACCGTCGGCGGCGCGATATCAGGCAGGTTCTCGATCGGCAGCAGCGGGATCGCAATCAGACCGGAGATCACGATCAACAGGCTGCACACCGTGGTGAGCACCGGCCTGAGGATGAACGTGTTCGAAGGTGACATCAGGCAGGATTCAGTTGACCTTGACGGGCGCGCCGTTACGGAGGTTGATCAGGTTGGAGGTGATGACACGGGCCCCGGCCTGGAGTCCCTTGAGCACCGGATAACGAATATGGATAGATCGTGCGCAGCCACGATCTATCCGCAGTTGAACAAGCCTGCAACGTTGAGGCCCTGGGCCCACTGCAGAAGAATCAGGCCATTTTTTAGGTTTTCTTTGGCTTCTGCCCTAGGTGAAATGTCCTACAGCCGGCAGCACGAACCGGTTGAGCTGTTGCACTCTCCAGTTTAGGCACGCAGACTGCCCAGCAGGCCAGTTCTGGTTGCGAACGGGCCATCATTGTCTGCAGGTGCTACTCACTACGGCTTATTTGCTTGCGCGTGTTGATGGATTCAAGCTGGCGCTGGGTTGATCTCTCGCACGCGCACC
>NZ_JAGQCD010000042.1 GCF_024345975.1 Cyanobium sp. Cruz-8D1 | reverse complement strand
GAAACTCCCTGATCAGGCGCAAAATCGTCAAAGGGTCGAATCAATCGAAGACCATCCAACATTCGGTCGTCCCAATTCGTGCTGATGAACCACAGGTCGTTCTAGGCCGTGTTCTCAACAAAATCGTAATGGATCAAATCGATGCCTTTGGCCTGACACTCCCTTGGCTTGACTCATAGCGATCAAGTTATCATATAAACGTAGCTGTGGCATGGATGTCTCATAACGTTCGCTGCACTGATCGCAGCATCACCCACTCCTCTGATTCCATGACCTCAAGTGCCAGGGCAGACGTGTCCGTAGTCTTCATTCAGGATGTCAGGCGACAGCGAAAACTGGTCCAGCACTCATTCCGGATGTCGCTTGATAGAACCAAGGGCCGAGGTCATCATCCGAGGTGGCGACGATCGTGCCCTGCGGCCGGCTTCAGAGATGTGGTGCTTGCTTGGCCAAGGCAGGCTGGAGGCCCTGGAGCGCTCAGTAGTGATGGACATAGACGGGCCAGACTGAGGCAGCTGCTGCCTATATGTTTTTGGTTGAGCCTCTACACACAGCACGGCAGCGCGATGGCCGACGAATCCGATTCATTCGGCATGGCTACAGCCTGCGGGCCTACCAACTGGGGATTGACCCTGGAAGTGTGGCTCTGAGCATGGGTCATTCGCTCGAGGTGCATCTGCGCAGCTATCCATGGGCGTCAGGTCAAGGAGCGGCAGCGGCGTTTGCCAAGGCCTTGGCGACTTAGCGAGGCAAGCGCAGGACCGATACACATCCGGCAGCAGCAAGGGCGTCTCTTCTGCAGACACTCCATCCCCCCACCGGCTCAACCGATGCGGTTCTGCAGGAACAGGCGGGTGCCGGTCGTGTCGGCCATCCGCCAGGGGACGTCAATGAACGCTTCGGCAGCAAATCCAACGCGCCGCTCACTGCTGGACGTTGGATTGACTCCAGGGAGGGCACGCACTCCCGCTGGGGAGCTGGGGGTGATGGCGCGCGCGACGGTCCACAGCACCTGACGGCCTTGGTGGTGCCGCTCAAAGCGATAGCCGTAGGCCTCATGTCCGCTCCGCCAGGACATCACCCCCTGACCCAGCAGGGCCGCCAGATCGGTAGTGGTGAGGACCAGGGCGTTATCGGCAGCCTCGGCAAGCCCACGAGCCCGCAGCAGGGGATCCGCCGTTGGGGCCGCCGCCGCCTCCCGCATGGCCGCCAACAGCAGCGCAAGGTCGTTGCCTTGAGACCTCACGATCGCCGTGGCGTCTGCTGGTGTCACTGCCGTCGCACTGCCATCATCCGCGGGCGGCTTCAGGCCAGGGAAGGTGCCCATGGGCTGCCCTGACTGGAGGTGTTCGTGAAGCCTCTCCCCGAGCTCAATGAACGCTCCTGGCCAGGTGGTGAGGGTGGAGGAGACGCGGATCAGCTCGACCCCGAGGGCGCGGGCACGGGCCTTGAGGCCGTTGCGGCTGATCCCCCAACGTTTCTCCAGATCACGGATGGAGAGATCGGCGGGCGCCACGTCAGAGAGTGCTGTCATGGTGTCGCGGTGCTGGCTCGACAGCAGGATGACGTAGATGGGTCGTGCTGTCGAGCTGTCGCGGTGCCATCACGACAGCAGGAGAGCGTGTGGTTTGGGGTCGACTGAGTGGCCTCCGAGGGGGGGGGAGCACTCCGTCGGCAGATGGTGATGGCCGAACTGCCAATCCCCCGGAGACCGCGACCTGGATCAACCATCTGATGGACGAAGGCGGAGAAAGAAGAATTCTCCTGTCGCACTTCCACCGCTGAGCCCCACCATCTCTCAGAGGAACTGGACCACGGATGGGGGTCACGTCACTTCGATCAGCTCCATCGCAAGCAAGGCCGGGAAAGGAACCAGGCCCGAAAGGGTGACCTCCTGGGAGGACAGCCCACGCCGGGGGCGCCCCGCAGGAACTGACGCAGGGCCAGGCATCTGAAGCGGTTCGATCTGGCGCAGCTTCTGCTCCAGCAGCACCCAGAGATACTTCGGGATGCCGGAGCGCCGAGGGCAGCGCCAGACCTTGCTGGTGGCATCCCAGGGCCGGGACTCTTCCAACAGCAGCCCGTGCTTGCCGGATTTGCTGATCTCGATCATCAGCAGGTGCTGGCTCACCGCCTTGCCGATGACGGCCCTCCAGGTGATGCCGCTCATCGTGGACGCATAGATCGTGATGGGTGCCATGGCCAAGCCAGGCGAAGGACCCCGAAGCCCTGTGTGGCGTGGGCAAGGGGCGCGTCAGCGCCTCGCGCAGCCCTTGCCCCGCCGCACACGCTGAGGAGGGCCGCCGCCTCCCCCGCTGGTGTCGCCCAGGGCCGGCGTGGCTAGAGATTGCCCTTGTGCTGGGCGCCATCCACCGCCAGGCACACGCCCGTGACCCAGCTGGCGCGCGGGGAGCAGAGGAACACGGCCACATCAGCCACCTCCTGGGGCGTGCCCATCCGCCCCCAGGGAATCGAGGCCCGCACGCGCTCGTAGAGGGCCGGGTCGCTGGTGCGCTCGCGATCCCAGTAGCCGCCGCCGAACTCAATCGAGCCCGGCGCGAGGGTGTTCACGCGGATGCGCTTCGGAGCCAGATCCACCGAGAGGGTCTTGGAGTAGCTGATGATCGCGGCCTTGGCGGCGGCATAAGCGGGCGGCGAACCCGCCTCCAGGCCGGAGCCGGAGGAGAGGAAGAGCATGCAGCCGCCGCCAGCGGCCTCCATCCAGGGCACCACCTTCCAGGTGGCGTGCACCGAAGCCATCAGATCGATGTTGAGGCTGGCCTCCCAGCCATGGGGATCGTCCGTCATGGCCAGGGCGGAGGGGTTGTTGACCAGCACATCCACGCTGCCGAGGCCGTGGCGGGCCTGCTCGAGAAACGCCTCCAGTTCGGGCTTCACGCCGATGTCGCAGCGGGCAGCGCACACGTTCACGCCGTGGCGGCGCAGGTCGGCTTCGGTTTCGGCAAGCGGACCGGCATGGCGCGCGCAGAGGGCCACGTTGGCGCCCTTGCGGGCGAAGGCGAGGGCGATCTGCCGGCCGATGCCTCTGCTACCCCCGGTGACGACGACATTGCGGCCAGCGAGACCCAGGTCCATGGCGATCCGGGCTCAGCCGGGCAGCTCCAGCTGCTCATACTGGCGCGGATCGGTGCATGTGTACGTGCGGCCGGGGCAAGCCCAGAGGTCTCTAAAATGACAATGACAAGAGCGGAGGGAAGAACATTACGTCTCTTCCTACGGCTTCTCCTCCAGCGTCTCAGCCTCCTGGTCGCGAGGCAGCGTCGGCAGGGCCGGTGGTTGCTGCACCTCTAGAGTGAGGGGGACAGGCCTTTCTGCAGTGGACCGAGACTCACTGCACTGAAGCCAGGCACCGCTCCTGGAAGCGGCCTCCCACCGACGAGCAAAGCCGCACCCATAGCCCCGGGTTCAAGGCCAGGGTCGCCGTGGAGGCGATCCGTAGACGGTAAACAGTCCAGGAGATCGCCGCCGACCATGCGGTACACTTGGTAAGTGCCGTGCGGACTCACCCGGGCCTGGGAGTTCCGCCGATCCAGAGGCTCCCCACGCGTCCCCGATGGCACCACCCAAGCGGCCGCAGCATCTGTTCTGTCATCAACTCCATCCCCTGCACGCCATTCAGCAGACTGAATGCAAGACCCACGGACAAGCGGCCATGACCGTCGAGGACGAGATCCCCTCCCAGCAGGAAGCCATCCGACAGCAGGTCACTCCAGTAGGTGCTGGCTCCGAGATGGAGGAGGCCCTCGAAAGGGATCTCAGTACTGTCCTGACCGACGACCCGGCCACCATCGCCGAGGAGGTCCGTAACCTCACTCTCCGCGCCCTGAGCCAAGGCACTCTGGAGCGTGATGCCATCCAGCGGGTGGTCCGGGCGGTCGTTGCCGGCGCCACCAAAGGCGCTGAACACGCCACTGACGAGCCGAAGGCTCTCCAGGAAGCCCTCCATGGTTTGGATCAGGCACTGGCTGCCGTCGCCCAGGCCATCCGTTGGACATTGGAGGAGGCCATCAGGAATGCCGGCGCTTTCTCCCGGCAGACGCTGAGGCGTCGCCTGGAGGATCTCTCCACCCTGGAATCCCTGTTCGTCGAGACCGTCAGCCAGACGGCATCCAGTGCCGCCGGGTTCACCCGCAAGACGCTGGTGGAGGTGGCGGACCATGCGCGAGCCTCAGGCTCGGCCGTCGGTGCGGCCGTGACGGAGGGGATGACGACACTGGGCCGGGCCGTCGGCGAAACCGTGAGCGATCAAGTGGAGGTCACCTCATCGGTGCTGCAGAAGGAAGCAGCCATCCTGGCCAGCATCACCAGTGGTGTGCTGCGGGGGATCGCCGATCGTCTGCGCGGCTCCCAACCGCCGGTTGTGGCTGAGGAGCCCGGGCATGAGGCAGGCGAAGGGGAAGCGCAGGAGCCTCAGGTGGACAGCTGAGTCACGCAGGTGAGCCGAGCTTCTGGGCGGCATGGGCATGGGCATGGGCATGGGGCGACCCGTAGACCAGCGCCCTAACCTGCGGGCATGGCAGAGCCTCGAGGGTCAGAGACCTCCCGGCAGGACACCGCCGAGGGGCTTCTGAGTGACTGGTTCGCCTTCCTGCGGCAGCGCAATCGCCACGTCTGGGCAGGATCAGAGCGTGCTCACGTGCAGGTCCGTGCTCCCGAGCCCGGCAGTGAGGACGAGCAGCTCTTCGCGGAGGCGGCGCGCTGCCTGTTCGAGAGCCAGGAGGGGGTGAACTGGGCCCGCTACAACGCCCAGGCTGGCCGCGTCGTTATCGATGGCCCTGCGGCAGCCGGCGATGCGCGGGAGTTCGTTCGGCGGCTGCAGGAACTGGAAGACCGGCTCGGCCTGTTGGATCAGGAACTCGGGGTGCTTGGTGGCCCCTGCGCTGAGCACCCGGCCGACCTGGAACCCATCCTGCGCGCCCTGGTGGAGCTGGCGGCTGAGCTCATCGGCGGTGGTGTCGGTCTCGGCCTCCGCGGCAGTGGACTGAGCGAGCGGCTGGGGATCGATCTGGCGGCGCTGCTCCGCTCCGTGCAATCGGTGCCCGGACTACGGGAGGGGATCGAGCGGGTGGTGGGCAGCGGCGTCGCCGAGCTGGTCCTCTCGGTGGCCGATGGGGTGGACCATGCCCTGCTGCGCGGTCTGGCCGGGCCATTGGTGGCCCTGCTCGAGCACGCGTTGCAGTTGCGCGCGCGGCTGCGGCAGCGGCGCCTCTGGGAGGGGATCGAAGCACAGCTGAGCGCCGAGCCCGGCGATCACCCCGAACGCCGTGCGCAGATCGGTGAGCGCCCTTCCCCTCTGCGGGAGGGTGCGATCGAGATCTATGCCGAGAAGGCGGGAATGCTTGCGTTGGGGGCGTTCGGTTTCGGGCTGGCGTCCAGCGGCGATCTGGAAGGCTCGGCAGGGGCCGTGCTGGCGGCACTGCCGCGTCCAGCCCTGCTGGGACGCAGCGCCTTCACCCTCGAGCTTTCCCACCGCCTGGCGGAGTGCGGAGCGTTGCTGCTCGACCCGGATGCCCTCGAGCGGCTCGATCGGATTGACTGCCTGGTGATCGAAGGCACACTCCTCGATCCGGTCTGGGGGCAGGCGCTGCTGACGGCGGCCCGGGAGGCGGGCCTGATGCGGGTGGTGGTGGCGGAAGCGGAGGAGAGGCTTCCGGGCGATACCGAGCGGCGCTACCCGCCCGGTGAGGCCGCCACGGCGGCGGTGCGCGCCCTTCAGGCCGAAGGCCGGGGGGTGATGGTGTTCGCGGGGCCACATCTGCCGGCTCTGGCCGCAGCGGATCTGGCGGTGGGTTTCCGGCAGGAGCAGGGCCCGCCCCCCTGGGGCGCTCATGTGATCGCCGGCCCTGACCTCGCCGCCGCCTGGCTACTGCTGCCCGCCTGCCGAAAGGCGCGCCGCTGTGCCACCCAGAGCGTGCAGGCCTCCCTGATCGAGGTGGTGGTAGGCCTGGCCCTCTGCCTGGACGGCGTCGATCGCCGAAGCACACTGAGTGTCAACCAGGCCACCCATCTGCTGGCGGTGATGGCCGTCGCCAACGGGGTGCGCCTGGCCCGCAGCATCGAGGCCCGTCCGCCCGAGCCGGGGGCCGACACCACCCCCTGGCATGCGATGGAGGTGGAGGCGGTGCTGGAGCGCCTGGGCGTCGACCGTCGAGGCCGCAACGGAGAGGGCGAGCAGCCCGATGGCCCTCCGGAACCTGGACGGCCGGGGCCGCCGGGGAGCGATCTGCTGCGGCTTGTCCTGGAGGAACTGGACAGTCCGCTGGTGCCGGTGCTCACGACCGGTGCGGCCCTCTCCGCCCTGCTGGCCTCGCCGGTGGATGCTGGCCTGATTCTCGCCGTCCTGGCCGGCAATGCGCTGATGGGAGCCTTCCAGCGGCAGCGGGTGGAGCGAGCGGTCGCGGCCCTCCAGTGCCGCCATGCCGCACCCGTCTGGGTGCGGCGTGATGGCGAGCTGACCCGCATCGATGCCGCGGTCCTGCGGATGGGCGACGTGATCGGACTGGAGGCCGGCGAGGTGGTGCCGGCTGACTGCCGAATTCTTACGGCGACGGGCCTGCAGGTGGATGAAGCGGTTCTCACGGGTGAATCGTTCCCCGTCGCCAAGGGCCCCGAAGCCACTGCTGCCCCGGCCCTGGCGGAGCGGCGGTCGATGCTCTACGCGGGCACCACGGTCGTGGCCGGTGAGGTGGAGGCAGTGGTGATCGCCGTGGGGGATGCCACCGAAGCCCGGCGGGGGCTTGCGGCCGTAAGGGATGCCGCCTTCGCCGGTGGCGTGGAGGGGAGGCTGGACTCGCTCACCGAGATCACCACACCGCTCGCCACGATGAGCGGTCTGGCGGTGCTGCTCTCCGCCCTGGCCCGGGGCCAGGATCCGCGCGCAGCGCTCGGCGAGGGTGTGGCCCTGGCGGTGGCGGCCGTGCCGGAAGGCCTGCCGGTGCTGGCCAGTCTTGCCCAGTTCGCCGCCGCCGAGAGGCTCTCGAATGAGCGGGTGCTCGTGCGCAACCCCCGCGCCATCGAGTCTCTCGGCCGCGTCAACGTGATCTGCCTCGACAAGACCGGCACACTCACCTCCGGTCACATCCGGCTGGTGGAGGTGTCCGACGGCACCTGTTCGATGCCCCCCGACCACCTGGATGCGGCGGGAAGGCTGGTGCTGCGGCTGGCGCTCTGGGCGACGCCGGTGCCCGAACCGGGCAAGCAACTGGCCCATCCCACCGATCGCGGCCTGCTGGAGGGTGCCGAGAAGGCTGGTTTGATCCGGGCTGAGTGTCCAGCGGAAGCCTCGTTGCCATTCGAGCCGTCCCGCGGGTACCACGCCACCCTCTGCCGGCAGGACGGGCGGCGGCGGCTCTGCGTGAAAGGTTCACCGGAGACCGTGCTGACCGCCTGCGTTCAGGAACGCACCGCCATTGGTCCGGTGCTGATGGACGCCGCCGCCCTGGAGCGTCTGATGGGGGTGGCCAGGGATCTGGCCGAGCGGGGCCTGCGGGTGCTGGCGGTGGCGTCCCGCTGCCTCGATGAGGCCGTAGGGCCGGATCTCCTTCCCTGCCCTGAGCTGGCCGATGGGGACGTGAGGGATCTGCAGTTCGTGGGCTTCGTGGCGTTGGAGGATCCCATCCGCGAGACGGCACGGCAGGCGCTGGCCGATCTGCGCCGGGCGGGAGTGAGCGCGAAGATCATCACCGGCGATCACCCGGCCACCGCCCACGCCATCGCCCGGGAGCTGGATCTGCCCACCGACGGCAGCGTGCTCACCGGTCCGATGCTCGCAGACCTGAACGACGCCGAACGACGCGAGGCGGTGCTCTCGGCCTCGGTCTTCGCCCGCATCACCTCAATGCAGAAGATGGAGATCGTCAGGACCCTGCGGCAGGCCGGAAAGGTGGTGGCCATGACCGGCGACGGGGCCAACGACGCAGCCGCGATTCGTCTGGCGCATGTGGGCATCGCCCTGGGCTCCCGGGCCACCGAAGCCGCCCGTTCCGCCGCCGACATCGTGGTGACCGACGGCCGCATCGAAACCATCGTGCGGGCGGTGCTGGAGGGCCGGGCTCTGTGGCGGTCGGTGCGGGACGCAGTGGGACTGCTGGTGGGGGGCAACCTCGGTGAGATCGGCTTCACCCTGCTCACCGGCCTTGTGGAGGGGCGGCCAGCGCTGAACACCCGCCAGCTGCTGCTGCTGAACCTGCTCACCGACGTGGCCCCGGCCCTCGCCATCGCCCTGCGGCCCCCTGCGGATCTCAAGCCCGAGGATCTGCTCGAAGAAGGGCCCGAGGCAAGTCTGGGGAAGGCGTTGGATCAGGACATCCTGCGCACAGCCTCGATCACGGCCGTCAGCGCCGGCATCGCCCGCTCCGTGGCCGGAATCGCCGGCGATCGCCAGGCGGCCAACACCGTGGGCCTATTGGCGCTGGTGGGCACCCAGCTCGGGCAGGCGATGGCCACGCGCCGCACGGATGGCCTGAACCTGCTCACCGGCATCGGCTCCTTCGGCGTGTTGCTTGCCACGGTCCAGACGCCCCTGCTCAGCCAGGCCTTCGGCTGCCGGCCCCTGGGGCCCCTGGGCCTGCTCCAGGCCGGCACAGCGACGGCGGTGGGCACTGGCGTGGGCGTGGTGGTGCCCTGGCTGCAGCGCTGGATGGTCCCACCGGGCCACGCCCGAGGATCCACGTCACGGGGCAGCCAAGGCACCGGCACCCCATCACCGCCAACCACGGCAGAGGCGGTCAAACCCCCAGCAACTGCACGCTCAGAAAGTAGATCAGCAGGCTGAGCAGGTCCTGGAGGATGGTGGCCACAGGCCCCGACCCGAAGGCCGGGTCCCTGCCGAGCCGCTCCAGCCCCCAGGGCAGCAGGATGCCGACGCTGGTGGCTACTCCGCCGGCGCCAAAGATCGAGAGGGCCACCGCAAAGGCCAGGCGCGGGTTGCCAAACCCGATCAGCACGAAGGGAATGCTGAGCAGGCCGAGGATCGAGCCGATCAGAAAGCCGGTCTGGATCTCCCCCAGGAGCGAGCGCCGCAGGGGCACGTGGTCCATCGAGAATCCGCGCACCGCGATCGCTTCCGACTGGGTGCCGATGGCATCCGCCAGATAGACGATGGCGGGCATGAAGAACGCCACCATCACCTCCCTGCTCAGTGTCTGCTCATAGCGAGAGACCACCCATGTGGCCAGGAAGCTTCCCACCAGGCCCACCAGCAGCCAGGGCAGCCGCTCCCGCACTCTCAGCACCGGCGCTTCTGTCATCGCGCGCAGTGAACGGAGGTGATCGTGCCGCAGACCAGCCAGAAGGTTCAGATCCTCGATGTGTTCCCGGCGCAGGATCGTGATCAGGGCGGTTGGGGGCACCACCCCCAGGAAGCGGCCCTCGCTGTCCGCGACCGGCACGGCCGCCAAGTGGTGCTGCACCGCCAGCCCGGCCACCTGCTCCTGATCGTCGCGGGGATGGACAAAGACCCGTGCGGGCCGCATCAGCTCGAGCATCGAGACCTCGGCGGAAGCCGCCAGCAGATCCACCAGCCCCACCAGTCCCTCCAGACGTCCGCTCTCATCGAGCACATACAGCGTCTCGACCGCAAGAAAATCCCCGCCCGCCAGGCTGGTGCGCACCAAGCCGGCGCAATCGGTTGGTCGTGCCCGCGGCACCCGCTCTATGAGATGGGCGCCGGCCGATTCGGAGTGGATGGGAAACGCTGGGACGACGGCCATGGGGATCAGCCGCTGCTGGCCGTCGGTGCCATGGCGGCTTCGCCCGCATGCTCCTGGGGGTGAGAAGGTGCGGTGCCCACGAGGGTCGTCAGCCGCTGTTCATAGGCCAGCGCCCAGTCCATCGGATCGCCTCCAGGAAGGAGCAGGCCAAGGAACTCCGGCAACGCGAGGATCCCCTCCACCGCCCGGCCCAGTCGTTCCACCGAGCGGCTGTCGGGCAGGCGTTGCTTGAGCTCATGCTCCAGGCGCTGGAAATACCAGACCGAGGGTTCCAGACCCGCCCTGGCCCGCTGCCAGCAGGTGGGATCGCGATGACCGTCGAGCAGGCGATCCCAGGCGTTGTGTGCCTTGTCCGCCGCGGTGACCAAGAGGGAGGCGTCCGGTTTGTGGGCCAGGCTCGCGAGGTAGCGGTGCTTCCAGCGGAACCAGGCATCGGGATTGCCGTCAGCCTCCTGCTTCCCGGGATCGGTGCAATCCAGCACGATGTCGGCCACGGCAGCACCAAAGCGATGCGCGATCGAGGCGTGGCTCTGGCCTGCGTCCTCGATCGCATCGTGAAGAAGGCCGGCGATGGCCTGGTCCTCGTTGCCGCCGTCTTCCCACACCAGGGAGCTCACGGCGATGACGTGGGACAGGTACGGAACGTTCTTGCCCTCCCGCAGCTGATCGCGATGCAACTGTTCTGCCCAGCCCAGGGCCGCGGCGTAGCGTGGGGACGTCGTCATGGGTGGAACCTAGCCATCGGCCCGCTGGATCAGCCTGCGGCCCGGTCGCCGGTGAGCAGCACGAAAAGCACCACCACGCTGCGAGCTTCCACCAAGTAGTGGATGTCAGTGACCTCTGGGGCCACACCCCAATCGCTGATGTCATCTGGGGAAGGCAGTGCGGTGTCGATCCAGCGTCGCCAGTGGCTGCCGGGCCCATCGGCGGGGGGCAGTTCGAAGTCGAGGGCCTCCCAGTAGCTATTGGCGATGAAGTGCAACCTGAAATGGTTGTCGACACTGGTGATCCTCACAGCGATGGAATGGGAGAATTCGCTCCAGTCGGGCTGATGGAGGCCCACCCCATGCCATTCGATGTGGCTCTCCATCAGTAGATCGTTGAGGCTCAGCTGCCGCTGACCGACCACGATGTCGCGACGCATCCGGTGGGCGATCAGCTCCTTGACGAAACGGTGGATGTCCGCATGGCGTCCGGTCAGGTTCCAGTCAAACCAGCTGATCTCGTTGTCCTGGCAATAGGGATTGTTGTTGCCCTGCTGGGAGCGACACACCTCGTCGCCCATGGAGAGCATCGGTGTGCCGATCGCCAGCAGGAGCAGGGCCAGGAAGTTGCGGGTCTGGCGCTGGCGAAGAACCATCACCTGGGGATCGCTGCTGGGTCCTTCCACTCCGCAGTTCCAGCTGGCGTTGTCGTCGGCACCATCACGGTTGTCCTCGTCGTTGGCGGTGTTGTGCTTGCCGTTGTAGGCCACCAGATCGGCCAGGGTGAAGCCGTCGTGGCAGGTGACGAAGTTGACGCTCTGCTCGGCTTCCCGCTCTTCGTGTCCGTAGATGTCGGGGCTGCCGAGAAGCCGCAGGGCCGCCTTCGGCACCTGGCCGGCATCCCCCTTAAGGAAGCGGCGCACATCATCGCGGAAGTGGCCGTTCCATTCCTGCCAGCTGTCGCCGATGAAGCTGCCCACCTGATAAAGACCTGCTGCATCCCAGGCCTCGGCGATCAGCTTGGTTCCGGCCAGGCGGGGATCGGTCTCGATGTCCCACAACACGGGGGGGAGCGGCATGGGCCGGCCTTCCTCATCCCGCGACAGCACGGAAGCCAGATCAAAGCGGAAACCGTCCACATGCATGTGCTTCACCCAGTAGCGCAGACTGTGGCGGATCAGTCGCCGCACGATCGGGTGGTTGGCGTTGAGGGTATTGCCAGTGCCGCTGTAGTTGGCGTAGCGGCTTCGATCATCACGCTCCAGGAGGTAATAAGCCTCATTGGCAAGACCCCGGAAGCAGAAGGTGGGCCCCCGGTGGTCGCCCTCTCCGGTGTGGTTGAACACCACATCGAGGATCACCTCCATACCGGCGCGGTGCAACGCCTTGACCAGATCCCGGAACTCGTCGAGCGGCCCGAGCGGATCGGTGCGTGAGCTGTAGGCCCGGTGGGGGGCGAACAGTGAAATCGGCGAATAGCCCCAGTAGTTCGTCCTGCCGGGCGGTGCGTCCAGTGGATCGAACTGGAACACCGGCAGCAGCTCCACCGCCGTGATTCCCAGGTCCTGCAGGTAGGGGATCTTCTCGATCAGACCGGCATAGGTGCCGGCGCGCTCCGGGGCGACGCCGGAGCTGGGGTGCCGCGTGAAGCCGCGGACATGCAATTCGTACACCACGGTTTCCCGGCGGTGCCTCCGCAGCGGCTGGTCGTCCTCCCAGTCGTAGAGGTTGGGGTCGACCACCACGCTCTTCATGGCCGTCGCCAGGCCCTCACCGCTGGAGGGCCCATTGCAGCGCAGGTACCCGGCTGGCGTCACCACGCTCAGGCCATAGGGATCAAGCAGGAGGTTGCGGCCGTCGAAGCGGAGGCCGCGCTCGGGCAGCCAGGGGCCATGCACCCGATAGCCGTAGATCTGGCCAGGGCCAATGGCCGCGATATGGCAATGCCAGTAGTGGTAGGTGCGATGCCGCACCGGATCAAGCTCCACGACCTGGCAGGGCTCGGCCGCGTCCTCCCGATCGAAGAGCAGCAGCTCGACCCGGGTGGCGTACTTGGAATAGACACAGAAGTTCACCCCTTCCGGCGTCACCGCGGCACCTAGGTGGGCGCTGCTGCCCCTGGAAATCTGCAGCGCCGTCATGGCCTGCTTTTCGCATCGGATTCCCACCTTTCCATCCTGGCCATGATGCGGCTGAAAGGCAATCCAGCACTGACGCAGTGGACCGGGACAACAGGCACGGACACGGCAAATCTTACATAACCATAGAAACCGAAAAGAATCATCATTGCTGCCCTTTCGCTGCACTGTCTCACTGCCTTTAGATGTAGCAAGGACTGGTGGGACCCACAGCCATCAGAGCGGGATCGTGAAGTGTTGGGGATCACCTCAGTGAGCCATTTCAACCCACAGGGTGGAAGGGTGAATCAGCCAATGGCGCCGATGGGATCCTCAGATGACCTCCTCCAGAAACTTGTAGTTTTCTTGCGGCGCCGGCTGAGCGCCCTGACGGACGTCTTCAGGATCCTTCGCTCCTCCAGCCCAGGCAACGCGTCGCAACCCGACGGTCACGTTTCAGAGAGGGATGCCGACACACCCCGCCCTGAGACGATCGGTACCCGCGTCATCTTTCTGCCCCGGGATCCGCAGTGGGCCGTCGTGTACTGGCAGATCGACACCAGCGACCACCAGCGGGCAATGGCGAGCGGTGCCAAGGATCTGTGTCTGCGTTTGGCCGATGTCACCGGTCTGATCGGGGGAGCTGCCCACCCCCATACGCTTCAAGAGATCGTGGTGGAAGAAATGCCACGGAGTGGTACCTGCCGGTACCCGTCTGCGATCGCGACTACCGCGTGGAACTCGGCTACCGCACCGATGACCCGGGGGGCTGGATCTCCCTGGCCTGCTCCTCGGTGGCTCGGATTCCTGGACTTCACCCGAGCGAGGGGAACCTGGCTCGCTATGAGCCATTCACCCTGGCCGGCGGTGAGCCCATGGCGCAGGGCAGAGATGGGACTTCCGATGGGGATGGACTTCATGAACGGTTGTACCAGAGAGGCGCCGCTCAATGGAGAGGCCATCGCAATGGATCGGAAGTGTTCCATGCACCCGGCCCCCCTTTCCAGGGAGCGGGCGGCCATCACACCTCAGGGGCAGGGGTGTGGTCCAGCGGCAGAAGTGATTCGGGGAGCGGGGGAGTGTCCAGGCGGCGGCGCTCGTTCTGGTTGGTGGCCGATGCCGAGCTCATCGTCTATGGAGCCACCGATCCAGCGGCTCAGCTCACGATCGGCGGGGAACCGGTTCCCCTCTCCGCCGATGGCACCTTCCGCCTTGCGATGGCCTTCCCCGATGGCCGACAGATCTACCCGATCCAGGCTGTCACCGCGGACGGCCTGCAACGACGCAGTACCACTCTGGATTTCCAACGGCACACCCCCCTGGATGATGGGAAGGAAAGGATGGAAGCGATCCAGGATTGGTTCTGAAGCCGCACAAGTATCAAGACTTAATTACTTAGCGCCGTAGTCCTCTATCGGCGCCGGACTTTATGCATCGGAGATCACCCACTGACGTATCCAAGCCACCTTGAAAACATGAGCTTCCATGATTCTTGGTTTCGGCAAGGACTACAGGCGGAAGCACTGACCCAGGAATTTACCAATGTTTGTGTCGCGGTGGCGGACTGATTCCCAGCTCAGAGCTGTAATGAAAGCAACCGATCAGGGATTGTCCATGACCCCCACCGAGGCCTTCGCCGCCATTCCCCTGGCTGCCGTGTGCTGCGACAGCAACTTCGACCTTGAGGAGGCACACATCCTCAAGGAACAATTGATCCACCGCACCCCTTACCGGACCATGACGCCGGTGGCCTTCGGCGAGCTCATCGATGACCTGCTGCACCACTTCCCCCGCGATCACTGGCAGGAACTGATCCGCCAGGCCGTGCCGGCCCTCACCGTCGAGCAGCAGGAAGTGGCCTATGGGTTGGCAACCCAGCTGGTGTTCTGCGATCGGGTGGTGAAACCGGAGGAGGCCACCTTCCTCACCACCCTGGGCAACGAGCTTTCCCTGCCACCGGGCCGGGCCGCCCAGATCAAGGAGGTACTGGCAATGCTGCAGCGCGATGTTCTGATCGGTGAACCTGGTGCCTGATCTCACCCCGGCCGTCGGTGGCACCTCCGCCGCCCCCTTCTGCAACCTGCTGCTGCCCACCGGAGCCCACACGCGGGGCGCACCCTCCCCGGCCGCAAGGTGGTGATCGTGGGCTGAGGCGCCGTGGGCATGGCGTGTGCCGTGGCGATCTGGTTGGCTGGTCGTCTCCACAGCGAAGGCCTCGATGCTGCCGAGAAACTGGCGGAGATCCTTGATCTTGATTGCTGGCTGGGCTTCGAGCCCGAGCCCTGATCACCCCCTGAACGGATCGCTCCTTGTGCCAAGCCTGGCAAATCCGTGGCCGTGGCCTAAGGCTGGCTGCCATCGTTGATACAACGCGAGCCAGCGAGGCCAGAACCAGACCCGCGCCGTGTCCGTCTGGTGGAGCTTCGCCGGCAGCTCAAAGCCCTGGCGCGGCAGGTGCTGGTAACACCGCTTGACTCGCCGGAGCGGAACGCCCTGGATGAGCGGTTCCACGAGCGGCTGGAGCAGGTGATGGCCCTGCGCGGGGAGCTTGAGGGCTGACTTCTGTCAGCATGAGCCCCATGACCAAAACCAACACCCTTTGGCATCTAACCGACGAGCAGATGTGCTTCGAGATCGCTCCGGCATATGAGGCAATCCGGGAGCAGATCAGGAAGCTGCAGGCCACCACTGGTTGCCCAGACTCCTACATAAAGGTGCTGCTGGAGTTCATCGCCTCCGATTACGCCAGCTAAGCCGCCTGCTTCCGGGCCTCCTGCTTCGTCACCTTGCTCACTTCAGCCGGCGCTGTGAAACGCTGGGACTGATGCCCCCGGCGGATGCGGAACCACAGCGAAAGGGGTGCAGATCGCAGTCTGGACCTGGGTTCTGAACGGTGCTAGGCCTGGGGCTGACTCACCGGAGACCCCATGCCAAACCAGTTCACCGACCTCCCCGAGCCCTGGCCCCTGCAGCCGGGTGAGCACCCCTGCCCTGCCGCCGAGGCTGCCGCCGCCCTGCTGGAGATCGCCGCCGCTGCGAGTGACGACGCCGAGGCCCCCCTTGCTCAGTTGGGCGCCGCCCTGGACGTGACGCCTGAAGCGGTCACCCTGGGCGTCACGCTGCGAAACCTGCTCAGCCAGGCCGCGGCGACAGCCGATCAGCTGGCCGCAGCGACCGGGCCTCAGGGGTGAGCCGAGCAAGGCATCACCCAGATGCGTAGCCGCCTGTTCGAGCAAGGAGACATTGGGATCGTTGGGGTTCATGGCTGCAGCCGCTCCTCCAGAAGTGCCACCGCCAGAGCCTGTTCACGGGCGCTGCCGCCGCGCACCGCATCGAACAGGGCCAGCAGCTCCCCCAGCGCCGGGTTACGCGCCGCCGCCTCTGGGACACTCGGGTAAAGCGGGGTGAAGGCGAGGCCACGGACCGTGCCGTTCTTCCACGGCCAGACCGGCGGCGGATCGTTGCCCGGCCGGATCTGCTCCTTGAGGGGGGAGGCGGCGTACCCGGTTGGGGTACCACGGGTCATCCCGCCCTGGCTGGCCGGGAAGCAGTAACGGGCACCGTGCTGGAGAAACAGCCGCAGCGCCTTACGGATCACCTGTGGCTTGCCATCGCTGGTCTTGACAGCCAGCCTGGCCACCACCGCCCGCTCCACAGCCGCATGGGCCTCAGAGGCCGTGATGCCCAGCTCAGCGCCGAGTGCGGCGTAGCTCGGTGTCAGCTCGAATGGAAGCGCCAGGCGAAGAAGCACCACCAGGTCCTGGGGGCGCAGCACGGGCTGAGGATTGGAAGGGAAGCGGGCCAACGACGTGCCTCATTCGCTATTCGCGAATAGCGAATATAAGCCGCCTTGTGGCCGACACCCTGGGCCTGGAGCTCGCCGCCAGCGAGAGGCAGCCATCCGAACGATCGAGACCCACTCAGGCCCACCACCTCCACCAGCGTCGGCGGCCCGCTGATCTGGCGTGGCGGCCATCGCAGAGCGGATAGCAGCGGGAATGGCCGCAGCCGCAGACCATCACCGTGCTGGCCTGATCAAGCCGCAACTCCCGTGACACCCAGCCAGTGCCGAGGTGGGCGCCATCGCAGATCCAGCCATGGCGGCTGCGGCCGCAGCGGCAGAGCTGGTGCACTCCCGCTGGCAGCTCCAGAGGAATCGGACCCGCAAAAGGCGGAGCCGATTCAGCCATGGCCTTCACAGCCACAGCCCGCGTGGCAGGGCTCAGCGTTGGGATGCCCCTTGGCGCAGACCTCGCTGCAGAACAGCAGGGCGCCGTTGCGGAACGGGCTATCCTCTTGCACCGTGCAGTGGCAGCCCGGGCAGGCGCACTGCAGCGTGGCGGGTTTGTTCAGGGTTGTGGTCATGACCTCTCCTTGCCCACATTGTCTGAATCCACCCTGACGCCGCCTGCGCCGATGGGGATCGGTTTCGCAGCAGAATAAAAACGATGGCGATGCGGGGGCAGCCATGAAACGGATCGTTCTTCTGGCCGGCTTCGAGGCCTTCAACGCCGGCCTCTACCGTCAGGCGGCGGAGCGGGCGATGGCCCAGTGCCCGCAGCTGTCGATCGCGGTGTTCAGCGACCGTGACCTGAGCGATCGTCCAGCTGAGGTGGCGGCCGCGCTGGAGGGAGCCGATGCCTTCTTCGCCAGCCTGATCTTCGATTTCGACCAGGTGGAGTGGCTGCGCCAGCACGCGGCGGCGGTTCCGATCCGGCTGATCTTCGAGTCAGCGATCGAGCTGATGGAGCTCACCCGGTTCGGGCGGTTCACGATCGGTGGCAGCAGCGCCGGCATGCCCCGGCCGATCCAGGCGCTGCTGGCCAAATTCGGCAGCGGACGGGAGGAGGACAAGCTGGCCGGCTACATCGGCTTCCTCAAGGTGGGCCCGAAGCTGCTGCGCTTCCTGCCCTTCCGCAAGGCCCAGGACCTGCGCCACTGGCTGATCCTCTACGGCTACTGGAACGCCGGCGGCAGCGAGAACGTGACTGCCCTGTTCCTCTATCTGGCCCGCCACGGCCTCGACCTCAGGCCCGGGGCAATCCCGCCGCCAAGGGAATCGCCCAATCTCGGCCTGATCCATCCCGATCACGACGGCTTCTTCCTCTCACCACGGGAGTACCTGGCCTGGTTCCACCAAACGCGGCCCCAGAGCGCTGCGGGGCAGGGCAACTGGCCGGTGGTGGGGTTGCTGCTCTACCGCAAGCACGTGATCACGGCCCAGCCCTACATCCCCCAGCTGATCCGGGCCTTCGAGGCCGCTGAACTGGTACCGCTGCCGGTGTTCATCAACGGCGTGGAGGCGCACATGGCCGTTCGCGACTGGATGACCAGTGCCACCGAACTGGCCACCGCTCAGGCCGCCGAGCAGCCGGCCAGCGGCGCCCGCCGGGAAGCGGTGGCCGTGGACGCCATCGTCTCCACGATCGGCTTCCCCCTGGTGGGCGGCCCGGCCGGTTCAATGGAGGCGGGCCGCCGCGAGGAGGTGGCGCAGCGCATCCTGCGCGCCAAGAACGTTCCGTATCTGGTCTCGGCGCCGCTGCTGATTCAGGACCTCCACTCCTGGATCCGCCAGGGGATCGGCGGACTGCAGAGCGTGGTGTTATTCGCCTTGCCCGAACTGGACGGCGCCATTGATCCCGTGCCCCTGGGGGGACTGGTGGGCGATCGCATCTATCTGATTCCCGAACGGCTGCGGCGGCTCACCGGGCGGCTGAAGGCCTGGATCGCCCTGCGCCGCAAACCCGCCGCCGAGCGCCGGCTGGCGATCGTGCTCTACGGCTTCCCCCCCGGCTATGGCGCCACCGGCACCGCCGCCCTGCTGAACGTGCCTGACTCCCTGATGGCCCTGCTGAAGGCGCTGGCGGCCCATGGCTACGACGTGGGCCCCCTGCCGGCCAGTGGCGAGGAGCTGATCCGCCAGGTCAAGGACGCCGACGACGCCTGGATCGCCCGCATTCCCGAAGGACAGCGCTTTGAAGACACCGAGAGCGTCACCGTGACGGTGGACACCCTGCGCCAGTGGCTGGGACCGCTGCACACCGCTCGTATCGAAAAGCAGTGGGGGCCGCTGGCGGCCACCGGCATCCGCACCCTCGGGGATCGTTTCCTGCTGGGCGGTGTGCGGCTCAAGAACGTGTGGATCGGGGTGCAGCCGCCCTTGGGGGTGGCGGGCGATCCGATGCGGCTGATGTACGAGCGGGATCTCACCCCCCACCCCCAGTACGCCGCCTTCTACGGCTGGCTGCGCCACAGCTTCAAAGCCGACGCGGTGCTGCACTTCGGCATGCACGGCACGGTGGAATGGCTGCCCGGCTCGCCCCTGGGGAACACGGGCTACTCCTGGCCCGACCTGCTGTTGGGTCACCTGCCGCACCTCTACGTCTATGCGGCCAACAACCCGTCGGAGTCGATGCTGGCCAAACGGCGCGGCTACGGCGTGATCGTCTCCCACAACGTGCCGCCCTATGGCCGGGCCGGCCTGTACCGGGAGCTGATCGCCCTGCGGGATCTGATCGCCGAATACCGGGAGGACCCCGAACGCAACGAGGCCCTGCGGGAGTGCATCCTCAAGCAGGTGAGTGACAGCGGCCTCGATGCCGACTGCCCCGCACCCGACAGCGCCCAGACCGACCAAGGGGCCTTCAACGCCTGGGTCGTGCGGCTCAGCGGCTACCTGCAGCTGCTGGAGAGCCGCCTGTTCTCCAGCGGCCTTCACACGCTCGGTTTGCCGCCGGATCAGGAGCAGCGGCTCGGGTATCTCAAGGCCTACGTCGGCGACGCCCTTGAACCGGAGCTGGTGGAAGCGATCAGCCGGCTGACCCCCGCCGCCGATGAGCCGGCGTTGCGCGCCCAGGCCGCGGAGCTCGAGCGCCTCCATCCCGGCTTATCCGCCGAGCAATCCCAGCGGCTGCTGGATGCTCTGAGCGTCTGCCAGCTGCTGGAGCGCAGCACCGAGGAGATCGACCATCTGCTCGATGGCCTGGGGGGCGAGTACATCCCCCCCGCCCCTGGTGGCGATCTGCTGCGTGACGGCCCTGGTGTGCTGCCCACCGGCCGCAACATCCACGCCCTCGACCCCTACCGCATGCCCTCGCCAGGGGCGATGGCGCGGGGCCGTCAGATCGCCCTACGCATCCTCGAGAAGCACCGGGCCGAAAACGGCGGCGCCTGGCCCGAGACCGTGGCGGTGATGCTCTGGGGCCTCGATGCGATCAAGACCCGCGGCGAATCGTTGGCGATCCTGCTGGAGCTGGTGGGGGCCGAACCGGTGAAGGAGGGCACCGGCCGGATCGTGCGCTACGACCTTCTGCCCCTGGAGTCCCTCGACCACCCGCGCATCGACGTGCTGGTCAACCTGTCGGGGATCTTCCGCGACAGCTTCGTGAATATCGTCGAGCTGCTGGACGACCTGTTCCGCCGCGCCGCCACCGCTGACGAACCGGAGGAGCGCAACGCCATCCGCCGCCATGCCCGAGCGCTGGAAGCCCAGGGGATCGAGAACCCCACGGCCCGCCTGTTCTCCAACCCCGCCGGCGACTTCGGCTCGCTGGTGAACGATCGGGTCACCGATGCCAACTGGGAGAGCGGCGAGGATCTGGCCGGCACCTGGAAGGACCGCAACGTGTTCAGCTACGGCCGCGCCGACAAGGGCCAGGCCCGCCCCCAGGTGCTGGCCGCGCTGCTGCGCAGCACCGACCGGGTGGTGCAGCAGATCGACTCGGTGGAGTACGGCCTCACCGACATCCAGGAGTATTACGCCAACACCGGCGGCCTCAAGCGCGCCGCAGAGGTGGCCCAGCGGGAGACCAAGCCGGGCGGCCGGGTGGCTGCCAGCTTCGTGGAATCGTTCTCCCGCGACACCACCCCTCGCGACCTGGAGGAACTGCTGCGCCTGGAGTACCGCACCAAACTGCTCAATCCCCGCTGGGCCCAGTCGATGGCGGCGATGGGATCCGGCGGGGCCTACGAGATCTCCCAGCGGATGACGGCCCTGATCGGCTGGGGCGGCACCTCCGGCTTCCGCGACCCCTGGGTCTACGACCAGGCCGCAGACACCTACGCCTTCGATGCGGCGATGGCCCAGCGGTTGCGGGAGGCCAACCCAGAAGCCTTTCGCAACGTGGTGGGTCGCATGCTGGAGGCCAGCAGCCGCGGGCTGTGGAACGCCCCATCCGAAAAGCTCGAGAAGCTGCGCGACCTCTACGACCTCACCGACGCCGAACTGGAGGGAGTGCCCGTGACGGTTGGTCCCTAGTGGCGGCTTCCCAGCTGGCTGGCCCCTGTTCTGCCGCTCCGCCTACCACCTTTCCGCTGCATGCCTTTCCGCTCAATGCCGTCGTGGGTCAGGCCGCGATCCGCACGGCCCTGCTGCTGCTGGCGGTGGATCCGGGCCTGGGCGGGATCGTGATCGCCGGGCGGCGGGGCACCGCCAAATCGGTGCTGGCCCGCGCCCTGCACGCCCTGTTACCGCCGATCCGGGTGATCCGGCGCTCCTGCTGCAACGCCGACCCGGCCGCCCCAGGGGACTGGGACGATGCCACCGTCGCCCACCGCGCCACGATCAGCCGCACGCCCGTCAGCACGCTGGTTCCCTCGCCGTTCGTGCAGGTGCCGCTGGGCGTCACCGAAGACCGTCTGCTGGGCTCCGTCGACGTGAGCGCCTCGATCCGGCGGGGACGGGCCGTGTTCCAGCCGGGGCTGCTGGCCGAGGCCCACCGGGGTGTGCTGTATGTCGATGAGCTCAACCTGCTGGATCCCGGCATCGCCAACCTGCTGTTCACGGTGGTGGATGCCGGCTTCAACCAGGTGGAGCGGGAGGGAATCAGCTTCCGCCATCCCTGCCGTCCGCTGCTGATCGCCACGTACAACCCCGCCGAGGGGGAACTGCGGGCCCACCTGATCGATCGCCTGGCGATGGTGCTCTCCGCCGACACCCCGCTGGCGCTGGACGAGCGGGTGGAGGCGGTGGCGAGGGTGCTTCAGCAGGCCGCCGATCCGCTGGCCTTCTGGCTCCACTTCGGGCCGGGCCTCGCGGAACTGCAGCAGCGGATCGTCGCCGGGCGGCGTCTGCTCCCACGGGTGCGACTGGCGCCGCAGCAGCTGCGCTATCTGGTGGAAGAGGCGATCCGCGCCGGTGTGGAGGGGCATCGCGCCGATCTGTTCGCCGCGCGGGTGGCCCGGGCCCACGCCGCCCTGCAAGGGCGACGCCGTATCAATGCCGGTGATCTCCGCCTGGCCGTCGAACTGGTGATCCTGCCCCGGTCGGCCGCGGTCGCTGCACCGCCGGATGCCGCGCCGGAACCGCCACCACCAGAAGAGCCGACCAGCGACTCGGCGGGCGAGACCCCACCCGGGCAGGAAGAGCCTCCGCCCGAGACCGCCACGGGCGAACCCAGCAGCGAAGCCATTCCTGACACGTTTCTGTTTTCCCCGGAAGGGGTGCTGCTGGATCCGCACCTGCTGGCCCAGGCCGCCCGCGGCAAACGGCGCCACGGCAAGGCCGGCGGCGGCGGCCTGGTGCGCTCGGTGGACCGGGGCCGCTACGTGAAACCGTTGATTCCCCACGGACCGATCCATCACGTGGCCATCGACGCCACCCTGCGGGCCGCGGCGCCGCACCAGCGGGCGCGCCGCCGGGCCATCCTCGGGACATCACGCCGCAGTGGGCGGGAGTGGCATGGACCGAAGCTGCTGCTGCGCGAGGAGGATCTGCGCGTCAAGCAGCTGGTCCGCAAGGCCGGGGCACTGGTGATCTTCGTGGTGGATGCGTCGGGCTCGATGGCCCTGAACCGCATGCAGGCCGCCAAGGGCGCCGCCCTGCAGCTGCTGAGCGAGGCCTACCGCAGCCGCGACCAGGTGGCCCTGATCACGTTCCGCGGCCGGCGGGCCGAGGTGCAGCTGCCCCCCACCCGCTCGATCACCGCGGCCTCGCGCCGGCTCGAACGCCTCCCCTGTGGCGGTGGATCGCCTCTGGCCCACGGTCTGGCACTGGCGGTGCGGGTGGGCGAAAACGCCCGCCGCAGCAAGGATGTGGGCGAGATTCTGATCGTGCTGATCAGCGACGGCAACGCCAACGTGTCGCTCAGCCGCTCACTGGCCTCCACAACGGACCAGGGCCCGGGGGGTGACAGCCCGGAGCCCATGGGTCTGGCGGGCATGCGCCAGGAAGTGCTGGGGATCGCTGCGGCGATCCGCCGGTTGGGCATGGAGCTGCTGGTGATCGACACCGGCACCCGGCATCGGGACTCCGGGCTGGGGGCCGATCTGGCGCGGCTGGGGGGCGGGCGCCACCAACCACTGCCCAGGGCGAACCAGCGGGAAATCGCGGACACCACCCGCGGGCTGTTGGGCCACCGGGCTGTGGCGGCGAATGCCGTGGCTGTCGCATGAAGATGGATGGTGCCCGATCGGGCTGCTCGCAAGGAGAGCCTTCAGTGGCTGGGATGCTCGCTGCAGGGCATCCACAGCGAACCCATGGCATGTACACCCTCGCACCCCAGTTCCTTCGCCTTCTGGAGCGCCACCTGCTTACTGGGGTAGGCGAAAACGTTCTGTTTGGCCCCTTGGTGCCAGTGGTGGTGGCCAAAAGCAACTACATTCCGTTTCCTGATTCCACCATTCGGCTGGTGGAGACCAAGCTCTACCGGCATGTGCTGGGCCTGACTGACGGACACAAGACCAAGAGCCATTGCGGCGCAATGGGTCTCAAGCCATTGGGTGGGCATGGAGCCATGAGAGGTTGGGGTTGCGACACCAAGCCAATCCCTCGTGGATTCCCACGCCCG
>NZ_JAGQCD010000041.1 GCF_024345975.1 Cyanobium sp. Cruz-8D1 | reverse complement strand
CCATCCGTAGCTAATCGCCTTGTCCTTGTATGATTTGTACCCTAAAATCCGCACAAGCCGGCTCACACAAAGTGCCGGGCTGAGGTGGATGGCGTGAGCGCAGGCATTATGCGCAACAGGCTCCTAGGTGCCGTGGTGGCGATCGGGCTGCTCGGGACGTCCTTGATGACGTTGAGCAGTTTCCACCAGTCAAGGCTGGAGCACGACCTTAGGGAGCAACCCGCGGCCGATCTGGTCCTCAGCGCCCTGCAGGGGAAACTGGCCAACAACGAAACGATGCTGCGCGGCCTTGTCGGTCTGGACCTGGCTTCCGAGGGAGTCACCCTAGGAGAGCTGCAACGATTCATCGCTTCCTTCGAGAGCGACCGCCGCTCCCAGGACGGCCTCGGCACGCTGGGTTACGCCTCAGCCGAGGCCGGCAAAGCCCCGATCCGCCTGATCACGCCCCTGGACCCCAGCAGCCGCCGCCTGCTGGGAAGCGATCTCTGGTCAAAGGTCCGGGACTCCGGCCCGGACCTGCGCCAGGACGGCGGGCTCTTCCCAGGTCGTCCAGGGCCAGGGGAGCCCCCTTTCCTCGTGCAGACCCTTCCCATCCGCAGCCGTCCAGGCACGGCCCGAGGGCCAACAGCAGCGACACGATGGGCTTTCGCCACCTTGCCGCTGCGGCAGTTCATCCGGGAGGCCCTGCACCACCCGTTGATCCAGCTGAAGGAGCTGATCGACCTGCAGCTGTACAGCGGTGATCGTGCCGATCCCGCCCAACTCCTCTACGACTCCCGCAACCTCGCCCAAGCCGGCGTGCTGCCCCATGCCCAGTCGCGCCTGCTTGTGACCGGAGGCCAGCGGTGGCTGTTGCTGGTTCGGATTCCCCTGCAAGTCTCCGGACCTTGGCTGCCCACCTGGGGAGCGGTGCTGCTGCTGGGACTGGCGACCAGCCTCCTGGCGGCCCTGCTGAGCCAGCAAGTCCTACGGGGGAACCAGGCGATCCAACGGGAGGCGCTGAACAAGGAAGCGATGCGCCGCAACTGGGAAGACACTCAGGAATGGTTCCGCCTGCATCGCCAGGTCTTCTCCCTGATCCAGGAGGGCGTGGTGATCACCGACAGCAGCGGTTTGATCCTCTCCTGCAATGAGTCCTATGGCGCCATCACCGGCTACGCCGAGGAGGAGCTGGTGGGCCACAACATCCGCATGATGAACTCCGGCTACCAGAGCAAGGCGTTCTATGCAGCGCTGTGGGAGCAGCTGCTCGGCAGCGGCCGTTGGCAAGGGGAGCTCTGGAACCGACGCTCCAGCGGGGAGACTTACCCCGCCTGGCTCCAGATAGGGGTGGTCCGCGATGCGTCCGGCGCCCCCAGCCATTACTTGGCAGCTCTGGCCGATCTGACAAGCCTGCGGGAGAAGGATCGGCAGCTGGAATACCTAGGCTATCACGACCCCCTCACCAGGCTGCCCAATCTGCAGATGGCCGAGCTGCGCCTGAGTCAGCTCTGCCAGCAGTCACAACCTCTACAGGTGATCTGGATCGAGCTGGATGGCCTCAAGCGCGTCGAGGAAAGCTTTGGCCAGGCCAAGGGGGACCGCTTGCTGCAGGTCGTCGTCAAGCGGCTGGGCCGCTTCGTGGGCCCCTCGGACCTGATGGCCCAGGTCGGCAGGAGTGAGTTCCTGATCGTGCATTCCCTGGATCCGGCCGATCCCACAGGCCTGCAGATCGCCAATAAAATAGTTTCAGGATTGAACGATCCGATGGCGCCGGTGGAAACGCTGGAACTAGCCCTTTCGGCCTGGGCGGGCGTGAGCTGCTTTCCCCAGGACTCCACGGAGCCGGAAACCCTGCTGCTGTTCGCAGCCACGGCCCTGGGGCAGGCCCGGCGCCAAGGGCCGCAGGCGGTCCTGCCGTACACCGCCGAGATGACGATCCGCAGCCGGCACCGCCTGGCGATCGAGGCCCATCTGGAGCGGGCGGTGGAAGCCGGCCAGCTGGAACTTCATTACCAGCCCCAGGTGGACGGCCAGGGGAAGCTGCTGGGGGCGGAGGCTCTGCTGCGCTGGCGCAGTCCGAAGTTCGGTCTCGTTTCACCACTGGAGTTCCTCCCCATCGCCGAGGCCAGCGACCTGATCCACCGGATCGGCGAGTGGGTGCTCGAGGACGCCTGCCGCCAGTGGCAGGCGTGGGTGGAGGACCGCCTGGCCCCTGGCCGGCTGGCGGTGAACCTCTCCAACCGCCAGTTCCAGGACCCACGGCAGAGCGTGCCCCAGCTGGTGGCGGCGTGTCTGGCCCGCACGGGGCTTGACGCCCACTGGCTGGAGCTGGAGATCACGGAGAGTTGCCTGATGCCGGCCCTGGGCACGCGCGAGCAGCTCCTGGAACTGGAGGCCATGGGAGTGGATCTGGCGATCGACGACTTCGGCACCGGCTTTTCGTCCCTGAGCACCATCCACAAGTATCCAATCAGCAAGCTGAAGATCGATCGCTCCTTCGTGGATGGCGTTGACACCAACCCCACCTCCCAGTCGATCGTGCGCGCCACCCTGGCCATGGCCCAAGGGCTGGGGGTGAAGACCCTGGCCGAAGGGGTGGAGCGCCCCGAGGAGCTGGCGTTCCTGCTCCGCTATGGCTGCCCCGCCTTCCAGGGCTATCTGTTCAACCGTCCCCTGGCCGCCACCCAATTTGAAGCCCTGCTCCAGAAGCAAGCAGCCGCCGGCCCGGCGCCCGGCGGCGACGCGGCCAAGGTGCACCTGTGATGGGAGCCCCCCGCTGCAGCCTGACGCCGCGCCAGGGTCTTGTTCTGGCGCTGTTGGCCGGGCTGACCGTGCTGGGCAACGTGAGCGTGGTGCCCCTGTTCTTCAGCATCCATATCCTGCTCGGATCGATCGCTGCCACCCTCAGCCTGTTCTGGCTGCGGGGCTGGTGGAATGTGGCGATCACTCTGGTGGCGAGCCTCTACACCTGGAAGCTCTGGGGGCATCCCTGGGCCATCGTGATCTTCGGCGCCGAGGCCCTTTGGCTGGCGCTGTTCGTGAACCGCTTCAGTGGTCCGCCGGAGCACGATTTCAAGGGTCGCCTCATCCTGGCCGACATCGGCTTCTGGGTCCTGGTGGGGGTACCGCTGGTGTTCTTCTTCTACGGCACCGTGCTGCAGATCGATCCTGCGAATGTGGCCGTGGTGGCCGCTAAGCAGATGGTCAACGGCATCGGCAACACGATGGCAGCCTTCCTGCTGTTCGTGCTGTTGCAGGTTTGGTGCAACAGACAGGGCCAGCGGCTGCTGCCCCTGCGGGGCCTCGTGATCTCCGCGGTGTTGGCAGCCATCACCTTGCCCTCGATGGGCGTCACCCTTCTCTCGGGCAACCTGCTGCAAAGCGCCACCCAGCAAAGCATTCTAGAAAATCTGCGCAGCGTCGGCGAAGCCGCCGCCCAGATCAACCCCCTCCAACTCGGCGATCCATCCCGGGGTCTGCCGGCCAGCAGCGGCGCGACAGCGTTCCTGGTCACCGACATCGATGGCACCCGGATCAGTTCCAACCCGAGTTTGTTCCTGCGGCTGGAGGACCATTTCCGACCCGCCCCTGCGCAGCAGAAAATGGTGCGTGGACTGCAGATCCTGGTTCCCAACGGCAACCGCCCTGCCCTCAGGGTGTGGGTCAAGGGGTACTGGAGCACCACGCTGCCCTTCGCCCGTTTTCAGGTCCAGGTCGTGCAACCCGCCGCGCCGGCGGTGCAGACCCTGCAGGAGCAAAGCACCAGCCTGCTGATCACACTCCTCTCGGTGATGCTGTTGGGAGTTCTGGTCAGTGAGGGGATCGCCTCGTTAGTGGAGAGGCAGCTTCGAACCCTCCGCATCCCCTTGGTGGAAACGACAGGAGCGCCTGCATTCAACGGCAGCCTGGCCAGCGAGCCCCTCGTGGTCAGCAGCAGCATCATCGAGGTCCAGGACCTGGCGAGCCGCCTCCAGGAACAACACAGAAAAGTGGCGCGACTGAGCCAGGACTTCACTGTGGTGAACGCCAGACTCAAGCAAAGCACCGAACGACAGCGCATCCTCCGCAGCACCGATCCCCTCACGGGGATCAATAACCGCTCAAACTTGGCACGCATCCTGAAACACGTTTCGGAACGGGCCAATGCCTTTTCCGTACCCCTGTCCTGCCTGGCCTTTGCTGTGCATGGACTGCGGCCGATCAATGCTGTCCACGGGCTGCAGAAAGGGGACGAAATCCTGCAGCAATTGATCGCCAACACGAAGCAGCTTCTGCACGCCAATGACGAACTGCTTCGTACCGGAGGCAGTGAATTCCTGGTGTTGCTCTGGGACCAGCCGCTGGAAGCGGCCCGCACCACGGCGGAACAGATCCGCAAGGTCGTCAGCGAGACCGACCTACCCCCGTGCGACGGATCGTCGGCTCAGCTGACGATGAACGCGGGGATCAGCCTGCTGGCCGCCTAGGATAGAACTGGGCAGGCGATGTTTTCCAGGGTGGAGCTGGCCCTGAACCAGTCCCGCGACCTGGGGACCCATCAGGTGGTGGTGCGCTGAGGCAGGCCGATGGCCTCCAGCCGGGCGTCCAGCGCCTCGGGCTGGTCGACGGGCAGCCGTGTCACCAGCTCCCCATCCACCACCAGCACCGGCGCCTGGCCGCAGGCCCCCAGGCAGCTGACGTGCTGCAAGGCCCAGACGCCATCGCCGGACGGATCGTCGAGGCGCACCCCCAGCCGCTGCTCGATGCGGGCCGCCACCTGCCCACCTCCCTTCACATAGCAGGCGGTGCCAAGGCAGACGGCACAGCGGTGGGCGGTGGGGGGCTCGAGCCGGAAGAGGTGGTAGAAGCTGGCCACGCCATGCACGCGGCTCAACGGCAATCGCATCCCGATGGCCACGTCCCGCAGCGACTGCGGCGCCAGGTAGCCGTGGAGCTCCTGCACCTGGTGCAGCACCTCGATGAGAGCGTCGGCGCGGGCGCCATGGCGACGGATCACCTGGGCGATGCGCGGATCGGTGCCGGAGGCGACCTGATCGGTGCTGGCTGCGGTTGAAGCGGTCATGCCGTCGTTGTCCCACCTCCCCTTGCTAGCCACACCTGGGGCCATGGTCAGCAAGGCCGCCGCCGCAGGAATGCAGATAGCAGGAATGCAGCGGCCCGGGCTACGGACTGGACGCAGTCCTCTAGCTATGGTCACCCAAGTATGGGTACGTGCCCCATGAAGCCTTTCTTTCAGGCTCACTCCCAGCCATGACGGGCGGCAAGTACCGGTGAAGTGGCTGGCTATTGATTAGCCGTCTCATTTGTTAGTCCGAATCATTTGATTTCTTCCCAACCTCGATACCATCCAAGATTCGTCGTCTCGGCCGTTGCCCTGATCGGCCTTTTTCTGCTGGACCTTGCCCTGACGAGAACCCTGGGCATCACCCTGTTCCAGTACTACTGGATTCCCGTGGTGCTGGCGGCTTCCTTCTCCACACCGCGCCAGGTGGGTTGGATCACGAGTCTGGCGATCGCCCTCACCGTCGCCTGGTCACTTCAGGCACCCCAGGCCACACCACTGGAACTGATGCTGCGGCTGGCCGGCCTGATCGGGTTTGCCTGGGTGTCGATGCATCTGGCTCGGGAACTTCAGGCGAAGGAACGCAGCAACCGGCAACTCAAGGAGCATTACCAGTTGCTGGCCGAGAACGCCCCGGATGTGGTCCTCAGCAGCGACCGGGACGGGCGGATCGCCTGGGTCTCGCCGTCGGTGCGGCAGCTGCTGGGCCATGACGCCCGTCAGTTGCAGGGACGGACCATCGACGAACTGCTATTGGAAGCGGACCGCGGGCAGCTGGATCAAGCCATCGGACGGGTCCTGCAGGGGAACAGCAACGTCTGCGAGCTGCGCTTCCGGGCCGCCGACGGGGGCAGCCGCTGGGTCTCCATGGCCCTGCGGCCGGTGCTCGCGCCCGATGGGGAGGTGATGGGCATGGTCGGCAGCTGGCGCGACATCCAGGGGGAGGCGGAGGCTCGCCAGGCGGAAGAGCGCACCAAGGCGGCCCTGGCGGCTTCGGAGGAACGGTTGCGCCTAGCGATGGAGAACGCTTCAACCGGCATCGCCCTGCTCGATGCCTCAGGCCATTTCCTGTCCATCAACCCCACCGGCTGCGGGCTGCTCGACCGCGACCCGGCTGGTCTGGAGGGCCACACCTGGCACGCCTTCTCGCCACCGGCCGACCAGGCCAGCGAAGCCCCGCTGATGGAGGATCTGCTCAGCGGCCAGCACCCCTGCTATCGCCTGCGCAAGCGCATCCTCCAGAGGGCCGGCAACCCCATCTGGGTCGATTGCAGTGTCTCCTGCTCACGCCGTCCCGACGGCAGCCTGGCCTTCGTGATCGCCCAGTTCAATGACGTGACCGAGATGGTTCAGGCGGAAGCCGCCCTGGCCACCTCCGAGGAGCGCTACCGGCTGCTGGCGGAGAACTCCAGCGATGTGGTGCTGCTGATCAAGGACGGGGTGATCCATTGGATCTCCCCCTCGCTCACCTGCATGCTGGGCTGGCAGCCGGAGGACTGGATCGGCCATCCCCTCAGCCGCTTCATCCCCGCCGACGAGCAACCGGTGCTGGAGCGCCACCTCCGTACCCTGGCCAACGGTCAGACGGTGGTCAGCCGGCTGCAGGCCCTGGCCCACGACCACAGCCAGCGCTGGGTGGAACTGCATGCCAGCTCCCACCGGGATCCGCTGGGCCGTCTCGACGGCATCGTCGGGTCATTCCGGACGGTGGATCAGGAGATGGCCGCTGAACGGGAGCTGGCCCGCCGCGCCTGCACCGACGAACTGACCGGCCTGGTGAACCGCCACGAAGCGCTGGAGCAGATCACCGCCATCGCCGGCCGTGTGCTGCGCCATGGCGATGCCACCGCCGTGCTGTTCTGTGATCTCGACAACTTCAAGGGGATCAACGACACCTTCGGCCACGTGCCAGGCGATGAACTGCTCAGGACCGTGGCCACGCGGATCCGCATCGGCCTGCGCAGCGGCGACATGGCCGCCCGCATCGGTGGCGACGAACTGATGGTGGTGCTGCAAGGGGTGCGGAGCCTGGACGATGCGATGGCGATCGCCGAAAAGCTGCGCCGGGCCGTGGCCGAACCGATCCCCACCAGTGCCGGCGACCTGTCGATCACCCTGAGCATCGGCGTGACCATGGTCCAACCCGGCGAAAACCCCGACGAAATCATCTCCAGGGCCGACCGCGCCATGTACCGGGCCAAGCAGACCGGACGCAACCAGGTGCTGCCCTTCACCGATCAGAGCGATGCCGTCGACAACCGGAGCGCCGCCTGGCGGCCAGTGCTCTGAACGGCTCAGGATCACTCGCCTTCAGCCACGCCAGGTGGGCTGACCTCCGCGCGCCAGGGTGCCGCGGTGGCGCCAGAGCGCGGCCGGACTCACCTCAATGCCGTGCTGTCGGGCCAGATCGGACGCGACCTGGGGTGAATCAGATGTTTGCAGGGCGACGGCGAACCCCGGATCACACAGAGCCAGACTCTTGACCCGATGCAGAGCTTCGGTGGCGTTGGGATGGGCGTGGGTACTTGTGCTGGATCGTTCGCAAGTTGTCATGGGATTTCCTCTGCTCTTCATTCATCCTAATCAGAACGAATTATCGCCAAGCTGAGTGGAAACACCCATCCCATCGTTGCAGCTCCGTTCACTTGCCTTCCGTTCAAGACGTCCGGAAATAGGCCGCCCCCTTGCCCCGGCTGGCGGCCGTTCCATAGATCTTCGCAGCCGGAAAATACTCAGCCTCCAGCTGCACCGTGGCGGCCGCCTCTTCTCCGGCCGTTTCAGCAATGAACTGCAGGGTGAGATCAATACCAGAGGAGATGCCAGCCGCCGTCCAGATCGCCCCATCGCGGGTGAAGCGCTCCTCCACCACCTCCACGTCGCCGAGGGCACGCAGGCGCTCCAGGGAGGCCCAGTGGGTGGTGGCCCGCTTGCCCGAGAGCAGGCCGGCCGCCTGCAGCAGGAAAGCCCCGGTGCAGACCGAAAGCACCGCCCGGCAGCTGGCCGCCTGTTGGCGGAGGAAGCCGATCAGCGCCGGATTGTTCACCTGCGTGCGGGTGCCAAGCCCGCCCGGCACCAGCAGCACATCCAGCGGCGGAGCCGTGGCGAAGCTGGCCTGGGGCAGCAGCACCAGCCCCTTGGCGCAGGTGATCGGCGCCTCGCTCTGGCCGATCAGCAGACACTCCCTCGGGCCGCTGGGCTGGAGTGCCCACAGGGCGGCCATCTCCCAGGGACCGATGGCGTCGAGTTCCTCCACCCCCGGGAACAGCAGGAGGCCGAAGCTTCCGGCACCGGTGGACGCGGCTGGATCCATCGTTGGCCCCTCCCGCAGGCGCAGCAAAGCGTTCAAGTTTCCCACCCGCAGCCGAACAGCAGCGAGGATCAAGACCAGGCCCGGAAGCGATGGCGATGGGGACAGCCACAGCGGCGACCAGACGTTGGCGGCAAGGGCTGTTGGCCCTGGCCCTGGCGGCCCTGCTGAGCCTGGTATCGCCCGCAGCAGCAGCAGCCGGCGAACTGCAAGTCTTCGTGCGCGAGGGCTGTCCCCACTGCGCCGCCGCCAAGGCCTTCCTGCCCGAGCTGCAGCGGCAGCGGCCGGCCGTGCAGGTGCGGCTGCGCGACGTGGGGATCGATCCGCAGGCCCGCGACGACCTGCTGCGCCTGTCACAGCAGGCGGGCATCCAGGCCCCCGGCGTGCCCGCGTTCGCGTACGCCGGCCGGCTGCTGGTGGGGTTCGATGACGCTGGGGGCCGCGGGCAGGACCTGCTGGCCCTGGTGGCAGCGCCCAGTCCAGACAACCCCGGCGAAGGCGCGGCCGGTGCCGCAGGGCTCAGCCTCGGCCCCCTGGGCCGCCTCAGCGTCGACGGGCTGGGCCTGCCGTTGTTCACCCTGGCGATGGGGCTGCTGGACGGCTTCAATCCCTGCGCCATGTGGGTGCTGCTGTTCCTGCTGTCACTGCTGGTGCATTGGCAGAACCGTCGCCGCATGGCCCTGGTGGCGGGCACGTTCGTGCTGGTCAGCGGAGCGGTCTATTACGCCTTCATGGCCGCCTGGCTGAACGTGTTTCTGCTGCTGGGCTGGTCCACCGGGCTGCGGCTGGTGCTCGCCGGCCTGGCGATCACGGTGGGGGTGGTGAACGTGCTGGACAGTCGGCGCCAGGGCAGCGGCTTCAGCCTCTCGATCCCGGCGTCGGCCAAGCCAGGCCTCTACGCCCGCCTGCGCAACGTCGTCCAGTCCCGCTCCCTGCTGCCGGCCCTGGCGGCGGTGGCGGTCCTGGCCGTGGTGGTGAATGCCGTGGAACTGCTCTGCACCGCCGGCCTACCGGCGATCTACACGGCAGTGCTCAGCCAGCAGAACCTGCCAGCCAGCGCCCACTACGCCTACCTCGGCCTCTACATCCTCGGCTACATCGCCGATGACAGCCTGATGGTGGCCGCCGCCGTGCTGGCCCTGAGCAGCAACAAGCTCACCGAAGCCGGCGGCCGCTGGCTGAAGCTGATCAGTGGCGCGGTGATGCTGGCGCTGGGGCTGGCCTTGCTGCTGCGGCCCGGATGGCTGCTGTGAGGCTCACCCCAGCAGCGCCTGCACGCTGGCCAGCTTGTCGTCGAGGCTCTGGTCGCGGTCGGTGCGGGTGTTGATCGTCACGGTGGTGAAGATCCTCGGGCAGCCCATGGCGTGCACGGCGGCATGACAGGCCTCGATCGCCGCCATCACCGCCGCCCAGTCACCCTCGATGGCAGTGCCGTTGGGATGCAGCCGAATCGTGAGCCCGGCCTGCTGCAGCACCCGCTCGCAGGTGGCCACGTAGGACGCCAGGCTCACCCCCACACCAATCGGCACCACCCAAAGATCAACGATCACCTTCATGGTGCGGGGGACGGGCAGGGGTCATGCCGATCATCACCAGGTGCCGATGCTGAACAGCAGCTGCAACAGGGCAAAACCCGCCAGACAGGTGGCGGCCAGGAGCGGAGCGACATGAACCAATTTTCCAATCCCTCGTTGAGGTTGGTCTAGGCCAGGGGAGGCCACCACGAAAGGCCCTGGAGGCGCTGCGTGTGGAGAGCCACAGACACAGTTAGTGATGAACTTTTGTCCTTCGCCCAGGGATCCAGAACCAGCCATCCAGCCCGGCGCCGTTCGATCTGAGGCCCATGGCCCGGCCATAGCCCAGACCACAGAACCGGGGGTCTGCGGGCGTGCTGCACGAGCAGCACAACGTGTGCTTGGCCACAATTCTGTTCAGGCTGGACTGGCGGCCCCGCCATGCTGAGGCCGGTCTGCTGGAGACCCCAAGCGGAGTGCCCATGCAGGTCTTCGACGTCCTGGTCTCCTTCTCGGTGCTCAGCTTTTTGCTGCTGATCGCCCTGGTACTGCGCCGGCGGGTGCCGCTGCTGCGCCAGCTGGGTCTGCCAGAAGCCCTGATCGCCGGCCTGTTGGGGCTGGCGGTGGGTCCCTACGGACCGGTGCAGCTTGTCCCCGACACGATGATTGAGGTGTGGGCCCAGGCACCGGCGGCCCTGATTGCGCTGGTGTTCGCCACCTTGTTTCTTGGCCAGCGGCTGCCCAGCCCGCAACAGCTATGGCAGCGGGCCGCTCACCAGACCGCCTTTTCGATGGTGATCGGCTTCGGCCAGTACCTGGTGGCCGGGGTGGTGGTGCTGGCCCTGCTGCGGCCGCTGCTGGGCAGCCATCCGTTGATGGCCACTCTGGTGGAGGTGGGCTTCGAGGGAGGCCACGGCACGGCAGCCGGCATGGGCCGCACCTTCCAGGAACTGGGCTTTCCCGCCGGGCGCACCCTGGCCCTGGCGATGGCCACCGTGGGAGTCATCGCCTCCGTGCTGCTCGGCACCGCCCTGGTGCTTCTGGGCCAGGCCCGCACCTGGCTGCTGCGACAGCGACACCGCAGCCCCGCCGCCCTGGTGGGAAGTCGCAAGGGGAGCTTCGGCGCCCAGGGGCGTCTGGCGGCGGAGCGGGCCGCCGGGCTGATCCCCGCCGATCAGTCCATCAGCTTCGATGTGCTCACCCTCAACCTATCGCTGGCAGGGGTGGCGGTGGGCCTGGGTGTGCTGATCAAGCAGGGATTGCTGCAGATCGCGCCGCTGTTCGATGCCTTACCGGTGTTTCCTTTGGCGATGGTGGGTGGGCTGTTGGTGCAGCTGGTGCTGCAGAAGCTGGACCAGCCGTTTCTCGCCTCGGCCACGGACCAGGCCAGCATCGCCTCGCTGTCGACGGACGTGCTGATCACCGCCGCCATGGCCAGTCTGAATCTGCCGTTGCTGGCCGACAACCTGCTGCCGTTCACGATCCTGGCGGTGGTGGGACTGGTGTGGAACGTGTTGATGGTGTTGGTCCTGGCTCCGCGGCTGTTCAGCGATGCCTGGTTCGAGCGGGGCATCGCCGATTTCGGCCAGGCCACCGGCAGCACCGCCAACGGCCTGCTGCTCCTGCGCATGGCCGATCCGATGGGTCGAAGCCACGTGATGGAGGCGTTTTCCTTCAAGCAGCTGCTGTTCGAGCCCTTCCTCGGCGGCGGCCTGATCACGGTGTTCGCCCCCTTGGCCATCACCTCCTTAGGGCTGGGGCGCTGGACGGCCCTCTGCCTGGTGCTCACCCTGGTCTGGCTGGTGGTGGGCCTGCGACTGCTGCCCAGAATCCAGGAGTGATGGGGCCTCTTCCGGGCCAGGAACCACCCGGAAGCCAGAAAGGGCTCAGGACTCCAAGGGCCGGAAGCCCCGCAAACGCCCAGGCACCTGGGCGGCGACCACCACCCCTGTCGGGTCGGTGGCGAGTCCGGCCTCCCGCAGCCGCTGCACGGTCCACCAGTTGCAGTTGCGGGTCCACAGATAGGCGCCGTGGGCATGGACAAAACGACCACCGTGGTCGGGCCGCGATGGCAGGGGGGCGCGTCGCTCGCCGGCGGGGGTGCGCTGGGCCGAGCGCTCCAGGGCGGTGAGCAGGGCCTGCAGGGTGGGGGCCTCCACCTGACGCTGCCACACGGCGACCGTTCCCTGCAGCCGCGGCGGATCGGGGTGGCCGGCGAGGAACAGCACCGAGTCAGTGGGCAGAAACAGGGCGGCGGCCAGGGCCTGGGGGCTGCGGTCGGCGCCATGGAAGTAACGCCGGTCGCCCCAGGCGACTTCCACGAACGGGGCCGCCTCCGCCCCCGGGGGACCGAGGCGCCAGCCTGGCGGCTGCTGCACCACGATCGAGGTGTGGTGACCCCAATCCGCCACCAGCACGGTGTAGGGCCCCGCAGGGGGCAGCGGCAGCGGCGCCAGCTGGGCGCGGGGCTCAGGTCGCGCGATGGGCTGCAGCAGCGGCCGGCCCACCAGCTCCAGCAGGAGCGCCAGCATCAGGAGGCCACTCCCAGCAGCAGCGACGATGGGGGCAGGGGGACTTGAACCCCCACAACGTTGCCGTCTGCGGATTTTAAGTCCGCTGCGTCTACCAATTTCGCCATGCCCCCGCGCAGGGATCCTAGATTCACCTCACTTCGCCGAACCCCGGTGGCCCTGAGCGGACCCCTGAGCAGCCTGCCGCTCGACACCCTGCTGGTGATCGGCGCCTATCTGGTGCTGGCCGGCGCCTACCTGGTGGTGGTGCCCCTGGCCCTCTACTGGTGGATGCACAAGCGCTGGACCGTGATGGGCAAGATCGAGCGCACCGCCATCTATGGCCTGGTGTTCCTGTTCTTCCCGGGTTTGATCCTGTTCTCCCCCTTCCTCAACCTGCGCATGGCGGGCCAGGGCGAGGCCTGATCCGTGACCCGCGCACAGGCGATCCTGCTGGGATTGGTGGTTTTCGGCATCGGCGGGGGGGGCTACTGGCTGTTCCGCTCCAGCGGCCTGGAGGGTTTCTCCCCCGGCATCGCCGCCTCGGCGGTGCTGATGCTGGTGGTGCTGGGCTGGACGGCCAGCTACCTGCTGCGGGTGGTGGGCGGCAAGATGACCTACATGGAGCAGCGGCGCCGCTACCGGGCCGCCTACGACGCCGTCACCGACGAGGAGCTGCAGCGAAAGTTCGACGCCATGAGCCCCGAGGAGCAGGCCAAGCTGCTGGCCGAAGTGGGGCAGCTGCAGGCCGACGCCGAGATGTGAGGACGACCCCATAGGCTCAGAGGCCCCGTCCTGCCATCCGGCCCGATGAGCGTCGCCGCCACCGCCGGCCCTGCCACCACCCCCACGCCGATCCAGCGGCGCTTCGCTGCCCTGCGGGCCGAGGGGCGTTGTGCCCTGATGCCCTTTCTGATGGCGGGGGATCCCGATCTGACGGTCACCGCCGCCAGCCTGCTGGCCCTGCAGGCCGCCGGCGCCGACCTGATCGAACTGGGCATCCCCTACAGCGATCCGCTGGCCGATGGCCCGGTGATCCAGGCCGCCGCCAGCCGCGCCCTGGCCTCCGGCACCACCCCGGGGCGGGTGCTGGCGATGCTGGACTCCCTGCGGGGCCAGCTCACCCTGCCGGTGGTGCTGTTCACCTACAGCAACCCCCTACTCAACCGGGGTATGGAGAGCTTCTGCCGGGAGGCCGCCGCCGCCGGTGCCGCCGGCCTGGTGGTGCCCGATCTACCGCTGGAGGAGGCCCAGAAACTCTCCGCGATCGCGGCGGGTCATGGGCTGGACCTGGTGCTGCTGGTGGCCCCTAACACCCCGGCCGAGCGCATGGCCCGCATCCACATCGCCAGCCGCGGCTTCACCTACCTGGTGAGTGTCACCGGCGTGACGGGTGTGCGCGCCAGCCTGGAAACGCGGGTGGGTCCGCTGGTGCAGCAGCTGCGGGAACTGGGTCCCACGCCGGTAGCGGTGGGCTTCGGCATCGCCACCGGTGCGCAGGCCCTGCAGGTGCGCCGCTGGGGCGGCGACGGCGCCATCGTGGGCAGCGCCCTGGTGCGGCGCATGGACCAGGCCCACCAGAGCGGAGCCGATGTGGCCGCCGCTGCCGGTGCCTTCGCCGCCGAGCTGCGCACCGCCCTCGATCAGCCGCTCTAGGCGCTACAGCACAGGGGCGCAGGCGCTCAATGACAGCAGCAGCACCAGGGCGGCCAGCAACGACGCCGGGGCAAGCGAAGCCATCGGGCGCAGGTCGGGATCGCGCATGGGAAAAACCGGCATGGTGGAGGGTGGATCCCCCCATGATGGAATGAAGATCAAGCTCGAATTGCCGTTCTCCCCCGCCTGCCTGCGCAACCAGGAGCCGATCCTGACGCTGCTGCGCCGGTGGATGCCCCCGGAGGCCCGGGTGCTGGAGGTGGGCTCGGGCAGCGGCCAACACGCCATCCACATGGCCCGCCACCTGCCTGGGGTGCGCTGGCAGCCCAGTGAGCGCCCCGAATCGATGGCGGGACTGGCCGGACGCATTTGCCTGGAGGGCCAAAAGGACATGGCCCCGGGGGCCCTGGTGGCGCCGCCGCTGGTGCTGGATGTGACCGAGGCCCACTGGCCCAGTGGGCCCTACGAAGCGGTGTTCACGGCGAACACGCTGCACATCATGCCGGCGGCCGCCGTGCCCCACCTGCTGGCCGGCAGTGTCAAGGTTCTGACCGGCGAGGGCCTGCTGCTGATCTACGGCCCGTTCCGCTACGGCGATGGCCACACCGCCGCCAGCAATCAGGCCTTCGATGCCCATCTGCAACAGCTGGATCCGGCCATGGGGGTTCGCGACGCCGTGGAGCTCCAGGCCATGGCCTCCCGCCTGGGGCTGCACCTGCAGGCCGATGCGGCGATGCCGGCCAACAACCGCCTGCTGGTGTTTCAAAAAAGCGATGACGGACGCGGAGAATGAAAGGCTGAGAGACGTTCTCCCCCCACCCTGCGGCCCATGAAATTCGTCCTCTGGGGCACCTACTGCACCGACGCCCTCGAGCGCCGCACCCCCTACCGCGACGAGCATCTGGCCGGACTGCAACGCCAGAAAGAGGAGGGCGTGCTGCTCACCCTGGGGCCCACCGTCGACGCCAGCCACGTCTTCGGCCTCTACGAAGCCGACGACCTGGAAATGGTGGAGAGCCTCGTCAAGGGGGACATCTACTGGCGCCAGGGCATCTGGACGGCCGTGGAGGTCTATCCCTGGATCCAGGCCTTCTGAGCCCCGCGCCGGCGCAGGGGCTGGAGCAACGCCAACGACGCCAGTTCAGCCGCGGGGCCAGCCGTCCTGGGCCTGCTGCCACACCCAGGCGGCCACGGCTTCGGCCCCGCCGTCACCAAGAGCCTCGCCGTAGCCGCCCATCTGGCCGATGCCTGTGGCCGCAATCGTGGCGATTACCGTTGGATTGGCGGCGCCATTGCGCTCCAGCGCTGCCAGCTTCAATGTCTTACCGCGGCGGATGATGTTGCCGCCCTGGGCATGGCAGCCGATGCAGTGGGCCTCAAACAAGCGGCCGCCCGTATCAAGACGGGCGACCTCGGGATCACCGGCCTGCAACGCAAAAGCTGGCCCTGGGAAGCCAAGGGCCGGTGGCGGCAGGATCAGGCCCAGCACCAGAAGCAGGCCCACCAGCAGCGACAGCAGCGGACGCCAGCGGATCAATCCTCTTCGTCGGCGCTGCCGGCGGGGATCAGACGGATCTGCTTGCGGCCGAGCTTGATCTCGAACTCATCGCCGGGCTTGAGATCAAGCATGGCGGTGTAGGCCTTGCCGATGAGCAGATTGCCGTTGCCCTGCACCGTGGCCACGTAGCTGAGCTTGCGCCCCCCTTTGCCGACCTTGCCGGCCGCACCGAATTCGACCCCTTTGGCCTCCAGCAGGGCCTCGTAGAAGGCGGTGAAGTTCAGACGCTCGGCACCATCCTTCTTGGTAGAAACATAGCCACAGGCCCGTACGATCTCCGACTTGCCGACATCGCCGAGTTCCTTGACCTTGGCCAGCAATTCCGATCCAGTCAGCATGGTATAGACGCGGTGTCGTGTGTGAGGTTAGAACAAAAACATACACCAGCGCGATCAGCCTTCTGCCGAAAGCGGCGACAATCCATGCACATTCACGTCCATGATGCTGCCGATCCGTCCACTCCGGCCCGATGATTGCCAGCAGCTGGTCGCTGTGTATCACGAGGCGGTCATCAGCCAGGCCGGGAACCTCTACAGCCCGTCACAGATCGAGGCCTGGTCACAACAGGCAAGCCGCAATGATGACTTCCGGTCGTCATTGCGGCGCGGCCACGGGTTGGTGAGCTGTGCCAACGACGACGACACGATCATCGAAGCGTTTGCCCTTCTCGATCCCAGCGACCGGCTCGCCCTGCTGTATTGCCGGGGCCGCTCCAGCCGCCAGGGACGGGCCAGTGCCCTGCTGGGGGCCCTGGAGCAGCACGCCCGCTCCCAGGGGGTGGGCCGTCTGCGCACCGAGGCCAGCCAGCTGTCAAGGCCGCTGCTGGAGCGGCGGGGCTGGGTGGTGGACGGCGAAGAAACGGTGCTCCTGGGGGGCGTCTCCTTCCTGCGCTGGCGGATGGGCAAGGATCTGCCCTGACGCCTGAGCGCCTCCCCCCATGGCCGAAGCCCAGCTGCAGCAGTTCCTGGAGAAGGTGCGCCAGCTCAATGCCTTCGTGGCCCTGAGCGAGGCCGATCCCGCCCTGAGAGCGGCCCTGCGCGACTGTGACGATCACCATCAGGTGGTGGCCCTGGCCCGCTCCTGCGGCTTCGAGATCGGCCGGCGCTGGGGCGAGCCAGCAGCGGGCGACGGAGCCGAGGCAGGCTCTGCTGGGGAAGGCGCCTCCCTGGTGCGGGGCCCCTGCCCCAACGCTGGAGAGGAAGTGACAACGGTGCTGCTGCAGACCCCGCAGCTGCGCCTGGAGCGGATCCACTCCTGCAGCGCCTCCAGCCCGGAGGGCTTCTGGTACGACCAGACGGAGCAGGAATGGGTGCTGCTGCTGCAGGGCAGCGCCCGGTTGCAGTTCGCCGATGAGGCCGAACCCCGTTCCTTGGCCTGTGGTGACGCGCTGCTGATCAGTGCGGGTCGGCGGCACCGGCTGCTGGCGAGTGACCCGTCTCCTGGAACGATCTGGCTGGCTCTGTTCTGGACGCCCCATCCCGCTGACTCACTTCCGACTCATTGACGCGGCGCACCATCCAGAAGGCCGCCGCCAGGCACACCACGGCCACCCCAAGACCCACCACCAGCATCGGTTTGTTCTCGGCGTTCGGGGGCAGCACGATCACCTTCCGGGCCACGGCCGTGATGGCGGTGAGCAGCACCAATTCGATCTGCACCACATGGCGGCGCAGGTAGGAGGTGATGTTCTGCAGCACCTCGATGGCGATCAACAGATTGAGCAGATCGCCGAGCACGGCGATGAGGCCTTCCCCCACCCAGCGCCGGTTGGGGTCGAACAGCTGAACGACAACCTCGACGGTGAACTTGAGGGCCGCCACCGCCAGCACCAGGAACAGCACGGCTGCCAGCAATTTGGCCACCCAGCGCTCGCCCCGGTCGATCAGGCGCAGAAAGATCGTGTCCTGGAAGATCCGCTGCAGACGTCGCATCAGTTCTTGAACGGCTGGTAGTTGGGCTGGGCCGGCGTGTCACTGGGGGGATTCTCAATCACGGTGTCGCAGGTGATTGAGCCATCGACGCCGGTGACGCAGTTGGTGGGCTTGATCTTGGTTTCCGGCCCCACATTGCCACCACGCTTGAGCATGAAGGACTCCACCTGGGCCTGGGCCGCGCCGGAGAAGCACAGGCCGGCAACCAGGGCAGCGGCGGCCCGCAGGGAACAGGGGAAGGTGGCGTTCATGGTGGTGGTCGTCGGCACGGGGCCGCAGGATCGGTCTGACCCCACTCTGGAGGCTGGTCGCCTGGCCCGCCAGCCCAGGGGCCCCTGGCCTACTCGCCGCGGATTTCCTGCAGCAGCAGATCGAGCTGCCCCATCGAATTCGCCAACGGGTCGTTGGCTGCAGCGAAGTCGGCGTCCTCGCCGGGCTCCTCGGCCAGCCACTGGGCCTCGATGGCACAGAGGCGCTCGGCCAGCCCCGCCGCCCCCTGGTGGCTGTAGGTGCGGTGCAGCTCCTCGAGCAGCACGGGCATGCGGATCGATCCGGCCCTCAGGGCCCGACGCAGATCCGACTGGGTGCGGCCGGTGAGCCGCAACCAGTCCTTGAGGAGGCTCTGGAGCTCGTCGAGCTGCTCCGGGCTGAGGGAAGGGGCGGACGCCTGCATCGACGGACGTTACCCCTGCTGGCGGAAGAGGGGAAACCAGCGATCCAGCCGACTCTGGGCCCGGGCGCGGATCGCCGGCGTGCGGTGGGTGCCGCAGAGCCCCAGCAAGGCCGTCAGGGCCACCATGTCGTCGCTGAAGCCGGCCGCCGGGATGAAGTCGGGGATCAGATCGAGGGGCAGCAGTAGGTAGGTGAGGGCCGCCAGCACGGTGAGCCGCACCTGGGGGGGGGTGCCGCCATCCAGCAGCAGCTCCACGCACTCGAAGGCGGGGCGGGCGATGGTGCGGCCAGCCCGGCGCAGCAGCCTCACCAGCAGCGCTTCATCGAGAACGGCGCTCTCCAGCACCTCGGCATCGACGGGCGCCTGATCGGCGGGAGCAACAGCCATGGCGATCTGCTCAGGGGAAGGGACACGCCATCGGGTTTGGCGTCCATTCATTCTGTGGGCCACGCCGCGTCATCCACGAGGGGTGGATCCCCCTACGTGCAGTCGTCGACCAGGCCGCTTTCGATGCCGGTCTTGCGCAGCTTGCGCAGGGCCCGCTGCACCACCTGGCGGCAGTACTCGCGGCTGCACTCCAGCTGCCGGGCCACCTCGGCCAGGGTGCGCCACTCGTGGCTGCCGTCGAGCCCGAAACGCAGCATCACCACCGTGCGCTCCTTGGGGGTGAGGTTGGACTTCTCCAGCAGCGTCCAGACCGACTCGGTGCGCTCGGCCTGCTCGGCCCGCTCCATCGGCGCCGGCTCGTTGCTGGGCAGCACATCCACCAGCTCGGAGGGATCGGCCTTGGAGCGCACCGCCCCCTGCAGGCTGACGGTGACGCTGCGCAGCTCGCAGCCCAGCAGGTCTTCCACCTCGGCCACGGGCAGCCCCATGGCGGTGGCCAGTTCACCGGCGTTGGGGGAATGGCCGTGGGACTGGAGATGGCGCGCCTTGGCGGCCCGCAACCGGGTGAGCTTCTCGTTGACGTTGACGGGAATGCGGATCGTGCGGCTCTGGGTGGAGAGGGCCCGGTTCAGCCCCTGACGAATCCACCAGTAGGCATAGGTGCTGAAACGGTGACCACGGGTGGGATCAAACTTTTCGACCGCCCGGGTCAGTCCGATGGTGCCTTCCTGGATCAGATCAAGTAAATCGAGGCCCTTGCCCTGATAGCGCTTGGCGAGATTGACGACCAGCCGCAGGTTGGCTGTCACCATTTGCTGTTTGGCCCGCTCGCCGTTGCGCATGGTGCGCTTTTCGAGATCGTCGTAGTCACAGGCCGGACCCGTACCGCCCGCCTGGGAACAGCGTTCCTGGAGGCTGACCAACGCCTGCACTTTTCGCCCCAAGGTGAGCTCCTGCTCAGGGGTGAGCAGCTGATGGCGGCCGATCTCGCCGAGAAAGGCACTGAGGGAACTCGCCATGGAGCCTCCGAATCGATACGTTGAACCTACGGTTGTTTCTGGATGTTCCTGAAACAAACAGAAAGCCTTCAGTGTTCCGTTGCGTCTTGCGCATAAAGCCAATGAGTTCCTTATTTTCTGCTGATTTCAGTCGGATGTCGGAGATCGGTGCGCCCCGGGGCCCGGAGGCCAGGAGCCAGCCGCTACCGTCCGGGGCGATCCCCTGACACCAGCCGATGGCCGGGCTTCTCTCCATCCCCTCCGAGGTGCTCTCCAGCGCCGGGGTGGCCTACGTGCACTACCTGAGCTTCATGGTCTGCTTCGGCGCCCTGGTGCTGGAGCGGCGCCTGATCCGGCCCGACCCGGACCGCAAGGACGCGATCCTGATGGTGATCACGGACGTGACCTACGGCCTGGCCGCCCTGGGGGTGCTGCTCAGCGGCATCCTGCGGGTGCTGTATTTCGGCAAGGGCTCCAGCTTCTACACCGAGAACCCCCTGTTCTGGTGGAAGGTGGGCACCTACCTGGCGGTGGGCGCCCTTTCCCTTTATCCCACCATCACCTACATCCTCTGGGCGATCCCGCTGCGCAAGGGGGAGCTGCCCAAGGTGAGCGAGGCCCTGGCCAACCGGCTGCGCTGGGTGCTCAACATTGAGCTTGTTGGCTTTGCCGCCATCCCCCTGATGGCCTCCCTGATGGCTCGCGGAGTCGGACTGGCGGGCTGATGGGCCGGCCCCATCGCCTGCTGGTGGCCGGCCTGGTGCCGGCGTTGCTGCTGCTGGCCCCGCCGCTCCAGGCCGCCCCGGCCGCTTGCCCCGTGGCTGTGGCCACCCGCGCCGTCGGGGAAACGCCCAGCACGGCCGCCGCCGTTCCCCCGGGGGAGCCAGGCGCGGACTACCGCCAGCGGCTGCGGCCCACGGGCCTCGGCTGGCCCCGGCTCGATCACTGGTGCGTGTGGGTGGAGCCCGCAGCGACGGGCGGATCCGGCCAACGCTGGGACGCGCTCTGGCTCGGCGCCGTGGAGCGGGCCCTGGGCCAATGGCAACAGGAACTGACGATCACCCGGGTGGAGGATCCGGCGGCGGCCCAGGTGCGGATCCAGCGACGGCGGCCGCCGCTGCAGCGGCAGGCCTCCGGCCGCACCCGGGCCAGCCATGGCCGCGCCGAGCTGGCGGTGGTGGAGGCCGACCGGGGCGCCGGCTGGATCCTGGAGCCCCGGGTGCAGGTGTTGATCAGCCCGGGCCAGCGGCCTCTGGCCACCGAGGCCACCGCCCTGCACGAACTGGGCCATGCCTTCGGGCTGTGGGGCCACAGCGACGATGCCGCCGACGCCATGGCGGCCGTTCCCGGGGCCCAGCCGGTGCTGGCGCTGAGCCGGCGCGATCGGGCCACGCTGCGCTGGCTGTATGCGCAACCCACGGGCTTCGGCCACCCCCTGCCGCCCTGAGCGGGCCGTTCAGGGCGGCGGGGTTTCCTCGGCATGGGGGGGCCGGTGGGGTGGGTGACGGTGGTGGTAAGGAACGAAGCCGGGGCCGTAGATCTGGGCCAGCCGGGTGGGGCTGAGGGCGTGGTCGGGGGTGCCGAAACAACGCAGGCTGCGGTTGAGGCAGAGAACGCCATCGCAGGTGCGGCGCACCATCTCGAGGTCGTGCGACACCTGCAGGATCGTCCAGCCTTCGCTGCGCCGCAGCTGGTAGAGGAGGGTGTGGAACTGTTCGGCCGCCCGGGCGTCGAGGCCGGCCTGGGCCTCATCGAGCACCAGCAGGCGGCGGGGGCGCACCACGCAGAAGCCCAGCAGCACCCGCTTGAGCTGGCCCCCGGAAAGTTCGGACAGCAGGCGATCGGCCAGGTCGGCGCAGAGGGTCTTGCGCAGGGCGGCGCGGATGGCGCTGCTGCGCTCCTGGCGGCCCAGCCAGGGCAGGGACAGGCCCGGCGAATCCCAGCCCAGGCCCACGAATTCCGCCACCGTGAGCGGGAAGCGGCCCCGGGGAATCAGGGTCTGGGGCAGGTAGGCGAGCTTGGCGCGCAGCTCCCGCGGCAACTGGCCGCGGCTGCCGAGGCTGCAGCCCAGGAAGCGCACCTCGCCGGCCTGGCGGGGAAGGATGCCGAGGATCGCCTGCACCAGGGTGCTCTTACCGGCCCCGTTCGGGCCCACCAGGGCGGTGTCGGATTCGGCCACCAGCTGGAAGCTGACGTCATCCACCGCCGTGACGGCCTCACGCCGCACGCTCAGGTGACTGACTTCGAGAACCATTTCGGCCATGGCTTCAGCCTACCCAGCCGGCCCCGGGCTGGCTGTCGCCATCCCAACGGGCGGGCCACGAGAATGGTCACCAACGCAATGAACAACGGCACCCCATGACCTGCATCGCCGTGAGTGGAGCTTCAGGCAAGACAGGTTGGCGGGTGGTGGAAGAGGCCCTGGGCCGGGGCTGGGGCGTGAAGGCGATCCTGCGGCCGGGCTCGGCGGTGCCGCCCGGGCTGGCCGGCGCCGAGCTGGTGCGCCTGGAGCTGGGTGATGGCCAGGCGCTGGCGGCGGCGCTCTCTGGCTGCGACGCCCTGGTGATCGCCACCGGGGCGCGGCCGTCGGTGGATCTGGCCGGCCCCTTGAAGGTGGACGCCCTGGCGATCCGCTCCCAGATCGCCGCCTGCCGCGAGGCGGGAATCAAACGGGTGGTGCTGGTGAGCGCCCTGTGCAGCGGTCGCTGGTTCCACCCGCTGAATCTGTTCGGGCTGATCCTGGTGTGGAAAGGGGTGGGGGAGCGCTGGCTGGCCGCCAGTGGCCTCGATTGGACGGTGGTGCGCCCCGGTGGACTGAAGGAAACAGAGGAGGGAATCGAGGCCGAAGGCATCCGCTTCAGCGGGCCCGACCAGCAGGAGAGCAACAGCATCCCGCGGCGGCTGGTGGCGCGGGTGTGCCTGGATGTGGTGGAGAGCCCGGCCGTCATCGGCCGCATCATCGAGATCACCAGCAGCCCCCAGCTGCCGGCAGTGGCGCTCGGGGAGTGGCTGGCGAGCAGCGCGGCCTGAGGGCGGCTGTAGGGTCGCGGCAGCGACGGCGGCGGCGGCTGGATGCGCAAACCCATTCTCCTGGTTGGCCTCACGGTGCTGATCGCCGCCGGAGCCAGCTTGGCGGCGGCCAACCTGCTGATGCGGGGCGTCGCGCCAGCCAGCCAGAACGCTGCGGCGGCGCCGCCGTCCCTGTCGGATGGTGTGGTCCTGGGGGATCCCACGCCTCGCTTCGTGGCCAACACCAAGAAAGAGGCGGCCGAAGCCATCGACGCCACGGCCTGGGCACCGATGAACCAAGCGCTGGTGCAACTGGCGCGCCGCTACCTGGGCCTGCCGTTCAAGGGCTTCTCCCTCGATGGCGGCCCGAAGGAGCAGCTGCTGCTGGATCTGACCCAGTTTGATTGCTTCCTGTTCGTGGAGCAGCTGCTGGCACTGAGCAACAGCCGCAAGGTGGACACCAAGACCGAGGGGGTGGAGCGCTTCGGCGAGCACGTGCGGCGGCTGCGCTATGTGGATGGCAAGGTGGACTACTGCCGCCGGCAGCATTACTTCAGCCGCTGGGCCGAAGCGGCCGAGCGCAATGGCTACCTGGTGAACCTCACCCCGTTTCTGCCGGGGGCCAGCAGCCGCACGGTGCCGCTCAATTTCATGAGCAACCACATCAGCAGCTACAAGCCGATGCAGCTGGCCCGCAACAAACAGTGCATCACGGAGCTGGAGAAAGATCTGGTGCTGAACCAGGCCTACATCCCTTTGGCGGCGCTGAGCGGGGTGCTGCCGTCGCTGCGCAGCGGCGACATCTTTGCCCTGGTGACGAAGGTGCCGGGGCTGGATGTGACCCACGTGGGCTTCCTGGAGAAGCGCGATGGGATGCTGGATGCGATCCACGCAGCTGATGGAGCCGGGGTGATCCGGAGTGGGAACTTCGGCACATACGCCGGCAAGGTGCAGGAGGTGATCGGGATGGCGATTTATCGGCCGCGGCCGAATCAGGGGGAGAAGGCGGGGAGTGCTAAAACGGGGGAATGAGGGCGAACACGTCGGACTCGCCAAGGGTGATTCCATTGGAAAATTGAAAAGACTCAATCCTGAACTCCTTGGCAAGGAAGTAATTCGAAACCAGCAGCTGGTCCTTGGTCACGAAGTTCATTTCAAGGTTTAAGTTCTGTCGTTGAAAAGAGATCAGATCAGTTGACTTCAGATTTGAGAATCTGACCGTGTCATGGTTTGCAGGATTTGGATCGTAGTCTGTGATCTGCTTCAGGGAACCACTCCTGGCGATCACATAGGTGTCGTCACCTTCTCCACCATTCAGAATATCGCTGCCAGTACCAGAGAGGAGACGATCCCGGCCTCGTCCACCATAAAGGACATCGTGGCCAGAACCTCCATCGAGAATGTCATCACCGTCGCCACCATGGAGCGTGTCATTTCCATTTCCACCTGTCAGCACATCATTGAGGAGGCCACCATAAAGAAGATCGTTTCCGTCCAGCCCCTTGATGCGGTTGACCATGTCAGTAAAGCCACCAAGGGTGTCATTACCTGCTGTTGCTCCGCCCACGACAACCCGATCTCTGAGTTGTCTGTCACCCCAAACGACACCGTTTGAGAACTGAAAAGCTTCAATACGAAAGGCCTCTGAAACAAAGTAATTTTCGACTGAAAGCTGACCTCCTCCTGCAAGACGCAACAGCAGCTGATTGCCGTGACGCTCGACTGCGGTGACATCCTGGGATCGAAGATTCTGAAACATCACCACATCTCGATTGCCAGCCGTATAATCCAGATCGCTGATCTGCTTTCGATCTCCTCCCTGCGCAATCACATACACGTCATCTCCGATCCCGCCATTCAGGCTGTCGTTGCCACGACCGGCCACCAACCAGTCACGACCTGAGCCGCCACTCAATACATCATTCCCTGCACCACCATCAAGCCAATCATCGCCGTCGTTGCCATTCAGCCAGTCATTCCCATTCCCACCCTTCAACACATCATCAAACACACCACCGTGCAACTGATCATCGCCATCCAACCCATCAATTCGGTTCACCATATCTGTGAATCCACCCAACCAGTCATTGCCTGACGTTGCACCTCCTACCACCGCACGATCCCGCAGATCCACATCCCCCCACAGCTCTCCATCCGCAAACTGAAAGGCTTCAACCCGGAAAGCCCCTGATACAAAATAGTTATTCACCCACAGCTGGTCGCCATTCCCGTAATGCAGATACAGCTGTGAACCATGCCGTTCCACCTGCGTCACATCGGCTCCCAGCACATTCGTGAACATCACCACATCTCGATTGCCAGCCGTATAATCCAGATCGCTGATCTGCTTTCGATCTCCTCCCTGCGCAATCACATACACGTCATCTCCGATCCCGCCATTCAGGCTGTCGTTGCCACGACCGG
>NZ_JAGQCD010000040.1 GCF_024345975.1 Cyanobium sp. Cruz-8D1 | reverse complement strand
TTGTGACTCTTTGCTGCTCGTCCCAGAAGCCTCTCTGACCCACAGTTGTTGTGAAGATTGCTTAACCGATCATAATCGGAATCATGCCACAATCAAGTGCCTTGTTGATTTTTCGAAGTTCCCTTAAGAGGAAGTACGCCACCTTTCTCGGGTACTGTCCCAGTTGAAAACTGTACAACACTGGTCTCTGAGAATGTATTCAACCCGGTGGCTGAATATGACAGGTTTAACATCTTTGGCAGGGATACCTCACCAGAAAGCACCTGCATCGATGCGGGACGCACCAACCAACCGTGCAATCAAATCATCATCATCGGCGCTGACTCTTCTGCTACGGCAGCCAACCGCTCCCGTATTGCAGGTGCCTGGTTCTATCTGCCCTGGGGGCTTGTCTCCTTCTGCGTCAATGGTTGTGGTCCTTTGCCAGCCCTCACTGCGGCAGAATTGGCAACGGATGACAGCTGGAACTTCGGTGGCAGGATCTGGGTTCGCACGATTCTGGCTGGCGGGCAGAACCATTTTCGAGTTCCGCCATCAGCCTCTTCAAGCCTCACCCAATTGGTAGGCGTGGCCAATTCCGCTGACGTGTCCTTCATTGGCTGGGAAGGTATTGACTGGGTCGCGCGGACACCAACGGCTGCGCGCAAGGGCTTTTCTTTGAATTAGAGTTATGAAGAGATTCTTGCGAGATCGACTCAACGCAATCCCGTCCTCGGATCAAGGGATTGGAATCCTTGAGTCATTGGTGCTCACGGTCATGTTGATGATTGTGGTCAGCTCTACGGCGACCATTTTCAACAGCATCAACCGCAGAACACTCTCCACGCAACAGCAGGTGGTGATGCAGGCCTCCATCGATGACAACCTGAGTCAAATTAAGACGCTTGCCCGTCGCTTTACCTGCTGCTCTGGGGTCTGCACGACAGTGCCGCCTACCAGTTTTGGTGTCGTCAGTGGCGTCACGCAGCCATGTGCAACCAATAATCCATTGGATGATCGTTATTACTTCCCTCAGGTTGACCTTACCTCGACAACAGCCAACTTTCCCAACACAACAACCTCATCAGAGCCGATCGCTGTGGAGCAACTCTGTGCAGCCAGCAACAACACAGCCTTCATGACCCCGTTTCGCAATGCCGTGGATGGTCTAGGACAGCCTGTCAACGCCACCCGCACCACAGCGATTCAGGCCGAGCGTATCCTCAGAGTGACATTCACAGATAACAACAGCAATAATCGGGTGACGCGAGTGGAGAACATCATTCCCCACATGGCTTATCACTGCCCATGAGCATCCTGCCCAGAGTCTGCCAGCGCCATCAACGATCCCAGTCTCAGGCCTTCACCTTAAGCGAGTTGATGGTGACGGTGGCTGTGATTGGCATTGTGGGCTCGCTTGTTTTTGCTTCTTCCCAGGTCTTCTTGCGCCGTGATCAGGCCAATGCCGCCGCCGCCGAGCTGGTGGGTTGGCTGGAGGGCATCTCTGGACGATCCGGTGCCTTCGGACCCTGCACCGTGCAGTTCACCACAGCCAATGGCTTGGCCCCCGGCGCCACCTTCGCTTCCTTGCAAGGCAGCGATGCCCGGTGTACCTCGGAGGCCAACTTGGCGCTGCCTTCCACCGATGGTAACCGCACATACAATGTTGCTGTCACGTACACTCCCGCCGGGACAACATCCATGGCGTTCACGCCACGTGGTGGCGTCGTTGCCAATGGAGTGGAAGCCATTGTCAAGATCTCTGTTAACAACCAGCTGCCTTTGCGTTGTGTGAGAGTGTCTTTTGGCACCCTCAGCACAGGTATTAATAATGCCACCGGTGATGTTACGCAGGCTTGCAGCGTATGGGAGCGGACCTGATGAAAGCTGCTACTGGCCGAAGGCGACAAAACCATGGCTTTACCCTGATTGAGCTGCTGATCGGTGGGGTTCTTTCTGTTATCGCTTTGGGATCCGTAGCCATCCTGGGAGTCCATCAGATTCGTATTGCTGACCGTGTCTATGCCCTTACGACGATCAACCGCAACTTTCGGCGTATCTCCGATCTGTTGAAAACAGAAGCGGGTGAAGCCTGCTTGCTGCGTCGAGGCGTGGACCCAGGAACATCAAGGACCATCACTCTACCGGATACACGCTGCAAGCCTGCTCCAGCATCCGCACCACCCCCCGCCGCGCCAAACAACGCTGAATGTGCAACGCCTTCAGCAACAGCAGACTTAAGACTTTTGGTGCCGATTCAAGGGGCCAACAACACCATTTCTTACGACGTGATCCGCTATGAACTGGTCGGCACCGAATTACGTCGCATTGGTCCACAAGTCGACACCAATGGTCTGCTGACCACCACCCCGTCTACTTCAGTGGGCAGCCAACGGGTCTTGACCAATGTCTCCACGTTTGTTCCAACGGTGTCAGCTGATTGCACATGGGTCAGGTTGGATCTGGGTCTGAGCGTTCCCGGTTCTGCGGATGTGGAGACGCGTACCCTCACTCTCTACTCCGGAGCCTCCGAGAGCATCAACTGATTTGGGCGAGGCCTCCTGGGATCACGGCTATCACTCGTCAAGGTCATACACGAGTGAGTTTTATTGTGAACTGTGCCCCAGTTGGATGGATCTTGCCGCCCTTCATGGGGCATCTGCCGGCTCGGGATTCTGAGGGTGAGCCGTTCACTTTCCTCGACCTCGGCTGTGCCACCGGCTTTTCTTTGGTGATGCTGGCGGCCCTTTATCCAGAGGGGCACTTCTATGGCGTTGACTTTCATCCAGATCATGTGGCCCATGCCCATGCCCATGATCTGGTCCGTCGAGCAGGGTTGAAGAATGTGGCCATCATTGAGGCCGACTTTCTGGATTTGGCCGGCTCCGATGTCTCACGCCCTGGCCTGCGGGTGGCTGTCATTAAGTGGTGGCCTACGGTATTTCGCCCTGGGTCACTGCGTCGGTTCAGAGCGCCCTTCTTGCCGCGGCGGCGGCATCCCTGCGCCACGGTGGCCTGTTCTACTGCTCCTACAACACCTATCCGGGTTGGCTGGCTTGCAGCAGTTTTAAGCAGCTTCTGGCCCTTGAGCTACCGACTGCAAAGCCAGGTGCGCTGGGCCATTGCTTTCACGAATCGGCAAGCCTTCTGAATCAACTGCTCGGGGAGGAATCCCAGCCTTCTCCCCTGGGTTCGGCCCTGCCTGGTTTACGCAGAGAGTTGCAATCATTGCAGTTTGCACTTGTTGACTATCTATGCGGTGAGTTTGCCAATCCAGGTTGGTCGCCGCTATATGTCTTAGAGATGCTGGCGCGGTGCGCGACCCACCAGTTCTCCTTTCTCGGGTCGGTGACTTACTCCGAGTCCTTCATCGAACTCCTGCCGCCACCTCTGCGCGAGCTCGCGATCCCGGAAATCAGGCCAGCGGCCCGTGAACTCCTGATTGATCTGGCCACCAACAAGCGATTTCGAATAGATATCCTGACGAGGTGGAATGTACGGCTCACCCAGCAGGAATGGGGCCAGCGCCTTGCCTCGCTGTCGTTCCAGTTGGTGCTGCCCCAGCGTGAGTGGCTCCCCACGCCCCGGGACACCCTTCACTTCAGAGCCACCTTCGGGGACATTCAGGGTGACCTGAAGGCCTACGGACCCGTGATCACGGCCGTCTCGGATGCACCGGCTTCGATGGGTTCCCTACTGAGCTCCAGCCAGCAAACCCAGGGCGAGCTGGTGGTCATGCTCGCGTTGTTGCTCGAGGCGGGGTGCATCGGCTTCGACCGGGGGGCTGCAGGAGCCAAGTCGACACCGCTGGTTCAACGCCTCAATCAAGTGCTGCTGGACCGCATGCAGGAGGGGCATTCCTACACCCAATTGGCCTTGCCGGCGGTGGCCTCCGCCCTTCCATTCTCAATTCTCGAAGCCTTGATCGATAAGGGGCTTCAGGACCGTCTCGAGGAGCCGATGCTCAGCAGCTGTGTGCTGTTATGGCTCAAGGAGCTGGGTGTGCAACTGCTCAGTCAGGACAACCAGGTGATCACCGAACCGCAAGCCCAGATCGACAAGATTCAGACGATTGCAGCCACCTTCATCGCTACCAAGCAACCGCTGCTGAAACGCCTGGGTGGCCTCCCCGCGGCGACTCCCCTCAATCCGCCCCGATCGTGTCGGAGCCGAAGTAAGGCACCAGCGCCTCGGGCAGCCTGACGCTGCCGTCCGCCTGTTGGCCCGCCTCCAGCAGGGCCGCCATGGTGCGCCCCACGGCCAGACCACTGCCGTTGAGGGTGTGCAGCAGGCGGGTGGTCTTGCCGTCGCGGAAGCGGATCGAGGCCCGCCGGGCCTGGAAATCGCCGCAGCTGCTGCAGCTGGAGATCTCGCGGTAGGTGCCGGCCCCCGCCAGCCACACCTCCAGGTCGTAGGTGCGAACGGCGGAGAAGCCCAGGTCGCCCGTGCACAGCTCCAGGCGCCGGTAGGGCAGCTCCAGGGCCTCCAGGATCGCCTCGGCATCACGGGTGAGTTGCTCGTGGGCGGCTTCCGAGTCTTCGGGGCGGCAGAACCAGAAGAGCTCCACCTTGTTGAACTGGTGCAGGCGGATCAGGCCGCGGGTGTCGCGGCCATAGGAGCCGGCCTCGCGGCGGAAGCAGGGGGTGTAGGCGGCGTACTTCAGCGGTAGGGCTTCGGCGGCGAGCACCTCGCCGCGGTGGAAGGAGGTGACGGGCACCTCGGCGGTGGGGGTGAGCCAGAGGTCGTCCTCGGCGCAGCGAAAGCTTTCCTCGGCGAACTTCGGCAGCTGGCCGGAGGCGGTGAGGCTGGCGGTGTTCACCAGGATCGGCGGCAGCACCTCGGTGTAGCCCCGTTGGCTGTGGCGATCGAGCATGAAGCTGATCAGGGCCCGCTCCAGCCGGGCCCCCTGGCCCAGCAGCGTCACGAAGCGGCTCTGGGCGATGCGCACCGAGCGCTCGGTGTCGACAATGCCCAGCCGCTCGGCGATCTGCCAGTGCTCCTGAAGTTGCTCGCCTTCCGCGGCCAGCCGCGGGCTGCCCCAGCGCTTCACCTCGACGTTGTCGGCCTCGCTGCGGCCCGTGGGGCAGAGGGGCGAGGGCAGGTTGGGCAGCACCATCAGTTGCTCGCGCAACTGCGCCTCGATCCCCTTCTCCTGCTCCTCCAGCGCCGCCACCTGCTGCTTGATGCGGTTGCCCTGCTCCCGCAGCTCCTTCACCTCCGCTCCCCCCGGCGCCGCGCCGGCCTTGATCCGCTCGCCCACCTCGCGGCCGACGCGGTTGCCCTCCGCCTGCAGCTCACTGCGATGCTGCTCCAGGTCGCGGGCCTCCAGGGCCAGCTGGCGCAGGCCTGAGAGGTCGGTGGCCAGACCGCGCCGCGCCAGGGGGGCGGTGATCAGCGTCGGGTCGTTGCGCAGCAGGCGCTGATCCAGCACGGGAGAAGCCCATCGTCTAGGGGCAGCCTACGGACCGGGCGTTCGCTCCAGCACCTGGCGATCGCAGCGGCTGTAGGCCTCGACGGCCGTGGGCAGCAGGTCCATGCCGTTGCGGATCTCCGGCGGCAGCAGCTGTTCGAGTTCGGCGACGGCGGCGTTGTAGGCCTGCTGGGCAGCGCGGACTTCCTCGCTGTCGGGCGCGTAGCGCTTGGAGGCCAGGAGCAAAGGCTTGGTGGCGTTGGTGAGCCGCGCCGAGGCGGCCAGCACCTTCTCCTGGTGGACCCGGCAGTAGAGGTAGCGATCGATCGGGGCAGCGGCCGGCGGCGGCTGTGCCGGCTGCGCCGCAGGACTGGCCGGGGCGGGCGGCGGTCCCTCGCCCTTGAGGGCGGCGGTGAGGCAGGCGGCATTGCGTTTCAGGGCCTGCTCGGGGGTGGGGGCCTTTTCGGCCTCACTGCGGCAGGCGGCCCGCTGCTGAGCGCTCACCACAACGCGCGTCCCCTGGCAGCCGAGCAGCAGCAGGGGCAGCAGCAGTGCCAGCAGGCGCTGGGCAGAACGCTGGCAGCGCATCGGAACGACCTCAGGGGTAGCTGGATGTGCGCGAGCGACTGGAGCTGGACAGCCCGGTGTAGGTCGTTCCGCGCCCATCGTTGAGGGACAAGGTATAGGCAGGTTCGCGGCTGTTGGTGATGGTGGGTTGGAAGGCGTCGACGTTGGTGAGCATGTCGGAGGCGATGTTTTCTGCGCTGAGATTCAGCGTGCCGTCGTCATTGATGGGCGGGCCTGTGCGGGTCAGGGTGCCGGCGTCGAAGGCGTAGGTGACCGTCTGGCCGCCCGAGAGGGTGAGGGTGAGGGAGGTGTTGGCAACGGCGGTGGCCGAGGCGGATTCGGTGATCTCACTCTCCAGCAGATGGTTGATGCGGCCCCAGTGGTCCTCGAGGCGCCGCACCGATTCCTGCTGGGCCGACACCCGGATCTGGGTCACCATCACATTGCTTCCGGTCGCGATGATCAACCCCATGATCACGGAGGTGATCAGCAGTTCGACGAGGGTGAAGCCTCGCTGCCGGTGGCGTTGGGGATGGGACGTGAGGTGTTTCATGGCTTCAGAGGGTGCCTCCGTAGCTGTTGTCGGGACAGGTGCCGGCGTTGGAGTTGCTGGCACCGATGCTGACCAGGCCGAGGCCTTTGGAGATGCGGACGCAGCGCAGGGGCCCAGTGGTGTCCGCCAGGGAGATCTTGATCACCACCGGGCCGGCGAGCTGGGTGTTGGCGGCCGCGGCATTGACCGTGCCGCGGGGGGTGAACTTGAAGCTGGTGACGCCGGCCGGGGCAATCACGTAGGTGGAGTTGCCGAGGCTGCCGCTGATCCGCATCGGTTGGCCGGTGAGGCAGTTGTTGGGGATGGGGTCGTTGGAGGGGTTGGTGACCAACTCCGAGGCCGTGGCCAGGGTGGCGCCAGCGGTGAGATTGCCGCCGCCGATGGTCACCTGGCAGGCATTGCCCTTGAGGGAGGTGCGCCGCACCGCATCCAGCCAGCCGGACAGCTCGATGGCCACGGCATTCACCCGCTCCCGGCGCCAATCATTGCCGGAGGCGGCGATCCCGACGGCGGAGAGGATGCCCACGACCGCCACCACCACGAGGAGTTCGATCAGGGTGAAGCCGTGGTGGGAGGAGTGTTTCATCAGGGGCACCAGGCGACGGTGGTGGGCACGAGCATGACCCGGCGCAGCACTTCGATACTCGTGCTGTTGGTGTAGCTGTAGGTGATGGTGTAGCGGTGGACTCCCTCCTGGTTGTTCGGGTCGACGGCGTAGGTGATGCCGGCGGCGGTGAGGCCCGAAGGGGTGGGCCCGATATCGGCCACCAGCTGGGTGATCAGGCCGTTGGATTGACACAGGGCCTCGAAGGAGTTGCCGGCGGCGCTGTTGCCATCGGCGGCGGTGGAGGTGGGTGCGGGGAAGAAATCGTCCTTTTCGAGCTCCTCGGCCCCCAGGCTGGTGCAGGTGCCGGAGGCACAGGTGTAGCGGTCGTTGAGCCGCCGTACTCGGGCTAGATCGGTGTCCACCAGTGCCTGCTGGCGGTAGCGCAATGACGCTGCCGCTGAACTGCGGTTGGATTCCATGAACAGGACTGACGTGCCGGTGAGAGACAGCACCAGCAGCAGCGAGGCCACCATCAGCTCCACCAACGAGAAGCCGCTGACAGGGCGCTGGCGCCTAGGGAGAGGGGAGGAATGGTTCACGGTGGATCAGGAGTAGGTGAGCCGCTTGACGGCTCTGGTGACGTAATCAATTCCAATATCGGAGTAGTCTTCGCCGCAGAATTTCATCAGGCTGCAGACACTGGCTAAATCAGTGTCAGGGATGTTGATTGTCACATTGCCATTGGCAGTGAAGTCATTCGTCCAGATCACGCCGGAGATCTTCACGTTGCCTCCCATGGACACGTTCCCATTCGGGAAGTAGACGAACAGACTCTGACTGTTGCCATTGCCGTTGGCAAAATCGACCGTCTGGGCGCCACAGGGGGATGGAGCGCCCACGGCACAGCCGAACAGGGCAAGATCTGCCGCTTTCAATGGGTTGGTTGTCGATGTGGTGGTGTTGCAGGCGGCGCTGCCGTTCTGCGTGTTGCATTGATGGATTTCTGTTCCGTTGCCAAGGGCGATGGCGGAGCCGGCGTTGGGGAAATGGAGCCGAACCGGAATAGTGGAGCTCCCTGCCGAGGCACCGCTGACATCAATGATCAATGTGCGGTTATTAGAGCTGCTGAGGCTATTGATGCTGCAGGCCACGCTGGCGTACGTGGACGATGTGGTGGTGTTGCCGTTGGCATCCTGCTTTTTGCAAATGCTGTTCCATGGGGCGGGCCAGCTGGCGAAGTTCCTGGTGGCCAGGGTCAGGTCGCTGGTCACCGCCACGTTGCAGTGCACATCCGGGGAGTTGCCCCTGCAGAACGTGTTGTCGGTGGGTAGTGGGGGTGGAATCTGGACGTCCACCACGTTGACGCTGGTGTTTTTCAAGCTGCTATGACAGCCCGATGGGCTTGAGGCCAGGCAGGTGATCGGATCGACGGGCTCGAAGGAATCATTGACGATCTCGTAGGAGCCACCCTTGATCACCAGATCACCGCTGTTGTCGTCGGCGGCCCCGGCAACGAAGCCGAAGCCCGGGGCCAGGGTGCAGCGGCGATTGTCGTTGCCGAAGGCGTTGCGCAGGCTGCGGTCGAGGCACTTGGGTACCACCTCCAGGGTCTGCCGAAGGGTGGTGGCGGCCACGACAACGTCGCCGCGGAGGGCCTCACCGCGCACTGTGAGGATGAGCTCCCCGTTGCCCTGCTTCACGTGCTCGGCAGTGGGGCAGTCATCCGGCTCCAAAGGGATCAATCGCGAGCGCTGCTGGGAACCATCGCCGATGTTGTTTCTCTGGTCGGGGTGGGTGATGATTCTCTGGTCAGGGTGGGTGGCCGTCTTGTCCTCGAAGAGGAAGGTTGTTCTCACGTCCGCGTAACCGGAATCACGCCCATCCACAACCTTGACTCTCGGGTCTGTGGCAATGGCGGCTGGTGTGGCCGTGTTCAGCAAGCAGGCGTTAACGAGCAAACGGCGGTTGCGGGGGCGGTTGAGCTCACTCACCACGGCCGTCATGCCGCTGTCGGCGGCGGCCCTGGCTTCACGGCTCTGGCTCTGGTAGGCGGAGGCCAGCTCGGCCAGGCTGGAGCGGTTCGAGATCGCCAGACTGCCCAGCAGCACCGCCATGGCGATCAGGAGGGCCGCCACCATCGAGCCCCTTTCCACCGGGGGGCACCTGAACCGCTGCCCAACCCTGGAGGGGCCAGACAATGCCCGTAACAGAAACTTCGTCGTCATCGCTCTACCCCTCCGCTGCCGCAGGCCAAAACCTGTGGGATCGCAGCATTCTTGCTGCAACTTCAAGTTAGGACCAGAACGCTGCTGGTCCCTGAGTTTGGTTACCTAGGGGGCTGGGCGTTGCGGAAGAAAAGGATGACAATCGGTCATGAAAAAGCCCTCCGCGTGGGAAGGCTGTCCAGGGTCTTTTCAGGTGGGATTCAGAGCACCTGAACCACTTCGCTCACTTCCGGGATGGCTTCACGCAGCTTGCGCTCGATGCCCATCTTGAGGGTCATGGTGCTGCTGGGGCAGGAGCCGCAGGCGCCCTGCAGGCGAACTTTCACCACCGGGCCGTCGATTTCGACCACTTCAACGTTGCCGCCGTCGGCCATCAGGTAGGGGCGCAGCTCATCAAGGGTGCGCTCCACGTTCTCGATCGTGAGGGCGCGGGGGTCGGTGCCGGTTTCGGTGGTTGTCTCGGTGGTCATGGGTACTCCATTGCTTGCCCAGAGCTTAGGAAGCCCGTGGCCGGTTCAGACGAGCCGCACGGTCGGTCCGTAGGCCGCCAGCTGGCGGTCGGCGCTCAGCAGCAGCAATGGTTCGCATCGGCTCTGGGCGACGAGGAGCCGATCGAAGGGATCGCTATGACCCTCGACGGACTCCAGCGTTCCCACGGCCAGCAGGTGTTCGTTGCGCAGGGCCAGCCAGCGGAAGCCCTGTTCCGGAATGCGGCGCTCCACCTGCACCAGGTCGGCCGAGAGGCGTCCGAGCGCTGTCTTGATGGCCATTTCCCAGAGTGAGGCCTGGCTGACGAAGACCTCGTGGTCGGACTGCTGCAGCAGGCTGATCACGGCGGTGGGAAGGCGTGGATCGGCGCTCAGCCACCAAAGCACCAGATGGGTGTCAAGCAGCAGACGTGCCACGGGCTCCATCCGCAGGAAAGAGGTTGGGGTCGAACAGGCCGTCAACCGGGGCGTCGAAATCGTCAGACAGGCTGATCGCACCGGCGAGGGCACCCGGAGGGGCGATCCCCCCTGCCTTGCCACCACAGGGCACCAGCCGGGCGATCGGCCGGCCAGCCCGGGCGATCACAACGTCCTGTCCAGCTTCCACCTGCTGCAACAGACGGGACAGATGGGTCTTGGCCTCGTGCACGTTCACCAGCACGGGGGCCAGAAGGGGTGCGGAGGGAGGCTCTGTCGCCGACATGCGGAACCAATCAAACTAAGTCTTAGTTTAGTTTGGATGGAAGGTCAAAGCCGACGTTCGGCCCATGTCGCTGGCAGCGGCCGGATCCTGAGCCATCCTGCGCGCACAGCGCCTGCCACGCCGGGATGGATCTCAAGCCCGCCTATCCCACCGACAAGACCTACGGGGCCTTCCTGCACCGGGAGCTGTCCGTGTCCTGGCTCGTGCTGGCGACCCTCATGGGAGGCCGCCACCGGCTTGGCCCCGGCCTGGTCCGCACAGGTTTCCACTACCTCGATTTCGGCTGCGGCCACGGCCTGAACCTCCTGTTCAACGCCGCCGCCCACCCCCAGGCCCACTTCTACGGGCTCGACCTGAACCCCACCCACATCGCCGCCGCCACCGCCAAGGCGGAAGCCCTGGGCCTGAGCAACGTCCATTTCGCCCTGGCGGATCTGACGACCTTCGCGGAGGGGCTGCCCAGCACCGGCCCCTGCCGCGGCTGGCCGGAGGCTTTTGATGTCGTGGTGGCCCATGGGCTGGCGAGCTGGGTGGGGCCCGAGGTGAGGCAAGCCCTCATTGCGGCGGCGGGAAGTGTGCTGCGGCCGGGGGGGATCTTCTACTGCTCCTACAACACCTATCCGGGCTGGCTGTCGCGCAGCAGCCTGCAGATGCTGAGCCTGGAAGAGGCTCTGCGCGGTGGGGGCAGCACCTCCCTGGCGGGCATTCGCAAGGCGGCCGAGACCCTGATCCGATGCACCGGCACGGAGGACAACGCCTGGCCCCTCGGCAAGGAACTTCCAGGGCTCAGAGCCTTGGTGGAGCTCATTCAGTTGAGCCCGGAGCCCTACCTGATGGGCGAGTACCACTCGGCCCATCAACCCCTCTATGTAGGCCCCATGCACCGGCTCTGCAGGGCCCATGGCCTCACCCACATCGGTTCGGCCACGCTGCCGGAGATGTTCCCCGAGATGCTGGACCCGGAACGGCGCGCCCTTGTTCTGGGGGCGGCTGATCTGCCCATGCGCGAGGTGTTGCTGGATCTGGTGATCAACCAGACGTTCCGGCGCGATCTCTTCGCCCGGGGGGCCTGTCCGCCATCGGCACCATGGCGCCGCCAGGTGTTGGCGGATCTGGGTCTGCACCTCGGCGCCGCCCAGGCGGATGACGCCAATGAATTCGCGACGAGTCTCGGTCTGCTGGCCATGGATGCCGACTTCATGCGGGCCTTGAGGGGAACCCTTATGGATCGCTCCGAGAGCCTGGGTTGGCTCCTGGATCAGTCGTCCCTGGAGCTGGAAGACATGCTGATGCGGCTCTCCGTTCTCCTCGGAGCGGGAGTGGTCGGCGCGAGCGTCTCCAGCGGCGCCGACGCTGAGGCGTTATCGAGAACCATCGCCGCTTTCAATCAACGTTGCCTCGACCAGATCACGGCGGGTGAGGAGATCGGCGCCTTGCTTTCTCCGGTTCTCCTGCAGCCCGTCACCGTTTCCTTGCTGGAGGCGTTCTGCCTGCAGGCCGCCAACGCCGATCTTCCCGCCGAAGACGTTGTCCAGCTGGTGTGGATGGGGATCACGATGGCCGGCGGCAGTGTGAAAGACCCTGAGGGACGGCCGATCGAGGATCCGAACCAGGCCCTGGGCCACCTGCAGGAGTTCTGGGAGACCTTCGGTCGCGAACGCCTGCCGGTGCTGCGGCGGCTCGGCATCGGCCTTGCCACCGCGTAGCCCAGCCCCTTCAGAGATTTTTCAAGGCCTCCAGGTCGGAACAGGTGTCGGCCGGATCGCTGGAGCTGAGTGGAAGCCTCAGGCTGGAGAGGAGTTCAAGAAAGTGCGGCAGTGGCAGGCCGGCGATACGGGCGGCGGCGGCGGTGGAGATCGAACCCGACTGGATCAGGGTCAGGGCGAGGCCGGAGCGCACGGCGGCCGTATCGGCGACGCCTAGCCGATCAAGGGCAACCACCAGCGCCGTGGGCTGATCACGGTTAGTGACCAGCGCCATGGCATCGGCCTCGGCCGCGCGGATCACCGTGAAGGGGTTGCTCTTGAGTTGGCGGATCGTGAAGGCCTGCAATGGTTCCCCCGCACTGTGGTCACACGCTAGGCCCACTGGCCGTAGGAACACCCCCCAGGCGGGCGCTCTTGTGGCTGGGTAGTCCCTGGCCGCCGCTGCCTAGGATCGCTCCATCTTGTGGTGGCCCCTTGGGGTCGCCGGCCGCTGCCCCCCTATGACCGACGTTCCCGCCCAGCGGATCCGGAATTTCTGCATCATCGCCCACATCGACCACGGCAAATCGACCCTGGCCGACCGGCTGTTGCAGGACACCGGCACCGTGGCGGCCCGGGACATGCAGGCCCAGTTCCTCGACAACATGGAATTGGAGCGGGAACGGGGCATCACGATCAAGCTCCAGGCGGCCCGGATGGAGTACAAGGCAGCCGACGGCCAGACCTACATCCTCAACCTGATCGACACGCCGGGCCACGTCGACTTCTCCTATGAAGTGAGCCGCAGCCTGCTGGCCTGCGAGGGCGCCCTGCTGGTGGTGGATGCCAGCCAGGGGGTGGAGGCGCAGACGCTGGCGAATGTGTACCTGGCGCTGGAGAACGATCTCGAGATCATTCCGGTGCTCAACAAGATCGACCTGCCCGGGGCCGATCCCGATCGCATCAAGACGGAGATCGAGGCGATCATCGGCCTCGACACCTCCACGGCCATCAATTGTTCGGCCAAGACCGGCCTGGGGGTGCCCGAGATCCTGCAGGCGGTGGTGGATCGGGTGCCGGCGCCGCCGGACCAGGCGGATGAACCGCTGCGGGCCCTGATCTTCGACTCCTATTACGACCCCTACCGGGGCGTGATCGTCTATTTCCGGGTGATCAGCGGTGTGATTGCCCGCAAGGACAAGGTGCTGCTGATGGCCAGCGGCAAGATCATCGAACTCGACGAGGTGGGCGTGATGGCGCCCGACCAACGCCAGGTGGACAGCCTCCACGCCGGCGAGGTGGGCTATCTGGCCGCCTCGATCAAGGCGGTGGCCGATGCCCGCGTCGGCGACACGATCACCCTGGCCGCCAATCCGGCGGCCGAACCGCTGCCGGGCTATGCCGAAGCCACGCCGATGGTGTTCTGCGGCCTGTTCCCCACCGATGCCGACCAATACCCCGACCTGCGGGAAGCCCTCGACAAGCTGCAGCTCTCCGATGCGGCCCTGAAGTTCGAGCCGGAGACCAGCAGCGCCATGGGCTTCGGTTTCCGCTGCGGCTTCCTGGGCCTGCTGCACATGGAAATCGTGCAGGAGCGGCTGGAGCGCGAGTACGACCTCGACCTGATCGTCACCGCCCCTTCGGTGATCTACCAGGTGACAATGATCGACGGCAGCACCCTGATGGTGGACAACCCCGCAACCTTGCCCGATCCCCAGAAGCGGGAATCGATCGAAGAACCCTATGTGAAGCTCGAGATCTACACCCCCAATGTGTACAACGGCGCCCTGATGGAGCTGTGCCAGGAGCGGCGCGGTGAGTTCATCGATCTGAAGTACATCACCACCGACCGGGTGACGCTGCACTACGAGATGCCGCTGGCGGAGGTGGTGACTGACTTCTTCGATCAGATGAAGAGCCGCACCAAGGGCTATGCCTCGATGGAGTACAGCCTGATCGGCTACCGCCGCAACGAACTGGTGCGGCTCGATGTGCTGATCAACAGCGAGAAGGCCGATCCACTCACCACGATCGTGCACCGCGACAAGGCTTACAACGTGGGCAAGGGGCTGGTGGAGAAGCTCAAGGAGCTGATTCCGCGGCAGCAGTTCAAGATTCCGATCCAGGCTTCGATCGGCAGCCGCATCATCGCCAGCGAAAGCATCAGCGCCATCCGCAAGGACGTGCTGGCCAAGTGCTACGGCGGCGACATCTCCCGTAAGAAGAAGCTGCTCAAGAAGCAGGCCAAGGGCAAGAAACGCATGAAGGCGATGGGCCGTGTCGAGGTGCCCCAAGAGGCGTTCATGGCGGTGCTGAAGCTGAATCAGTGAGGTTGGCTCAGCTCAAAAGGCGTGGTGAGCGCGTGCGGCTTGCGGAAAATCCGCCAGACCTGCATCAGCTGAAGATGCCGTGGTTGAGACGGAGCAATACATCTTTCACCTGATGGGCACCAATTTCGGTGTCGAGGAGATCAAGTGGTACCTCGCCACCTAGCGCACGGTTGGGACTCTTGAGCCAGACGCGGGCTTTATCGATGGAGCCAAGCACCTCAACAGTCTGGGCGATCGTTTTGGCCACTCGGTAGAGCCTGTCAGATTCCTGAGAGGTCAGCGACTGCGACGCCTTCCTGCGAGCGATGGTCCGCGGCGGAATCCCTAAAACGGCCGTCACCTGCTGCTGGGAGATCGCGAGGTGGCTGGATAAGGCCTCAAAGGCTGAGAATGGCAGACCCTTGCGGACCGCCTCGCGCAGCTCGGCCCCGTCGCCTGCTTGCAGATGCAGGATCGCGCTCGGATCTGCCAAGGCAGGTCTGGAAGGTGTGTGGAGGTGCAGCATCTGGCAATATTAAAACGGCTTTTTGGCATTGGAATCCGCAAGGCCAGAATGGCCCGATGGCTGAATGCTCCGCTGACTGGCTGAATCAGCCCCTGCAGGATCTTGAACAGGCTGCTGCCTCCATGCAGGCCGACCGCCATGAGTGGGCCTGCTTCGCGGCCCATCAGGCCACCGAGAAAGCCTTGAAGGCCCTGAATCTGGCTCTGGGCTGCTGTGCCCGGCAAGGGTGACTTGCAGCCCCCGTATCCGGAGGCAATCGACGACCGGCTCCGCTTACTGGATGGCTTCTATCTCCCCACCCGATATCCCGACAGCTACCCGGAGGGCACACCCGGTGAACATTTCGGCAGACTACAGAGTGAGTAGGGACTGTTTCATGCCACCGCCATCATCGAATGGGTCCGTGCTGCGATGGCCCCGCTCGGCCCACGTCCTTGCGCAGGCGGCCCGGTGGGCCCGGTGCCAGGCCGCTGCCCATCCGGAGCTGGTGGCTGTGGGGATTTTTGGCTCCTATGGGCGCGGGGATGCTGGAGTGGGAAGCGATCTGGATCTGTTGCTGGTGCTGCAGCAATGCGAGTTGCCGATCTGGGAGCGACTGCGAGCCTGGGACACGGCGGACCTGCCCCTGGCCACCGATCTGCTCATCTACAGCCGCCAGGAATGGGAAAGCCTGCCGGCGTGGAACCCCAAGCTGGCGGCCACGCTGGATCAGGACATGCGCTGGCTGATAGCGCCGGCTGTCGCTTGACTGCGTCGGCGTGGGACGGCCTCCAGTGCGGGCTCGCTGCCGCCAAGAGCCGCCAGGCGGCGGGCACTTTCCCGTTGGACGAGGGCTCGCAGTGCCTCGCGGATCAGATCGTCGTCGAGATTCAGGGTGGTGCGCATGGCCGGCCAAGCCCACGAGGAGTCAGGCATCAATCATGGCACCAGATGATGCGCCATCTGATTCATCTTGTACCCCGACGGCCACCCCGAGAGCGTACCCGTTGAACATTTCGGCGGACTGCAGAAGAGTGAGCAGGGACTCTTTTCTGCCACCCCGATCATCGAATGGGTAAAGGCTGTGCTGGCCTACTACCACTCGCCGGTCCACCGCTGTAGGGAATGCAGTGGTTTTTGTGGAGTCTGGCTACAGCCGGCAAGTTCTTTGAGGGCATGATTGTATTCATGCAAGGTGTCGGCTTGCCCCTGATCGCCAGAGAATTTGCGCTCACAGATCTGGATAAGGGGCTGGTGACGGCAGCCACAGTGGCCGGGATGTGGGAACCATCTGACGGCCGTCTGCCTCACCCCCCATCCGTCGAACGCCGCCGGTGCTCCTTCCTAGGGCCTGTGGCGTCGGTGCGGAAGAACAGGTCCGGGGTGAGCCCCACCCGCCGCATCTGGCGCAGTCCCTGGCTGCGCAGCAGCAGCAGCCCGAAGCCCGTCATCGTCTGCAGCAGCAGGGTGGTGATCAGGCGCACCGGGTTGAGCAGCTGCTGCTGGAGCGGTGACAGGGACGCCACCCCCTGCCGTTGGTGGATCAGGCTGGCGGCGTCGTGGATCGTGACCGCCGGCAGCAGCAACAGCAGGATCAGGCCCAGGGGCAGCAGGGTGTGGTGCAGGGCTCCGGTCCAGGGCTGCTCCAGCCGGTTGCGCCGGTGGCCGCCACTGAGCAGGTAGAGCGAGAAGCCCACGAGCAGCAGCGGCAGGGGCGGGGACAGGCCGATCAGGGCGCCGAGCCGGACCTGGGGAGGCTCGGCACTGGCGAAGCTCGCCGCCAGCAGCAGCGTGACCAGCTCCAGCACCAGCAGCACCAGTCCCACCAGCCGCAGCTGGCCGATCGAATAGTCGAGCTGGTGGCGTTGCACAAAGCCATCGACCTCGTCCCGGGTGTCCCTGGTTCTCGGGTGGGTCATGGGCGGCGGCGGCTTGTGTCCTTGGCTGGGAACTCTGGCGCATGCCCCGGGCGCCCATCCAGCCCTGGCACCGGCATTATTGGAGGCGCAAACTCCAAAAAGGCGGCGGATTTGGAGGTGGTCAGGCGATTTCTGCAGGAACCGGCTGGGAGTTTTTTCCTGTTCGGTCCCCGTGGCACCGGTAAGTCGACCTGGTTGCGCCAGGCCCATGGCAGCGCCTACCGGCTCGACCTGCTCGATCCCGAGGCCCAGCGCCTTCACCAGGCCAGGCCTGAACGGTTGCGGGAGAGGGTGTCCGCCGAACCTGGCATCGCCATGGTGGTGATTGATGAGGTGCAGAAGGTGCCGGCTCTGCTGGATGTGGTCCACGCCCTGGTGGAGGAGCAACCCGACCTGCGCTTCGTGCTGACCGGATCCAGCGCCCGAAAGCTGCGCCGCGGCAGCTGGAATCTGCTGGCCGGGCGCCTGGTGTCGGCCTCGATGCACCCCTTTCTGGCGGCGGAACTGGGGGTTGATTTCAGCCTCGACCGCGCCCTGCGCTTTGGTCTGGTGCCCCTGGTCTGGGAAGCGATCGATCCGGAGCAGACCCTGCGGGCCTACGCCTCGCTCTACCTCAGGGAGGAGGTTCAGGCCGAGGCGCTGGTGCGTGATCTTGGCGGCTTTGCCAGGTTCCTCGAAGCGATCAGCTTCTCCCATGGCTCCACCCTCAACCTCTCCGCCGTGGCGCGGGAGTGCCAGGTGGGCCGCAAATCCGTGGAGAGTTACCTGGGCATCCTGGAAGACCTGTTGCTGGCCTTCCGGCTGCCTGTCTTCAGCCGGCGGGCGAAGCGCCAGGTGGTGGCCCATGAGAAGTTTTACTACTTCGATGCCGGTGTGTTCCGCTCGCTGCGGCCGGCTGGCCCGCTCGATTCCCCTGCGGAGATCGAAGGCATGGCCCTGGAGGGATTGGTCGCCCAACACCTGCGGGCCTGGATCGCCTACCGGCGCAGTGGCGATCAACTCTTCTACTGGCGCACCAAGGCGGGCCGGGAAGTGGATTTTGTGGTGTACGGACCCGACAGCTTCACGGCCCTGGAAGTGAAACGCAGCCGCCAGCTTCACTCCGGGGATCTGCAGGGACTGAAGGCCTTCCAGGCTGACTATCCAGAAGCCAGGGTCGCCCTGCTCTACCTGGGCCAGGAACCGTTGCGGATCGATGGGATCCTCTGCCTCCCCTGCGGAACTTTCCTTCAGGGAGTGGATCCGCTGCAACCGCTGCCGATGGTCTGATCAGGAGGCGTCAAGCCAGATCTGAAAACGAGCGCCTGGCCCAGGCCACCGCGTCGGCCACATCCGCTGCCGTGAGTCCCAGCCCCGCCAAGCGGGCCCGCACGTCGGTCGAACCGAGCTGGTTCTTGCGGCTGTCCTCGGGTGGGAACTCTGGAGCAGACGTTGCTGTCACCGCCATGACCTCGTTGCCTGAACGCCATCACCCCCCCCGATCACAGGGGTTCGTACTGCCCCTGGCCATGGGGGCGTCCATGGTTCTGTTGTTGGGCAGCCTCTCCGCCCACACCGTCAGCCTCCAGGTGCGCCTGCAGGGGATCCGGGAGCAGCAGCAGCGCCACGCTGAAGACCGGCTGGCCTCGGCGGGCCAGCAGTTGCTGGCCGATGTTTACCGCAGCCATCCCTGCCTGCTGGCGCTGCCGCTCGAGCACTGGGACTCCCAAGGGCTGGCCTGCGCTCCCGCCCCGGCGATCGCCTCCCTCAAGGCCGGCCAGGTGCTGGGCAGCGCCTACCGGCTGGTGAGCTGGAGCCCGCAGCTGGCCCCGGCCGAGCTGCTGCTGGAGCTGGCCGCCGCCGCGGGGCAGCCGGCGCGCCAGGGGGCCTTCGCTGTCCAGCTGACGCCGGCCCAGCCCCCCGCCCAGCCGCAGCCGCTGATCACCGACGTGCGCCTGGTGGGCCTGCGGGGGGTGGCGCCATGAGCCTGCTCGAACTGCTGATCGGATCGACGGTGTTGGCCTCAGCGGCGGGAGCCTCCCTGCAGCTCTGGGCCCTGGCGGGCGCGGCGGCTGTGGCCGAGGAGCGCCAGCAGCAGCGGATGGAGCAGGCCGAGGCCGCGCTGTTGCGGGCCGAAACCTTCCTGCGCGGCCTGGCCCCTTCCGCTGGCGACTGCACCGTGGCGGCGACCCAGCTGCTGCAGGTGCTGGCGGCCGACCCCCTGGCCCCGGGGTTGGTGCGCCACCTGGAGACTTCAACCAGCGGCGATGGGGTGGTGCTGCGGCTGGTGGTGGACGGCGAGGCCACACCGCGCCAGCGGCTCTATGTGCCGGCGGTTCTGGGCCTCTGCGGGCCCGCGCCGCAGGGAGGGGGCGGTGGCAACCCCTGATCAGGGCGGCTTCACGCTGAGCGAAACCCTGCTGGCCCTGGTGCTGGTGGGCCTGCTGGCCCAGCTGGGGCTCACTTCCGCCAGCACGGAGCTGGCCGCCGCCCGGCTGGAGGGGGCCAGCCGCCGGGTGATGCTGGGGCTCGAGCGGGGCCGCGATGCCGCCCTGCGGCTGGGCCAACCCTGCGCCCTGGCCCTCACCGCCACGGGCTGGCAGGAGCCCCAGGGCAGCAGCCTGCCCCCCTGCGAAGGGGCCGCACTCGATCTGGGCGAGGGCCTGGGCGGGGGGCCGGCGGTGAGCCTCAGCCACAACCTGCCGGCTGCGGTGCGCTTCACCAGCAACGGGCTGATCATCGACGGCGGCACCGTGCTGCTCAGCACCGAGGGCACCGACCTGGTGCGCTGCGTGGTGGTGGCCCTGCCCCTGGGGGTGACCCGCCTGGGCCGGCAGGGGCCGGGCGGCTGCCTGCCGGATCCGCGGCCCTGAGCCGCCCTTTCATCGGAGTTGCACCATGGCGTTGAAGTGTTCCAGGATGATCCCAGCTCCCCGTAGGGCGGGATTCACGCTGGTGGAGCTGCTGCTGGCGGCCTGCCTCGGGCTGCTGGTGTGGGGGGTGGTGCTGCAGGCGCTGGTGGCCGATGGCCGCCAGGTGGAGCGGATGGTGCGCCAGCTGCGCGAGCGGGGCCAGCAGCGGCGGGTGCTGGCCCTGCTGCGGGGCGATCTGCTGCGCGCCGAGCGGGTCGACCTGGCCCTGGGAACCGGGGCCGCCTGCGGCCTGGGTGGCAGGACGCCGGTGCTGCAGCTGCAGACGCCGTCCGGCCCGATCACCTACACGGTGGGCGCTGCCCCCAGCGCCATCTGGCGCGGCCGGGTGCTGATGCGTTGCGGCCCAGCCTTCGGGCTATACGGCGAACCCAGCGCCGGAACGGCCCAGAACCGGGTGCTGCTCGATGGACTCACCGACCCGGGCCTGGCCGCCGCCCTGGAGCCCGACGGCCTGCTGCGCCTGCAGCTGCGGCAGGAGTTCGAGCCTGCTGGTGGCGGCACCCAGCGGATCGAAACGACGGTGCGGATGGGGGCGGGGGGGTGAGGGGGGGCCTTCGCTGATGCGGCAACGTTTCAACCCAGGCGGTTGAGCGGCAGGATCCTCACCCGCTCCCGGCGCTCGTCGGCAACCACCAGCGCCCCTTGTTCGATCTCTGCGGCATAGGTCCTGAGCACAGAGAGCACCAGGTGCCCAATCACGTCTGGCAGCACGTTGAGGCAGCGCACCTGAATGACGCTGGTCCAGGTCGTGGGTGAAAACGGTATAGCCGTGGGCAGCGGCCCAGCACATCAGGGCTTGATCAGGAGCCCGTGGATCACCGACCTCTGACCAATGCACCGCTTGATGGCCGGCTGCCCGCAACAATGGAATCCAATGAATCGACAGGTTCATGTCGACCAGCAAGCTGGCCATCAGCTCAGGACCAGAGCCTCTTCCCGCTCCTCCATGCGCCAGGCTGCGTAAGCAAGGGCCTCATCAATATCTGCCGCCACGAGCTGTGGGTAAGCCTGCTGGATCTGTTCACGACTGCTGCCGCTGGCGATCAGGCCAACGATCGTGCCGACCGTAATGCGCAGCCCGCGGATGCAGGGCTTGCCGCCCATGACGGCGGGATCGTGGCTGATCCGGGAAAGTACCATCGTTTAATCGTAGGCCGATTAGCCCTGGTTCATAGGTCGCTGGGTTCAAGGTCAGTATGTTTTGCGGTTCTTGCAAGCATTCTTGGGCCGTAGCCAAGACCTTTTTGGCTTTGGCTGACGGCCAATGGAATGGCTCCTGCCGATTCCCCATTTTCAAGTCAATCAGCGATAACGTGAAGAGCCAAAATCTCAGCCTTTGCCATCGCGTCGGCCGAGGAACTGCCATACGCCAAAACTCCGGGCAGCTCTGGCACCTCGGCGATCCAGCGTCCGTCTATTTCTTGTTCTTGAGCACAGCCGGGAGGCTGCCATCCAAGCGTTTGATGGTGCCGGCTGCACCCCTCTCCGCCTGGGCCGGCGCTCCACGTGCAGATTGACCATCTGTTCAGCCATTTCATTTTACTCTCGCTTTGACCTCAATAGCCAGAGCCTTCGTCGTACAAGAAGGGGCCTGGAATGGCGGCACCTGCAGTCCAAGTCGTCTGACTCAGGTCCGTGAATTGTCATAGCTTACCTGCAGGTCCACGACCTTCGAGATAGGCAACAACGCCTCCAAGAAGTGCTGCTGGCGAGAGTCGCCGGAATCCCTGATCCGTAGCGTCCGTGAGCGCTGCGCCTGATCGCAGATGACACGATCGCCATCTGCAGCTGAAAGCCCTGGGCCTGCAACGTCTGCGACGGCTGGCCGATCAGGTGCTGCCCTGAATCGATGGGGTCTGGGGGCTGCCTGTTCCTGTCCGCAGGCGACGTTCAGGCCTCCCAGCTTCAGCCGGCTCCAGCCTCAGCCCATCCACGTGGCCTGATGGGCTAACCGTCGTTGAAGCTGTACAGGTCCGGCTCAGTGGCGAGTTCAGCAACGGTGCCTCCAGTCATGGCCAGCCGATCCAGGTCCCCTGCCAACAGGCGCCCTGGGGTGGATGGCCACGTAGCATTCTGCTACAGTCCCGCGGTGATTCCTTCTGTGGGGGCTCCTCGTCATGCCGAAAGCCGCTTCTCCCGTGCGTTTGCAGAGAGAGCTGATGGAGAGCGCCGCCTTGGTCGGGGCCCGGCACCATCGCAGTGCTGCCGAGCAGATTGAATACTGGGCCGCCCTGGGTCGCCAGGTGGCCCGGGTGCTCGACCCAGACAGCCTGTTGGACGTGGCCGCGGGCTTGACGCGCCTCAGGCTTGAGCCTGTGGCGGCACCGATCGTGGCCCCTGAGCAGGTGTTTGCGGCACTGGATGCTGATCGAGAGTCCGGTATCCTGGCCCAGAACGTGAGTACGGCGGCCTTCCGCTATCAGGCGTCCATCCGTCAACCTGGCCACCTGGAACAGATCGGCCCCGATGGCACACGACGCGTGGGGACGTTTCGTGATGGGGCCTTTGAGGCGATCGACAACGAGCCCTGCAGCGGCTCGAAGCGTTGAGCCAGCCAAGGCAGCTATGGATGCTGGTGGGGGGCAATGGAGCTGGAAAATCAACGTTCTATCGTCTCTATCTCCAGCCTCTTGGCGTGCCATTTGTGAATGCCGATGTGCTCGCCCGGGTCGTCTATCCCGACGCTCCCGACGCTCCCGAGGCGCACAGTTATGACGCGGCCAAGCTCGCTGAAGAGCAGCGGCTCAACCTGCTGCTCAGAGGGGTGAGCTTCTGTTTTGAAACGGTGTATTCCCACCCCTCCAAGGTGGACTTCGTCGGCCGTGCCAAGGCCCTTGGCTACCAGGTGATCCTGGTGATGATTCACCTCGAAAGCCCAGCCTTGAACCAGGCGCGCATCAGCGAGCGGGTCAGCGAAGGAGGGCATGATGTGCCTGCTGACAAGGTGGTGAGCCGCATCCCCCGGCTGCTGCGGCATGTGAGAACGACGCTGCCGGTCTGCGACGTTGCCAGGGTTTACGACAACAGTTCAGCAGACCATCCCTTCACCCCCAACTTCACGGTGAGGCACGGAAGGATCGAGCGTCATTTCGCTCCTTTGCCTGATTGGGCGGAGGCTCTGCTGGCAGGTTTCTGAGTTGCCATCAGCCAACGTCGTGGACACCGGGCACACTGGTCATTCATAGGCTGTTCAGAAACTCAGCAACGGTTTGAATGATCAGGTCACCGGTGAGCAGTCCATCAGCCTGACAGGCTTGGGCAGCACGCTAGATCTGAACGGTCACTCACTTCACAAACGCATCCAATTCTTCAACCCACTGAAATACTGCTAATCGGTACCAGCTGTGGTTGGGGGTCTGCAGCGCCAGCGGGTCGTTGGTGAACACATTGGTTCAGCCCGAGGTGCTCGAAAAAAAATCTGGCTGATGGGCGCTAAGGTAATTGCGTGCATCAAGCTGATCCGTCTGCATAAAACGCTATGACGATGGGGGAAATCACAGTTGGCCAGGCTCAGGAGCGTCTCGCTGAGCTGATCGACTCCACGCAACGCAGTGGTGAACCGGTGGTGTTGACAAACCAGGGCCGCCCTGTAGCCGTGGTTCTTGATCATGCAGCCTTTGAGCGACTTGTGGAAGCCGCAGACCATGCCAGCGACTGCGCTGCCCTGTCGCTGGCACGAGGAGATAACGACACCATCCCTTGGGAGCAAGCCAAAGCGGCTCTGGGCTTGGGTTGAAATCTGAGCTTCATGGCATCTGGTCGCTACGAGATTCGTTTAGCTCGACGTGCGCTGCGCTCTTTGTCTGGACTGCAACAACGGGATCAGCAACGCGTCGCCTCCGTCATTGATTTGCTGGCAGATAATCCCAGACCTCCGGGCTGCATCGCGCTCCAAGGGGAGACCGGGGTGTATCGCGTCAGAGTTGGAGATTACCGAATCGTATACGAAGTGATGGATCAAATTCTGATCGTTCAAGTCGTTCGGATTGGCCATCGCCGTGATGTCTACCGCTGAGGAGGCTGATCAGAAATTCTCTCCGCGGCCAGGCTGGATGGGGTGCTCAGTGCTACCAGCAACCGCTGCGACCCGTCCTGCACTTGGCTTGCCTCGTTAGAGTACTGAAAAAAACTGTACATTGTGTACAGGCATGATTGACGGGTTCTGGCGGTAGTACGGAAGACGCCGCTGGCCAGCGCGAGTCGACTATCAAGATCCACGACTATCAAGATCCACGACTATCAAGATCCACGACCAGGTCTCGCTGCATTCACGCAATGCCCACTTGAATACCTCCAGGATGCTGATGGAAGGAACCACCAGGCTCGCCTCGGCATCAAGTCCATCGAGAAACCGCTCACAGGCGGTCAGCCTCCCGTTGGAAGGTGTTCTCCCCACACAAAAAGCCACGCAGGGCATAACCCCGCCGTTCAGGCCTCCCAGATCTCCGCCAGCTCCAGCCTCAGCCCGGGGAACCCCTCGCCAGACTCCAGCACGGTGGCGTCTTGAAGGCGCTGGGGCTCGCCATCGGTGTCGCTGCCCCAGATCTCGACAGCCTCCTGCTCGGGGATCAGCAGCCAGCCCAGTTGGGCCCCATTGGCCTGGTAGGGCGGCCATCTTGCGGCGCAAGGCGGTGAGGCCACGGGGGCCGGCGTCGCTGGGACTAGCGAGTTCGACCAGCAGATCGGGGCAGAGGGGCGGGAAACTGCGGCCTAGAGACCCTGCCCTGCCTCGCACGTGGGTCTGGCCGGAGCATGGGCGACTTTAGTAGGTTAATTGAATACCCCAGCCCAATAGCTCCCGGAGGACCATTCAATGCAAAAGATCAAGTACGTTCATTGGCAGGAGGATGATTCCTGGCTTGGGTACCTTCAAGAATATCCTGATGACTGGACGCAAGGCGACACTCTGACTGATTTAGTTGAGCATCTGAAAGATCTCGACCTTGATCTTTCATGTGGACATATTCCGGGTGCTCGCAAGGTCGGTGAACTCGTCATGTCATGAAGCGAACTGATCTGATCAGGTCGATCGAACGGGGTGGCACACAGCGGATCGAGGCGACGGTGCGGATGGGGGGCGGGGGATGAGGGTGGAGCTCAAGGTGTCGCAACATGCCATCCGCATGCAATCCAAGTAATCTGACGTAAGTCCGCGAGCTGTCATGGCCTCCCTTCAGATTCGCGACCTGCCGGATCCGTTGCACCGCCTGCTGCAGCGGCGGGCCAGCGCCCAGAAGCGCAGCCTGAGCCAGCAAGCCCTGGCTGATCTGGAGGCGATCGCTGGCGGGGACCCGCGGCAGCGGCGCCAGCTGGCGCTGGAGAGGATTGCCCAGCGCTGGCAGCAGCGACCCGCGCTGCAGTGGGGGGAGTCGCCGGAATCCCTGATCAGCAGCGACCGCGAGCGCTGATGGCGCCGACGCTGGTGCTTGATGCCTCGGCGGTGCTGCGCCTGATCACGCATGATCCGATTTCCAGTGGCTGGGCGGAGCAACTAGGGCAGGCGCCGCTGGTGCTGGCTCCCGAGCTGATGCTCACGGAAGTGGCGAATGCGCTCTGGAAGCTGCAGCGCGGTGCTGGGCTGGCGGGCATGGATCCCCAGCAGCTGCTGGCGGACGCCGCCGATCTGGTGGATCAGATCGAGCCTGACCGCCATCTGCAAGTGGAAGCTCTGGCCCTGGCCTGCCATCTGAACCATCCCGTCTACGACTGCCTTTACCTGGCCCTGGCCCGGCGGGAAGCGGCTCTGCTGCTCACGGCTGATCAACGTCTCCAGCGGCTGGCTGATCAGGTGCTGCCCTGAATCGATGGTGGCTGGGGGCCTTGGTGGAGGTGGATGCCCTCGTAGCATTCTGCTACAATCAATTTGTGTCGCCTGGTTTTGGGGCTCCTCGTCATGCCGAAATCCGCCTCTCCGGTGCGGTTGCAGAGAGAGCTGATGGAGAGCGCCGCCCTGGTCGGGGCCAGGCACCATCGCAGTGCCGCCGAGCAGATTGAATACTGGGCAGCCCTGGGTCGCCAGGTGGCCCGGGTGCTCGACCCAGACAGCCTGCTGGATGTGGCCGCGGGTGTCCCGCGTCAACCCCCTTGGCCGATTCGCGACAACCAAGTTGGCCGGTGAGGGCCCCCAGGTTGTCGCCGGCGACAACCTGGGGGCGGCGACACGAAAAGTGAGCCACTCCGCTACCAGAAGCCC
>NZ_JAGQCD010000004.1 GCF_024345975.1 Cyanobium sp. Cruz-8D1 | reverse complement strand
CTCCAGTGTCAAGCAGCTGATCGCCAGGATCGAGCAGTTCGTGGCGGCATATAACAAGAACACAGCTCCATTCACCTGGACGGCTACGGCGGATTCAATCTTGGAAAAGATTCAGCGTCTTTGCTCTTGTATCTCTGGGACAGAACACTAGGCCTCGGCCCCGATCAGGAAACCGCCCAGCACCAGGATCGGCTGGGGCGGGGTTGGCGCAGGGGGTGCCGACCGAAGCGGTGGCAAGAGGGAGGGATCGATCCGGATCGGCAGCAACCGCAGGCTCGGTGCCCCGAGCACCCCATCCGCCCTCGCCGGCAGGGCGGCCACCGGCAGCACCAGCGCCTCCACTCCCTCCAGGGAAAGAGCGGGCGTACCGAGAGGAGCTGCCGGGTCGCGCAGCAGCAGATCGGGAAGCCGACTGCGCTGAGGGTTCAGATCAGGGCAACCGTGGCCGCCTCCTGCCAGTCCAAAGGCGCCCCGGGGCAGTGGGCGGCGCTCCAGGGCCAGCCGCTCCGCCAGCTCCGGCGTGACCATCGTGGAGGTGGCGCCGGTGTCGAGCAGCAGACGGATGCGGGAGCCCTGGCGCTCGTGGCGGGGAGCATGGCCGGCTCTGGCAGCGGCTGCGCCGGAGCCGGGCGGCGCCCCGACGCCCGAAACCTGAAAGTCGAGCACCGGGGTGTGGCCCCCCTCGGCGCGCTCCAGCGCGAGGCTCACCGTGCCCCGGCTGCGGCCTCCCGAAAGCGGCTGGCCGGCCAGCTGGATCAAGGCATGGGCAGGAGCGCTGGCGGCGGGACTGACCGGTGGACGATCAGCGGCCCTGGTGGGAAGGGTCAGCAGCAAGGCCAGCAAGGCTGGGCACCGCCACCAACCAGCGCAGCGAACGGCAACCGGAGCAACCAGACGCAGCTCTGAGGGCTTGGCCGTCGGCTGCCAGCCAGGGTCTGGCCGGGAGCCCATGACGTGGAATACAGAAGAAGGCTCAACCCGGTGAGTCGTGGATCCCCGTTGTGAAGGGCGTGATCGGCGTGCTGGGCCTGCGTGATTGGGCAGCCCCGGTTGCCGGGAGCGTGCGGATCCAGCGTGGGGCTCGGCGCAACCGATCACCCAGCCGGCAGATGGGCCAGCAGCCGCCACCAGAGCGGCACCGTGACCAGGGCCAGCAGGGTGGTGGCCAACACCAAATGGGCGGTGCGGTCGGCGTCACGGCCGGCCGCCTCGGCCAGCAGCAGGGCCGACACCGCGGTGGGAGCCGCCGCCTGCAGCACCACCGCATCCTGCACGGCGAGCGGCAACGGGATCAGTCGCGTGAGCGCGACCATCAGCAGCGGCATGGCCAGGAGCTTGAAGGCCACGGCTCCCCCCAGAGGCCACGCCTCCCCGGGCGCCAGCGACACCCCTTGGCGCAGGCTCACCCCCAGCCGCATCCCCACCACACTCAGGGCCAGCAGCAACAGTTGAGACGGCCACCACAGCAGCCGGCCCAGCTCCGCGCCCCAGGGCGAAAGGTGCAGCAGCAGGGCGATCGCCAGCCCCTTGCAGGCCGGACTGCCCCACAGCACCGCCAGAGCGCGGCGGGCATCGAAGGCGAGCCCCTGCACCAGCAGCGGACCCACGCTCCAGGTGATCAGGGTGCCCACCAGGTCGTAGCTGATGCTGTGCCCGAGCGAGGCCGGCGGCAGCAGGGCCCCGGCCACCGGAATGCCGAAATAGCCCGTGTTGCCCACCACGGCCCCCAGCTGCAGGCCGCCATGGGGAATGGAGCGGCGCAGCGGTGCCCATCCCAGCAGCAGCAGCAAGCCAGCCCCATTCACCAGGGCCGCCATCGCTCCAGACACCAGCAGCTCTCGCCCCATCCCCGAGCGCAGCAGCAGGCCCATCAGGCTGAGCGGCACCCCCCAGTTCACCAGCGGAGCGGCCAGCCGGGAGGGCAGCTACTGGAAGCGAAGCCCCAGCAGCAGGCCAAGCAGCAGGGAGGGGATCAGTTCGCAGGCGAAGCGCAGCACGGCGGGGGCCTTTGCAGGTGATCCTCGAATCCCACGGACAATCCGGCAGGATTCCAAGTCGTTTGGTGGCAGTGGGAGGCCAACCTCAATCACAGCCTTGATCCCTACCAGGAACGATCCGCGCTACGTCTCACCGCACCGGTAGCGCGGCAAGTGCATGCACTCCAGGGTTCTTGCCGTAGAGGGGGCCTGGTCAGCATGGCTCGGTTGATCCCCACTGCGACGGCGGCGTCCTTGCAGTTGCGTGGCCGCCAGTGTGCGGCTCACCAGGTAGAACTTCCAAGCCCAGAACCCGGTGAGATTTAGGCAAATTGCTGGCAGCTGCCCATCAGCCTTAATTTTTGACGGCGCTGGTTTCACCCGCACTTAAGCCAAAACAATCTGGGTGCGCAAAATTATGAGTGGAACAGCGAGCGTGAAATGGCGATGCCCCGCTGCTGGAACAACCCCGTCGATGATGTCGAGTTAGAATCTCGGTTGATTGAGAACGCGGGACGGCCTTGGAATTACTCCCCAGCATCTCGTTGCAGGATAGGCCATTGGTAGTATTGATGCACATTTCCGCACTCAAGCTTCTGGCATGCGAATTGGGGTGATTGGCGCCGGTCCAGCCGGATTGACCGCCGCGTACCTGTTGAGCGGAGCAGGTTTGGATGTGCAGATCTGGGAATCCGATCCCACCAACGTCGGTGGCATCTCGCGCACCGTGACCTACAAGGGATATCGATTTGACATCGGCGGCCATCGCTTCTTTTCAAAATCCAAGGAAGTGGAAGACCTGTGGAGTGAGATTCTGCCCAACGACATGCTTCAGCGAAACCGACTATCCCGCATTTACTATCGGGGAAAATTCTATTCCTACCCCTTAGATGTAGCCGAAGTTGTTGACAACCTCGGCAAGCGCCAATCACTACTTACCGTTGCGTCCTACTTCAAAGCCAAACTCACCACAAACGGTAAGCCCGCCAATCTCGAGGACTGGGTGACGCACAAGTTCGGCGGCCGCCTGTATCAGATGTTTTTTAAGAGTTACACAGAGAAGGTATGGGGCATGCCCTGCCGCGACATCTCAGCCGACTGGGCTGCCCAGCGGATCAAGGGACTCTCACTGAGCCAAGTGGCCCGCACGGCGCTGCGCCCCGCACGCAGCACTCCAAACCCGGATGACCGGGAACGCTCCGATGTGATCAAGACCCTGATCACATCTTTCCGCTATCCACGCCATGGGCCCGGCATGCTCTGGGAGGCAGCCGCCGAAAAGATCCGGAATCGTGGCGGAACGATCCACATGGGCACGCGGGTGAACAGTCTCGGGTACACCGGCCAGGGCAAGTGGCGGGTGTCCCTGAGGACCAAAGAGGGCAAAGAACAACAGCAAGACGTTGATCAACTGATCAGCTCCGCACCCCTGGGCTGGTTGGTTGACCACCTGCAACCAAGCCTGCCAGCCGTGGCGCTGGAAGCCGCTGGAGCCTTGCGCTACCGAGACTTCCTCACGGTAGCCCTGATCCTGAAGACCCCAAGTACCTTCCCCGATAACTGGCTCTACATCCATGATTCCCTGCTGCAGGTGGGCCGGATCCAGAACTTCGGCAACTGGTCGCCGGAGATGCTCGCCGACCCCTCAAAGGCCTGCTACGGGATGGAGTACTTCTGCGACCGAAGCGACCATCTCTGGAACAGGAGTGATGCGGACTTGATCCAGATGGCGACCCGGGAACTGCTCAGCCTCGGGCTGGCCCAGGACGGTGATGTGATCGATGGAGCCGTGGTGCGCCAACCCAGGGCCTACCCGGTGTACGACGACGCCTATACCGAACGCCGTCGCTGCATCCGCGCCGCTCTCAGCGAACACTGCCCTGGGCTGCATGTGGTGGGGCGAAACGGCATGCACCAATACAACAACCAGGATCATTCGATGATGACGGCCATGCTTACAGCCCGGAACATCCTGGCCGGGCAGCAGCTCTACGACGTCTGGCGGGTAAACCAGGACGCCGAATATATTGAATCCGGAGTGGTCGGTGCTGGCAACACTACCCCTGCTGATCCAGCGCCAGCCGGCCTAGGTGTCTGAGCAGGGACGCCAGAGCCGATTGCCCTCCGCCGCAAGCACACTGATTCACACGCTGACACCGTATTGATCGAGGTGCTAGCGAATCACGTCGCCATAAATAGCCTCCAGCCGCGACGTGAAGCCGTTGAGTTCAAACAAGTCCCGGGCCCGGGCGTGGCCGCGAGCCCCGAGCACCTGGGCGAGGGCGGGGTCGGAGAGCAGCAGCTCAAGCCGGCTCGCGAAAACCTCGGGGTCGCCGGGGGGCACCAAGTAGCCCGTCTCCCCGTCTGCGACGATCTCCGCAAGACCGCCGCAGCGGCTTGCTATAACAGCCACACCGTGCATCTGGGCTTCGGCGGCGATCATGCCGAAGGGTTCCTCCCACAGCGAGGGAACACAGACAACCCAGGCGGAGCGAACCATGGCAAGTGTGGCCTCGGGTGACAGTTTCCCCGTGAAGGTAACCCGCTCGCCAACACCCAGACCAAAGGCGAGGCGAACGAGATTGCTCCATTCAGGACCGTCGCCGATCACGACGAGGCTGCTGTGGGGAACGCGGGGTGCTAATCGGGCGAACGCCCGCACAACTGTGTCGATGCCTTTCTCCGGCACAAGACGCCCTGCCACCACCGCCGTCGGTGTTGTCGGCAGATGGATGCGAGCTTCCACCGCGACGGTGCCGGGGTGAACGACGCTGGCCTTCCCCAGGTGAGGGGGACCGAACTCCGCCAGCCGATTTGCAACAGCCTGGCTGATGGCGACGACCCGCGTAAACCGTTGCGCCAGGGCTCGATCGGCCGCCAGCTGGGCCATGAGCGGCAGCCAGTCGTGGATGGGCAGGCAGCCAGTGCGCAGACACGCGATCCCGGGGCGGGATGTACAGATGCGACGATCTGGCAGCAAGCGATTACCCAGCGGGCAGATCACCCTGTTCCACATCGCGTAGTAAATCACCGGTACATCGCCGAGCGCCAGCAGGATCAATGGCGACAGCTGGGTCAGGTAGAGATTGACGTGGACAACGTCGGGAGCGAAACCGGCGAGCAACCTGCGAAGCGTGCATGCCGCAGCCAGGTTCGCGGATTGCACCACCGTGCGCCACCGACTCATGGTTCCATAGCCCAGATCATCAGCCAGGTTGGTTTCGCTGCCAGCTTGCGCGGAGGAGGCAAAAACCCGAACCTCGTGGCCCCGCGCCCGTAAGGCATCACGGAGGCTGAAGACGATCACCTCAGCGCCGCCGGCGAAGGTGCCGTAGTCGTTGACGAGCAGAATCCTCATGTTGCCCAGGTCATTCATCTTCCCGGGTTCGAGCCGGAATCCCGCCGTGAGAAGAAGCGAGAGAAGGAAGGGAAAGAGGATCGCCTCGCTGCAACGGAGAGTGCTTCGATGAAAAACCCCACCGCATTGGCAACCTGCCAAAGGGCGAGAGCCGCCACCAGGGCCAACTTATCCAGAATGTGAACATTTCGCTCCGCAAGATGATGCCGGACACGGCGGAACAAGGTGAGATGGAAGCTAAGGTCTTCCTGCATTGACCCAGATCGACGCTGCTTCCGTCTGGCCTGATAGAGGTAGGCGCCGCGCCCGTAGCGGATATGGAGATCGATGAATTTTCTAAGCGACTGGGAATGGCGATGCTCCACGCGGGCGTCTGGGCGCCAGATAAGTGGCCATCCAGAGATGCGCCAGCGGTCACAGAAATCACGGTCCTCTGCACCGGCGCGGGGAAAGCTGCTGTCAAATCCGCCGAGGGAGAGGAAACAGTCCCTCGGACAGAGCATGTTATTACTAGCGAAGAAGTAGGAATTATCAGGATCGGCGTTGAAATGCTCATAAACAAGGTCCACGATCAGCTGACTTGTGGAAGCGAAGAACTCAGAGCCAAGCCCATTCAGCGTCGCCCCGCCTACGAGTGCGCTGGGCCGCTCCTGGGCCGCCCGCACAAGCGTGTCGAGCCACTGTGGGTCCGGCAGGCAGTCGTCGTCAGTGAATGCGATCAGGGTACCTCGTGCCTCCTGAACGCCGCGATTGCGGGCCGCTGCGGGGCCGGAGTTGTCCTGACGGATGACACGCAAGTCAAACCATCCAGACCATGACAAGGCTACGCCTTCAAGCGGCTGCGGACTGCCATCATCCACCACCACCACCTCCCATGGCTCAGGCAGGGTCTGCACGGCGAGTGCTGCAAGGCAGGCCTGCAGTTGCAACGGGCGGCCGAAAGTGGGAATCACGATCGTGACGACAGGAGCATGGACGAGAGGCCCGGAATGGCGGCGCTGTTGAGCGCCTAGCTGTCCGTCTACCACGCTGCAAACCTTTGCTTCAGGGTGAATAGGTGAGTGTTGACCCTGAGCCAGGGTTATGTCAATGTAAACGGCTCGCGATTATTCAGCCGAGTGCCGGTGAAATTGAGGCTGAACGTTGCTCGGAGGCTGCATTACATGCGAGAAACTGAGACGAGATGGGCGGGATGAGATAAATTGTCATCATGCTCAGAAGCATCTCATGGATGAGACGGCATGGAGGATAAATCCAACCAGAAAGCAGAGTGGAGTTCACGGCCTGAGAATAACATGACAGCCACCCGAGAAAGCTTTATGCGTCAATTCTGCAAAAGAGAATTGAACATATGTTCTCATCATTGGCTAAGCAGCAAAAACCCTGCTTATCACAGGCAGGTCTAAAAGCTAACCACAATATTGCTAGGCAAGCACTTATCCTTGAGGCTCATCGGCACACCTTGAGGCAATTAGCTTATGCAATTCAGTTAGTAAAAGCTGATGTTGCAACCCTTGCCGAAACCCGAATGCTAAGCTGAGAAACAGATTGCTGGCTATCGACCTGCCATGCAGCAAACCTAAAAATAGTCCACCGCAATGAACCAAAAGGGGATGGCAAACTCCAGAAGAATTCTTTTCATCACCTCATGCCCCTTGCCATGGGGAGGTTCCGAGGAGCTCTGGTCTGGCACGGCTCAAAAACTCGCTGTACGTGGTCATCATATCCTCGCTGGAGGCTCTGAAAACATCCCATCAAGAGCCAATCACCCCAAATGGATTCAACTAAAGAATCGAGGTGTGAAGATTGATTGTTTTGGCGTTCACCCTATGGAACGCTCATTTGTTGATGCAGTTCTGCGCTTCAAGCCTAGATATTATCGTCTTGCATCGTATCTACGCAATCATGTTTTGGCTATGAGGTTGCGATGGCGAAAACCTGATTTGGTCGTGGTTGCTCAAGGTCAGGCTTATGACGGGTGTGTGCCGATACCGTTGCCAGAAATCTGTGAAAAAGCAGGCATCCCCTATGTGCTGATTTGTCAAAAGGCGGCTGAGATTCATTGGCCACATGATGGCGCACTGGCTGCTTTGCGTCGGTCCTACAGGCAAGCCAGGCACAGTTACTTTGTTTCAAAGCACAACTTTGAGCTGGTTCAGAAACAACTCGGCATGAGCATCTCGGCTGTTTCTGTGGTTCGAAATCCGTTCCTAGTGCCACACGATCAAGCGATACCTTGGCCTCAGCCATCTATGTCGCCGTGGCGTCTGGCCTGCGTTGGTCGTTTGTGGCCAGAAGAGAAAGGCCAGGATGTGATTCTGAACGTTTTAGCACTGCCAAAGTGGCGAGCTCGGCCTCTGCATGTCAGCTTCTATGGCGAGGGAGCGATGGAGCAGGGCTTGAAAGGAATGGCCAGCTATCTCGGGCTTGAGCAGGTGAGTTTTCCCGGCTTTGCATCGCCGCAGGAGATCTGGCGAGAGAACTATGGTCTGGTGCTGCCCTGTCGTGCCGAAGGCCTGCCTTTGGTGCAAGTCGAGGCGATGCTCTGTGGACGGGTAGTGATTGTTGCCGATGCCGGTGGCACGTCTGAGATCCTTCAGGATGGAGTGCATGGCTTCCTTGCCAGCTCCGCTAGCATCTCCGAAATGGATGCGGCCCTAGAGCGAGCCTGGCAACGCCGTGATCAATGGCAGCAGATTGGTGCTGCCGCCGGTGAACATCTCCGCAGCCTCTATCCTCCTGATCCCTGCTCGGTCTTTGCCGATCATCTTGAATCGATCCTTGATCAACTACCAAGCAGCTCATCACAGCGAGCCATAAATGCTCATACAGGTCAGAGTAGGCAAAGCCATCAAGGATCACCGAATGTATCAATAAAATGAGGCAATAAGCCTGTGCTAAAATCTATCAAAGCTAACCAGTGGTGGGGGTATCACTTCATGGTGATGCTTGGTTCTGCTTATTATGCACTTTATATCACACCTATTCTCCCGCCAATCGGGGCGTTCCTGGCCAAGCTAACAATCTTCACCATTGCCACGATTGGTATCGCAAGCTTCGGATATGTGATCAATGATCTTACGGATGTGAAACAGGACCTGAGATCAGGCCACTACAACATCATGGTAAGGCATGCTCGCCTAGGCAGATGCTTGATTCTTGTATTTGTCGTATTATTGGGTACTGTGCCTTGGATTTGGCTGCCAAGATCGCCGCTGATTCTGACTCTTCTAGCGCTCGAATATGGTCTTTTCCTCGCCTATAGCGTTCCACCCATTAGGCTAAAGACCCGTGGTCTGTGGGGACCGATCGCTGATTCGATCTATGCCTATGTGTTGCCAGGTACCATCGCAGCCTTGGTCGCCAGTGATGGGGAGTCTGGACCGGCATTCGTTGCTTACATCATCGCATTTGTAGCCTGGTGTTTTCTATTTGGACTCGTTGGCATCCTGAAGCATCAGTTGTTTGACCACTCCAGGGATCGCATTGATAAGATTAGAACTTTTGTGGTGATCCGTGGTTGGGATGCAGCTTTTGATGCCACGGTTAAACTGGCTAATGTCACCTTGCTGGCCTATCTGCTTTTAATGACAATACAGGGCCATGCCAACCTTTTTATCTTATTAGGATTTTGTGTACATCTCTCATGGCAGTTTTTCAATTGGAACAGACATGCTATGGGTGCAACTAGATTGTCTGATTCGGTTTCTCGCCCTGAGCGCTTTCACATTCTCTATAATCAGATAATCGGTGACTTTTGCTGGTATTGGCAGCCACTGCTTATTCTCATTCTTCTTTCTCTTCGATCATCAGATTATCTGATTTTGCTAATGGCGCACCTTCTGGTGCTTCCCAATGGGATCAAGCGCATGGTATTGGAATGATGAAGGAATATCCCTGATCCGCATCACTGCGAAAATCAGGCGAACTATCGTATAGTGGTATTGCTTCAAGTTCACGGCGCGTCTCCGAAACCCCAACTGATTCTGTCACATCAACATGAGACAAATACTGCGAGACAAATCCCAAAATGCCCTCCTCTCAAGAAGAGGGTATGTGCGACAGCGGCTGCTTGCAGATGATCAGATCCAGGATTTGCTGGACAATGCACGTCACTTCTATCCACAGGAAGATCTTTTGCCCTCCATGGATAGATCAGGGAATTCATACGTTTTGAATAGCTACACTGATGACAACACTGCATACCGTCAGTTCGCTGCCGAGCACCTAAAGAATATTCTTGGGCCGTATGTTGAGCAACTCCTTGATGGCTATCGTCTTATTTCATGCGGATTATTCATCAAAGTACCAGGAGCTGGCTGGCTCGATCTGCATTATCATCCCACAGTTGTAGACAACCCAAAGCACTGGGTTATCGATATCTGGTGCCCATTGATTGATACTGATCTAACCAATGGAACTCTTTGTGTTGTCCCCGAGAGCCACAAAATCTTTCCTCAAATCATAGGTCACCCATCATCTGGGCCTTTGTTTTGCAAGGATTACACGAATATCGTCAGAGAAAAATTTTCGCTTGCCCTGCCATCCAGAGCTGGGGATGTCGTTATTTTTGAAAACAGCCTGCTGCATTGGTCGCCTATCAATAATTCTAAAACACCAAGATATGCTTTGCACTGCTCATGTGTTCCCATCGAAGCCACGGCAGTGCATACTCATTTTGATCCAAGTCAAGCCCATAAGTTTGATCTTTACAAGGCTACTGATGACTATTTTGAACAAGTATTCGGCAGTTTCCTTCCTCGCCCAAGTGAGCTTGATTTATTGAAGACAATTCCCAATCTCAATCGACTTTACAGCCGGTCAGAATTTGAAGAACGCTTAAACAATGCAGCCCAGATTAGGCACAACTTATTCCCAGAAAGCCAGTCTGTTGATGACGCATGCTACGAGGAATTGAAACAGCAAGAGCGTGAAGAAGGCGATTACACTGAATCCATTCCCGTTCCGAAAGAATTCACAGTCGCGCCATCTGTAAGATCGGCAGTTGATCATCAGACTTCAGATCAACTGCTTAGGATTCAAAGTTCTATACCAAATGGCTCTCACTTTTCTGCCCGGCTTCATTCTTTTGCTGATAAAGTACGCAAAAATTTTTCTTTGCGTGACGGCTCGTCTCGGCCATTTGCGGATCAGATCCTAAGTGTGCAGCGCAACGCTCGTAAAGCTATCAATCAATACTCAACGTCAGATGTTAAACAATATTATGATGAAATGACGTCTAGCTATATCGAGGGTTTTGGTGAGGTGTTTCAAGGCTCCAGACCTGAATCAACTGATGAACTAGTTGACTACCTCATTCAAGCTGCAAAGCTGGAAGACAACCTGACAGTCCTAGATGCCGGCTGTGGTATCTGTGGGCCAGCGATTATGTTTGCTGAGCGATGTGACATAAATATCGAAGCTCTAACACTTTCTTCTGTTCAGGTTAGCAAAGCTCAGGATCTTATTCGCAATAAAGGTCTACAACGTCAGGTCAATGTTAGGCAAGGCGACTTTCATCGACTCGATGATCTCTATCCAGCCAATACGTTTGATCGCGTTTTATTTCTTGAATCTCTATGTCATGCTGAGGATTATCGTAAAGTATTGGCTCAAGCAAGCCATGTTTTAAAGCCTGGTGGATTTCTGTACATCAAAGATTTTTATGCCATTGACCATCGTTCAAGGCCTAAATTACTCGCCTTGCAGGCTAAAGATCTGCAGTCTCTTAATGATATCTATCGTTTGGTCATGCCTGACCTCCCCAGTACAGTTGATTTGATCAGTGAGTTGGGATTCGAAATATTCTTTATGCGTAAACCCCAATATAACTACTCTCTTTTGGCCTGGCAGAATTTTATGCAGCATACAAATCAGTTTTGGATAAGAGAGTCGGGAGATGCGATTCAGGCGGCAGAGTTCTTAGCTTACAAGCCAACTGAGTAACTGACAGGAAAGCAGCCACTTGCACCGTTGATATCGTAACCTATAAATAGTAGTTACTCCTTGTATTGTGAATCATCTTTATGTTAATTCTTGAATCATTTGGGTCGTAGCCTGAGTTAAATTTCTGCTTACTTTTAAGTTTAAAGTCTGAAATTGTCTTGAAGTTTGGAATTAAAGTCTTTCCTGGAGCTGTCTCACATAAGATCAATTCATCCAATCTGTCTGTTCCCCGCAGAATCTCTTATCTAATGCCTGTGCTCCTTACAGCCGTGATAAGTTGCATTCTTTTTTTTTTAGTTCTAATCATAGCGCCATCTATGCGAACAACTTTTATTGATCCTTTGCTTCAGGCGGAGTTTAATGAAAACGGTTATGTTGTTGTTGATATAGCAGATCCCGATGAATTGCAACAACTTCTAGAAGCTTACCATCAGTTTTATCCCGATGGTGAGCAGGGTTGTTTTTTTTCTTGCCATGATTCTGACTTTGATCGTAGACTCCGTTCTCAAGTGTTGCTCCGTAATATCATTGAAGCGAATGCTGCTACCCTCCTCAATCGATACCAGTTTGTGAGTGGAGCCTTTGTAGCCAAACATCCAGGAGAGGCGGGCGTTATCAAACCCCATACCGATCTTACATTCGTTGACCATCAGCTTTGTTCAGCTATAGCGGTATGGACCCCATTGACAGAGCTTACTTCTGATAAGGGGCGTCTTCATGTGCTGCCAGGATCGCATCTCTACACACCCATGTGTGGATCCAACCTTATGAGAAGTTATTCTCACATATCAATTTCTCAGATGACTGAAGTTAAGGTCAGAGTTGGACAAGCTGTCTGTTATGATCTGCAATTGATTCATGCATCCCCCGCTAATGAATCAGCGGAACCTCGGATTGCTGCAAACTGCGTCTTCACGCCGATAGATGCCCAGCTGCTGCACGTTACGTTGCGAGATGGAAGAATCTATCGCTATGCAGTTGATCTTGAATTCTATGCGAGCCGGGGTGGTGATGAACCTGCTAATCAACGATCTCTACAGCGCTATCCAGTATTGGATTCGCTGCCGAGTGGGTTCTACCATGATCGCTGGGCTACTTATGGCAATAGAACCAAGCTTCCTAATGCGATTCAATGGTTGATCAAACGAACTGCTTGGTTCGTTCATTGATGAATCCGAGAGCTGGGGCGTCTCCCTTCGCTCTGGCACCGAAGTACAATGGTTTTGTAATTTGCAGTTTTGGTAACTATGGGTACATTTTTTAAGGATAAAAGCTTGCAAGAAGCATACGATATCGAGGGCTACGCAAGCACATGTATGCTTTCTTCCGATGAGGTAAGCCAATTTCTTGCGGAGCTTGCTAAACTTAATCCTGAAGGTGGATTCGCCCCCTCTGTTTCAGCTAACATAGCGCTTCCTTACCATGTGTCTTTTTTGGATAGTAATCAAGATTATCGACGAGGAGTATTCAAGCTAGTTAGTGACTATTTTGCCTCCAAGGTTAGAGAAGTTTTACCTGATTATCATATTCTGAATACGAGTCTTATTGTCAAGCCGCCACGCCATGGCTTGTTTCCTGTTCATCACGATTGGAGCTTTCTGGCTGACCATGCTGGAAAATGCATGACGATCTGGTGCCCTCTTATAGATACAAATACAGAGAATGGAACGATTCATCTCCTGCCAGGCAGTAATAAGGTACTTAAGGAGATTCAAACGCCAAAGATTCCTTGTTGCTTTCATGGCTTCCGTGAGGATATCGTTGAACGCTGGCTTCAGCCAATTCCGACTCTAGCTGGTCATGCACTGCTCTGGGATAACCATATGATCCATTGGTCAGGAAAAAATCATACGGATGATCCGCGAATCGCGGTACAGATTACCTGCATACCGGTTCATAGCCAGCCCGTATATTTCTACTACAACGAACAGAGGCCTTACCAGTTTGAGCTTATTGATGCCGACCAGGAGTTCTGGTTAAGAACTGATCACCAAGAGCTCTTCACGCGTCAGCCACACTGGAAAAGCTTGGGTTATGTACCCAACGAAAATCGAAGTTTATCAATAACTGAATTTAGCGAATTGCTTAGGAAGAGAACTGGATCATGCCGTACAGAGTGATCATCGGCTTACCCCGATGGGAAATCAATTCAAGCTGCATTTTCGCCGAGAGAATGGTAAGGGGTCTTTTAGGCCATGGCCATGAGGTTACACTTCTTCTCACCGAGACACATTCTACGATTTCAGAGGGAGAGGGAGCGAGCCAGGAGGCCACCCTTCCCGCCGATTTGCCTTGCGACCTCCTGGCTGTAGGGGGGCAAGATCCCTGGGGACATCGCTGGGAGGCTTTGGAGCGGTATCTCGAAGAACGAGCTCCATGTCATTTTCTAATGCTCCACGACTTGCGGCACAACGTGATTGCGCCCAGGTTGTCGAACCGCATCAAAAGCATTGGGGTCTTGCTTAAAGATAGCGAGCCTCTCTTGCAACAAGCTTATTATCTTTTTCCTTATTGGGATGCAGTCGTAGCGGCCAACGAACGCATCCACTACAAGCTCACGTATTTGCATGGTGCAAGTCCAAAGCTGGCAATGATCCCTCCTGGGATCCCCCTGCTCTCATCTCCGCCAGATAAGAGCCGAGGAGATACGCAGATAGCCTGCATCCTGGATTCGATGCCTTCCCCATCAGATCTAACTATTTTGGTGGCTGTCATGTCGCGCTTGGCGTGCCATACAAGCCAATTTCGTTTTACCCTTCTTGGATCAGACTTATCGCAGGAAACTCTCAGTAAGCAGCTTCAGCCTCTAGTTCAGTCTGGTTTGCTGACCGTTGCTGGTCGGATGCCCAACGCAGATCTGCTTGATGCCTTTGTAAACCAACACGCTGTTCTCTCCACTGTCCCTGAGAGTGCAGATCTCCCCCTCAGCCTCCTAGAGGCCATGAGCCGCGGCTGTATTCCTCTTCTGCCCTGTATGGAATCACGAGCGGGGCTGATAGTTCATGGCATCAACGCACTGACATCCGCTGCAGGGAACCCTGATGACTTCGTGACTCAGGTCGAGATGCAGCTCTCCGACCTTGACCAGAGACGGCGTTTAGGAGACAAGGCTTTCACAACCGTCAGGACCGCTGGGCTTGGCAATGAGCAGATGGTGGAGCGATACTTGAATCTCTTTGAGCGAATTGGCGAGCGATCTCTGCGAAGAGATTTTGCTCGTTCTCGTAAGTTCTATGTTGCCCTGCAGGAAGAGGTGGCAGGTCAATCCATCTTTCCTGAAAGCAGCATGGTTGATCAGCAATATATTTCAGCCACAGACCGCTGGCCCGATCCACCAGCTCTCATCAAAGCTATAAGCCACGTATCCAGCTTGCCCTCCAAATCGATTCCTCTGGAACAGCACCGTGTTCTCGTTGCCTGTAGCGGTGGATCAATCAGCGGAGTCGATACCTTTTCCGTTCATCTTGTGCGTGGACTGCGTCAGCGTGGAATTGATGCCCGCATTCTCACCCGTCCCGCTGATCAGGATGGTCATCCCATCTCTTTTGCAGACGACATCCCCTTGGTGCTCAAGGACCCGCGGCTTGAATCCGACTATCTCAGCTGGAAGATTCGCTGGCAGATCATGCGCGAGCATCTGGAAAATCTCAGCCCCTGCATCTATTTGCCAAACTATGATGATCGCTATTCATGCCTCGCGCCGGTTTTGTCGAATCGTGTGAGAGTCATTGGCATCGCCCATAGTGATGATCCCTGGCATTATGAACATCTCTGCCGCATTGGGCACGCCTGTAACGCCTTGGTTGGCGTGAGTCATGCCATCACGGATCACCTGCGAGGCCTGGCACCAGCTTTTGGCTCGAGGTTGCACACGATTCCTTATGGAATCCCGTTCCCTTCCGCCTTGAAGCCTGCCTGGGATGAAGACGTCTCTGGTTTTGACAGGTCTCGATTGCGCATCATCTACACCGGTCGGCTCATTCCAAGGCAGAAACGGGTGCTTGATTTGCTTGTGATTGCCCGGGCGCTCGACGATAGGAGTGTTCCTTATGAATTGATCATTGTCGGCGATGGTGATCTTCGCTATCCGATGGAACGGCAAGCCCATCAACTGGTGCGTGAGCGAAAAATCTGGTTTACGGGAGCCCAGCCTCATGAGGATGGATTGGCCATCCTGGCGATGGGTGATGTCTTCTTGCTCCCTTCATCTTTCGAAGGGCTCTCGGTGGGAATGCTGGAGGCGATGGCCCTTGGGCTTGTTCCTGTCGTCAGCGACCTGCGAAGTGGTGTACCCGATGTGATCGTGCCTGGTTGCAATGGTCTTGTTGCCCGAGTGGGAGATTACGAAGGATTCGCGGACCATCTCCAATGGCTCTGGCGCCATCCCGAAGAAAGGCGTCGCATGGGACAGGCGGCCACACGCACAGTGAATTCTACTTATCTGATCAACCCAATGATTGAGCGGTACATGTCGCTTTTCCAGGGGGTTGTCTCGTCCCCATTTTCACGGCCTTCCGGTGGGGCCATCGTTCCACCAGCTCACATCTTGCCTGACTTGAAGCTATCAACCTGGGCGGCGAGGATTGCGTCGGATCCTGGGCAATCGGTTAATCGTGTAATGAAGCGAATGTTTCAGTCCAGTTCGGATTGATTGCTCGTCATCTCCCATTCTGCTGCAATGTGCACGAAGTTACGCTTCTGACGCATGATAACCGTCCAGTTGATATCCTCCGCTATGACTTTCAATGGAAATGCTGCACTATCCCACCCAAGGGTGGCAATGGTGGTTGCTGATGATGGCTGGAACAAGGCGAAACGTAGGTCATACTTGCCCGGTGCCAGCGGTAGCCGATCGATATTACAGCGTATGATCGTCATGGGTGGCTTGAGAGAAAGACTGCCCTCAGGATATCCGTGAACAAGGGTGGTAATTGAGGTGAGTTCGGCGTTGCCGATATCGATCGCACATGCCAAGCAACCGATCTGTTGTTGAACACAAATCTCCAGCTCAATCACTAGTGATCCGCCTGAGGATACGGGAAGGTTATTCTGTGTCTTCAGATTGATGGAGTTGATTTGGCAGATCTCATTTGATGGGATTTCTGTAGATTTTTTTATCTCTTTTGTGTCTAGCTTCTCGTTTTCTTCGATACGTTCTTGATAGACCGTGATCACATCTGTAGGGTCGCCTTCGGCAATGATCCGACCCTGATCGAGCAGGATAGAGTGATGGCAGAAAGCCTGGATCAATGTCATCTCGTGGGAGCAGAGAAGGATCGCCCCTCCCGCATCCACATAATCGCGAAGAAATCGCCGAAAACGATTGCGAAATTGTTGATCGCCTCCTCCGAGGGCTTCGTCGATCACAAATAATTCCGGCGCCAAGCGGGTATAAATCGAAAAGGCCAGGCGCAATCGCATTCCCAGGCTATAGGTGCTAACTGGCGCATCGATAAACTCACCAATTCCTGCAAATTCCTCCACGGCTTCTATTTCTCTGGGGATACCTGCGGTGGGCAACCCATAGAGGGCAAGCAGGGTGGCGGCGTTTTCCCTTCCGGTTTCGAATGGATTCAGGCCGCCGTTGGCATCGATCATGGCGATGCGAGGGGTCTTGATGTGGATCGAACCAGCTGTTGGGAGAATGACGCCTGTGACCAGATTGATCAGCGTGCTCTTGCCCGCACCGTTGTGGCCAATCACGCCAACCACCTGGCCGGGCGCGATGGCAAGATTGATATCCTGCAGTGCCCAGAATTCTCCGGCGCGAAGCTCAAGACGTGGAGGACGGCCAAAGATCTGCCGGCTGATATCGGCGAGGGTGTGGGGAACGGCACGATCGTGTCGGCGACACAATCGCTTCCACATACCATCAATCACCAGGAGTGGTTCGGCCATCGTCACATCATCAGCCTTTCGACCACGTGGGGCCTGGAAACACGACACAAGCTCCAGCCCAACAGAAGCAATGCACTGCCCAACAAGCCGGCCAGAGCAGATGCAATGGTATGGCCCTCTCCACCATAGGCGGCCGCACGGATACCATCGAAGGCCCAGGTTAGGGGGTTGATGGCCGCAATACGACCCAAAATTGTGCTGCCCGTGATCGGTACGAACACCGGCGTGATCGCGAAGATCGTCCAAGGAAGAAGAGATGACACATGCTCAAGGTCCTGGGTGAGGGCGGCAAATGGGGCGATCAACAGGCCAATCCCTGATCCAGCGAAAGCGATGCCGCAATAGCCCAGAACGGCGATCATGGCCATCACTGGGCTTGGTGCTGGCACCGAGAATAGTGCATAGACAGCAACCACGATCGAGAACCGTACCAGCATGGTGAAGAGCAACTGCATCAGATCAGCCATGATGAAAGCATCCAATGGCAATATCTGTCGCCTTAGTACGTGTTGGTGTGTGATGAATAGGCGTCGCATCGTGTTGAGTGCTTCCAGGAATGTTTGCGCAAGGGCAACGCCGAAAATTCCGTAGAATGCGGCTGGTATATTTGTGGAGCCAGCAAGCATCTGAGCCCGCTGGCTGCCGATTAACACCACGGCCGTCAATATCGTGGGAACGAAGGCCCAAAGCAGTCCGAGTGATGAGTAGCGATATTGTTGCGCTAACTGCCTTTTAAAAAGACAGTACGCACTGAAGCGGCAAGCTAGAACATCATTAAGCCACTGATTCAGATAAGAAATATTTTTTTTCATTGATGGCTAATGTAGGCTGACGAGCAAAATCACCGACTCTTTCGCTTGTGGAAGAAGGTGTTGCAATGGGCAAGGTGTGAATGTTTCGCTGACTGTTGGGATGCGTCAATCAACCAAGTACTCAGTTTAGGCCAAACTTTATCACCTTTGGCTGAATCAAGAGCATGATCGTCGCTTGGGCGAGGATGCTACCATTGCGAAGGCCAGCGATTTCGCTTCATTCAGTTATTTCAATTGTTTCCTATTTGCGCCATTCTCATCGCATCACCTTGTGGCCCACCAGATAGCCAGCTGTCCAAGTCTTAAACTTGCCCATTTCAACGGTAAGAGGGCTGATAAAATAAATGAAAGTGCCAGTTCATTCCCTGCTTTAAAGTAAAAGTTAATCAGTTGTACGCACGTTTCGCCATGCCCCACATGAAATTGATAAAGATGTTCGGATCAAGCAAGCCCATCAGACGCCTATGACAACCCTGATTCGCTCCACGGGGTTTTCCATCCTGATGCACTGCGATCGCAGTGTTCATGTTGAGCTCTGACTACCCATCCTTCACCCTGGTGATGCCCACCATCGGCTGGGACAACACCTTCTGTCGCTGCGCCCGGGCCGCTTTGGCCGGTCTTGAGACGGACGACGAGGCCCTGGTGGTGTTTGACGGGTTGCCGCCAGCTCCTCCCTCCTGGCTGCTGCAGAGCGGCGCCCGTCTTCTCAACACCGGCCTAAGGCAGGGGCCTGCCGCCGCACGCAACCTGGCCGCCCGATCGGCCCACGGCGAGATCCTGCTGTTCGTGGATGCCGATGTGGAACTGGCCCCAGCCGCGATCGAGCGCATCCGAGCCCGTTTCCGCGCCAATCCAACCCTGACGGCAGTGTTCGGCAGCTACGACGATCGCCCCGCCGCTCCGGGGGTTGTGAGCCGCTTCCGCAACCTGCTGCACCACCACACCCACAGCAGCCACCCCGGCGCCGCCACCACCTTCTGGGCCGGCTGCGGCGCGGTTCGTCGCGAGGCCTTCCAGGCTGCGGGTGGCTTTGACGCTGTGGCCTACAAGTGTCCCAGCATCGAGGACATCGAATTCGGCCTGCGCCTCAGCGACGCCGGCGGGCGGATCGAACTGGATCCCTCCATTCAGGGCACCCACCACAAGCGCTGGACCCTCCGCTCGATGGTGGCCACCGACATCCGCCAGCGGGCCATCCCCTGGAGCCGGCTAGTGCTTCGTCGCGGCAGCCGCAGCACCCACCTCAACCTGGATCGTATCGCCCGCCTCAGCGCCCTGCTGAGCCTGACTGTGGTGGTGATCAGCCTCGCCCTACCCTTTGTTCCGACCCTCTGGCCCTTGCCACTGCTGGCTCTCGCCCTGATCGTGCTGTTCAATCGAGGGTTCTACGCGCTCTGTTTCCGCCGGGGCGGCGCGCTCCTCGCCTTAGCGGCCGTTCCGCTGCATTTCCTCTTTTTTTGCTATTCGAGCCTCAGCTTCTGCTTGGTGATGTTGCAACAAGCCCTGACGGGAAACGGACAGACATGAAGGAGCTAAAACGGCCATGGCGTCTCGAGATCGGTCGGCAAGTTGTTCTACTTGTTCTGTTCATCTTGCTGGCCTGCTATGCCGCCTTCAACCTGGCCAGTGGCCTGAAATCCAGCCACGGTCATCTGACAGCGGATCTGATGACGCGAGGGCGGGAGTACGCCGTTTTCCGGCAGGGTTTCTATCCCATGAGCCGCCTCCAGCACCCACCGGTACCGGCCCAATTTCCCAACTCGGTGTATCCCCCTACGCCCAGCCGATGTTCGGGTTCTTCTTTGTCTGGGGCGGTTCGGGTGGAGCCTGGCGACTCGTGCACGGACTGAGTCTGCTCTCCCTGGGCCTGATCAGTTGGATTGGCTGGCGCACGCTCCGATTCGCTGGTCCCGCCGCTGGCCTGCTCGGGGCCCTGGCTCCCGTGGCCATCGGTGGCAATAGCAATTGCCTCTATCACGGCCAATTCTCGATCCTGTGCATGGGTCTGATCAGCCTGCAGTGGTGGCTGCTGGAACGCCAGCGCCCGCTTCCGGCGGGGATCAGCTGGGCCCTGGCCATGCTCAAACCCCAGATTGCCGCCGCTTTTGCCCTCCCGTTACTCCAACGGGGCAACCGCCGCGGTCTGCTGCTGGGCCTTGCCGTGCTGCTTGTCCTTTCAGGGATAGCCCTGGCCTACACCCACGTCTCGCCCATCCGGTACGTCTCTCTCTGGTTGGTGCCCAGCAGCCTGAGCTTCGTGAGGGCTGGGAACACGAACCTGATGGGGCTGCTCGGTCCGTGGGTTGGGGCGATTCTGACGCTGACCCTGCTGCTCGGTGGCCTGTTCCTTGCCAGGAAGACCGCCAAGGGGCGTCATCAGCAAGGAAGCATGGCAGCTCCTCGCCGGGTCGACCCCGGTACGATGCTGCGGCTTCAGGGACTGTGCGCGGTACTGGGAGCCCTGGCCGCCTATCACCTCAACTATGACAACATCATGCTGTTCCCTGCCCAGCTGGCAATCCTGAGCTTGGCGCTGCGCCATCCCGGGATCTGGATCGGGGCACTGGCGGTGGCTATGCAGGTCTCCCTCTGGATCCCGGTCCACCTGACCGCTGATCGGTTCCTCCCCCAGACGCTCTCGGCGGCAATCTGGTTTTCTGTGGGGCTCACCCTGCTGGCCAATCGGCCCGAGAATTTCCGTACAACCCTCACAGAGGCAGCCACGGAATGTTCCATCAACTCGACGACCTTGCTTGAGAGAGCTCCTTGATTCAAAGCCGAGTTGAACGCCCCAGGCTGGGGTTGATCCGCCATCGTCTGCTGTTGTGAGTCAACGCCCCGTGGTCGTTGGTGCCGCCCTCGCCCTGCTGCTGGGCCTGGGGGCAGCGCTGCTCCCGCGGCCCGATCGCCGCAGCGCCTGGGACCAGGCGGCCCTCACCGGCGATCTGCCGGAAGCGAGCACCCCAAATCGGCGCGGACTCTGGGCCGACCAGCTGCGGCCTCTGCTGCAGGCAGCCGATGCACTCGGTGCGGAGCCCAGCGATCCAGCTGAGCGCCTGGCCTGACGGCAGGCCCAGTGCGCCATCAACCGGCGGCTTCAGGAGTTCCAGCGGCAATTCGGGCGGCCGGTGGAAACGGCTCAGCAAATGGGCCGGCCCCCCGCCTGTGAGCAGTTGGCGGGCAAGGGCTGAGCGCCGGGCTTGGAATGGGCCGATCGGCCTAAGCGCTCAGTTCACATGGAGCTGGCGGGCCTGCTCAAGCGTGGCCAGCAGGTCGGCGTCGTCAAGATCGAGGGCTTCGGGCCAGAGAGGCTGGAGCCAGGTGCGGAACCGATTGGGATCGAGGGCGGCGGTGGCTCCAAGAGCGGTCGAGGCGGTGGGCTGGACTAAGGCCCGGCCGACAACCTGGGGCGCGGGAGCCAGGCAAGGCCTCGGATCCGGCCGTGGGGCATCACCGGGCTGGAGCGCTCGGAACGCCACGAAGAACTCCTCCTGGGCCGCCAGCACGCGGAACTTATGGAACTCCAGCAGCCGCGCCCGCAGCCGGACCGGATCGATCAGGCGGCAGCAGCGCGGATCGACGCCCAGTTCCAGCTCCAGACCCGGCGTGAGGCCTGGGATCCAGGGGGACAGCACCTCCAGGCAGCTGGGAGCTTGGTGATGGGCGCGCTTGGTTTCGGGGTGGGGGTAATAGATGAGGGCGGCCAAGCCGGCGGAACCAACGGCGCCTCCGGCATCGGAGCAAACCGCATCGCCGCTTGAAACTTCACCTCCAGCGCCCCCGCCAACGATTGCCGCTGTGGCGGTTTCGGCGGGAACCCGCAGGCGGCATTGCCAGAAGGAGAAGGTCTCCGGTGGATGGCGATCGGTCCATTCCAGGGCCTCAACCCGGGCGTCAGGGTCACTGAGGCGCCAGTGGTCCCGAACGGCCTCCAGGTTGAGGGTGCCGGCGAAGAAGGGCGACAGATCGATGCCCCTGGCCGCAAAGAAGGGCGCCTGCAGGTGAATCGTGCCGGCCGGGTAGGGGCTGGTGGGGGCCCGGCCCGATGCCATGCCATGGCCCGCCACCAGCCGGCAGCGCACCCAGCGCAGTGACGCTTCAGCCATGACGTGAATCACCCACCTGGGTGTGGCTGCGGCAGCCGAGCACCGCGTCCGGATCGCTGTAGTGCTTGAACTCCAGCCAGTTGCCGGTTGGATCGATCAGGAAAAGGGTGTGATGCTCCAGCACTTCGCCGGCGAAGCGGAGCTTCGGTTCCACCGCGAAAACCAGGCCCCCAGATCGGCTGCGCTCCAGCACCTCCAGCGGATTGGCGATGCCGCCGCTCCAGAAGGCATTCCAGATGCCGTCGATCTGGTTGCGCAGCTCACCGGTGAGCACCGAGGCGGCCGTGGTGCCAGGGGCGAAGGCGGGCTGGGCGCTGGTGGGGGCCGCGCCAGTGACGTTGCGGCGGCCGCGGCCTGGGGCTTTCAAGCCACCGCCGGCGCCGCGGGCCTTTTCGGCAGCACCCATGGCCACCACGTGGTCCTTGGCGGCTTCAAACTCCTCGTCTCTGAAGGGTTCATCGGCCAGGTCCAACAGCTCGGCGCGCAGCTCTGCATTGCTCAGGCGGCTGCCGTCCTCCGGGATCAGGGCCAGCAGGGCGTCAGTGAGGTCGGTGCGGACGGGGTATCAGACGTGGAGCGGGGCAGGCAGGGGGTGGGGGGGCCAGGCTGCGTTGGGGCAGCCTGGCAGCGGGGGTCGGGTGTGCCCAGTGTGACGCTGTGCAGCCGATGCGTCTGGGCCGTTCATGCGAAAGACGAATGGCCTGCCAGCGCCAAAAAAAAGCGCCCCGTGAGGGGCGCTGGGAACTGAAAGCGAAGGGGGTTGAATCCGACGCTGACCGCAGGCGCGATCAGTAGTCGAAGTCGCCGCCCATGCCGCCACCGCCACCGGCGGGAGCAGCTTCCTTCTTCTCGGGCATGTCGGCCACGATGCACTCGGTGGTGAGCACCATGCCGGCGATCGAGGCGGCGTTCTGCAGGCCGGAGCGGGTCACCTTGGCGGGATCGACGATGCCGGCGGCCAGCATGTCGACGTACTCGCCGGTGGCGGCGTTATAGCCCTCGTTGAAGGGCTTGTTGCGCACGTGCTCGGCGACGACGGCGCCGTTGACGCCGGCGTTCTGGGCGATCCGCATCAGCGGAGCGGTGAGGGAGGAGGCCACGATGGTGGCGCCGATCAGCTCCTCGCCGGAGAGATGGGCGGCTGCCCACTCTTCCAGGGCCGGGGCCAGGTGGGCCAGGGTGGTGCCACCGCCGGGGACGATGCCTTCTTCAACGGCCGCCTTGGTGGCGTTGATGGCATCTTCCAGACGCAGCTTCTTGTCCTTCATCTCGGTTTCGGTGGCAGCGCCCACCTTGACCACGGCCACACCGCCGCTCAGTTTGGCCAGACGCTCCTGCAGCTTCTCCTTGTCGTAGGAGGAGTCGGTTTCGTCCATCTGCTTGCGGATCTGCTCGCAGCGGGCCTTCACGGCCGCCTCGTTGCCTTCGGCAACGATGGTGGTGGTGTCCTTGTTGATGGTGATGCGGCGGGCGGTGCCGAGCATCTCCAGCTTGGTGTTCTCCAGCTTGAGGCCGGCGTCCTCGGTGATCAGCTGACCGTTGGTGAGAACGGCGATGTCCTCGAGCATGGCCTTGCGGCGATCACCGAAGCCGGGAGCCTTGACGGCAGCAACGTTCAGAACGCCGCGCAGACGGTTCACCACCAGGGTGGCGAGGGCTTCCTTCTCGATGTCCTCGGCGATGATCAGCAGGGGCTTGCCGGTGCGGGCGATCTGCTCAAGCACGGGCACCAGATCCTGCACCAGGCCGATCTTCTTGTCGGTGAGCAGGATGTAGGGCTCGTCGAGCACCGCTTCCATCCGCTCGGTGTCGGTGGCGAAGTAGGGCGAGATGTAGCCCTTGTCGAAGCGCATGCCCTCGGTGACCTCCAGTTCGGTGGTCATCGACTTGCCTTCCTCGAGGGAGATGACCCCCTCCTTGCCCACCTTGTCCATGGCATCCGCGATCATGCGACCCACCTCTTCGTCGTTGCCGGCGGAGATGGTGCCCACCTGGGCGATGGCGTTGGAGTCGGCGATCGGCTTGGCGTGCTCCTCGATCTTGCCGACCAGGAACTCGGTGGCCTTGTCGATGCCCTTCTTGAGGGTGATGGCGTTGGCGCCGGCGGCCACGTTGCGCAGACCCGCCTTGACCATGGCGTGGGCCAGGACGGTGGCGGTGGTGGTGCCGTCACCGGCGGCGTCGTTGGTCTTGCTGGCGGCCTGACGGATCAGGGCCACACCGGTGTTCTCGATGTGATCCTCCAGTTCGATCTCCTTGGCGATCGTCACGCCGTCGTTGATGATCTGGGGAGCGCCGAATTTCTTTTCCAGCACCACGTTGCGGCCCTTGGGACCCAGGGTGACGGCAACGGCTTCGGCAAGAATGTCGATGCCGCGTTCGAGCGCCCTGCGGGCTTGCTCGTTATAGATAATACGTTTGGCCATGGAAGAAGAAAAATTGCTTGGTTGGTAGTGATGCAGACGGGAAACCCGTCAGATCAGTTGACGACGGCCAGGATGTCCTTCTCGGACAGAAGCACGTACTCGTCGGTGCCGAGCTTGATGTCCGTACCGGCGTACTTGCTGTAGAGCACTTTGTCGCCGACGCCCACTTCAGGGGCCTGACGGGAACCGTCGTCGTTGCGCTTGCCAGGACCGATCTGGACCACTTCGCCCACTTGGGGCTTTTCTTTGGCGGTGTCGGGCAGAAGGATGCCACCGGCGGTTTTTTCCTCCGATTCGGACACCTTGATGAAGACGCGATCTCCGAGGGGTTTGACCGTGGAGACGCTGAGGGAAACGGCAGCCATGAAATGACGCGAAGAAAAGGTTGCGAAGACAGCGACGCCGATCGGCCGGGGCCGGAGCGTTGCTGGGGTGGGATGAGTTAGCACTCACGCCCTTCGACTGCCAACCTAGGTGGCGGCTCTGTCGCGGCGCCATCCCCGGGCTGTGCGGGTGACCGAACCCCTAAGTCCCAGGCCCCTGCGGTGGTAAGGTTGCCCCGCTTCAGACGGGTGGTTGGACCCCGCTGGGCACACCACGCTCCTTCCTTACCTATGGCTGCTGCCGCTCCCGCCGTCCCTGGTACCAAAGGCACCGTGCGCCAGGTGATCGGCCCCGTCCTCGACGTGGAATTCCCTGCCGGCAAGCTGCCCAGAATTTTCAATGCCCTTCGCATCGAAGGCACCAATTCCGCTGGCCAGCAGGTGGCCATCACCGCTGAGGTGCAGCAGCTGCTGGGCGACCACCGTGTCCGTGCTGTGGCCATGAGCAGCACCGACGGCCTGGTGCGCGGCATGGGCGCCCTCGACACCGGCGCTCCCATCTCCGTTCCCGTCGGTGAAGCCACCCTCGGCCGGATCTTCAACGTGCTCGGCGAGCCCGTTGACGAGCAGGGCCCGGTTTCGACGACCATGACGGCCCCGATCCACCGCCAGGCTCCCAAGCTCACCGAACTCGAAACCAAGCCCCGCGTCTTCGAGACCGGCATCAAGGTGATCGACCTGCTGGCCCCCTATCGCCAGGGCGGCAAGGTCGGTCTTTTCGGTGGCGCCGGCGTCGGCAAGACCGTGCTGATCCAGGAGCTGATCAACAACATCGCCAAGGAGCACGGTGGCGTCTCGGTGTTCGGTGGCGTGGGCGAACGCACCCGTGAGGGCAATGACCTCTACGAGGAGTTCAAGGAGTCGGGCGTGATCAACGCCGGCGACCTCTCCAAGTCGAAGGTGGCCCTCTGCTACGGCCAGATGAACGAGCCCCCCGGCGCCCGCATGCGCGTCGGCCTGTCGGCGCTCACCATGGCCGAGCATTTCCGTGATGTGAACAAGCAGGACGTGCTGCTGTTCATCGACAACATCTTCCGCTTCGTGCAGGCCGGTTCCGAAGTGAGCGCCCTGCTGGGCCGCATGCCGTCGGCCGTGGGCTACCAGCCCACCCTCGGCACCGACGTGGGTGAACTGCAGGAGCGCATCACCTCCACCCTGGAGGGTTCGATCACTTCGATCCAGGCCGTCTACGTCCCTGCCGACGACCTCACCGACCCGGCACCTGCCACCACCTTCGCCCACCTCGATGCCACCACCGTGCTCAGCCGCGGTCTGGCCTCCAAGGGCATCTACCCGGCCGTGGATCCCCTCGATTCCACCAGCACCATGCTTCAGCCCGCCGTGGTGGGTGATGAGCACTACCGCACCGCCCGGGCCGTGCAGTCCACCCTGCAGCGCTACAAGGAACTGCAGGACATCATCGCGATCCTGGGTCTGGACGAACTCTCCGAGGACGACCGCCGCACGGTGGATCGGGCCCGCAAGATCGAGAAGTTCCTCTCCCAGCCGTTCTTCGTGGCCGAGATCTTCACCGGTCAGTCCGGCGAATACGTGAAACTCGACGACACCATCAAGGGCTTCAACATGATCCTCGCCGGTGAACTCGATGATCTTCCCGAAGCCGCTTTCTACCTGGTGGGCAACATCGACCAGGTGAGGGCCAAGGCCGCCAAGATCCTCGCCTCAGCCAAGTCCTGATACGAGAATCCTCTCCATGACCCTCACCCTGCGCGTCCTCGCCCCCGATCAGAGCGTCTTCGACGGCACCGCCGACGAAGTGATCCTGCCCGGCACCACCGGCCAGCTTGGCATCCTCACCGGCCACGTCTCCATGCTCACCGCCCTCGACAGCGGCGTGCTGCGGGTGCGGGAGGGGGCCAACTGGCAGTCGATCGCCCTGATGGGTGGCTTTGCCGAGGTGGTGGCCAATGAGGTCACCGTGCTCGTCAACGGCGCTGAGCTGGGCAGCAGCATCGACGCCGCCGCCGCCCAGAGTGATTTCGAAGTGGCCCAACAAGCCGCTGCGGCCCTGGAAGGCTCCGACCCCAGCCCCGAAAAAGTCAAGGCCCAGCAGGCCCTGGCCCGCGCCCGCGCCCGTCTTCAGGCCAGCAAGGTCGCCTGAGTTCTCCTGCTGGCCGGGGGGCTGCGGCGGCCATGGGCAAGGGTCGGGAACTGGGACTGCAATTGCGCCAGTGGATCGCCACCGGTTCCGTCAGACTGGACAATCCCCAGGCCCTGGCCAACCGGCTGATTGATGTCCTCGGGGCTGAGGAAGCTCTGAGGGGACCCGTGCGGGACCTGGCCACCCAGCCTTTGCTGCTGCGGGTGCTGCAATTGCAGGGTGGTCCCCAGCGCAGTGCCATCGCGGCCCTCAGTCAGCATCTGGCCGGCATCTACACGCCGAGGGTGTTGGCAGAGCTGCTTGACCTGCTGGAGGCCAGCTCCGGCGTGGCACCCTCCCGGCCCGCCGGCGATGTCCCGGCCGCTGATGCCTCCCCTGCCATCACCGGGAGCTTCCCCCTGCCCTGGCTGGAGTGTCTGCGGCCCCTCGGCCCGGGTCTGGCGCTTTCGGCGTCGGGCGCCCTGGTGCTGTTCTGGGCCGGTGGGGAGCTCGACCAGTGGTTCTTTGATCCCTGGCGCTGGGGTGGCGGCGTGGTGCTGGTGGTGGCCCTGGCCCTGCTGCAGGCCCTGGCCCTCGGCCCGCTGCGGGTCCTGCGCCGCCGCTGGCCCCTGGCCCTGGAGGCCAGCGGTGACCCTCGCCGTGCCTGGTGCTGGATCACCGCCCCCTGGATCCATGCGGCCAACCGCGAGGCCCTGCTCAACCTGGTGATGCTGGCGCTCGTGCTGGGGGGCTCGTCGCTGCCCCTGGCCTCCCTGCTGCTGCGCTATTCCCTCACGGCCCTGGCCACCACGGCTCCGGCGGTGCTGGTGGCCCGCCGGGCCCGGGTGCTGCGGCACTGGGACGGGGCCTCCGGTCCGATCGCGGCTGTGATCGCCCTGGCTTCGGTCCTCAGCCTCCTGCACTGGAAGGCTCACCCCTTCGTGGTGGGCGCTGTGGAGATCCCAGCCTGGGTCCTGCTGGTGGTCTTTGGTGCCGTGCAGCTGGGCTGGCAACTGCCCCGCCGCGATCCCCAGGACAGCAGCAGCCCCATGGCGCGGCTCTGGAGCAGCCCCTGGTGCTGGGGCACCGTGCTGGGAACGGCCTGGGCCCTGGTCACCCGCGCCCAGGAGCTGGCCAGGGGCCTGGGCTGGCTGGGCTGAAGCCGGCCTCAGCCCGCCAGGGCGCGCATGTACTGCCCCCATAACTGGGCCACCAGGGCGCCGGAGGCGGCCTGGGCTGGTCGGTTGTCGTCGTTGCCCATCCAGATGCCGGTGAGGATGCGGCTGGCGGGGGAGTAGCCCACGAACAGCACATCGACGCCGTTGTCGGTGGTGCCGGTCTTGCCGCGGGCATCGGCCACCACGGCGGCAGCGCCGCCGGTGCCGCCACTCACCACCTGCCGCAGCAGGCCATCCATTTCGGCCGCCAGCGCCGGTTCGATCAGCTGTTGCGACAGCTCGGCCACCGGCGTGGTGACACCGCTGGGGGGGCAGGTGGCCAGGTTGCGCACCGAGCCGCAGATGCCCAGGTCGTAGATGCGTTTCACGCCGTGCAGCGGCACCGAGCGGCCGCCGTTGGCCACCACGGCGTAGGCCCGCGCCAGTTCGTAGAGGAAGGTTTCCTTGCCGCCCAGCACCATCGAGACGCTCTCTTCCATGGGCGTGCTGATGCCCAGCTGGCGCGCCTTGCCCACCACCTTGCCCAGGCCGGCCTGCTGGGCCAGCCGTAGAGCCACCACGTTGTCGGAGTTGGCGAAGCCCGCCGCCACACTGGTGCTGCCCCCCCCGCCACGGCAGCCGGCCACGTAGGCCAGGGGCGCGCAGGAGACGGCATCGCCGGGCTTGACGCCGGCCTCCAGGGCCGCCAGGAAGCTGAACAGCTTGAAGGTGGATCCGGGCTGCCGCAGGGCCTGCACCCGGTCGAAGCTCGAGCGGCTGTAATCACCGCCGCCGACATAGGCCAGGATCGCGCCGGTGCCGTAGTCGATCGAGATCAGGGAGCCCTGGGTGAGCCCGGCCCGGCCCCCGGGGCCCTCGAGGAACGCCTTCAATTGCTTCTGGGCGATGGCCTGAAGGCGGGGGTCGATGCTGCTGATCACCGCGTAGTTGCCCCGGGCCTCCGCACGGCTGAGGTCGAGGGCGAAGCGCCGCCCCTCCAACTCGCTGATCACGTAGTCGCTGAAGAAGGGATAGCTGGAGTAGCTGGATTCGCGGCAGGCGGAGGGATCGATGTTGAGAGGCCGGCGGCGGGCGTCGATCAGCGCCTGGTCGGACAGATAGCCCTCGGCGTGCATCCGCCCCAGCACCAGGTCGCGGCGCTCCCGGCCCCAGGCGGGGGTCTCCCGGTTGCAGGGGCTGTAGCTGTTGGGGCTCGGCAGCAGGCCCACCAGGAACGCCGACTCCGCCACATCCAGGGCGCTGGCCGACTTGCGGAAATAGAGCTGGGCCGCCTGCTCGAACCCTTCGGCCCCCAGGCCCAGGTAGGCCCGGTCGAGGTACATCTTGAGGATCCGGTTCTTGCTGAAGCCCGCCTCCAGTTGCCAGGCCACCCACAGCTCTCGCAGCTTGCGGGCCAGCGACACATCGGTGCCGACGGCCGGGTAGACCATGCGGGCCACCTGCTGGGCAAGGCCGCTGCCGCCGCCGGTACCCAGCACCAGGGAGCGGGCCGTGCCGAACAGGTCGATGCCGCTGTTCCAGCCGAAGCGGGAGTCCTCCGAGGCGATCAGGGCCTGGCGCAGGTGCAGGGGGTAGTCGGCCAGGGCGGGCAGGGCCGTCGAGGAGCCCTCGGCCGCATCGATCTGGCGGCCATCGCTGGAGAACACCTTCACCGGCCCGCCCACCGACCGGATCGAGGAGCCACCGGAAATGGTGGTGGCCAGCAGCAGGCCCCCCAGGGCCACGCCCGAGCCGACGAGGGCGCCGATGGCCCCCCAGTGCACCAGTTGCCCCAGGGGACTGCGGGGATGGCGATACACCAGGGTGGGCGCTTCACCCTTGAGCGGCGAGCCGAGCTGCAGCCGGTCCCCGTCCCGCAGGTGGATGGCGCGGATGCGGCGATCGCGGTGAAACAGACCGTTGGCGGAGCCGAAATCCTCGCCGCGGTAATCCCGATCGCCGGGGCGCTCCTGCTCCACGATCGTGTGCACCCGGCTGACGCCGGTGGCGTCGGCCTGCAGCTCGCAGAGGGGATCCCGGCCGATGCGGTAGCGGCCCCCCTCCAGGGCCAGCCGCTGGCGGCACTGGCCGCCGATCCAGAGTTCCAGCCAGGCGCCGTGGTGCTTCAGTTCCCCCAGGGCCGCTGCCACGGCCCGGCGGCGGCCGCCGGCCGGAGTGGGGCGGCGAAGGGACTGCCAGAGGCTCAGCCAGCCCGTGGCGGGCTCGGGTGTGGGGCGCGGTGGGGTGCCAGGTGGAGTGCCAGGTGCGGTGATGTCGCCAGGCGACGCCTGCTCCGTCGTCCCCACCATCCCGGGCCCATCTGCCTTGCTCCCATACGCTAAGCGCAGCGATCGGAGCGGCCGGCCAGGTGGAGCAACGCCGGGATCCATGGGCACCCTTCCGCATCTGGACCGCCCTGACCATCGGGGTGTACGCGCTGCGGGCCACCTTTGCCGCCACCTGGGTGGGGGCGATCCCCGGCTGGGTGCTGCTGCTGCTGCTGCTGGTGGCCCTGGCGCTGGCGGCCTTGGCCCTGCTGTTCCCCGGGCGGGTGATCTCCTGGCGGGAGGGCGAACCGATGGGCTGGTGGGGCCGCTTTCTGGCCGACCGACGCCTGGGCCGCCGGCGCAAGGCCGGTGAGGACCCCCGATGAGCTCCCACCCCCGGCTGCTGCTGCGGGACGATCCCGGCCGCAGCGTGCCGCTGGATCCCCGCACGCCCCTCTCGATCGGCCGCGATCCGGCCAGCGGCCTCTGCCTGGGCCAGGCCCAGGGCGTCTCCCGCCACCATGCCCTGGTGCGGCTGTCGCGAACGCAGGCGGGCCAGTGGTTGCTCTGCGACTTGGGCAGCGCCAACGGCACCTATCTGGAGGGCGCCCGGCTGCGGGACTGCCGGCCCCTCTCGGACGGCGATGAGATCCGGCTGGGCCTGCAGGGGCCGGTGCTGCAGTTCCGCACCACCGGCAGCGCTTCCCCCCAGGCTCTCCCTTCCGCCGGCCGCCCGGCGGCTCCGGTGGTGGCCCAGGCGGCCGCCGGCCAGCTGGATTTCGCCGGCCGTTCTCTGCGCCTCGATCGGATCCGCTCGGCCTACGTGCGCAGCCGCCGGCGCCATCCCCAGGCCTTCAGCTGGTGGCTGTTGCTCTGCCTCGGCGGCCTGTTGCTGCTGCCCTTCCCCTGGCTGTTCTGGCCCGTGCAGCTGGGGGCGCTGGCGGGCTGGATCCTGCTGGGCTCCCGCTGGGAGCACCTGCTCGAGTTGACGCTCCAGGACGGCCTGGCCTACCGCCATCGCTTCGACAGCCTGGAGACGGCCCTGGCCCACCGCAACGGCATCCGCAAGGCCATGGGCGCGGCCCCGGCGACGGGGAGGCGGCCATGAGCTGGATCCTGCCAGAGGGCGCCAGCCTGGGCTTTGAGGGCCTGGCCGCACCGCTGCGGATCGTGCGCGGCCTCGGGGGTGGTACTCAGGGCCAGGTCTACGAGGTGGACCTGGAGGGGGAGCGGCTGGCCCTGAAGTGGTATCTGCCAGCCTGCATCGCCCGCGACGGCGGCCTGGAGCGGCGCCTGGTGGCGAGCATCCGGGCCACCGCCCCGAACGAGGATTTCCTCTGGCCGATCGCCCTGCTGCGGGCCAGCCCCGCCAGCCGGCCCCTGATCCGCATCCGCGACGAGAGCTTCGGCTACCTGATGCCCCTGCGGCCGCCCGCCTACGTGGGCGCCTGCGAGCATGCCGCCGGCCGGCTGGCGATCGGCCTGCGCCAGGTGATGCGGGCCTGCTTCGGCCTCGCTGACGCCTTCCATGCCCTGCACCTGGCGGGGCTCTGTTACAAGGACGTCTCGCTCGGCAACCTCTTCCTGGAGCCGGCCAGCGGCGGCATCCTCATCTGCGACAACGACAACGTCGCGGTGGACGGCGCCGACCACGGCGCCGTGCTGGGCACCCCGGGTTTCATGGCTCCGGAGGTGCTGCTGGGGCAGGCCCGTCCCGGGGCCGACAGCGACCTGTTCTCCCTGGCGGTGCTGCTGTTCCGGCTGCTCACCCGCCACGACCCCCTCAAGGGCCAGATGGAGCTGGCGATCCGCTGCCTCGACGAGCCGGCCCGCCGGCGCCTGTGCGGCGAGGACCCGGTGTTCATCTTTGATCCGGTGGATGACCGCAACCGGCCCGACCCCATCGAGCATGCGGCGGCCCTGATCACCTGGCCCATCTACCCCCGCCCGCTCCAGGCGCTGTTCGAGCAGACCTTCTGCCGCGGCATGAAGCAGCCCTCCCGTCGGGCCCTCACCGGCCAGTGGAAGCAGGAACTGGCCCGCAGCCTTGATCGACGTTCCCTCTGCCCCGCCTGCGGCCAGGAAAACTTCCAGGCCAGTGGCGCCCCGGCGCTGTGCTGGAGCTGTGGCGCCCCTTTGCCGGAGCCGATCACGCTGCGGCTACCCCATGGGAGCGTGGTGGCCGCCCCCGACAACGAGCTGCACCCCCACCACTTCGATGCCCTGGCCGGGGAGGATCTGCGCCGGCCGCTGGCCCGGGTGGTGGCCCATCCCCAGGACCCCCGGCGGCTGGGGCTGCGCAACCTCTCATCGGCCGCCTGGAGCGCCGAGACCCACGACGGCCGCGTCCAGGCGGTGCAGCCTGGCGAGAGCTGTAGCCTCGCCGCACTCGCCCGGATCCAGTCCCCGGCGGGTCCGATCGCCGTGCAACGCCCGATCCGGCCATCCCCCATCGCCTGATCCATGCCGTTTCCCGACGTCAAGCTGGCCAACCGGCCGCTCCACTTCCTCTACCTCTGCGACTGCTCCGGCTCGATGGCCGCGTCCGGCAAGATGCAGGCCCTCAACCAGGCCATCCGCCAGTCCCTGCCGGGGATGGCGGCGGTGGCCCGGGACAACCCGGAGGCGCGGGTGCTGGTTCGGGCCGTGCGCTTCGCCGATCACGCCGTCTGGCACATCGAGACCCCCACGCCTGTAGACCAGCTGGAGTGGCGGGATCTGCAGGCCGGCGGCATCACGGCCATGGGGGAGGCCCTGAAGCTGGTGGCGGCGGCCCTGCAGACCCCGCCGATGGAGGTGCGCGCCCTGCCGCCGGTGCTGGTGCTGATCTCCGACGGCCAGCCCACCGATGATTTTGCCGCTGGCCTCGAGGCTCTGCTGCGGGTGCCCTGGGCCCAGAAGGCGGTGCGGCTGGCCATCGCCCTGGGCCACGACGCCGATCTGGAGGTGCTGCAACGGTTCATCGGCACGGAACCGGCAACGGCGGGCCGCTCGCCCCGACGGCCCCTGCAGGCCAGCAACGCCACCTCCCTGGCCCAGTACATCCAGTGGGCCTCCACGGCGGTGGTGGGGGCCGCTTCGATGCCGGCGAGCCGGGTGAGCGAGACGCCCCTGGAGCCTGCGGCGGGCAACATCCCCCTGCCGGATCTGCCCCCCACCGTGCTGGATCCCACCGACGACGTCGGTCCCCTGGTGTGGTGAACCCCTGGGTGGCGCCGATCGGTGCCAGCCGGGCCGGGGCCGCCCACCTCAGGGCCGGCCGCCCCTGCCAGGACGCCGTGCTCTGCGGCGAGCTGCGCGACGCCGCCGGGCAGTCGGTGATGCTGATGGCGGTGGCCGATGGCCACGGCGGGCGCCGCTACCGGCGCAGCGAGGTGGGCAGTCGCCTGGCCTGCGAGACGGCCTTGGCCGTGGTGGCTGACGCCCTGGCCGCCGCGGCCCCGGGGGACGGGGAGGGGGGCTGGAGCCGCTGGCTGGCCCACGACCTGCCCGAGATGGTCCAGTGCCGCTGGCTGGAGGCGGTGCAGGCCCACTGGCAGGGCGATCCCGGCGAGGGCGACTTCGAGCCCCTGCTTTACGGCAGCACCCTGGGCCTGGTGGTGATGACGTCCCGCTGGTGGGGCCATACGGGCCTGGGCGACTGGGACCTGGTGCGGGTGGAGGCGGACGGCCGTGCCCGGTTGCTGGAGGAGGAGAACGAACCGACCGCGCTTGGCGAGGCCACCTGCAGCCTCTGCCAGCCCCAGGCGGCGTCCCTGTTCGCCCGTCGGGCGGCCCTGCATCCCCTGGCGCCAGAGGAGCGCGACTTCGCCCTGGTGCTCTGCACCGACGGCATCCGCAAGTCCTGCGCCAGCGACGGCGACTTCCTCACCCTGGCGGCCTGGCTGGCCCGCAGCGCCGCCGAGACGGCCGGGATCCTGCCGGAGGCGCTGGATCGGATCAGCCGCGAGGGCAGTGGCGACGACGTGACCGTGGCGATCGGCCGCAGCGAAGCGCCCGGCGAGGAGCTGCCGCCGCCGCCGCCAGCCCAGGCGAAGCAAACCCCTCCGCCGCCGCCATCCCCCCCGGCGGCCCCGGAGGCGTCCCCTCCCCGCCCCCTTCCCCGGCGGCGGCGCCCGGCGATCGGCCGGGCGCTGGTCATCGGCCTGGCCCTGGCCGCCGCCGGTGCGGGCTGGCTGGCCCTGGTCTGGCCCCGAACCCAGCCCCCGCCGCAGGCGGCGCCCACCTCCCCCGGGCTGCGGGCCGCCCTGGCCGAGGTGGAGCGCCTCTGCAGCCAGCCGGCCACCCTGCCCCTGGAGCTGCGCCGTCGCCGCGACCTGTTCGTCGCCTTGCGCCAGGGCCGGCAGGATCCGGCCCGATTGAAGGCTGCAGCCGCCTCGGATCCCCTGGCCGCCCTGATCGCCGCGGATCTGCCGGCGGCCCACCCTCGCCGCCCTCTGCAGGCCCTCGGCGCCTGCCCGGCCCTGCTGGAGGCCCTCAGCCGGCAGTGGGCCGAATCCCCAGCCCCGGCCACCGTTATCCCCTGAACCCCATGGCCCTGCGCCTGCTGCTCGATTGCGCCGATCCCCTGGAGTGGGAGCACTGGCTGCCCAGCGGCCTGTTCCAGGGCGTCACCACCAACCCGACCCTGCTGCGGCGGGCCGGCCAGCCCTGCAACTTTCACCACCTGGGGCGGCTGCATGAGCGCGCTGTGGCCCTGGGCTGCCGCGAGCTGCATCTGCAGACCTGGGGCGTTGATGGGGAACAGCAGCTGGCCACCGGCCGGGCCCTGGCGGCCCTCGATCCCCAGCGGGTCTTCGTCAAAGTGCCGATCACCCGGACCGGCGCCGCGGTGGCGCGCCAGTTGATCGCCGAAGGGGTACCCGTCACCTTCACCGCCTGCTATGAAGTGGCGCAGGTGCTGGTGGCCGCGGCCCTCGGGGCCGATGGCATCGCCGCCTACCTGGGCCGCATCAGCGATCGTGGCCGTGACGGCCACGGCGAGCTGATCGCCATGCAGCGGGCCCTCGAAGGGGTGGGTTCCAGCACCCGGTTATTGGTGGCCAGCCTGCGGCAGCCGGGGGATCTGGCCCGCCTGGCTGCCGCCGGCCTGGCCCACCACACGATCAGCCCGGCGATTGCCCAAGCCCTGTTCGCCAGCCTGGATACAGCCGCGGCCGCCGAGCAGTTTGAAAAGGACGCCCAAGGCGGCTGAACCGCCTGGGAAGGGCAGGACTCAGGCGGTCCCGCAGAAGGTGACGTCGGGGAACTTGAGCTTGGCCTCATCGAGGGATTTGCCGCGCCCTTCCTCCTGCCAGTAGTTGATCACCTCGGTGGCCTTGTTGAGGATCTCAACCCGCTCGTTGTCGGTGATCCAGCTCTTGGCCTCAAGCTCGCCCTTGAGGGTTTCCCAGGCGTCTTCCCGGGGCCAGAAGAAGTAGGCGGTGAGGGGGCTGGGCCCGCCACCGACGATCTGATCCACCGCCAGGGCGACGTTGTCGGGCAGCCAGAGGATCTTCACCAGGAAGCGGCCCTCGTCGGCCTTGGGGGTGTAGCCGGAGGGCACCCCGTCTTCGTCGATGGTGGCGGTGGCCAGGGCGGCACTGCCGCCGCGCAACACCGGACGACCCTCGGTGGTGTCGGCGGCAATGGCCGCGGGTACGGCGCTGACTGCAGCGGCCTCGGCACTCTCAGGGGCTGTCACGGTTTCGGCGCTCAAGGAGAACTAGCAAACGATTAACCTACCAGCCGATTCGCTGCAACCCCCTGGCTGCCCCCGCCGCCCCCCGCGCCGTCCTCCTGTTCGACATCGACGGCGTGATCAGGGATGTGGGCGGCAGTTACCGGCGCGCCATCGTCGAAACCGTGCAGCACTTCAGCGGCTGGGCGCCGGAGCCCGCCGCCATCGACGCTCTCAAGGGTGAAGGTCGCTGGAACAACGACTGGCAGGCCTCGATGGAGCTGCTGCGCCGTCGCGGCGTGGCCCCTCTGCCTGCCTGGGCGGAGCTGGTGGCGGTGTTCAGCGGCTACTACTTCGGTGGCGATCCGGAGGGGGATACCGGCCTCTGGCGCGGCTTCATCGGCAGTGAGCCCCTGCTGGTGGACGGGCCGTTCTTCGCCGCCCTCGGCGATCTTGGGATCGCCTGGGGCTTCGTCAGCGGCGCCGAGCCCCCCTCCGCCCGCTTTGTGCTGGAGCAGCGGCTGGGCCTGGTGGCGCCGCCCCTGATCGCCATGGGCCAGGCCCCCGACAAGCCCGAGCCCACCGGCCTCCTGGCCCTGGCGGCCCGCCTGGCGGGGGTGCCCCTGGGCGCCGGCGCCCCGCCCGTGGCCTACCTCGGCGACACAGTGGCCGATGTGGAGACGGTGCGCCGCGCCCGCGCCCGGGTGCCCGGCCAGCGCTTCGAGGCCCTGGCGGTGGCGCCCCCCCATCTGCACGGGCCCGGACGGGAGGCCGAGCGGCAGCGGTATGAAGCGCAGCTGCGCCAGGCGGGGGCCGACCATCTCCTGGGCTCCACCCGTCAGGTGCTGGAGCTGTTCAGCGCTCCATCGCCGCCGGCGCCTTGAGGGCGGCGGCCGTGAGCACCTCATGGCCGTGGTCGCTCACCGCCACATCGTCCTCGATGCGGATGCCGATGCCCTTCCAGCGCTCGGCGATGGCGGGCTGGCCCTCGGGTACCGCCAACCGGTCACTCACGTAAAGGCCGGGCTCCACGGTCAGCACCATGCCCGGCTCGAGCGCCACGTGGTGCTCGCCCAGCCGGTAGGCCCCCACATCGTGGACGTCGAGGCCGAGCCAGTGGCCGGTGCGGTGCATGTACAGGTGGCGGTAGGCCCCCTGCTCGATCAGGCCATCCACCGCGCCGCTGAGCAGGCCCAGCTCCACCAGCCCCTCCACCAGCACCCGCACGGCGGTGTCATGCACCCCTTCGGCGGTCTGGCCAGGGGCCACCGCCGCCACGGCCGCCTCCTGGGCGGCCAGCACCAGTTCGTAGAGGGCCCGCTGCTCGCCGCTGAAGCGTCCGTTGACGGGGAAGGTGCGGGTGATATCGCCGTTGTAGTAGTCGTCGAGGCTGCAGCCGGCATCGATCAGCAACAGGTCGCCGTCCCGCAGCACATCGGCGTTGGCGGTGTAGTGGAGGACGCAGGCGTTGTCGCCGCCGGCCACGATCGAGCCGTAGGCCGGGCCCCGGGCCCCCTGCTCAAGAAAGTGCTGCTCGATCACGGCCTGCACCTGCCGTTCGCTGAGGCCAGGCCGCACCACCCGCCGCGCCAGTTCGTGGGCCTCGGCGGAGATGCGGGCGGCCTGCCGCAGGCGGGCCAGCTCCTCGGGTTCCTTGCGCAGCCGCAGCTCGTGCAGCAGCGGGCAGGGGGCGACCAGCCCCAGGGCCGCCTTGCCGCTGCGGGGGGCCCGATCCAGCTGGCGCCCCCAGGCGGCGAGCACCAGGGGTTCCACCTGGGGGTGGCGGCCCACCCGGAAGGCGATCCCCTCGGCGCCGTCGAGATACTCCGGCAGCCGCTCGGCCAGTTCGCGGCGGGGGTGGGCCAGGTCGGCGCCAAAGCTGGTGACGGCACCCTCGCAGCCCCAGCGGAAGCCGTTCCATACCTCGGCCCCCGGATCCTTCGCCTCCACGAACAGCACGAAGGGGTTGTCGGGGCGGTGGGGGAGGAACAGGGCCACGGCACCGGGCTCATCGAAGCCGGTCAGATACCAGAAATCGCTGTTCTGGCGGAAGCTGTGCTCCACGTCGGCGTGGTGGGTCACCAGCGCCGCGCCGGGGATCACCGCGGCCACTCCGCCCAGCTGCTGCAGGAACCGCTGGCGCCGGCGGGCCAGCAGGGCGGCATCGATCGGGGGGGTCGGCGGCATCGCGGCGCAGGGATGTACAGCGAGAAGATGGCACAGCCGATTAAATACACGTGATCCCCCCGAACCTGCACGTGCCGTTCACCCCTGCTGCCCACCCCCGCGGATGAACGATCTCCTGCTTCTGGTTCTGGCGGTGATCGTGATGTTGATGGGGTCCTTCCTGTGTTCGGGGGTGGAGGCGGCCCTGCTCACGGTCAACCCAGTGAAGGTGCATGAACTGGCGAGCCGCCCCCGGCCGGTGCCAGGGGCCCGGCGGCTGGAAGCCCTGCGCCAGCGACTCGGCCGCACCCTGGCGGTGCTTGTGATCGCCAACAACATGTTCAACATCTTCGGCAGCCTGATGGTGGGCGGGTTTGCCAGCGTCGTCTTCGCCCGCTACGGCGTCAGCGGCCCGGCCCTGCCCCTGTTCTCGGTGGCCCTCACCGTGCTGGTGATCCTGCTGGGGGAAATCCTGCCCAAGGCGATCGGCAGCAAGCTGGCCCTGCCCGTGTCCCTGGCCGTCGCCCCGGGGCTGGGGTTGATCACCACCTTGATGTTGCCCCTGGTGCTGCTGCTGGAGCGGATCCTGCCGGCGATCACGGCCGAGAACGAGATCAGCACCGACGAAAACGAGATCCGCCTGCTGGCCCGCCTCGGCTCCCAGCAGGGTCAGATCGAGGCCGATGAGGCCGCCATGATCGCCAAGGTGTTCCAGCTCAACGACCTCACCGCGCGGGACCTGATGCTGCCGCGGGTCTCGGCCCCCACCCTGGCGGGCCACCAGAGCCTTGATGAGCAGCGCGCCACCCTGCTGCGCCATGCCACCGCCTGGTGGGTGGTGCTGGGGGAGGAGGTGGACGAGGTGCTGGGCGTGGCCAGCCGCGAGCAGCTGCTCACCGCCCTGGTGGAGTGCCGTGGCGCCAGCCAGGCCGCCGATCTCTGCGAACCGGTGGAGTTCGTGCCGGAGATGATCCGGGCCGACCGGCTGCTGACCAGCTTCCGCCGCAATGGCTCCGGGGTGCGGGTGGTGGTGGACGAGTTCGGCGGCTTTGTCGGGGTGATCGGCCCCGAAGCCGTGCTGGCGGTGCTGGCCGGCTGGTGGCGCCGCCCGGCCTCCGCCGCCGAGAGCCACCCATGACCATGGCGGCCCCGGCCCCCCTGGTTGCCCCCCCCGCCGCCGAGCGCTGCCGGCAGCTGCTGGCCCGCTGGCGATCGGGGCTGGTGCTCAGCGGCCGGGAGCAGGCGGCCCTGGCGCCGGAACTGGCCAGCCTCGATCGCCAGCTGGAACGCCTGCGCCTGCGCCGGCCGCGGGTGGCGGTGTTCGGCCGGGTGGGGGTGGGCAAGTCGAGCCTGCTCAATGCCCTGCTCGGGGAGGAGCACTTCGCCACCGACGTGGCCCACGGCTGCACCCGCCACCAGCAGCAGCAGGCCTGGGGCCAGCCCTTGGCCGGCCTGGAGGGGGTCGACCTGGTCGACACCCCCGGCATCGACGAGATCGCCGCCGCCGCCCGCTCCCGCCTGGCGGCCCGGGTGGCGGTGGGGGCCGACCTGGTGCTGCTGGTGATCGACAGCGACCTCACCGTGATGGACGCGCAGGCCCTGGACGATCTGCTGGCCTCCGGCAAGCCCCTGCTGCTGGTGCTCAACCGCAGCGACTGCTGGCCGGAGGCCGAGCGCGACGCCCTGCTGGCCAGCATCGGCCTGCGTCTGCCGGTGGGGGCCCGCAACCTGCGGCCCCTGGCCGTGGCGGCCGCCCCCCGCGAGGCACGCCTGCGCGCCGACGGCCGGGTGCGCAGCGAGCCGGCGCCGCCCCGGGTGGAGCCCCTGCGCCGTGAACTCACCGGCCTGCTCGAGCGCCATGGGGAGCTGCTGCTGGCCCTCAATGCCCTGCGGGCCGCCGACCGCTTCAGCCAGGCCCTTCACCGCTGCCGGCTGCGCCACGGCCGCCGCCAGGCCCAGGGCCTGATCGGCCGCTTCGCGGCCCTCAAGGCCACGGGGGTGGCGGCCAACCCCTTGCTGCTGCTCGATCTGGCTGGAGGTCTGGCCTGCGACAGCGCCCTGGTGGTCCAGCTCTGCCAGCTCTACGGCCTGCCCATGACCCGCGGCGGGGCCCGTTCCCTGCTCACCCGCCTCAGTGGCCACAACGCCCTGCTGGGGGGCGCCCAGCTGGGCCTGCAGCTGCTGCTGGGCGGGCTGCGCCAGCTGCTGCTGCTGGCGGCGCCCCTGAGCGGTGGGCTGAGCCTGGCGCCGGCGGCCCCGGTGGCCCTGGCCCAGGCGGCGCTCGCGGTGCACACCACCCGGCGCACGGGCCGGCTGGCGGCCGCCGAACTGCTGCGCGCCGCCACCGCTGCGGGCCAGCCGGGGGCCCTGCTGCGCCGGCTGGTGCGGCAGGATCCGGAAACCCGCCGCTGGTTGAGCGAGTGGCAGCAGGAGGGAGGGGAACGCACCGCCGGCGGCGGCCTCCAGCCGTGACCCCCCCTGAAGGTCGTCTCGCCCTGTTCGGCACCAGCGCCGATCCCCCGACCCGCGGCCACAGGGCGCTGCTGGAGGGACTGCTGGGCCTGTTCCCTGCGGTGGTCACCTGGGCCAGCGACAACCCCCTCAAGCAGCACGGCGCCCCCCTGGAGCTGCGCACCGCCCTGCTGGCCGCCCTGGTGGGCGCCATCGATGACCCCCGGCTCAGCCTGGAGCCGCAGCTGAGCAGTCCCTGGGCGGTGGAGACGCTGGAGCGGGCGCGGGCGCGCTGGCCCCAGCGGGAGCTGGTGTTCGTGGTGGGCAGCGACCTGGCCGGCCAGATTCCCCGCTGGAAGCGGGCCGACACATTGCTGAGCAGCTGCCGGCTCGGCATCGCCCGTCGCGAGGGCTGGCCGCTGGAGACGGCGGATCTGGAGCGCTTGCGCGGCCTGGGGGCCAGCCTCGACCTGCTGCCCCTGGCGATCCCGCCCAGCGCCAGCTCCCGGATCCGGGATCGGCCCGATCCGGCCCAGGTACCGTCCGAGCTCTGGCCCGTGCTGCTGCAGCACAATCTCTACGGCCTCTCCGAGCCCTGATGCGCCTCGCCCTGGCCCAGCTCAATCCCCTTGTCGGCGACCTGGAGGGCAACGGCCAGCGGATCCTGGCGGCCGCCGAGCGGGCCCGCGCCGGCGGGGCCGACCTTGTTCTCACCCCCGAGTTGTCGCTGTGGGGCTACCCGCCGCGGGACCTGCTGCTGCGCCCTGCCCTGATCCAGCGCCAGGAGCAGGTGCTCGCGTCCCTGGCGGCGGCCTGCCAAGACGATCTGGCCCTGCTGGTCGGGGTGGCCGAGCCGGCTGTTGGCCGGCGGCAGCCTGGCCTGTACAACGCCCTGGCCCTGGTGCAGCGGGGTCGCTGGCGCTATGTCTGTCGCAAGCGCCTGCTGCCCACCTACGACGTCTTCGATGAGCGCCGCTACTTCCTGCCCGGCGACGCCGCGGCGGTGCTGGAGCTGGAGGCCGGTGGCCGCCCCTGGCGGCTGGGCCTGACCATCTGCGAGGACCTCTGGGTGGAGGAGACCCTGCGCAGCCGCTGGCCGGACGCGGTGGATCCGATCGCTGATCTGGTGCCGAGCCGGATCGACCTGCTGCTCAACCTCTCGGCCTCCCCCTTCGGCCGCGGCAAGGGGGAGGTGCGCCAGGCCCTGGCGGCCCGGGCGGCGGCCCGGCTCGGGGCGCCGGTGGTCTACCTCAACCAGGTGGGCGGCAACGACGAGCTGGTCTTCGACGGCGCCAGCTTCGTGGTCGATGGGGCCGGGCGTCCGTTGCTGCGGCTGGCCTGCGCCGCCGAGGACCTGGGCCGCTGGGACGCCGGCCCCCCTGCGGCGACCAGCCCCGGGGCCACCACTGCCACGACGCCCGCGGCGCCGCCAGATCCCTGGGAGCAGCTGCTTCGGGTGCTGGTGCTGGGGGTGCGCGACTACGCCGCCAAGTGCGGCTTCCAGCGGGCCCTGCTGGGGCTCAGCGGCGGCATCGATTCGGCCCTGGTGGCGGTGATCGCCGCCGCGGCCCTCGGGCCTGAGCGGGTGGAAGGGCTGCGGATGCCCTCCCCGTTCAGCTCGGCTGGCTCCTTGGACGACGCCGCCGCCCTGGCCGGGCGGCTCGGACTGCGCACCGCCACCCTGCCGATCGCGCCGCTGATGGAGGCCTTCGCCGCCGCCCTCAGCGCCGAGCTGGGGGCGCCACCGCGGGGGGTGACCGAGGAGAACCTGCAGTCGCGGATCCGGGGCACGCTGCTGATGGCGGTGGCCAACGAAAAGGGGGGTCTGCTGCTTTCCACCGGCAACAAATCGGAGTTGGCGGTGGGCTACTGCACCCTCTACGGCGACATGAACGGCGGCCTGGCGGTGATCGGCGACCTCTACAAGACCACCATTTCCGGTCTGTGTGACTGGCTGGATGGGCCGGCCTCCGGCCCCTGCCGCGCCACCCTTGGCCTGCCGTCCGATGCGGAGCTGATCGGCGTGGCGATCCGCACCAAGCCCCCCAGCGCCGAGCTGCGCCCCGACCAGCGCGACAGCGATTCCCTGCCCGACTACGCGGTGCTCGATCCCCTGCTCAAGGCCTGCATCGAGGAGATGCGCACGCCGGAGGAGCTGGTGGCCCAGGGGGCCGACCGGGAGCTGGTGGACCGGGTGGCCGGGTTGCTGCGGCGGGCCGAGTTCAAGCGCCGCCAGGCGGCACCGGTGCTCAAGGTGAGCGACCGGGCCTTCGGCAGTGGCTGGCGGATGCCCATCGCCTCGGCCTAGGGTTTGGCCACGATCGCCTCAGGGCGGCAATTCTTTTCGGTCCATGCCAGCTCCCGGCCCGGCACCCCTGGCCTCTCCGATGGCGAGCATCGGTGTGCCCACGGAAATCAAGCGCGACGAACAGCGGGTGGCCCTCACCCCTGACGGCGTCCATGAGTTGGTGTCCCAGGGCATGGAGGTGCGCGTCCAGGAGGGGGCCGGGCTGGGGGCGGGCATCAGCGACGACGACTACCGCGCCTCCGGGGCCCGCCTGGTCAGCTGTGAGGAGGCCTGGGCCGCCCATCTGGTGGTGAAGGTGAAGGAGCCCCAGCCCCAGGAATTCGCCTTTCTGCGCAGCGACCTGGTGCTGTTCACCTACCTGCACCTGGCGGCCTACCCCGAGGTGGGCCAGGCCCTGCTGGACGCGGGCACCACGGCGTTGGCCTACGAGACGGTGCAGCTTGAGGACGGCAGCCTGCCGCTGCTGGCGCCGATGAGCGAGGTGGCCGGCCGGCTGGCGGCCCAGGTGGGGGCCCACCTGCTGGAGAAACCCCACGGGGGCCGTGGTGTGCTGATGGGGGGCTGCACCGGCGTGCGGCCCGCCCGGGTGGTGGTGCTGGGGGCCGGCACGGTGGGCTGGAATGCGGCCCGCATCGCCGCGGCGATGGATGCGGAAGTGTTCCTGCTGGATCGCTCGCCGCAACGCCTGCGGGGCCTGGAGACCGCCCGGCGCGGCCGCATGACGGGCCTGGTGAGCAGCCGCAGCCTGATCGAGCGGCTGGTGCCGGGGGCCGACCTGCTGATCGGCGCCGTGCTCCTGCCCGGAGGCCGGGCCCCCACCCTGGTGGGGGAGGAGCTGGTGCAGCGCATGCGGCCAGGGTCGGTGATCGTCGATGTGGCCATCGACCAGGGGGGCTGCATCGCCACCAGCCGCGAGACCACCCACACCGATCCGGTGGTGACCATCCATGGCGTGCAGCACTACGCCGTGGGCAACATGCCCGGCGCCGTGCCCTTCACCTCCACCGAAGCGCTGGTGAGCGTCACCCTGCCCTACATCCTGGTGATGGCGGGGCGGGGCCTGCTCGAGGCGGTCACCGACCGGCCCGAACTGCTCTCCGGTCTGAACACGGTGGATGGGGCGGTGTGCCATCCCGGCGTGGCCAAGGCTCTTGGGGTGGCGCCCCGCCATCCGATGGCCTGCCTGCGCTGAGTCAGCGGCCGGGCCTTCAGGCGGCTCAGGCGGCGTTCATGGTGGTGGCGCGAAAGATCACCGAGGCGGGCTGGCCGCTGATGGGATCCAGGGGTTCGCGCATCTCCCTGACCTCGAGGTTGTGACGGCGGAAGAGCCCCTTCCAGGATTCCATGGTGCGGAAGTACCAGGGAGCCGGAGTCCGGAAGGATGGGGAAAAGCCTGACCAGGAGCTCTCCCGCCACCCATCTTCGTAGGGATGGTCGGCGCAGATCAGCATGGGGTGCAGGGTCTGGACAAGCACGCAGCCAGTGGGGACAAGCAGCTTCGGCAGAGCCAGGAACAGCTCGTCGACGCTGCGATTCCCCAACAGGGAGAAGTTGGCCGCCACCACATCAAACCGCTCCTTCAGGCTGCCGGTCGCGACCTGCTGGTAGGTCAGCGTCTGAAAGCGGGCACCAGGCGGGGCGCTGTCCGCGGACACAGCCGTGAGCTCGTTCACGGCGTCGATGCCGAGCACCTCAATGCCCTGACGGGCGCAATGGTGGGCCAGCCAGCCTTCACCGCAGCCCAGATCCAGCAGGGTGCGTGGGGCAACTCCTTGATCGCTTTGAGGATGGCCTTGGTCCAGACGGCGGCATTGAGGCCCCACGAGGTCAGGATCTCTTCCTCCCGGAGCGGCATCGACGCTCCGGGGCCGGAGGCCGAATCACTGGCAGTTCCATGGGGAAAGGGCATGGGAGGGGGACAAGCCCAGATCGAGGGGAGGCAACCCTGGGGATGAGCGAATGGCGAAAGCGAAGCAAACATCCACCTTCGGCCATCGTGTTCAGGAACCGTCGTGTGGAATGTGATCAATCCGAATCACGATCAACCGCGGAGTCAGCAGGCAGGACCGTTGCAAGCGGCCGGGGTCAGGCCGCCGGCTCGACCAGCAGTCCCGTGAGGTCTTCGCTGCCGAACACCTGGCGGTAGGCGGCCGTGCTGGTGCAGAGGATCACCGGCACCGCCACCAGCAGCCCCACGAAGCAGGCCAGCAGGCCCACAAGGGCGATGGCGAATTCCACCAGGGCCAGCAGCAGCACCGAGCCCCACTGGGGATCAAGCAGGGTGCGGCCGCGGGTGATCGATTCGATCGGGCCCAGCCCCTTGAGCAGGGCGATCTGGGCCATGAACTTCTGGTTCACCGCCAGGTAGATCAGCACGGTGAAGGCCACCAGGAAGGGCAACACGGCCAGGACCTGATTGAGCCGGGCGGCGGCGACCCCCACCAGGGCCGCCACCACCAGGACGGCGCCAAACAGGATCCCCAGCACCAGCCCGTTACGGAACAGTCGCCAGCTGGCCTGGCCGTCCCAGCGGAGGAAGGTGCCCAGGCTTGGCTTCCCTCCCGCCAGGGCGCACCAGGCCCCCCGGACCAGACCCGTGGTGCTCCACAGGCTCACCAACACGCTCAGGATCGAGCCCACCACGAGGCGGATCACCTCAACCGTCGTGACCACGGCGGCTGCATCGGGGTCCATCTGGCCCTGGATCAGCGAGCAGAGGCTGCTCAGCACCCCCGCCAGCAGGGTGAAACCGACGAACACCCAGGGGGCCCGGGTGAAGGCCTGCCACCCCTCCTTCACGGCCTCGATCACCTTCAGGGAGGATCCACCGGAGGGATCCTGCATCAGAGACACGGCCATCGCAGGGGGGGGAGCTTTGGCGGGAGATTAGGCAGGGGCGGCCCAGCAGGCACTCCATTGGTGGCAAGCGTTGCACCCCAAATGCCCCCGGCGGTGTCGGCAACGCTCAGGAAGCGGGTGAAGCGGGTGCGTGACCCGGAGGCGGGATCCTCACGGGAACCAGTTCCTGCACTTGGCCCTCCAGCCAGCGCCAGCGATGGGCCTGCTCTGGCGCCAGCGGATTCCAGTGGGGGCCGGTGGTCTTGCTCATGGCGCCCCCACCCCCACCAGGGCCGCACTGGCCTCCCAGAGCCGGCAGGCCAGATCAGCGTCCTGTCCTTCGGCGCTGGTGGCGGTGGGCGCAAACACATGCCGGCCCGGGGCCGTGACGCGGTTGCAGTGGTAGCGGAAGCCGTTGACGGCGTAGGCGTCATCGACGGCCAGGGCGGCCAGCAGCGCCCCGGCGTTCTCGACGCTTTCGGTGAGGCGCAGGATCGAGCGGGCCGCCAGGGCGAATAACCGTTGCCCCAGCTCGTTCGACTGGCGGCTGTAGCGCCAGAAGCCGCCTTCGCTGGTGGGCGGAATCACCAGTCCGGGGCTCCAGGCGATCACCGGATGGGGCGTTCCCTGCGCCTCCACTCGCCGGGCGAACTCACGCGCAAACAGCACATTGCAGAGCTTGCTGTCCTTGTAGGCCTTGTCGGCATTGAAGCGGTCCGTGCCGTTCACCATCGTGGTGGCCTGGCCCGGCCGCAGGCCAGCCAGATCGCCCAGCCCCGCCGGGGCGCCCACCTTCCCGCCTGCGGTGCTGGGGTCGTGGACCTCGCTGGCGGTGACCACCAGCCGTGGGGATTGTCCGGCCGCCAGCAGGGGCCCCAGCTGGTGGGCCAGCAGGACATGGCCGAGATGGTTCACCCCGAAGCTGAGCTCATGGCCCTGGGCGGTGCGCCGCGGCTCGCTGGCGCCGGCGTACTGCAGGCCGGCATTGAGCACCAGCGTGTCGATGGGGGTCGCCTGGGCCAGCAGGACGGCGGCACAGGCCCGCACGCTGTCCAGATCCGCCAGGTCGCAGGCCTCGCTTGCGGGGGGCGTGCCGGCGCCGGCCCGCTCCAGCACCCGCCGGCTGGCCGCCTCGGCGCTGGGGCGATCCCGGCAGAGCAGGGTGAGCCGGTGGCCGGCCCGGCAGAGGACCACCGCCGCCTCAAAGCCGATGCCGGAATTGCCGCCGGTCAGCAGGATGTGGCGCGCGGCGGCCAAGGGCGGACTCCTGCGGGCGGCGAAACGGGGGCCGTGAACCAGCTCAGGCTAAGGAGCCGCGCCATGGGCAGGACGGACTAGGACGGACACCGATGGCTGTCCCTGTCTCCGATGCAGTCCGCAACGCCTTCTCCCCTGCAGCGCATCGATCAGGCGTTGTTCGACACCGTGGCGGCCGGCGCCCGCGGCTCCCGCCGCCGCCGTCTCAACCACAACTTCCATGCCCCCGCCGATCGGGTGCAGCGCTTCCTCAACGTCCTGCAGATCGGCACCTACGTGCGGCCCCACCGCCACCGTCGCCAGCCACCCGGGGCCGGTTTCGAGTGCTTCCTGGTGCTGCAGGGAGAAGTGGGGCTGGTGCTGCTCGACGGTGGTGGTCGGGTGCTCGGGTGTGAACGGATCAGCGCCGGCGGGCCCCTGTTCGGGATCGAGCTGGCCGAAGGGGTGATCCACACCCTGGTGGCCCTGAGCGCCGATGCGGTGCTCATGGAGATCAAGCAGGGGCCCTACGAGCCATCCGCCGACAAGGACTTCCTCGCTGGTTTCCCCCTGGAGGGCAGCGAGGCTGCGGCGGCCCAGGAGAAGGCCTGGCGGGCCCTGTTCGGCGACCAGCACGAGGCTGGCGGCCCCTGAAGGGCCCCGGGTGAGGCGCTCAGGCCAGCTCTGCGCGGCGGCAGAAGCTGCAGTGGCCCCAGCGGGCCATCTCCCCGGCCGGGGCCGGCCGACCGCAGGCCGGGCAGTCCGCCATGCCGTGAACATCGCAGCGGCTGGGATGGACGGCCCACACCTCCGCCTCGCTCTGGCCGCCCGGGGTGGTGGGGGCGGGGTGGTGCTGCTGCACCCGCACGTCCCGCACCGCAAAGCCCGCCGCCCGCAGCGAACCCAGCAGCTGGTGGCGGTTGTACTGCAGGGCCTGCAGCCAGGGTCCCGGCGCGGCGCCCACTGTCAGCAGGCCCCCCTGCAGCTGCAGGGGGCGGCAATGGGGGGCCAGCTGGGGGCCGGCGATGCGGGGCCATTCCCGCCACAGGCCCGCCAGGTGGCCGTCGCGGCGCCAGTCCTGCTGGAGGCTGTCGAGGCAGCTCGCCAGGGCACTGGCCGGCGGCCGGGGAGGCGGCATGAGCAAGGAAATGTTGCCCACCCGGCGCGTCTGCAGCGCCTCGCTGATCCAGCGACGGGAGCCGCCGCTGTCGGCTTGGCGGCGCTGGCGGGAACGGGACGGCTCCATGGGCCCACGCTAGGGGTGCGGCAATCCGCTGACTGTTGGCTGGGTGCGCCTGGCCAGTTCTGGCTACTGTCAGCTTCTGCAATAGCCCCGCCTCCATGGGTTTTTTCGATCGGCTGAGCCGCCTCCTGCGCGCCAACCTCAATGACCTGGTGAGCAAGGCCGAGGACCCGGCCAAGATCCTGGATCAGTCCGTGGCGGACATGCAGTCCGATCTGGTCAAGCTGCGCCAGGCCGTGGCCACCGCCATCGCCAGCCAGAAGCGGCTGCAGAATCAGGCCGAGCAGGCCGAGGCCCAGAGCCGCACCTGGTACGAACGCGCCGAACTGGCGCTCAAGAAGGGTGAAGAGGATCTGGCCCGCGAGTCCCTCTCGCGCCGTAAGACCTACACCGACACCGCCGCCGCCCTCAACGCCCAGCTCAACGGCCAGGCCGGTCAGGTCGACACCCTCAAGCGCAGCCTCACCGCCCTCGAAGGCAAGATCGCCGAGGCCAAGACCAAGAAGGACATGCTCAAGGCCCGTGCCCAGGCGGCCCAGGCCCAGGAGCAGCTCCAGAACGCCGTAGGCAGCCTGAACACCAACAGTTCGATGGCCGCCTTCGACCAGATGGAGGAGAAGGTGCTGAACATGGAGGCCCGCAGCCAGGCCGCCGCCGAGCTGGCCGGGGCCGATCTGGAAAGCCAGTTCGCGGCCCTGGAGGGCAGCAACGTCGACGAAGAGCTGGCGGCCCTCAAAAACCGGCTCGAAGGCGGCAAGACCCCCATCTCCCTGCCCATGGAGGGCGGACCGGCCCCCCTGCTGGAGCCGGTGAAGGTGGCTGAGGTGAATGCCGAACTCGAGGAACTGCGCCAGTCCATCGACAAGCTCTGAATTCATACAATCGGGCCACCGCTGTTCCGAACGCCGTGCCCGCCGACGTCGACTCCCCCGTCCTTGAACTCACCGATGCCAACTTCCAGGCGTCGGTTCTCGAGGCTCCAGGACCGGTGCTGGTGGACGTCTGGGCGGCCTGGTGTGGCCCCTGCCGCCTGATGGCGCCCCTGATGACCTGGGCCGCCACGGCCTATGCCGAGGTTCCCGGAGGCGCCCTCACTGTCGGCAAGCTGGAGGCCGATCCCAACCCCATCAGCCGCGACAGCCTCAAGGTGCAGGGCCTGCCCACCTTGATCCTGTTCCGGGCCGGCCTGGAAGTGGCCCGCCACGAAGGTGCCATGGCCCAGTCCCAGCTCAAGGCGTTCCTTGATGCCCATCTCTGAGCGCCTGTCGCGGCTGGGCAGCGGCGTCTTCGCCCGCAACGACCAGCGCAAGGCCGCCTACAGCGTCCGTGCCGCCGCCGGCCACGGTGCCGACGCGTCTCCCCTGCCGCCGCTGCTGGATCTCTCCCTCGGCTCCACCGACCTGCAGCCCCCGCCTGTGGCCCTTGAGGCCATCGCCGCGGGCCTGGCCAGGCCCGAGAGTGCGTCCTACTGCCTCCACGCCGCCACCCTGCCCTTCCGCGAAGCGGTGGCGGCCTGGGCGCGGCGGCGATTCGACGTGGCGGTGGATCCGGAAACGGAGGTGCTGCTGCTGGTGGGTTCCCAGGAGGGCACGGCCCATTTGCCGCTGGCGGTGCTCAACCCCGGCGATCCGGCCCTGCTGCTCGACCCCTACTACCCCTCCCACATGGGGGGCCTGCATCTGGCCAGCGCCGAGCCGGTGTTGCTGCCCCTCGACGCCGAGGCCGGCTGGCGTCCGGATTTCGACCGGCTGGCCCCCAGCCAGTGGCAGGCCCTCAAGCTGATGGTGCTGGGCTTTCCCCACAACCCCACGGCCACCACTGGCGAGCAGGCCTGGCTGGACGCGGCGGTGGAGCGGGCCCTGCGCCACGACGTGGTGCTCGCCCATGACAACCCCTACGTGGATCTGGCCCTGGACGGGGAGGCCCCTGCCCTGATGCGCCATCCCGCCTGGCGGCGCTGTGGCATCGAGTTCTTCTCCTTCTCTAAAAGCTGGTGTCTGGGGGGGTACCGGCTGGCCTTCGCCATCGGTGCTGAGGACTTGATCAGTGCCCTGCGCCAGCTCAAGGGGGTGGTGGATTTCAACCAGTCCCTGGCGCTGCAGGCCGGAGCCATCGCCGCCCTCGAGCAGGCCCCCCACTGGCCCGAGCAGTTGCGCGGCGTCTACCGCGAGCGCCGCGACCGCATGGCCGCCGCCCTCGAGGCCCAGGGCTGGCCGGTGCGGCTGCCCTCAATGGCCCTCTACCTGTGGCTGCAGATCCCTGAGCCGGCGCGGGCTCGGGGTCTGGATTCGGAGCGTTTCTGCGCCGCCCTGCTGGAGGCCACGGGCGTCTGCCTCACCCCCGGCAACGGCTTCGGCCCCGGCGGCGAGGGCTGGCAGCGGTTGGCCCTGGTCCACCCGGCCGCGGAACTGGAGGCGGGGGCGGCCCGCATCGGCGACTGGCTGCGGCGGTTTTGATCGGCGCGATCGGGGCCCAGCGACGAGCGACGCCAAACGCCCCGACGCCTCCCCTGCCCTGGCGGCTGCGGGCCCTGCCGGTGTGCGCCAGTACCGAGACGGAGCTCGATCGCTGGCTGGCCGATGACCCGCGCCTTGCGGGCGACGGGTCGCTGCGGGCCCCCCGGGCCGTGATCGCCCGCCGCCAGCGCTTCGGCCGCGGCCAGCAGGGCCGCCCCTGGTGCTCCCCGAGCGGGGGGGTCTGGCTGAGTGCAGCCCTGCCCTGGCCCGCCGCTGCCGAGCCGGCCGCCGCCCCCGGCCTGGCGGCGGCGGTCGGATTGTGCCTGCGGCTGGAGGCCCGGGGGCTGCCGGTGCGGCTCAAATGGCCGAACGATCTGCTGCTGGTGGCCGCCGATGGGGCCACACCGCTGAAGCTGGCGGGCCTGCTGCCCCGGCTGCGGCTACGGGGGGGCGTCTGCCGCTGGGCCCGCGTCGGTGTCGGGCTCAATGCCGCCAACCGGGTGCCAGCCGGTGCGGTGGCCGTGGCGACGTTGCTGGGCCCCCGGCGCGCCGATCCATTGCTCTGGTGTGGGGAGGTGCTGGCGGCCCTGGAGTGGGCCATGGCCTGGGCCGGGGAGCCCGAGGAGGTGCGCCGGCAGGCGGAGCGGCGTCTGCTGCTGCCCGCTGGGCCCATCCACCGCAACGGCGAAGACTGGCGTCCCATCGGGCTGACGGCCGATGGCGGACTGCGGCTGGTTCACGGCCCACGGGAGCAGGTGCTGCAACGCACGTTCGGCGCCGGTTGAGCACCCCCCTTAAAGTGTGTATCGCCTTTCTCTGACATGTCCCCCCAGCCCCTCACCGTTCTGACGGCCCTCACGGCCGGGGCCACCGCCTCGTGGCTGGCGATGCCCCTGGTGCTGGCCCAGGCCGTTCCTGGCGCCGAAGCGACGGCCCCGCCGGCCCAGGCCCCAGAACCGACGCCGGTGCTGCGCCCTTCGGTGAGAATCGCCGCGCCGGTCACCCGCCCCGAGCTCCAGGCCCCCGTCCAACCCCTGGCGCCTCCATCACCGGTCAGCGGTGAGGCCCCTCCGCCGATGCTGCGTCCCGGAACGGCCGAGCGCCGTCCCGAACCGGTCCGCCGCTTTGATGCCTCCCTCGATGCCCTGGTGCGGGAAGGGGTTGTGACCCCTGGCGAGCGGGTTCGGGTGCGCGGCTCCCTGCTCTCGCCCCAGCAGGCGGCCTCCCGCAGCCAGGCCTGCCGTGCCGGGGCCCTCTCCGTACAGGAATGCAATACCGGTGTGATCATCATCGGCCGCGGCCGCAAGGATGGTCTCGCGGACGGACGGGGCGAGGGGGATCTGGCGGCCGGGGGCCGCGGCATCGGCTTCGGCGGTTTCGGCCTTGATGCTTCCCCCCTGCCGCCGATCACCGTTCCCGTCAGCGCCCTGCTCACCGGAGCCGGCGGCAGCTTCCGGCTCACCGACGTGTTTCGCGTCACCCCCCGGCCCGCCCCGATCGGTGGCAACGGCAACCTGCGCCTGCTCTTCCCCCTGATCGGCTCCGCCGTCACCACGAGCGACTTTGGCTGGCGCCTGCATCCGATCATCGGCAGCTGGCTGATGCATGCGGGCCGTGATCTGGCGGCCCCTGAGGGCACGCCGGTGGTGGCGGCCCTCTCCGGACGCGTCGTCAGCAGCGGTCTGGCAGGTGGTTACGGTCTGGCGGTGGAGCTGGAGCATGACCGCCCCCGGCGCCGCACCCTCTATGGCCACCTGTCCGAGCTCTATGTCAAGGACGGGGAGATGGTGCGTCAGGGCGAAGTGATCGGCCGCGTCGGCAGCACGGGCCTGAGCACCGGCCCCCACCTGCATTTCGAGCTGCGCCTGCCCCAGGATGGCGGCTGGGTCGCCACCAATCCCGGCGATTTCGACCCGGGCGGCAGCCTGTTCGCCGGCATGGCCGGTCCCGATGGCCGTGGGTCCAGCGACGCGGTGGCCCTGCTGATGGGCCAGCTCATCGCCACCCTGGAGCGGCCCCGTTCTCCCCTGGCCCTGCCCACAGATCGGACGCCTTCCCCCGGCTGAGTCGGGGGTGCGGGTCAGGCGCTGATGCGTCCGTCGCGGAAGTGCACGACCCGATCGGCCCTGGCGCCCACCTCATTTTCGTGGGTGACGATCAGGATCGTGATCCCCTGGGCATTGAGATCACCGAACAGGCTCAGCACTTCCTCGGTGGTGTGGGAGTCGAGGGCTCCGGTGGGCTCGTCGGCCAGCAGCATGGCCGGATCGTTGATGATCGCCCGGGCCAAAGCCACCCGCTGCTGCTGGCCGCCGGAGAGCTGGTTGGGCTTGTTCTCCAGCCGGTTGGAAAGGCCGACACGATCGAGGGCCGCCAGGGCCCGCCGGCGCCGCTCCTCCTTGGGGATGCGGGCATAGATCATCGGCAGCATCACGTTGTCGATGGCACTCAGCTGGGGCAGCAGATGGAACTGCTGGAACACGAAACCCAGCTGCTGGTTGCGCAGGTCGGCCAGCGCATCGTCGTCGAGGCTGTCGACATCGGTGCCGTTCAGCCGATAGCTGCCGGAACTGGGCCGGTCCAGGCAGCCGAGGATGTTCATGGCCGTGCTCTTGCCGGATCCGCTGGCCCCCATCACCGCCAGGTAGTCGCCCTGCTGCACCGTTAACGAGAGGTCGTCGAGGGCACGAACCTCTGTGTCGCCACTGCCGTAAACCTTGGAGACGTGGGCCAGCTCGGCCACCGGGGGCTTGGGGAGATCCATGGCCGAAAGGCTAGGAAGTCAGCCCAGCGGGGCGATGGCCGCTGCGGCGATGGCCTGCTGCAGGATCGGGGTGCCGGCCACGGTGGAGCTGGCCCAGTCGAACAGCGGGCTGGAGAGGACGCCCCCCACGGCGGTGATCACCACGCAGCCCACCAGGGCGGCCCGCAGGGGCTGCATGCCGGCCAGATTCCAGGTGATGGCGGGGTAGGCCTTGACCACATCGGAGGCCTCCTGGGGTTCTTTCACCACCATCATCTTGATCACCGAGATGTAGTAATAGATCGACACCACGGAGGTGACCAGACCCACCACAACCAGCAGGTATTGGTGGTCGGCCCAGCCGGCGAAAAAGAGGTAGATCTTGCCGAAGAAGCCCAGCATCGGTGGGATCCCGCCAAGGGAGAGCAGGCAAAGACTCAGGCCCAGGGTGATCAGGGGATCCTTCTGATAAAGACCGGCGTAGTCGGCGATGCGGTCGCTGCCGGTGCGCAGGGAGAACAGGATGATGCAGGCGAAGGCGCCCAGGTTCATGAACAGATAGGCCGCCATATAGAGGACCATCGCCGAGAAGCCATCTTCGGTGCCACACACCAGGCCGATCATCACGAAACCGGCCTGGCCGATGGAGCTGTAGGCCAGCATCCGTTTCATCGAAGTCTGGGCCAGGGCCACCACGTTGCCCAGCACCATGCTCAGCACCGCCAGCACGGTGAACAGAAACTTCCACTGGGCATCGAAGCTCTCGAAACAGCCCACCAGCAGCCGCACCGCCAGGGCGAAACCGGCGGCCTTGGAGCCCACCGACAGAAAGGCGACCACCGGCGTGGGGGAACCCTCGTAGACATCGGGGGTCCACTGGTGGAACGGAACGGCGGCGATCTTGAACGCCACGGTGGCCAGCACGAACACCAGGGCCAGGGCCGTGATCGGTGAGGCACTGGTCTGCAGGGCCAAACCGATGGTCGCCAGGCTGGTGGCGCCGCCACTGAGGCCGTAAAGGAGCGAGGCGCCGTACAGGAACACCGCGGCGGCGGCCGATCCCACCAGCAGATACTTCAGGGCCGCCTCGGAACTGCGGGCATCCCGCTTCATGTACCCCGCCAGCAGATAGCTGGCGACCGAGAGGGTTTCCAGGGAAATGAAGATGCTCACCAGGTCGGTGGAGCCGCAAAGGAACATGGCCCCGAGGGTCGCGGCCAGCAGGATCGCGGCGTATTCGCCCATCGGTGTGCCGCTGCGCTCCACGTAGCGCCAGCTCAGCAGCAGGGAGATCAAGGTGGAGGCGGCCACCACCGCCCGGAAGGCGATGGCCAGGTTGTCGGCCAGGAAGGACCCGAGGAAGGAGGGCTCCAGGGGGCTGTTCCACTGCAGCGCCAAGAGCACCAGGGAGGACCCCAGGCCGCCATAGCAAATGGGCGGCACCCAGCGGCTGGCCGCCTTTTCCCCGGCCAGGTCAACCACGAGGCAGACCACCAGCGTCAGCAGAACGGCCACTTCCGGAGCGATCGCCCCGGCGTTCAGCTGCAGGGCCAGGCCGCCGGTGCCCAAACCTGAGGCAATGGCTTCGGCGGCGGATGCGGCCGTGGTGACGGCGCTCGCTGCTGCCAGAAACAGGACTGACACAGGGATCGGGGAGGCACGCGATGGTGCGGACTGTAGCCGCCATCTGGGGGGTCAGTCTGGTGCCCCGATACCCGCTGGGTCCGCCGATGCGATAAAGAAGGAAGCGGTATCGCGCCTTCCCGTGGCCCACACCCTGGTCATCGTCGAGAGCCCCACCAAGGCCCGCACCATTCGGGCGTTCCTGCCCAAGACCTACCGGGTGGAGGCGTCGATGGGCCATGTGCGTGATCTGCCCAACAACGCCAGCGAGATTCCTGCGGCCCATAAAGGAGAAAAGTGGGCCAACCTCGGCGTCAACACCGCCAACGCCTTCGAGCCCCTCTACGTGGTGCCGAAGGACAAGAAAAAGGTGGTGAAGGAGCTCAAGGACGCGCTCAAGGATGCCGACCAGCTGCTGCTGGCCACCGATGAAGACCGGGAAGGGGAGAGCATCAGCTGGCACCTGCTCCAGCTCCTGGGGCCGAAGGTGCCGGTCAAGCGGATGGTGTTCCACGAGATCACCAAGGAAGCGATCGGCCGCGCCCTCGACCAGACCCGTGATCTCGACATGGAGCTGGTCCATGCCCAGGAGACCCGCCGCATCCTCGATCGCCTGGTGGGCTACACCCTGTCGCCCCTGCTCTGGAAAAAGGTGGCCTGGGGCCTCTCCGCCGGCCGGGTGCAATCGGTGGCGGTGCGGCTGCTGGTGCAGCGCGAACGGGCCCGCCGCGCCTTCCGCAGCGGCAGCTACTGGGATCTCAAGGCCGGCCTTGCGCAGGCGGCGGTGCCGTTCGAAGCCAAACTCACCCACCTGGGGGCCGAGCGCATCGCCGGCGGTTCCGACTTCGACGAGACCACCGGCGGCCTGAAGCCCGGCAGCAAGGTGAAGCTGCTCAGCGAGGCGGAGGCCGGTGCCCTCAAGGCCGCCGTCGAGAGCTCCCCCTGGCGGGTGTCGGCGGTGGAGGAGAAGCCCACGCTGCGGCGGCCCGTGCCCCCCTTCACCACCAGCACCCTGCAGCAGGAGGCCAACCGCAAGCTGCGGCTCTCGGCCCGCGACACCATGCGCACAGCCCAGGCCCTCTACGAGCGAGGCTTCATCACCTACATGCGCACCGACTCGGTGCACCTGTCCGACCAGGCCCTGACGGCGGCGCGCAACTGCGTCGGCGCCATGTACGGCAAGGAATTCCTCAGCCCGGCGCCGCGCCAGTTCACTACCAAGGCCCGCAATGCCCAGGAGGCCCACGAGGCGATCCGCCCCGCCGGCGAGAGCTTCCGCACGCCCAAGGATTCCGGCCTCGACGGCCGCGACCTGGCCCTCTACGAGCTGATCTGGAAGCGCACCGTGGCCAGCCAGATGGCCGATGCCCGGCTCACCCTGCTGGCCGTCGACATTGAAGCCGCGGGCGCCACCTTCCGGGCCAGCGGCAAGCGCATCGACTTCGCCGGCTTCTTCCGCGCCTATGTGGAGGGCAGCGACGATCCCGACGCGGCCCTGGAGGGCCAGGAGGTGCTGCTGCCGTCGCTCGCCGTCGGTGATGCCCCCGTCTGCCGGGGGGTGGAGGCCCTCGGCCACCAGACCCAGCCCCCCGCCCGCTACAGCGAGGCCGCCCTGGTCAAGACCCTGGAGAAGGAGGGCATCGGCCGGCCGTCCACCTACGCCAGCATCATCGGCACCATCACAGACCGGGGTTACGCCACCCTGCAGAACAACTCCCTCACCCCCAGCTTCACGGCCTTCGCGGTGACGGCCCTGCTGGAGGAGCACTTCCCCGACCTGGTGGACACGGCCTTCACCTCGAAGATGGAGCACACCCTCGACGAGATCTCCACGGGCAAGGTGTCCTGGCTGCCCTACCTGGAGGGATTCTACAAAGGCGACAAGGGCCTGGAGACCCAGGTGCAGCAACGGGAGGGCGACATCGACCCCGGCATCTCCCGCACGGTGGTGCTGGAGGGTCTGCCCTGTGTGGTGCGGATCGGCCGTTTCGGCGCCTACCTGGAGACCAAACGGGTGGCCGACGACGGCAGCGAGGAGCTGCTCAAGGCCACCCTGCCCCAGGAGATCACCCCCGCCGATCTCGACGCCGAGAAGGCCGAGCTGCTGCTGCGTCAGAAGGCCGAAGGTCCCGAGTCGCTCGGGGAGGACCCGGAGAGCGGCGAACAGGTTTACCTGCTGTTCGGCCAGTACGGCCCCTATGTGCAGCGCGGCCAGGTGAGCGAGGAGGTGCCCAAGCCCAAGCGCGCCTCCCTGCCCAAGGGCGTCAAGCCCGAGGACCTCAGCCTCGAGGACGCCCTGGGGCTGCTGCGGCTGCCCCGCCACCTGGGTGAGCACCCCGATGGGGGCAAGGTGCAGGCCGGGCTGGGGCGCTTTGGTCCCTACGTGGTCCACGACAAGGGCAAGGGGGAGAAGGACTACCGCTCCCTCAAGGCCGAAGACGACGTGCTGGCGGTGGGCCTCAGCCGGGCCCTGGAGCTGCTGGCCATGCCCAAGAAGGGCCGCGGCGGTCGCACGGCTCTCAAGGATCTGGGAGCTCCTGAGGGTTCCGAAGAGACCATCCAGCTGTTCGACGGCCCCTACGGGCTCTACGTCAAACAGGGCAAGGTGAATGCCTCCCTGCCGGAGGGCACCACCGCCGACACCATCAGCCTGGAGCAGGCGGTGGAGCTGCTGGCCGCCAAGGCCGCCACCACCAAGGGCGCCGCCAAGGCCCGCAGCGCCACCAGGGCAGCCGCCAAGCCCGCCGCCAGCAAGTCGGCCGCCAAGAAGGCGACCCCCAAGCCAGCCGCCGCCAAGAAGCCTCCCGCCACCACCAAGTCCGGTCGCCTGCGGGCCAGCGCCGTGCGGGTGATCAAACCCGCCAGCAGCTGATGGCGTCTCCCCGCCCCTCCCTTCCGCTGGCGGGAACCCTGCTGACGCTGCCCCTGCTGCTGTCCGCCTGCGGCGGCACACCCTTCGGCGAGGCCCTGTCGCGCAGTTTTTCCCGCGCCCCCGCCGCCCCAGCCTCCCCGCCAGCCACCGCGCCCAGGACCCTGACCCCCGCCAACCCGGCCCCGACCCCAGAGAGCCCGGCCCGTCCGGCGGCCAACGAACCTCCGGCCCGTCCTCCGACCGCGCCTACCCTGGAGACCCCGGCGGCCCCGGCGGTCCGTCCGGCCCCCTACCGCGTCACCATCCGTCTGCCCCTGGCCGATCCCTCGGCGCCCGCCGAGGTGGTCACCAAGGCGCTGCGGGCCGCGGGGGTGCCGTTCGAGGTGGAGACGATCGAGCGCATGCCGGCAGCCGGCACCCCGGCCACGGAGACCCCCGCCCCAGCCACCGGCAGCGCGGCCCCCACCTCCCGTCCGGCGCCAGCGCCGCGCTGAGCCGATGACCCCTCCCTCCCGGCGGCAGCTGAGCCCTCGCCAGGCGCGCCAGTTGATGGACACCGCCTACCTGGCGGCCTCCACCGCCCTGCTGTGGGTGGCGCTCTACTACCTGCCGGTGGGCAGCCCCCTGTTCCGCCTCGCCCTGCCCCTGCCCCTGGCCCTGTTGCAGCTGCGCCATGGCTGGCGCTGTGCCCTGGAGGGGGTGGTGGTGACGGCCCTGTTGCTGGTGGCCCTGATGGGGCCGATCCGCGGCCCCCTGGTGCTGTTCCCCTATGGCCTGCTCTCGCTCTGGCTGGGCTGGGGCTGGCGTCGTCGCAGCAGCTGGTGGCTCACCCTGGGGGTGGGCGGCCTGATCGGCGCCGGCGGCTTCCTGGTGCGGGTGGCGGTGCTCTCGGTGCTGGTGGGGGAGAACCTCTGGGTGCTGATCACCACCGCCGCCGCCAACCTGCTCGACCGCCTGGCCGGGGTGGTGGGTCTGGCCGGGGGGTTCGATCTGGCCCAGGTGCAGGTCGCGGCCCTGTTGCTGGTTCTCTTGCAGAACCTGATCGTGGTGCTGGCTCTCCATGCCGTGGCCTACTGGATCTTCCCAAGGCTCGACCTGCCGATCAGCGAGCCGCCGCCGGCCTTGCGCGGCCTGGTGGCCCTCGACCCCCTTTGAGCCAGCTGCGGCGGATCTGCGGTTCCGCGGCCGCCGCCGAGCGCTGGTGCGGGCCCTGGCGGCAGGGTTGGCGCCATAGCGAGGTGCTGCTGCTGCTGGCGGCCACCGAGACCGCCGCCGTGCCCGGCATCTCCGCCGCCGGCGCCACCCCCAGCTCCCGGCGCCGCACGGCCGCCGCCGATGCCGAACTGCTGCTGTTCGGCCCCGCCGGGGAGCGTCCCCACGCCCTGCCGCCCCTGCCCGCTGGGGTGTCGCCCGCCCTGATCAGCCATGTGGTGCTGCGGGAGCTGGCCCTGGCCCCCCTGGTGGTGGACCTGGGCTGTCCGGTGGCCCCAGCGGTGGCCCACCTGCGGCTGCCGGGGCTGGCCGGGGCCGGTCCGGCCCGCTGTCTCAGCGGCGGGGAGGCCCTCGATCCGGCCCGGGTGGAGGCCCTGCTGGCCCTGGGCCGTCGCTGGGCGGAGCGCCTGACCCCCGGGCGGCCCCTGCTGCTGGCGGAATGCGTGCCCGGGGGCACCAGCACCGCCCTTGCCGTGCTGGTGGGTCTGGGGGTGGCCGCCCATGGGCTGGTGAGCGGCAGCCTGCGCCACCCCGACCATGGTCGCAAGGCGGCGCTGGTGGAACGGGGGCTGCGGGCGGCGGGCCTGACTGGGGCCTCAGCAGGGGATCCGGCCGCTGCGGCACGGGTGGTTGCCGCCCTTGGGGATCCGATGCAACCCCTGGCCGCCGCCGTGGTGCTGGCCGCCGCCGCTGCTGGCCGGCCCGTGCTGCTGGCCGGCGGCAGCCAGATGGCGGCGGTGCTGGCCCTGGCCCTGGCCCTGGCGTCCCCCTGCCTGCGCCCGGCGATCGCCGCCGGTACCGCCCTGGGCACCACCGCCTGGGTGGCCGAGGAGTCCGGCAGCGACCTGCCCCTGCTGCTGGGCCGCATCGGGGCGCGCTGGGGGGTGGAGCCCCTGGCCTTCGCGGCCGACCTGCGCTTCACCGATCCCTGCCATCCGGCCCTGGAGGCCTATGAGCGGGGCTACGTCAAGGAGGGGGTGGGAGCGGGGGGGCTGGCCCTGCTATGGCAGCTCAGTGGCCGCTCCGGCCCGGCCCTGGCCCGCCTCTGCGACCAGGCCTGCGCCACCCTGCTGGGGCCACCCCCGCCTACGGTCCGCTGAATGGGTGCCCCCTTCCCCCCACCACCGTCCCCGGGCCTCAGCCGCCGTACCCTGCTGCGCCTCGGTGCCGCCTCCGCCCTCACCCTGCTGGCCGGCTGTGAGCGTCAGGAGCTGCTGCTGCTGGGCAGCCGGGGCGATCTGCCCGCCGCCTGGGTCCGCCGCCTGCCCAAGCCCTGGCGCAGCGAGCTTCTGGAGGATCCCGCCCAGGTGCTGGCCCGGGCGGCCGCTCCCCTGACGGGCCTGGTGCAGCTCAGCGATGGCTGGGCCGCCGAGCTCAGGACCGGCGACCTCCAGCCCATCGGCACCCCGGCGCTGATCGAGCGGTTCGCGCCGATGGCGGCCCCGCTGGCCCGCCTCCATGGCCCGCCCGGCGCCGGCCCCCTGGCCTTCCCCTGGTCCTACGGCCCCTGGGTGCTGGTGCTGCGCAGCCGGCCCGACCTGGCCCGGCGCCGGGCCGAGGGCTGGGATCTGCTGCTCGATCCCAGCCTGGCCGGCCGGCTGGTGCTGCCCTCGTCTCCCCGGGTGACGATCGCGTTGGTGGGGGAGGACCCGGAACGGCTGCGGCGTCTGCGGCGCTCAGCCCTGGCCTACGACGAGCGGGATGGCCTGAGCCTGCTGCTCACCGGCGAGGCCGAGGCCGCCGTGTTGCCCCGCCAGCGGGTGGTGGGCCTGCTGCGCCGCGATCCCCGGCTGCAGGTGTTGCTGCCCGAGGGCGGCGCCCCCCTGAGCTGGAACCTGTTGCTGCGGCCGGCCGGTCCCCATCCCGAGCCGCCCCTGGAGTGGCTGGGGGAGGCCCTGGAGCCACCCCTGTTGCCGGCCCTGCTGACGGGGGGCTGGGTGCCGCCCCTGCCGAGGGACCAGCTGCAGCGAGCCCTGGCGGAGTTCCCGGCGGCCATCGCCGCCCTGCTGCTGCCCCCCCAGTCGGTGCTGGAGCGCTGCTTCAGCCTGCCGCCGCTGGCGGCCGCCGAGCGCCGCAGGCTGCAGCAGCTCTGGGATGGCGCCGCCCCTGCCCCTGGCGCTTGAAGAGGGCAACAGAACTCAGCCCCACAGGCGGCGGCGTGGCGCAGCGGCCAGCCGCCGGTGGGTGTCGGCCAGCAGATCGGGGATCGGCAGCCGGAGCGGACAGCGGGGCAGGCAGGCGCCGCAACGGCCACAGGCGGAGGCATCCACCTGCTCCCACCAGTGGCCGGCCCGGCCGATCAGGTTGTAGCGCTCGCTGGCGAACGGTTCCATGCCATGGCCCACCGCCAGGTTGCGCAGCCGCAGCAGGGCGGGGATCGGCACGGCGTTGGGGCAGGGCAGGCACTGGCGGCACTGGCCGCAGCGGTCGGCCCCGAGGCGTTCACTCCCGGCCGCCTCCAGGCGGGCCAGCGCCGCCGCGAGGTCCTGCCGCTCGCCGGCGCTGGGGACAGCGGCGGCGGCGCCCAGGAGAATGGCCCAGGCCAGGTCCTGGGGCCGGGCAGCCCCCAGGGTGAGGGTGCTGATCCCTTCGGCCAGCAGGAAGCGGTAGGCGAGCTCCAGCGGCGCGAAGGGGGCGCAGTCGGCCGTCAGCTCCGCGGAGGGATCATACAGACGGCCGCCCTTGTCAGCTGGGGAGATGGCCATCACGCCGAGTCCCGCCGCCAGGGCCTGGCGGGCCAGGGGCAGCCGCTCCTGGTCGAACAGATGCACGTGCAGGCTGCAGAAGCTGAAGCGGTGGCTGTCCAGGGCCGCCGCGATCAGGGCCGCGTCCCCGTGGCTGCTGAAGCCCACCTGGCCCACCAGCCCCTCCCCCATGGCCCAGGCCAGCAGCTCGGCCCCTGGCCCCGAAACGGCCCAGGCCAGATGGTCCGGCCGGTTGAGGCCATGCACCGCCAGATTGTCGAGTCGTTCGATCCCGAGGCGTTTCAGGCAGGCCCGCAGCTGGCGGCGGCCGTCCTCCAGCTCCAGGCCGGGCAGCAGCTTGCTGGTGAGCACCAGGGCGGAGCGACCGGCCGGATCGCGCGCCGCCAGACGCTGCAGGGCCCGACCGAGGAAGGCCTCGGCGGGGCCGTAGGCGGGGGCCGTCTCGATGTGGTTGATCCCGGCCGCCAGGGCCGCCACCAGCACGGCGTCCATGGCCTCCGGGGAGTCCAGGGCCCGCATCGTGCCGAGGGTGAACGCCGACACCGGCCTCCCCGTCCCGAAGGATCGCCGTCCTGCCGGCAGCGGCGGCCATGGGTCTTGGGGATCAGGCGCCAGGGCCGCCACCCTCGGGGGCTTCCTCCGGGCCGAGATCGGGCTCGGCCACCGTTCGGCCGATGTGGCGGATCAGGTCGGCCGGGCTGGTGCGGTCGAGGAAGCGGCGGAAATCCTCCTGGTCTTCGGCATCGGCCTCCGCATCCACCGGAATCGAGGCATCGGCCACCACCTCCTCCAGCATCCAGATGCCGCTGTCGGTGCGCAGGGCCAGGGCAATGGCATCGCTGGGCCGGGCGTCCAGCTCGATGGGCTGGTCGGTGCCGTCCTGGAGCTTGAGCACGGCCCTGAAGGTGTTGTCCTCGATCGCGTGAATGATCACCCGCTCCAGCTGCAGGCCGCCGGCCTCCAGCAGGTTGGCCATCAGGTCGTGGCTCAAGGGCCGGGGCGGCCGTTCCCTGTTCAGGCCCGAAAGGATGTTTTGCGCCTGGGCCTGGTCGATCCAGATCGGCACCTGCCTGCGGCCGGCAGGATCGCGCAGCAGGACGATCGGATTTCGGCTGGCCGCATCCAGGGCGATCCCGGCGACACGCATTTCAACCATGGTCGGGCCCGCTCCTCGCACGTGATGGTTCCCGTGAAACGATTATGGCCAGTGCCGCCGCCTCAGGGGATGTTCACCGGACTGGTGCAGGCCATCGGCAGGCTGGAGCGGAGTCCGGCCGGTGTGCGGGTGCGCACGGACCTCGGACCCCTGGCCCTGGGGGACAGCGTTGCCGTCGATGGGGTCTGCCTCACGGTGGCCGAGCTGTTCGCCGATGGCTTCCGGGCCGATGTCAGCCAGGAGACCCTGGGCCGCAGCACCCTGGCCGAACGGGCCGCCGGCGGCGGCTGGGTGAACCTGGAGCCGGCCCTGCGTCTGGTCGACCGTCTCGGCGGCCACCTGGTCAGCGGTCACGTCGATGGCCTCGGCGAGATCACCGCCATCCAGCGGCAGCCGGACGCCTGGCGGCTTGAGGTGGCCTGGCAGGATCCCGCCTACGGCCGTTATGTGTGCGAGAAGGCGAGCGTGGCCCTGGATGGCATCAGCCTCACGGTGGCCGGCTGCGAGGCCGACGGCAGCCGCTTCTGGATCGCCGTGATTCCCACCACCTGGAACGGCACCACCCTGGCGGGACGCCGGGTGGGAGAGACGGTCAACCTGGAGGCCGATCTGCTGGCCAAGTACACCGAGCGGCTGCTGCGGACGACCGGGATGGCGCCGCCGGAGGCCACCCTCTCCTCCGCCTGGTTGGCCGAACACGGCTGGGGGTAGCCCGGCGGATGCTTTGAGTCATCAACGCCCGTGGCCAGCGGTGGGCTCCCTTGTCACGCTGACGACAGCGACAACGGCACAGATGCTCACCCCCGAAGCCCCCTCCTCCCGCCAGGCCATGGGGGCAGCCCTGCGCGCCTTCACCCTGGCCGAGGGGGTGATGCTGCTCGTGCTGGGGGTGCTGGCCCTCGTGTTTCCCGTGCTGGCCTCCAAGTGGGTCACGGCCGTGGTGGCGATCGCCTTCCTGGTCGGGGGCCTGGTGGGGTGGATCAGCTCCCTGCTGCGCTCCCCAGGGCTGAGCAGGGCCATCACCTTCTGGCGCCTGGTGACCTCCACCCTGTTCCTGGTCCTGGGGGTGTGGATGATCCAGCAGATGGCCTCCGGTCCGGCGGCGGCGGCGATCCCGATGGCCGGCCTGGCCCTGGCCATCGGCGTGGTGTTTGTGGTGGAGGGGTTGGTGGAGGCCCTGGTCGCCACCTCGCACCGTCACATCACCGGCTGGCGCTGGGGGCTGGTCAACGGTCTGGTGACGCTCGCCCTGGGCCTGCTGATCCTGACGCTGAAGTTCTGGAGCCTGCTCTGGGTGGTGGGCACCCTGGTGGGGATCAGCTTCCTGTTCAGCGGTATCGACCTGCTGCGTTTCAGCGCCAGCTTCCACCCCGAAGCCGATTGACGACCCGCGGGACCCGGCTCAGGAGAGGGTGTCCCCGACGGCCCCATCCAAGGGCAACAGCCAGATCGAACCGGTTTCCTTGTGGATCTCGATTCTGAACTCCTGACCCGGTTCCAGCCCCATGCGCCGGGTGTAGGCCTGGCCGATCAGCAGGTTGCCGTTGCCGTGCACCCGGGTGCGGAATTCAGCCTGACGTCCCTTCCCGACCCCACTGGCAGCGCCGCTGGCGGCCCCACTCGACGGCAGGGTGTAGCCCTTGGCGGCCACCAGGGCCCGGTAGAAATTCTTCTTGAGCACCCTGCCGCTTGGCCCCACATAGCCGCAGGCCCGGGCGATCTGGTCCTCCGGCCGGTTGCTGAGTGAGCGGGCCCGATCGAGCAACGCCTGGCCCTCCAGCATCAGGCCTGTGCCTGAGTTGTCCTCATTGGCTGATCCTTTCTGGGCACCCATCAGCCGGTCAGACGGAGACTTCTGAGTTGATTGTGCCGATCGTTGTGCTGAACAGGCAACAGTCAGGGAATCAGAGCAGGTAAAGAATCCCGTAAAGGACCACCCAGATGCCGTCGACGAAATGCCAGTAGAGCTCAGCGGCCTCCAGGCCGAAGGGGGCGGCACTGGTGACGCGACCCCCGTTGCGGGTCTGGAACCAGACCAGGAGAATGCAGATCACCCCGAGGGTGACATGCAGTCCGTGAAAGCCCGTCAGGGCATAGAAGGTGCTGGCGAAGAGGTTGTCGGTGAGGCCGAAGGGCAGGGTGAAATACTCGACCATCTGCCCGGCCAGGAAGGCGGCTCCGAGGCCTGCGGTGAGCAGCAGCCAGGCGCGGCAGGGGCCCATCTGACCCAGCAGCAGATGGCGGCCCGAGCGGTGGAAGGTGTAGCTGCTGACCAGCAGCAGCAGCGTGTTGATCGATGGCAGCAGCAGTTCCAGCTCGTAGGTGGACCCGGCCGGCAGCGGATTGACCGCACGGAAGGTGAGATAGGCGGCGAAGAAGCCGGCGAAGGTCATGCCGTCGGCCACCAGGAAGGTGGCCAGACCGAAAAGCCTCAGATCCGCATGGCCTTCATGGGCCTCGGCGGTGACCGCTTCGGCGGCGCTGGTGCTGGTGGCGAGGCTGGTCATGGGACGACGGACAGGGGACGGCGGGGGTGAGGAAAGCGATGGGGGCGATTCAGCGGCGACCGGCGCCACTCCAGAGGTCCTTGCCGGTGGCGGCCTCCAGGCTCAGGGTTTCTTCATCAACGCCGTAACCGTAGGGGTGTTCGACCAACGGTGCTTCACCGATCCAGTTCTCCACAGGCGGTGGCGAGGAGGTGAGCCATTCGGGGGTGAGGGCGTTCCAGGGGTTGTCGCCGGCCACCTGGCCCCGGAAGGCGCTCACCAGAACGTTGTAGAGGAAAGGCAGGCTGCTGATCGCCATCAGCAGGGCCCCCACACTGCTGATCTGGTTGAGGGTGGTGAAGCTGGGGTCGTACTCGGCCACGCGACGTGGCATGCCGTTGAGGCCGAGCCAGTGCTGGGGGGCGAAGCAGAGGTTGAAGCCCACGAAGGTGAGCAGGAAATGCAACCGACCCAGATCTTCATTCAGCAGGCGGCCGGTGAACTTCGGATACCAGTGATAGATGGAGGCGAAGATCACAAACACCGTGCCGCCATAGACGATGTAGTGGAAGTGGCCGACCACGAAGTAGGTATCGTGCACGTGAATGTCGAACGGCACCTGGGCCAGGGCCACCCCTGTGATCCCACCGAACACGAAATTGACGATGAAGGCGCAGGAGAAGAGCATGGCGCTGTTCAGGGCCAGCTTGCCGCCCCAGAGGGTGGCGAGCCAGTTGAAGAACTTGATGCCCGTCGGCACGGCGATGAACGACGTGGCGATCGTGAAGAACAGACGCATCCAGGGAGGCGTGCCACTGGTGAACATGTGGTGGGCCCAGACCACAAGGCCCAGTACCACGATGGCCATGATCGAATAGACCATGGTGGTGTAGCCAAACAGCGGTTTGCGGGCATGGATGGGCAGGATTTCGCTCACCAAGCCGAAGGCTGGGAGCACCATGATGTACACGGCCGGGTGTGAATAGAACCAGAAAAGGTGCTGGTAGACCACCACATTTCCCCCCAGAGCCGGATTGAAGAAGCCGGTGTGGGCGACGATGTCGAAGCTGAGCAGCAGCAGGGTGCCGGCCAGTACGGGGGTGGAGAGCACCACCAAGATGCTGGTGCCGAGCATCGCCCAGCAGTACATCGGCAGCTGCATCAGCTTCAGTCCCGGACGCCGCAGCTTGAGCACGGTGGCGATGAAATTGATGCCACCGAAGATCGAACTGCCCCCCAGCAGCAGCACACTCACGATCCACACCACCTGACCCAGGGCTGGCGTGGTGAGGCTCAGCGGTGGGTAGGCCGTCCAGCCGGACTGAGCCGCGCCGGTGATGAAGTAACTGCCGATCAGCAGGATTCCGGCCGGTGGAATCATCCAGAAGGCCACGGCGTTGAGCCTGGGGAAGGCCATGTCCCTGGCGCCCACATAAAAGGGAATCAGGTAGTTGCCGAAGCCGCCATTCACAACCGGAACGATCCACAGAAAGATCATCACCGTGCCGTGCAGCGTGAGAACTTCGTTGTAAGTTTCCCGGCTGACGAAATCGGAGATCGGGCTGGCCAGCTCGGCGCGGATCACCCCCGCCATGGCACCGCCAATGAAATAGAAGAGGAACCCAGTCACCAGATACTGGAGACCGATCACCTTGTGATCGAGGCTGAAGCTGAAATAGCGCAGCCAGCCCTGGGGCTGGAGGCTGTCCTGGAAGTCGTTGGGGGAAGCGACAGTCATCGGGGCTGGAAGGATCGGGCGGAGTGGGGACCGGGAGAACGGAGGTTCAGGCGGTGGGGTTGCTCGGGGCGCTGGCGACGGTGGCCGTCACAGGGCTGTTCTTCTTGAGCCAGGCGTCATAGGCATCGGGTTCGTGCACGACCACGGTGGAACGCATGCCTCCGTGGTAGGGACCACAGAGCTCGGCGCAGATGATCGGGTAGCTGCCCGCCTTGGTGGGGGTGAAGGTGAGCACGGTGGGCTGGCCGGGGATCACGTCCTGCTTGAGCCGGAACTGGGGCACCCAGAAGGCGTGGATCACGTCATTCGCTTTCATGCGCAGCTCCACGGGGCGGCCATTGGGCACGTGCAGCTCGCCACTGGTGATGTCCCCTTCCGGGTAGTGGAAGATGAAGGCGAACTGCATGGCCGTCACCTCGACCGGCAGGACATTGGTTTCTGCGCCCCCGGTGCCGATACCACCCCAGACCCTGGCGGCGGGCTCCTGGCCGCCCTCGGGGGAGGTGACGGATGCCTCCATGGTTTCCATCGACGGCATCCGGTGCATGGCGGAATGGTCGTTGAGGCTGCTCATGCCTCCCATCCGCTCATAGATGTCGTAGCTATAAATGCCGACAAACAGCACCACGATCGCGGGGATCGCCGTCCAGACGATCTCGAGCAGCAGGTTTCCCTCGATCGCCTGCCCGTCGGTGTGGTCCCCGGCCCGACGACGGAACCGCACGAGGCTGAACACCACCAGGCCGACGATGCCCAGGAAGAGGATCGTGCCGATGCTGAACAGGACCCGGAACAGGGAGTCGTAGACAGGCGCGTTGGCGCTGGCGTCGAGGGGCAGGAGGTTGACGTTGTAGCCCACCCAGAGACCGGAGAGGACGAGCGCCATGCCGACCAGCAGGGTGACCAGGGAGGAGGGAATCGGCACGGCGGCGGCGGGGGACGGCTTTTCGGGAGGGTGGAGGACCCTGAGGCCATCAGCTTATGGAAGGCCGTTCGCGTGCCGCGCGTTCGTTGTAACCAGAGAAGCGATTTCGGTGAAATTTCACATTCAATCCAGGCGATGTGCTGATTTGCACATCTTCCAATGCCTCCGAAGTGCCTGTCCCGTCATGGCGCCCGCTCAAGCCCCTGTCCAAGCAGGCGGCCGCCCCTGCCCTGCCAGCGCTGCTCTGCCACCGCTGCCCTGCGGCGTCCTGTCCCCCGGGGCCCGGTGCGGCGGCTGAACGCCGCTGCGACTATGGATCGCACCCACGCCCGTCTGCGGTGCCCTTCACCCACGAGCAGATCCAGAGGCTCCGCCACCGCCATCGCGGCTACATCCTCACCCTCGCCACCGAGGTGCTGCTCATCCTGATGCTGCCGTTCTGCCAGTCGCACGTCTGGCTGCTCTCGGTGCTGCTGATCGGCCTGGCGGTGGTGCTGGTCAGCACGGTGACGCGCTACTCACCCCTGATCAGCACCCGGCCTCTGCTGTACGGCCTCGGTGGCCTGGCGCTCGCCCTGGAGGGGGTGTGGCATCTGGCCCTGGCCTTCGATCCGCCCCTGGGGCGCCTTGTCACGGTGCCGCATGTGGTCGCCTGGCTGCTGTTCTTTCTGGTGGCGCTGATGCGCAAGGTGAAGACCCTGGTGCGTGAGCCCTTCGTGACGCTGGCCGTGGTGATGGGTGCCACGTCCGGTTACCTCCTGGTCGGCATCGCCGGCGGGGTGATGCTGGTGGCCCTGTGGGTCCTGCATCCGGGCGCCTACGACCTCTCCGCCCTGCCAGTGCTTCAGGATCGCAACGCCGACAACGTGGCGATGGCGCCGGCGCTGATGGCCGCCTCGTTCATGATTCTGACCAGTGTGGGATCGGACGTGCTCCGCAGCAGCGACGTGACGGGGCAGGTGATCACGGTGGTGATCACCATTTCAGGGCAGCTGTACATCGCCATCCTCATTGCCCTGATCCTGGGTCGCTTCCACAGCAGGCCCGGGAGAGGGAGGCCCGTACCACCGCCGACCCATTCCCATCGGGGGAGCCACCAGCCTTCGATCCGCTGATGTGGCCCGGCGGTGATGCCGCCGCTGCTGGGGCCCATGGCTGGCTGACGATGGTGCGTTTGGTGAGCTAAATCCGCGCGCATGCCGTGCGTTCGTTGTAGCCAGAGAAGCAATTTCGGGGAAATTTCACATTCACTTCGCACGATGTGCTGATTCGCACATCTTTCAATGCCCGCTAACTTGGTTGCCCAAAGAGCACGTGTTCATGGCCGTGGCGCCCTCCGCGCAACCCCAGTCCCGGCCACGGTCCACCGCCGGGGCCCGATGGCCCCGGCGCCTGGTGCCCCTGCTCACCGCCCACCTCGTTGTCGCCCTGGTGGCCCTTGTGGCCATCGGCGGTGCCACCCGGGTGATGGAGGCGGGCCTGGCCTGTCCGGACTGGCCTCTCTGTTACGGCGTGCTCTGGCCAGGCCGCCAGTGGAATCTTCAGGTATTCCTGGAGTGGTTCCACCGCCTCGACGCCTTCCTGGTGGGCGTCGCCCTCCTGCTGCTCTTCGCCCTCAGCCTGCGGTTCCGGGCCCGCTTCCCCGGCTGGCTGCCCTGGAGCTCCGGTCTGGCCCTGGCCCTGGTGGCGGTGCAAGGGGGACTGGGGGCCCTCACCGTGCTCAGCCAGTTGGCGGCCCCCACCGTCACCCTGCACCTGGCCACCGCCCTCAGCCTGGTGCTCCTTCTCAGTGCCATGCACCAGGGCCTGGAGCGCCCTGACCCCCAGGCTGCCGGCCTTCTTCTGCCGCGCTGGTGGTCCCCCCTTCCCTTTCTGGCGGCCCTGCTCGTCGGCGCCCAGTGCCTGCTGGGTGGGGCCATGGCCAGCCGCTGGGCCGCCGATCTCTGTGTTAACGCCGGGGAGGGCTGCCGCTGGTTGCTGCTGCACCGCCAGGGGGCCTACCCGGCGGCCATCGCCGTGCTGGTGCTGGCCGCCGGCTCCCTGGCATTGCCAACTGGCCACCGTCGGCTCCAGGCTCTGTCCCTGACCGCCGCCGCGCTGGTGGCTGTTCAGGTGGCCCTTGGGGTCTTCACCCTGCGGCTCCAGTTGGCCGTTCCCGCCGTCACCGTCGCCCACCAGCTCACCGCCGCCCTGCTGGTGGCCGTGCTTGGTGCCCTCTGCGGTCTTTCGTTCCAGTCCCCTTCCGTCCCTACCCGTCTTGAGGTGGCCCATGGTTAGTGTCAGCGCCGTGTCGGCCATCGCCGCGCCCCCAGCGCCGGCAGCGATTCGACCGTCCGTGAAGTTGCCGGCCTGGCTTGAGGTGGCCAAGCCGCGGCTCATCCCGCTGCTGCTGGCCACCACGGTCGGTGGCATGGCCCTTACGGCGGCCTGGCCCCTGGATCCGGTGCGCATGGTCTGCACCCTGGTGGGGGGCTCGATGGCCTCGGCGGCGGCCGGTGTCCTGAACTGCCTCTGGGAGCAGGAACTCGACGGCCGCATGCAGCGCACCAGCCGCCGGGCCCTGCCTTCGGGCCGGCTGGCCCAGCGCCAGGCCTTCGCCCTGGCCGTCGGCCTCACGGTCGCCTCGGTGCTGGTGCTTGTCTTGGGGGTGAACGCCCTGGCCGCCTCCCTGGCCCTGCTGGGGCTGTGCAGCTACGTGCTGCTCTACACGGCCCTGCTCAAGCCCCGGACCACCCAGAACATCGTCATCGGCGGCATCGCCGGGGCCATTCCCCCCCTGGTGGGGGCGGCGGCCGCCACCGGCCACCTGGGCTGGAGCAGCTGGTGGCTGTTCAGCTTGGTGATGGTCTGGACCCCAGCCCATTTCTGGGCCCTGGCCCTGCTTCTGCATGAGGACTACCGCTCCGTCGGCATCCCGATGCTGCCGGTCGTCAAGGGTCTGGAGGTCACCGCTCGGGCGATCCGCCGCTACAGTTGGGTAACGGTGGCGATGAGCCTGGCCGGGGTGGTCGCCTTGCCCAGCGGCGGCTGGCTCTACGGCCTGCTGGTGCTTCCCTTCAACGCCAGGTTGCTGCAGCTGAGCGGCAGCCTGCTGGAGGATCCCAGCGATCCCCGCCGGGCCCGCAGCATGTTCCGCTGGTCGATCTTCTATCTCTTCGGCATCTGCCTGCTGCTGGTCCTGGCGCGCACGCCCCTGGCCAGCGCCGGCGCGCCGGCTGCCCTGCTGGCTGCCGTGCTCCATCTGGCTCCCGCGGCGGCTGCCTAGATTGATGTCGCTTCCGGCCCTTCGCGATTGATCCCGGCTTGATCGAGCTCCAGCACCTCAGCAAGTGTTTCGGCGGCCGCAAGGTTGAACCGGTGCAGGCCCTGGACGACCTCTCCCTGAGTGTGCCGGCCGGCTCCCTCTATGGACTGCTCGGACCCAATGGCGCCGGCAAAACCACGGCCCTGCGCATCCTCTGCACCCTGCTGGCTCCCGATGCCGGCCAGGTCCATGTCGCCGGCGTGGATGCCCTGGCCGAACCCCGGGTTGTCAGGCGCCTGCTTGGCTACGTCGCCCAGGAGGTGGCCATCGACAAGATCCTCAGCGGCAGGGAGCTGCTGCACCTCCAGGCAGATCTCCACCACATGGCAGGCGCCGATCGGCTGGCCCGCACCGCCGAGCTGATCGAACTCCTCGCCATGGACGCCTGGATCGACCGCCGCTGCGGCAGCTATTCCGGCGGCATGCGCCGGCGCCTCGACCTGGCCGCCGGGCTGCTGCACCGGCCCAGGGTGCTGGTGCTGGATGAACCCACGGTGGGCCTCGACATCGAGAGCAGGGCCACCATCTGGCAGGTGCTTCAGCAGCTGCGCGACCAGGGCACCACGGTGCTGCTCAGCAGCCATTACCTCGAGGAGGTGGATGCCCTCGCCGACCGCCTGGCCATCATCGACGGTGGTCGGGTGATCGCCGAAGGCACCCCCTCGGCCCTCAAGGGCGCCCTCGGCGGTGACCGGGTGACCCTGCGGGTGCGGGAGTTCAGCGATGAGCAGGAGGCGTCCCGGGTGCGGGATCTCCTCCAGGCCTGCCATGGCGTCCGCCAGGTGGTGGTCAACCGGGCCCAGGGCTATTCCCTCAACCTGGTGGTAGAGGACAGCGGCGTGGTGGAGACCCTGCGGCACCAGCTGGCCGAGGCCCAGCTGCCGGTGTTCGCCCTGGCCCAGAGCCGGCCCAGCCTCGATGACGTCTACCTTCAGGCCACCGGTCGCACCCTGAGCGACGCGGAACTCTCCGTGGCGGGTCGCCGGGACCTGAAGGAGGAACGCAAGCAGTCGATGCGATGACCCGATTCCCTGATTCCCCATGACCAGCGCCAGCCCTTCCCTCGCCCCCGTCCCCTCCCTCAGCGCTGAGCCCTCGGCCTTCGCCGAGATCTCCCAGGAGACGCTTGCCCTCACCCGGCGCCTGTTCGTCCAGCTGGCCCGGCGCCCGTCCACCCTCGTGGCGGGGGTGCTGCAGCCCCTGATCTGGCTGGTGCTGTTCGGAGCGCTGTTCGCCAACGCCCCCGAGGGCCTGCTTCCCGGCGGCATCAGCTATGGCCGCTTCCTTGGGGCCGGGGTGATCGTCTTCACAGCCTTCAGTGCCGCCCTCAATGCCGGCCTGCCGGTGATGTTCGACCGCGAGTTCGGCTTCCTCAACCGGTTGCTGGTGGCGCCGTTGCGCTCCCGCAGTTCGATCGTCTTCGCCTCGGTGCTCTACATCACCAGCCTGAGTCTGGTGCAGAGCCTGGCGATCATGGGCACCGCTGCCCTGCTGGGCTATGGCTGGCCCGGAGGGGCGGGGCTGCTGCTGGTGCTGGTCACCCTGCTGCTGCTGGTGTTCGCCGTCACGGCCCTCAGCCTTGGCCTGGCCTTCGCCCTGCCGGGCCATATCGAGTTGATCGCCGTGATCTTCGTGGCCAATCTTCCCCTGCTGTTTGCCAGCACCGCCTTGGCACCGATTTCGTTCATGCCGCCCTGGTTGGGCTGGCTGGCGGCCCTGAATCCCCTTACCTTCGCGATTGAACCGATTCGCGCCGCCTACGCGGGGTCGTTCCGCCTCACCGACGTGGTGCTGGTGGCTCCCTACGGATCCCTCAATGCCGCCACCTGTCTCGCCATCCTGGCGGGCCTGGCCGCGGGTCTGTTCCTGTTGATCCGCCCGATGCTGGATCGCAAGCTCACCTGACGCCCCCTCCGTGCCCCTGCCCCCCTCCCGGCCCGAGCTCTCCAGCCTGCTTCTCGAGGCTGTCCACCGCAGGGATGCCACCGCTACGGCCCGTCTGACCCGGCAGTGGGCCCATCGCCATGGGGTGGGCTCCCTGGAGCGGTTCCGAACCGACAACCTGATCGCCCAGCAGGGCATCGGGGCCGGCGACTGGCTCCGTCAGCAACTGGAAGGAGCGGCAGGGGCCCCCACCGCCGCTCCCGCGGTCCCCGGCCCAGCTGCCGCCAGGGTGGAGGATGCCTTCGCGGCCCTTGAGGCGGCCTTCTCGACCGCGCCGGTGTTCGCTGGGGTAGCTCCGGACGCCCCCGCGCTGGTCTCCCAGTTGGCACCTCAGCCGGCGCCCTTCCCCACGTCCCTTCCCGAGGCCTCCCGCCTCAGCGTCCTGCCACCGGGAACGCCCCCGGCCCCGGCACCCTCCACCCTGGCTGACCTGCGCTCCTGGCTCTCCGGCGACCCCCAGCATCGCCGCGCCAGCTGATCTCCCCTTGCCGCCTTTGATGGTGTCATCTGTTCCCCTGCCTGCACGCGCCGAACTGAACGGTCGCCTGATCGTCTCGGTGCAGGCACCGGAGGGCTCGCCCCTACGCGATCCGGCCGTGATCGCTGCGATGGCCGAGGCCAGCCTGCGCCAGGGGGCTGCCGGGGTACGGCTCGAGAGTCCGGAGCACATTGGTGCGGTGCGGCGCCGCTGCCCCAAGGCCCTGATCGTGGGCCTCTGGAAGCGCACCTTCCCTGACAGCGCCGTGTACATCACCCCCGGCTGGGAGGAGATCCGCGCCGTCTGGGCGGCAGGAGCCGATGTGGTGGCCCTCGATGCCACCGACCGTCCCCGGCCTGAGGGCCAGGAGCTGGAAGCCCTGATCAGGCGAGCACGCCAGGATCTGGGCGCTCCGCTGATGGCGGATGTGGACAGCGTGGCGAATGGCCTGCGGGCGGCGGCCCTGGGTTGTCAGTGGGTGGGCACCACCCTCTACGGCTATACCGAGGCCACCGCCGCGCAGGCGCCCCCGGCCTGGGACCTGCTGGGCCCGTTGCGGCGTGAGCTTCCTGAGGCGGTGGCGCTGATCTGTGAAGGGGGCATCGCCACCAAGCAGCAGGCTTGCAATGCCCTGGACGCTGGCGCCGATGCCGTCGTGGTGGGAACGGCCATCACCGGCGTGGACCTGCAGGTGGCCGCCTACGTGAAGGCTCTGGCCGGTTGAGCCTCGGCTCCACCGGCCCCATCCAGAGCCTCTGGGGGCTCACATCATGCCGGGCATGCCCATGCCACCCATGCCACCCATTCCGCCCATGCCACCCATTCCTCCCATTCCGCCATCCCCGGCGGGCGGAGCGGCGGGTTCCGGCTTGTCGGCGATCACCGCCTCGGTGGTGATCAGCAGCGAGGCGATCGAGACCGCATCCTGCAGGGCCAGCCGCACCACCTTGGCGGCATCCAGGATGCCGGCGTCGAGCAGATCTTCGTAGGTGTCGGTGAGGGCGTTGTACCCCTTGCCCTGGCTGAGCATCTGCTGCACCACCACGTCGCCGTTGGCGCCCGCATTGATGGCGATCTGGCGAGCCGGCGCCGCCAGGGCCCGTTGCACGATCTCCACACCCGTGCGGACGTCGCCGTCGCAGCGGCTGGCCAGGGCTCCCAGTTCCTCGCTGAGCTGGATCAGGGTGCTGCCGCCGCCGCCGACAATGCCTTCATCGATGGCGGCCCGGGTGGCGTTGAGGGCATCTTCGATGCGCAGCTTGCGGTTGCGGAGTTCGGTCTCGGTGGGGGCGCCCACCTTGATCACGGCGACACCGCCGGCCAGCTTGGCGATGCGCTCGTTGAGCTTCTCGCGGTCGTAGTCGGAATCGGTGGCCTCCAGCTCCCGTTTGATCGAGGCCACCCGGTCGGTCACGGCGGTGCGCTGGTCGTCGGCCGCCACGATCGTGGTCTCGTCCTTGCTGATCGTGATGCGGTGGGCATGGCCCAGGTCGGCCAGGGTGGCCTTGTCCAGCGTCATGGCCCTGTCCTCGCTGATCACCGTGGCGCCGGTGAGGATGGCGATGTCCTCCAGCATGGCCTTGCGGCGATCACCGAAGCCAGGTGCCCGCACGGCGGCCACCTGGAGCACGCCCCGGGTCTTGTTCACCACCAGGGTGGCCAGGGCCTCGCCCTCCACCTCCTCGGCCAGGATCACCAGGGGACGGCCGCTCTTGGAGACAGCCTCCAGCACGGGCACCAGGTCGACCACGGTGCTGATCTTGCGATCGGTGATCAGCAGCAGGGGATTGTCGAAGGCGCATTCGCGCCGGTCCTGATCGGTGACGAAGTAAGGGGAGGAGTAACCGCGATCGAAGGCCATGCCTTCAGTCACCTCGAGTTCGGTGGCCAGGGACTTCGATTCCTCCACGGTGATGACGCCATCGGCGCTCACCCGCTCCACCGCTTCGGCGATCATGCGGCCGATTTCCTCGTCGTTACCGGAGCTCACCGTCGCCACCTGGCGGATGGCGTCCCCGGCCACGGCGCGGGAGCGCTCAGCGATCCCGGCCACCACCAGGGCTGTGGCCTGCTCCATGCCGCGCTTCAGGGCGACGGGGCTGGCACCGGCGGCCACGTTGCGCAGGCCCTCATGCACCAGGGACTGGGCCAGGACAGCGGCGGTGGTGGTGCCGTCGCCGGCGGTGTCCTTGGTTTTCGAGGCCACCTGCTGGATCAGCTTGGCGCCCAGGTTCTCGAAAGGGTCCTCGAGTTCGATCTCCTTGGCGATGGTGACGCCGTCATTGACGATGTCGGGGGCGCCGAATTTCTTCTCCAGCACCACGTTGCGGCCCTTCGGACCGATGGTGACCTTCACCGCATCGACCAGGGCATTGACGCCCCGCTCCAGCGAGTCACGGGAGGCATCGGCGAACTGGATCAGTTTGGCCATCGACGGGGTGGTAAGAGCAGCGCTCGCAGCGTCCCACGGCGACCCCACCGGTGGCATCCGCCCGTCGGTGGGGAAAGCCGAATGTCCCGTTCCGCGACGGCTGCGGCCCCCTGCTGCAGGAGGTACCTTCACAACATGGAAGACCTGCTGCAGCAGACCCTCGACAGCGCAGCCACCGAATCGGTCCTGGTACCCAGCACCAGCGCCGATGGGATGGTGTTCCTGCTGATCGCCACCCTGGGCTTGCTGATGGCCCTGGTCTATGTGCCGATCCGGCTGTTCCTCACCCTGACGGCCCGCAGCCGGCGCCTGCGCTTGCTGCAGCGCATCCGCAAGCTGCGGGAAGACCTCGCCCAGCCCCTGGCACCCGAATCCTGATCAGCGCATCACCATGCCGCCGTCCACCTGCAGCACCTGGCCGGTGATGTAGGCCGCCGCCGGATCGGCCGCCAGGAAACGCACCGCACCGGCGACCTCCCCAGGCTGGCCCATGCGGCCGAGGGGGATGGCCGCGAGGATCGGCTCCTTGTCCAGATCCTTGGTCATGTCGCTGTCGATGAAGCCGGGGGCCACCGCATTCACCGTGATGCCGCGGCTGGCGAATTCGGCGGCGGTGCTGCGGGTGAGGCCGATGACGCCGGCCTTGGCAGCGCTGTAGTTGGCCTGCCCCGGGTTGCCCATCAGGGCCACCACCGAGGTGATGTTGATGATGCGGCCGCGGCGGGCCTTGAGCATGCTGCGGCTGACAGCCCTGGTACAGAGAAACACCCCGGTCAGGTTGAGGTCGATGACGCTCTGCCAGTCGGCGGTCTTCATCCGCATCAGCAGGCCGTCACGGGTGATGCCGGCGTTGTTGACCAGTACATCGAGGCGCCCTTCCTTCTCCAGCACCGCTTTCACCATCGCCTCCACGGCCTGCTCGTCGGCCACATCCGCCTGGTGGCTCCAGGCCTGGCCGCCGGCCGCCCTGATCGTGGCCAGCACCGCTTCGGCCGCTTCGGGCGAGCGGGCGTAGTTGACCACCACCGTGGCTCCGGCCAGCGCCAGGGACTCGGCGATGGCCCGGCCGATCCCCCGGCTGGCTCCTGTCACCAAGGCAACCTGGCCGGAGAGGGGAGCGGCACTGGACATGGCGGCGGAGGCAGGGTGTGGCGATCGTATGTCTGTCGCCTCAGTCGGCCATCTGGTCGGAACTCTCGAGGGCCGGGCCGAGCACCTCGGCGAAGCGCTGCAGCTGTTCCTTGCTGCCCATCACCACCAGCAGCTGGCCGGCCTCCAGCCGGATGTCGCCGCCGGGGTTGGTGACCAGCGTGGCCTCCGGGGTGCCGTAGGTGGTCCCCCGGTAGGAGTAGGGATTGACCACCGCCGGGGCCGGGGTGCGGATGGCCAGCACCTGGGCGCCGCTGCGGCGGCCGAACTGGATCTCCGCCAGGCTGCGGCCCAGCAGCTCGCCCAAGCGGGAGCTGTCGTCGCTGAGCTGGAATTCCTCCACCTCGCAGTCGGAGCCGGCCAGCAGCTCCATGAAGTCGACGGCCAGCGGCCGCAGGGCGGTGGCGGCCATCACCCGGCCCCCCGCCACATAGGGGCTCACCACCTGGTCGGCGCCGGCCAGGCGCAGCTTGCGTCCCGCTTCGGCGCTGTCGGAGCGGGCGATCAGGCGGCAGCGGGGGGCCAGCCCCCGGGCGCTCAGTACCACGTAGAGGTTGGCCGCATTGTTGGGAAGGGCCGCCACCAGGCTGCGGCACTGATGGATGCCCGCCTCCAGGAGGGTCTCATCGAGGGTGGCGTCGGCGAAAAGCACCGGCAGTCCCCGCTCCTCCGCCTCATCGCGGCAGCCCGCGTCCATCTCCACCACCAGCAGCGGCACCTTCTCCCGGATCAGCTGATCGGCGATCTCCTTACCGATGCGGCCGTAGCCGCAGAGAATCACGTGGTTGTTCATGCTTTGGACCCAGGTGCGGAATCGGCGCTCCCGCAGGCGCCGGAAGTAGCCGGTTTCGGAGAGGCCCACCAGGTTCTGGACGGTGAGCTGGACCACCACGAGCCCTCCGGCGATGGAGAACACGGTGATGATCCGCCCGGCGGTGGAGAGGGGGTGGACCTCGCCATAGCCGATGGTGGCGATGGTGATGGCCACCATCCAGTAGCAATCGCCCCAGTCCCAGCCTTCGGTGATCCGATAGCCGATCGCGCTGGCGTTGACCACCACGAGCAGGGCGATCAGGGGGGTGACCCAGGGCCGGCGTGCCCTGGCCGAGGGGGGACGCTTCCTGCGGGAGAACCACAGGCGACTCATGGGCGCCGCTCAGCCCAGGCCGAGGGCCTGGAGCACGTCGCTGGAGGGGAGCTCACGCAGGTGGCCGGGGCAACCCAGCCCTTGTACTCCGCTGCGGGCCGGCAGGCTGTCGCTGCTGCGACCCAGGGCCACCACCGGGGTGCCGCTGAGCAGGGCCAGTTCGATGGTGACCGGATCGCTGGCCAGCACCACGTCACTGGCGGCGACCAGGGCGGCCCGGGCGCTCAGGTGGGCCGGAGACTCCGGCGGCACCTGCAGCGAGCGCAGGCCGGGGAGGGTGGCGGCGATGCGGCCGGGCAGCTCCTGCCAGGCCGCGGCCGGCCAGTCGTCCGGGTCGCCGGAGGGGGCCAGCAGCAGCATCGGCCCGTCGCCGGCCGGCAACGTGGCGACCGCTTCGTCGAGGGCGCCCTTTGACAGGCTCAGGCGGAAGGCGGCGGCATCCAGGCTCACCCCGATTGGCCGCAGGTAGGCCTCCAGGGCCTGGGCTGGCCAGAGACTCTGGGGCACCTGCACCGTCTTGGTGGCAGAGAAGCCCCCGGCCGCCATGCGGTTGGGGATGTGACTCATCGAAAGCATCAGATCCACCTGACGGCCGCTGGCCAGGTTGATGCAGGCCTGAAAATCGGGCTCCCGCACGCATCCGAGCAGGTTGGCCCAGTCGGCCAGGGTGGCGCCATCGAAGTTGAAGGGAAGCACCTTCTCCACCGCCGGCAGCAGTTTCCAGAGGGTGATCAGTGACGGATGGCAGGCCACCTGAATCTGGAAGTGGAGTTGCTCGGCGATGGCCGCCACAGCGGGGAGCGCCTGCAACTGGCTGGCGCCATCGCCCGGAATCAGAAACAGTGCGCGCATCGGGCGTTGGGTCGGGCGGGCCTGGCGGCCTGATTGTATGGAGGGGATTCCAGTGTTCCGCCCGGGCGGGCCATCGCTTGTGCATTTGCTGATCGCCGCCGCCGGCAGCGGGCGCCGCATGGGCGCCGCCTCCAACAAGCTGCTGCTCCCCCTGGCCGGCCGCCCGGTCCTGGCCTGGACCCTCGATGCCGCCCTGGCCTGCGGGGCGATCCGCTGGATCGGGGTGATGGGCCGGCCGGAGGATGAGGCGGCGATCGGGGCGATCCTGGCCGCCGCCGAGCCCCGCCGCTGCCTGGCCGAACCGGTGGCCTGGATCGTCGGCGGCGACACCCGCCAGGACTCGGTGCGGCGTGGCCTGGAGGCCCTGCCCGCCGATGCCGAAGCGGTGCTGATCCACGATGGCGCCCGCTGCCTGGCGGAACCGGAGCTGCTGGAGCGTTGTGCCACGGCCCTGAGGCAGGCCATGGCCGAAGGGGCCGGCATCATCGCCGCCACCCCCGTCACCGACACCATCAAGCAGGTGGATGGCGGCGGCTTGATCACCGCCACCCCCGAACGCAGCGGCCTCTGGGCGGCCCAGACGCCCCAGGGCTTCGGCGTGGCCCAGCTGCGGGAGGCCCACGGGCGGGCCGAGCGTGAGGGTTGGAGCGTCACCGACGATGCGGCGCTCTACGAGCGGCTGGGGCTGCCGGTGCGGGTGCTGGAGGCGCCCCCCTCGAACATCAAACTCACCACCCGCTTCGATCTCACCATCGCCAGCGCGGTGCTGGCGGCCCGCGGCGCCTGAGACCGACCATGGACAGTGCCGACCAGCTTGAGACGATCGCCTGCCGCTGGCAGGGGGCCTTCCACAACCAACGCCAGGTGGCCGCCACCCTGGCCAGGGGCGGTCCGGTGGCTCCCGAGCTCACCCGGGAACTGCGAACCATGCTGGTGGAGCGGTTGGAGGCGGCCCAACTCGGTGCGGTGGTGCTCTATTTCCAGGAGTCCCGCGCCAGCGCCCCGCAGCTGGCCCACCGCCAGCGGGTGGTGGTTCTGGGGGTGGACCCGCTGCGCGGGGCGGTGCGGGCCGAGCAGCTGTTCTTCCGCGGTGGGCCCACCTACGACCGCCCAGCCTTGGACGCGACCTGGGTGCAGACCCTGGGACCAGAGGCCTTCGATCGCCATCCGGGCTGCGATCTGTTCTTCGAGGCGGAGCCGGCCCTCGACCGTTTCCGCGCCCGCATGGATCCCGGCGCCTGCCGCTACCGGCATCCGCAGGACGGTGAGGTCTGCGCTGAGTTCGAGATGCTGCTCCATCCCGACCAGCTCTGGTACCGGGACCGCAGCCTGCGCCTGGCCGACGGCTCGGTGCGGGGCGAGGTCGACGGCTTCAGCTGGCTGCTGTTCGACCGGGTGGACGGTGCCATCGGGGCCGACCTGCCGGCGCTGATGCGGCAGCAGGGTCTAGGGGGGTGAGTCAGCCGCTGAAGGATGGTCAGCTGATCGGCCCACGGCCTTAACCGATGACGCTCAGCCGGCCCCGGTCGCCGTCGATCCGGGCGTGCACCCCCAGGGGCAGGGCGGCATTGACGCGGCCGTGGCCCACCGGCAGACCGGCCAGCACGGGGATACCCAGATCGGCGGTCCGCTCCCGCAGCACCTGCTCCAGGCTGAAGTGGGGCGTGTCGCCGCCGGTGTCCTGGGGGTCGTCGCAAGCCTCGAAGCTGCCGAAGCCGAGGCCCCTCAGTCGCTGCAGGGCGCCGCAGAGGCGCCAGTGGGTGAGCATCCGGTCGATCCGGTAGGGCGCTTCCCCCACGTCTTCGAGGATCAGGATCGCCCCGTCCAGGTCCGGCAGATGCGGGGTGCCCAGCAGGTGGGTCGCCACCGTGAGGTTGGCGGCCAGCAACGGGCCTTCGGCCTGGCCGCCTTCCCAGCTCTCCCCCTCCAGGTCGCCGAGGGGCTCGCCGAACAGCAGGGCCCGCAGCCGCTCCTGGCTCCAGGCCGGCTCGGCCGCCAGGGTGGTCAGCAGGGGGCCGTGGATGGCGCCGCCCCGGCCCATCGCCAGCCGGTGCCACAGCAGGGAGGTGACATCGGAGAACCCCAGCAGCCAGCCGCCTGCCGCCTCCAGGGGGCGCTCCAGCAACCGGGCCGACCCCCAGCCACCCCGCACGCAGGCCAGCAGCGCCGGGGGCACCCCAGGGTCGTCGCTGGTGGGCAGCAGATCACCGGCGCGCTCGGCGTCGCGGCCCGCCAGGTAGCCCCAGCGGCGCGCTGGCAGCCGGGTGGGATCGCCATCCAGCTCCAGGCCCCAGCTGGCCAGCACCGCCAGCCCCGCCTCCAGCCGTTCCAGATCGGCCAGGGCGGAGCTGGCGGCCACCAGCCTCACCCGGTCGCCGGGTTGGAGGGGCGGTGGTTGGCGGGCTGGTGGTCCGGCGGCCATGGCGAATCAGGCGCTGGTGGAGAGGATCACGGCCAGCAGCAGCAGACCACCGAGCCACACCTGGACAGCGAAATGCCGGCCGTAGGCGCTGCGGGGCAGATCGGGGCGACGCAGCCGGGCCGCCTGCTGCTGCATGGCCAGGGCGGCGGCGGTCCAGGGCAGCCAGAACGGCAGACCCGCCCGCCCCTGCAACAGCACCGCCAGGGCCAGGGCCGCACAGGTGAGCCCGTAGCAGAGGGCTACGGCCACGGGGGCCTGGGCCCCCAGGCTCAGGGCACTGCTGCGCACCCCGAGGCGCCGATCGTCGTCCCGGTCGCTCATGGCGTAAACGGTGTCGAAGCCGAAGGTCCAGCTCACCGCCGCCAGCCAGGTGAGCAACAGGGGCCAACCGCCCAGGGAGCCCTGCAGGCCTCCCTGGGCGGCCGCCCAGGGAATCAGCACGGCGAAGCCCCAGCACAGGGCCAGCACCAGCTGGGGATAGGCGAACCAGCGCTTGGCGGAGGGGTAGAGCAGCACCAGGGGCAACGTCGCCAGGGCCAGGCCCACGCACAGCCCCCGGTTGGCGGCGGGCAGGGCCAGCAAGGCCGCCAGGGCCACCACCAGGCAGAGCAGCAGCAGGACCGCCGCGGTGCCCACCCCGAGGCGGCCATCGGCCAGGGGCCGGTGGCGGGTGCGCTCCACCAGGGGATCGATGCGCCGGTCCCAGAGGTCGTTGGCCACGCAGCCGGCGCCGCTCACCGCCAGGCCCCCCAGCACGATCCAGCCCACCAGCAGGGCCGGAGGCGGCACGACAGGACCGAGCCACAGGCCCCAGCCGGCGGGGATCAGAAGGATGAGCCTGCCGCTGGGCTTGTGCCAGCGCAGCAGCTCCAGCCAGGCCTGGGCGCGGCCTGGGGCCATCGGAACGTTCACCGCTTGCAACGGTTGTATGGCCGCACCCTATCCAACTCCTGATGGCGGCGTTCCCGTGCACTGTGGGGAAGTGGCGCCCAGTGGCAAAGTGGCGCCGCCGCTGCCCGGGCCCACTCCCATGCCCCCGATCCCCGATCCGGCGTCAGCCGCGTTGGCTTCGGTCCCCGCCACGTCCGGCACCGCGGAACGGCGAGTGGCGGCCATCGACATCGGCACCAATTCCATCCATCTGCTGGTCGCGGCGATCGATCCGGTTCTGGGCAGTTTCTCGGTGGTGCTGGCGGAAAAATCCACCACCCGCCTTGGGGAAAGGGACCCCGATTCCGGCGACCTCACCCCTGAGGCGATCGAGCGCGCCTTCCTGACCCTGCGCCACTGCCGGGACCTGGCCACCAGCCATGGGGTGGAGCAGATCGTCACCGCTGCCACCAGCGCCGTGCGGGAGGCGCCGAACGGCCGCTCGTTCCTGCAGGGGCTCCAGGACCAGCTGGGACTGGCGGTGGATCTGGTGAGCGGGCCGGAGGAGGCCCGACTGATCTACCTGGGGGTGCTTTCGGGCCTCTCCTTCGGCGATCAGCCCTACTTCATCCTCGACATCGGCGGCGGCTCCACAGAGCTGGTGCTGGCCGATGGCCGCGATGCCCGCGCCCTCACCAGCACCCGCATCGGAGCGGTGCGCCTGCAGCGGGAGTTCTGCCGGGAGGACCCCCTGACGCCGGCCCGCCGCGGTTTCCTCGAGGCCTACATCCAGGGGGCGATGGATCCGGCCGTCGCCGAGGTGAAACGGGAACTGCGGCCGGGGGAGAAGCCGGTGCTGGTGGCCACCAGCGGTACGGCCATGGCGATGGCGGCCCTGGCCTCCGCCCAGGACCCCAACCCGCCCCTGAAGCTCGACGGCTACCGCCTGGGCCGGGCCCGTCTCGATGGGATTGTCGAGCGGCTGGTGGGGATGACCCCGGAGCAGCGCCGCGCCCTCACCGCGATCAACGAACGCCGGGCCGAGATCATCGTCCCCGGCGCCCTGATCCTCCAGACCACCATGGAGATCCTTCATGTCAGGGAGCTGGTGGTCTGTGAACGGGCCCTGCGGGAGGGACTGATCGTCGACTGGATGCTGCGCAACGGCCTGCTCGTCGATCGCTTCAGCTTCCAGAGCACCATTCGCCGCCGCACGGTTCTGCACCTGGCCCGCACCTACGGAGTGGACACGGTCCGGGCCGATCGGGTGGCCAGCCATGCCCTCAGCCTCTACGACCAGACCCGGGGCCTGCTGCACGATGACGATGGCGACGGCCGCGCCCTGCTGTGGGCGGCGGCCCAGCTGCACGCCTGCGGCAAGCATGTGAACATCGCCGCTTACCACAAGCACACCTGGTACCTGATCCGCCATGGGGAGCTGCTTGGTTATTCCGAATCTGAGCACCTGATGGTGGCGGCGATCGCCCGCTACCACCGACGCAGCCTGCCCAAGAAGCGCCACGAGTCGTGGCAGCTGATCGAGGCCGGGCAGCACCGCCACAGCGTGTTCACGATGGCGCTGCTGCTGCGGCTGGCGGCTGCCCTCGACCGCAGGCCCGCCCCCGGAATCGAGGCGATCAGCGTCTCTGCGGACGCCGAGCGGACCGCTCAGTCCCGTGGCTTCACCATCAGCCTGCTGGCCAGCGCCCCACAGCCCGGTGAGCCCCCCCAGGATCTGGGCCTCGAGGAGTGGAGCCTGCGCTCCTGCGCTGATCTGGTGCTGGAAGCCACGGGCCTGAGGCTCACGGTGCGGCAGGTGTCGCCGTGAACGTGCGCCACGCCACCTGATCGATCCGCCCCAGGGACCGGGGGCCCTCGCTGCCGTCGGTGGCGGTCACCAGGTCCGGCCGGCCGGCCAGCACCTTGAGGCCCTGTCCCAAGGGGAAACGCTTCTCGCCGGTGAAGGTGCCGCGGAACAGGGTGACCCCGTTGGCGTTGTGGACCTTCAGCCAGCTGGGCTGATTGCTCTGCAGCACCAGGGCCTGGTTCGGAGACGTGCTCAGGCCCTGGGTCGTGTTCTGGTTGGTGGCTGCGGCCGCTGATGGGGCCCTTGACGCCTGGGGGGAAAGATCTTCTCCTGCAGGGCGGCCACTGCGCCGGCGCCGGCCCCCAGCAGCAGCAGAGCCGCCCCTAGGCCGCCGAGGGGCCTGCCTTGGCTGGAGGGGGCGGTGGCGCTCCCTCGCAGGAGCGGCGTCACGGGAACCTGGCGCCGCTTGACGCGCATCAAGCGGCTCCCCTGCAGATCGCTGATCTGCTGGCTGACATCGATCCCAAGGGCGCCCGCGACGCGTTTGGCCTGGGCGACCACGAACACCGCTTCCGGCAGGTGTGCGTGGTCGCCCGCCTCGAGCGCCGTCAGCTGCTCGGTTCCCAGCCGCAGTCTGTTGGCCAGCTCCTCCAGGCTGAGGTTCTGGTCGCGGCGTGCCTTGCCGAGCGTTTCGCCCAGCTGGACGAGTTGCGGGATCGGTGCGCTCCAGTTCTCTGCGGCCATGGTTGCGGCAGGAGATTCGGGCAAGGGCAGGTACTCCTGAAGCGCTGCGTAGCCAGCAGTATGACGAGCGGTCTTGATGCCAACCAGCCCCCGTCGCGATGACGGTACTGGGCAGAAACAGGAATGAAGACATGGGCGATACTGGATTCGAACCAGTGACCCCTTCCGTGTGAAGGAAGTGCGCTACCGCTGTGCTAATCGCCCATCGTTGCTGTCGGCACCTCGGCATCGCCTGAAAGAGAAACTTTCTGCGGCAGGGGTTTCGACCAGGCCCAATGGCCTTGAACCCTCCTACACGGTCGCCGAACACACTGTCAAATCCCCTCAGCCGGCGCTGTCGCAGTCGGCTCTCACCCGCCGGAGGGCCGTGGGGTCGAACTCGATGCTGGCGGGGGCGTTGAACAGATCGGGCTGGAGCCGCCTGAGGGCCTGGGCGTCCCGGTCGAGCTGTCCTTGGGCGGCTGCGATGCGTTCGACGCGCTGCTGGCGCCACTGGGCTCGCTGGGCGGCCACCTGCTGTTCCCAGGCGCCGAGGGCGGCCTCGTAGCGGTCCCGGTCGAGCCGCTGGTCTTCGGGGCGATAACGGGATTCCTTGCCTGCATCCAGGGGATCGGGTGGCGCCTCACTGGGGCGGAAGGAGCTGTTCCGGGCTGCCGCCAGCTCCTGTTCTGCGTTGCGCAGGCTGGCCAGCAGGGTGTTGATTTGCCGTTGGCGGTTGCGGCAGCTCTCCAGGGCTGCCCTTCGGGCCGCGGCCGCCTGCTCGTCAGCCGCCTTCTCGGCCGCCAGGCTGGAATCGGAGCCAGGCAGGCAGCGGACGTAGCTGAGGGCTGCCATGGGGGGATTGCCGGCGGCGGCGCTGAGTTTGCGGCAGCGCTCCCGGCCGGCTTCGCTCACCCCGGTGAACTGACAGCCACCGCTCAGCAGGGTCACGCCCAGCAGCACCGGCAGGAGGCGCCGGTGCCGGCTACCACGGGAACTGGCCATCGCCCTCGGAACTCCGCTCAGAGGTACACGGCATCCATTCTCGCCGTCCTCCCGGCGCCGGGAGGTCCGCGGCGGCCGCCCTCAGTGGCGGCACCAGCACCCCCGTTTTCAGGCCGGCCGCCGCACCAGCCGGAAGGTCAGGTTGAGCCGGGCGGCGTCAACCTTCAGGCGTCGCGGCAGCCCGTGCTGCCAGTGCCGCTGGGTGGGTGGATCCATCAGCAGCAGATCCCCGTGCCCCAGTTCCACCGCCAGCGTGGGGGCCATGTCCCGCTGGCGGGAACGGAAGCGCAGGGTGCGGCTGGCCCCCAGACTGAGGGAGGCGATGCAGGCTTCCGGATCCAGCTCAGGCTCGTCATCGGCGTGCCAGCCCATGGCATCACGGCCGTTGCGGTAAAAATTCAGCAGCAGGGAATTGAACTCCTGGGCCGCAGCCGCAGCAACGCGCCGGCGGATGGCGCTGATGAGCGGTGTCCAGGGTTCGATGGCGTTCTCCAGCCCGGAGTAGCGGTAGCCGCAGCCCGGATCCGCCATCCAGCAGGTGAGACGGGGCATCGCATGGCGATGGCCGTACACGGTGATGGACTCCTGTTTCCAGGGCACCTCCCGCTGCAACTGCTCCAGCCAGCCATCGGCTTCCGCCGCGCCCAACCATCCCCGCCAGTGGCGCAGGCAGGGCTGGCTGGACGGAGTCACTCGGCGCCGCCGCGGAACAGGTGGTTGTGGTTGGCGGAATAGAGCAGGGATCGGGCCTCCTCAGCCGCCCGCAGCGCCGGACTTACCACGTAGAGAGTGGTGCGGATCAGGTTCCGCTCGCGGCTGACCCGGGCCATGCTCTCCAGGGGCACCACCGTGAGCCACTGGTCGGGCCAGCTGACCCTGTAGCCGATCGCCACCGGCGTGTCCGCCGGGTAGTGCAGCAGCAGCTCGCTCTGCACCTCTTCCACGTGGCGGGCGCTGAGGTAGAGGCACAGGGAGGCCTGCAGGGCGGCGAGTCGGGCCAGGGATTCGCGCTCCGGTACGCCGGTGCGGCCACCGGCCCGGCTCAGCACGATGGTCTGCACGCGGCCGGGAATGGTCAGCTCGGCGCCGAGGGCGGCGGCGGTGGCCTGGTAGGCACTCAGGCCCGGCACCACCTCCACCGCCAGGCCGGCGTCGGCCAGCCGGCAGATCTGCTCCTGCAGGGCGCCGTACAGGCAGGGATCCCCGTCGTGGAGGCGCACCACCCGCCGTCCCTGCCTGGCCCGCTCGACCACCACGGCCATCACCTCCTCGAGGGTGAGCGTGCTGGTGCGGATCGTTTCGCACGCGCTGGGTGCCAGGGCAGCGATCTGGGGATTCACCAGGGAATCGGTCCAGACCAGCACCTCCGCGTCCTCAATGGCCCTGGCGGCCCTCAGGGTGAGCAGATCCGGGGCCCCGGGGCCCGCTCCGACGATCTGAACGGTGGCTGTCATGCGGTCAGGCCGGAGGGATCAGGGAGGGGACGTTTGAAGCGGTAAAGCCAGAGCAGACCTGCCCCACCAAGCGCGATGAGCAGCAGGCTCATCAGCTGGGCCATGCGCAGGCCACCGGCGCAGAAGGGCGGCTGGGAGAACAGGCAGAGGGGATCGAGCCGCAGCCCCTCGATCCAGAAGCGGCCGGCGCTGTAGGCCATCAGGTAGACGCAGCTCAGGGCTCCGGCCGGCAGCCGCAGCCGGCCCTGGCTGCCCAGGCGGAACAGGAGCAGCAGCAGGACGCAGACCGCCAGGTTCCAGAGGGACTCGTACAGAAAGGTGGGGTGAAAGGAGGCCTGCTCCAGGAACTGCGGCGGCCGGTTGGCCATCGGAATGGTCAGGGCCCAGGGGAGGTTGGTGGGCACACCGAAGGCCTCGGAGTTGAAGAAATTGCCCCAGCGGCCGATCGCCTGGCCCAGGGCCACGGCGGGAACGAGCACGTCGAGCAGGGGCCAGAAGGGCTGCCGGCGCCAGCGGCAGAAGAGCAGGGTGACCAGCGACCCCCCGATCAGGGCACCGTGGATGGCGATGCCCCCCCGCCAGATGGCGAAGACATCGAACCAGTTGTTGTGGAACTGGCGCCACTCCAGCGCGACGTAATAGAGGCGGGCGCCGACCACGGCACCGAGCACCATCAGCGGCAGGAGATCGGCGATCAGGGCGGGCTCGATGCCCCTGATGCGGCCCAGGCGGGTGGCCAGGAGCAGGCCCAGCAGCACCGCCAGGGCAATCAGCAGGCCGTACCAGCGCACAGAAACGGGACCCAGCTGAAAGATCAGGGGTCCCGGGGAGGTGAAGAGGCCGAAAAGAACGCTCAGAAGCCCTCCGCCGCCTGGACCTTCTCGACCTGGCGCTTCTTGAGCACCAGCATGATCTGGGCCAGGGCCACGGCGGCGAAGAAGGCCAGCAGCCCGTAAATGCGCACGGGGTTCTGGAGCACCACTTCGGCATCGATCTGACCGAAGCCACCGACGTTGGGATCGTTGGTGATCGGGGCACCGGCCTCCACCACATCGCCCACGGCCACGGTCAGGCTGGGTCCGGCGGGCACGGTCTCGGTGACGGCGCCGCTGGCCCCGGTGATCTCCACCACGGTGGCGCCGTTCTCACCGGCGCTGATGGCGCTGACCGTGCCGGCCGCGGGTGCGGTGTAGACGGTGTTGTTGGTCTTCTCTCCTTCCGGGGTCACCTGGCCGCGGCCACGGTTGGCTCCCACGTGCACCTGGTACTTGCCGAAGTGGATGGCGCTGTCGGTGGACGGATCGGGGGACAGGATCGGGAAGACGATCTCCTGGTGCTGGTCACCGGGGAGAGGGCCCACCAGAAGAATGTTGGGTTGGTCGTCGCTGTACTGGGTGAAGTAGACGCCGGCCGTTTCTTCCTTGAGCTCGTCGCTGAGCCGATCCTGGGGCGCCAGGGTGAAGCCATCGGGGAGCATCACCACAGCGCCCACGTTCAGACCGGCGGGGCTGCCGTTGCCCGACACCTGCTGCACCGAGGTGTCGTAGGGGATTTCCACCACCGCCTTGAAGACCGTGTCGGGGAAGACCGCCTGGGGCACTTCCACCCGGGTGGCCTTCTTGGCCAGGTGGCAGTTGGCGCAAACGATCTTGCCGGTGGCTTCACGCGGCGAGGCGTAGTTCTGCTGGGCCCAGAAGGGGTACGCCCAGCTGGGGCTGGCTCCCAGGAGCAGCGCGCCCACCGAAAGGCTGAGGGTGAGGAGGGTGCCGAACAGGGGGGAGAGGAAGCGGCGCATGGGGTGCAGGTGGCGGGCGTCGGAGAGGGAAGCGGGGGAGAAAGATTCAGGCGCCGATCACGCCCACCAGGCCTTCTCGCCGGTGCGGAAGTCGGTTTCGGTCCACGGGCTGAGGAACACGTTGTCGTTCTCGACGCTGACGTGGGCCAGGGCCAGGGAGAGGGGAGCGGGTCCGCGCACCACCTTGCCGGCGGCGTCGTACTGGCTGCCGTGGCAGGGGCAGATGAACCGGTTGGCGCCGCTGTTCCAGGGCACCACACAGCCCAGGTGGGTGCAGATGGCGTTGATGCCGTAGTCGCCGATGGCCTCGCCACCCTCCACCAGCAGATAGGTGGGATCGCCCTTGAGACCCTGCACCAGGCTGCGGTCGCCTTCCTTGTGGGTGGCCAGCCAGCCGGTGGCGGTGACGCTGTTGCCCAGCTCGTCCTTGGCGGTGACGCCGCCACCGCTACCCGCGGCCTTCGGCGGGATGAAGTAGTTCACCACCGGGTAGAGGGCACCCAGGGCCACCCCAGTGACGGAACCGAAGGTCAGCAGGTTCATGAACTGCCGGCGGCCCATCCCGGGCACATCAGCCGCTCCACCGCCGTTTGAGGAGGCCGCAGGAATCTGGGTCATAGGAAACGGCGCGGTGTGACCGATTGACGTGGCGCCCATTATGAACCTTGCCCTTCCCGGCCCGGGTCCGAGTCGCACCCGCCGATGGCTGGCTGCAACATGCTGTTGTGGAGTGCAACCTGCCGCCATGACCTCAGCTGAGCCGCTTCGCCGGGAGGAACTGCTGGCGTTGCTGCGGACCCGCTGGCAGGCCACCTATGACCTGCAGCTGGTCCAGCGTCGCGGCCGCCTGTATCTGCATGTGATGTGGGGCTACCTGGAGCAGCAGTCTTTCCCTCTCAGCCCCGAGGCCTTCGAGGAGCACCTCGAGGAGCTGGTTGGCTCCCTCAATGGCCTCGGCGTGGCCGCCCAGGTGCGCCACTGGCTCCAGACCACCACGGACAAGCCCCGCCTGGGCAAGGCCCTCTCCCTGCCCCTGGAGCTGCCGGCGGGCCGCGCCAGCGAGTTCATGCTCTGAGCCGGCGCCTCAGGTGGAGGGCGACGGGGAGGGCCGCAGCCCCTCGGCCAGGGCCACCAGCGCCACCCCCAGCAGGTACAGGGCTGTGATCGCCCCGGTGAGCAACAACATCGTGATCGGATCGGTGGAGGGCGTCAGCACCGCCCCGGCCAGGGCCGCCGCCAGCACCACCCAGCGCCAGGCGCCCAGCATGGTGCGCCAGTCGATCAGCCCCAGGGCGCCCAGCAGCAGCTGCAGCACCGGCAGCTGGAAGGCCAGGGCCGTGGCCACCATCAACAGCAGCACGAAGTCGAGGTAGCGCTCGATCGACCAGATCGGCTCGACCACGTCGGCGCCGTAGGACACCAGGAAGCGCAGGGCGGCCGGCACCAGGGCCCACCAGGCGAAGGCCAGACCGGCGGCGAACAGCACCGTGGAGCCGGCGACGGCGGGGGCCACCAACCGCCTCTCCCGCCGGCTCAACCCCGGCAGCACGAAGGCCAGGATCTCGAAGAGCACGTAGGGCAGGGCCAGGGTGAGCCCCGCGTAGCCGGCCACCTTCAATGACACGAACAGGAATTCGCCGGGGGCCAGCTGCAGGAAGCGGATGCCTTCGGCCGGCACCTCCAGCAACTTCACCAAGGGCCGCACGCCCACCAGGCAGACGGCGGCACCGACCACCACCGCCAGCAGGCTGCGCAGCACCCGCCGGCGGAGCTCCTCCAGGTGCTCCACCAGGCTCATCTGCACCTCGCCGGGGAAATTGTCCTCGGGGATGGAGTCGCTCATGGCCGTTCCGTTCCCGGCAGCCTAGGGGGCTCCACCAGGAGTCCAGCGGCCCGCTCGGGCACCGCCCACAGCACGTCGCCGCCGCGGTGGCGCACCGTTCCGGGGCCGGCGCCGGCGATGCGTTGCAGATCCCCGGTCGGCACCATCACCACCGCCACCCGGCCATTGGCCCGGCCCCGGCTGAAGTGGGCCGCCAGGTCGGCCGCCTCCCGCAGGTCCTCGTCGCTGGGGGTGCCCTCTGAGCCCTTGAGCACCACATGGCTGCCCGGGCATTCCTGGGCATGGAACCAGAGATCGCCGCGCCGGGCTTGCTGCAGGCTGATCCACTCGTTCTGACGGTGGTTGCGGCCCACCTGCAACCGCAGGCCACCGCTGCTGCGCAGCTCCAGGGGGCTCGGAGCGCTGCCGGCCGGACCGCGCCGCGTGCGCCGGGAGGGGCCCGGTCCCTTGCCGTCGCGGGAGGGGAGCAGGGCCGGCAGGTCCTCCTCGACGGCGGCGAGCTGCGCCTCGTTTTCCGCCTGCTCGACAAAGGTGAGGCTGGTGTCAATGGCGGCCAGCCGCTGCTGATGCAGCTCCAGCCGGGGGGTGATCGCCGCCACGGAACGGCGCAGCTTGCGGGCCTGGCGGTAGAGGCGCTGGGCTTCGTCGATCGCGTCCCGGGAGGGCGCCGGCAGGCTCAGCAGGCCATCGGCCCGGCGCTGCATCGCCTCGCTGCCGGGCACCGCCGCCAGCAGGGCCTGCTGCTGGTCGGCGTTGCGACGCTCCCGGACGGCGGCGTTCTGGAGGCGCTGCCGCAGGCTCGCCCGCCGTTGCTCCAGCTCCCGACGCCCCAGCCGGTCGGCGTAGTAGCCCGCCAATCCCCGGTTGATCGCCCAGGCGGCCGGCACGCTGGCCGCTGCCCCGGGGTCCCAGCAGCGGTAGTCACTGGGGCCGCCCCAGCCCAGGGCGAAGCCCTCCTGGTCCACCGTTTCCAGCCAGAGGCGCCAGCGCTGCCACAGCCCCTGCCACTGCTCCGCCTGCAGGGTCTGCACCGCCAGCGGCAGCCAGGGGCCCGCCAGCTGGCGGGCCAGGGCCGGGCCGACCCCCTGGTAGGCGCCCATCAGCGCCTGGCCGACCGTCTGGGGCAGCAGGGCGAGGCGCCGCTGCCAGGAAGCGAAGTCCTCCTGGAGCCGGGGAGGTTCGCCGGCCATGGGCGGCGGCGGCCCATAGGCATCCCCAGTGCCGATCGGCCGCAGGCGCGACCGGTCCTGGCGGACCTGGCGGGCCAGGGTGATCACCCGCCCGTCCCCATCCAGCAGGAACAGGTTGCTGTGGCGCCCCATCACCTCCAGCACCAGCTGCCTGGCGATCGGCTCACCGGGCCTGGGGGCGAAGCCCAGGGTCACCACCCGCTCCCAGCCCAGCTGCTCCAGGCTCACCAGAGCCAGACCCCGCAGGCCGTGTTGGAGCTGCTGGGCCAGGGTGCTGCCATCCCCCAGCCGCAGTGGCGGGTCGATGGCCAGCAGGCGTGGGGCCTCCGCCAGCCAGCTGAGTTCCAGCCAGAGGGTTCCCTGCAGGCTGCGCAGGCCGAGCTGCAGCCGATGGGCGTCGGGCTGCTGGGCCTTCTCGAAGCGACTGGGCAGCAGGCCGCGGCGCATCTCGACCAGCACGGCGCGCAGGCTGGTCACATCCATGGCCTGGATGGGCGGGGATGGGGCCATCGCCTCCACTGTCGCTTCCGTGCGGTCCACCCCTACTGTGCGCCCCAGCGCCAGCGATCCATGTCCTCCCCCCCCTGCCCCGGTCGGCTCACGGTGATCACCGGCCCCAGCGGGGTGGGCAAGGGGACCCTGGTGGCCAGGCTGCTGCAGCGCCATCCCGGGATCTGGCTGTCGGTGTCGGCCACCACCCGATCGCCCCGCGCCGGGGAGATCGGCGGCCAGCACTATTTTTTCCTGACACGGCCCGACTTCGAGCAGCGGGTGTCCACGGGGGGCTTCCTGGAATGGGCCGCCTTCGCGGGGCACCTGTACGGCACCCCCAGGGACCCAGTGGAGGAGCATCTTGCCCAGGGCCGGCCGGTGCTGCTGGAGATCGAGCTGGAGGGGGCCCGCCAGGTGCGGCGCACCTTCCCGGCGGCCTATCAGCTGCTCATCAAGCCACCCAGCTTCGAGGAACTGGAGCGCCGCATCCGCGGCCGCGGCACCGACGCGCAGGAGGCGATCCAGAAGCGCCTGGCCCGGGCCCGGGTGGAACTGGAGGCCGAGGCCGAGTTCGATGCGGTGCTGGTCAACGGTGATCTGGAGGCGGCGGTGGCCGAACTGGAGCGTCTCCTGGGCCTCGACGCCGGGGCGACCCCGCTGCCCTGAACGGCCATGAAAAAGGCGACCCGTGGGTCGCCCTGGCGGTCTGGCTTTGAACCCCGCTTCAGAGCGGGTGGAAGAGCAGATCGGGGAAGAACCGGTTGAACTCGATCATGATCCCGGCGGTGATGCCGAACCAGATGGCGGCGAACACCGGAGCGGTGGTGAGGAACTTCTTCATGGAAGGGCGGTGCGGAAGGGGGATGACCAGCGGCCCTTGGGACGCTGGGGGCAGAACGGAACGAACGGCTTGGCGGGGGAATCAGGGACGCCCTCAGCGGGGGGAGACCGTCACCTTGCTGTCGTCCTCGAGCAGCTTGCCGCCGGTGAGTTCCTTGAACGCCGCCAGGGGCCAGGTGGCGGAGGCCAGGGTGCTCTTGAAGGCCAGGGCCAGATCGATCTGGATCTCCTTCATGTTGGCGTCCTTGTTGCCACGGATGGCCTGCAGGTAGACCCGACCGGCCCAGCCGATGCAGCCGGCGATGTAGAGGAAAGCGATGCCGGGGATCGTGAAGTCACCGGCGTGATTCCAGCGGCCGTCGACGATCAGGTGGGGCAGGCCATCGGTGCCGCAGAGGGCTTGGCCATACATGGCGAAACGGGCCTTGGCCTGATCGGTCTTGGCTCCGGCGGCGCGCTGCTGGAACCGGGGAGTCTCGCTGCAGAGGGTGAGTCCGCCGATGTCGGCCTGGGCCGAAGGGGCGAAGCCGAAGAGCAGAAACGCCGAGGCGAGCAGGGCGAAAAGCCTGCTGGCGAACGGACGGCTGGAAAGAAGACGGCGCATGGAGAGGGGCCGCGGTGGAACTGCCGCGGGGCAGGATGGCTCGTGCGGACAGTAGGGGAGCTCTTCAGGGCGCATGAGCACGGTTCTGGCCCTCGAAACAAGTTGTGACGAGTCGGCGGCGGCGATCGTGTCCGGACGGCGGGTGCTGGCGGGGGCCGTCGCCTCCCAGATGGAGGAGCACGCCCGCTGGGGCGGGGTGGTGCCGGAGATCGCCTCCCGTCGCCATGTGGAGGCGTTGCCGGGCCTGATCGCCCAGGTGCTGGAGGAGAGCGGTCTGGCCATGGCTGACCTCGATGCCATCGCCGCCACGGTCGCCCCCGGCCTGGCGGGGGCCCTGCTGGTGGGGTCGGTGACAGCTCGAACATTGGCTCGACTGCATGGCAAGCCGTTCCTGGGTGTGCACCACCTGGAGGGCCATCTCTGCTCGGTGCACCTGGGTGAGCCGCTGCCGGAGGGGCCCTACCTGGTGCTGCTGGTGAGTGGTGGCCACACCGAGCTGGTCAAGGTGGAGGCTCCGGGGAGCTACGCCCGCCTTGGCCGCAGCCGCGACGATGCCGCCGGAGAATGCTTCGACAAGGTGGCCCGGCTGCTCGGGCTCGGCTATCCGGGTGGGCCGGCGATCGAGGCGGTGGCCGAGGACGGGGATCCAGGCCGCTTCCGCTTTCCCAAGGGGAGAGTTTCCCTCCCCCAGGGGGGCTACCACCCCTACGACTTCAGCTTCAGCGGCCTCAAGACGGCGGTGCTCCGCCAGGTGCAGACCCTCAGCCGCGACGGCGGCAGCCTGCCGGTGGCTGACCTGGCGGCGAGTTTCGAGCAGGTGGTGGCCGAGGTGCTCGTGGAGCGCAGCTGCCGCTGCGCCGTCGAGGCGGGGCTGAAGACCGTGGTGCTGGTGGGGGGCGTGGCCGCCAACCGACGGCTGCGCCGCCTCATGGCCGCGGCCACCGCCGCCCGTGGCCTCTGCTGGCGCGTTGCGCCCCTGGCTTACTGCACCGATAACGCCGCCATGGTGGGCCTGGCCGCGATCGAGCGCCTCGATGCGGGGGGGCGCAGCGGGATCGCCCTGGGGGTGGCGGCCCGTCTGCCCCTGGAGCAGGCCGGCACGCTCTATGCGCCACAACCTCCCTTTTGATGCCCTTAATGTGGGTAGATCGCTTTAAGGTCTGGCCCCATGGCCCCCGCGAATCCCCTGCCCATCGAGCAGATTGATCCATCGCTCAGCGACACGGAGCCTGTGTCCCAGCAGGAACTCAACTCCTGGCGTCGCGGTTTCACCCCCCAGGCCGAGATCTGGAATGGCCGCTTGGCCATGCTCGGACTTTCGGTCGGTCTTGGCGTTCTGCTGCTGGTCCGGTTAGCCGGGGGCTGAGGGATCAGGTCCGTCCCCGCAGGGTCTGGGCCAGTTCGTCGGGCTTGAGGCTGGCGGCGAGGGCCTCTTCGGGATGCACCTTCCCGGCTGAAACCAGATTGGCCAGGTATTGGTTGGAGGTGATCATGCCGTCAAAACCACTGCGGGCCATGATGGCTTCAACCTCGTCAAGATTGGCGCGCATGATGTAGTCCTTGCAGGCGTCGGTGTTGATGAAGACATCGTGATACGAGGCCCGCTTCCCATCCACGGTCTTGATCAGGCCCTGGGAGATCACCCCCAGCAGCGAATCAGCCACGGAGCGCCGAATGATCTGCTGTTCATCGGGGGGGTACATCCCCAGCATGCGCTCCACGGAGCGCACCGCCGAATTGGTGTGCAGGGTCCCCAGCAGCAGGTGCCCGGTCTGGGACGCTTCGATCGCGGTGGTAAGGGTGTCCTGATCGCGGATCTCCCCCACCAGGATCACGTCGGGATCTTCCCTCAGGGCGGCCCTCAGGGCGGTCTTGAAGTGTTTCGTGTGGGTGCCCAGTTCTCTCTGGCGGATCAGGGACTGGCGACTCTGATGCACGAACTCCACTGGATCCTCAATGGTGAGGATGTGGCGCTTCATCGTGCGATTGATGTGGTCAATCACCGCAGCCAGGGTGGTGCTCTTGCCCGAGCCGGTGGGTCCGGTGACCAGCAGCATTCCCTTGGGCCGTTGGGCCAGATCCTTCAGCACCTGCGGCAGGCTGAGCTCGTCGATGGTGGGAATGGACTGGGGAATCAACCGCAGCACCATCGCTGGACCCTGCAGCGACTCCAGCAGGTTGATCCTCACCCGCACGAAGCTGAAGGCGAACGATCCGTCATGCTCCTTTTGCTGGACGAAGTGGTCGATCTGGGAGGGTTCCAAGATCTCCCGCAGCCAGTCTCGGAATGTGCCGGCATCGGTGACACCCAAGCCGGCCAGAATCATGTCGCCGCGATGGCGAAATCTGGGTTGTTCACCAACGCCGAGGTGAACATCGGAGAAATTGCGCTCGAAGGCCACCCGAACGATCTGCTCCAGCGTCGTCGGAGATCCCCCATCCGCGGCCATCGGCGGGGCCTGAGCCGACCGCGCTCCTACCCCTTCCACCGGCGGAGGTGGTGGTGGTGCCTGGGCGTGTGACGTGGAAGAACTCTGCAAAACGGATGGTTGATCCAGTTGAAGGGCTCGGTTCTGAACAGAAATTCTAGGTGCGGATTCGCCGCTGTAAACATCAGCGTGAAGTGATGGCCTCCGGCCTGGGGGAGGGTCGATCGGGGGCTCCCTAGGATCGCCGGACCCGCTTCGGCCCGTGTCCCCACAGCCCCTGGTCAGCATCGTTCTGGGCACGCGCCCGGAGGCCATCAAGCTGGCGCCGGTGATCCTGGCTTTTCAGCGGGCCGAGGAGTTCCGCACCCGGGTGGTGCTCACGGGGCAGCACCGCGAGATGGTCACCCAGGTGATGCGCCTGTTCGGCCTCAGCGCCGACCATGACCTGGCCCTGATGGCTCCCAAGCAGACCCTCACCCATGTCACCTGTGCGGCATTGCAGGGCCTGAAGGAGGAGTTTGAGGCGCATCGCCCGGATCTGGTCCTGGTGCAGGGCGACACCACCACGGCCTTCGCCAGTGCCCTGGCCGCCTTCTACGAGCAGATTCCCGTCGGCCATGTGGAGGCCGGTCTGCGCACCAACGACCTGCTCGATCCGTTTCCGGAGGAGGCCAACCGGCGTCTGATCTCGCAGCTGGCCCGGCTCCACTTCGCCCCCACGCCCCAGTCGGCGGCGAACCTGACGGCCTCAGGGGTGGTGGGCGAGATCCTCACCACCGGCAACACGGTGATCGATGCCCTGCTGTTGATGGCCCGCACCGCTCCCGAATGGGACCTGCCCGGGCTCGACTGGCAAAACCAGCGGGTGCTGCTGGCTACGGTGCATCGCCGCGAGAACTGGGGCGAGCGGCTGCTTGAGATCGGCCAGGGCTTCCTGGCTTTGCTGGAGCGCTTCCCTGACACGGCCCTGCTGCTGCCGCTGCATCGCAACCCCACGGTGCGTGAGCCCCTGCAGGCCCTGCTCGGCTCCCATCCCCGCGCCTTCCTCACCGAACCCCTCGATTACGACCGGCTGGTGGCGGCGATGCGCGGCTGCACCCTGTTGCTGACTGATTCCGGTGGTCTGCAGGAGGAGGCGCCTGCCCTGGGCAAGCCCGTGCTGGTGCTGCGCCGCACCACCGAACGGCCCGAGGCGGTGACGGCCGGTACGGCGAAGCTGATCGGCACCGACAGCGCGGTGATCCTGGCGGAGGCCAGTCGCCTTCTGGACGACCAGGAGGCTTATCAGGCCATGGCCCACGCCCACAATCCCTTCGGCGATGGCGCGGCCAGCGGTCGGATTGTGGAGGCGGCTCGCCGCTACCTGGGGGTCGCCGCCGCTTAAGGACGCTTCTTCGCCCAGGGGGGTAGGTCAATGAACACCCTGGTGCCGCTCTCCAGGCCCGTGAGGATCTGGGTGTCCTTGCCACTGCTGGAGCCCAGCTCCACCGGCTGGAAGGTGGGTTCCTGACCCTTGCCCACCAGCAGCACCCCGGGGCGGCCGTCCTCGGTGACGATCGCGACGGTGGGCACCACGGTCCTGGCCTGGAGGGTGCCGGTCTGGAAGTCGATGTCGGCGGTCATGCCGATGCGCAGTTCCGGGGCCGGATCGACCAGCTGGAGCTTCACCTCGAAGGACGTGACGTTGTTGGTCTTCACCGCCCGGGGGGCGATCTGGCGCACCCGGGCCTGGAAACGACGGTCCGGGAAGGCATCGACCCGCACGTTGGCGGGCAGCCCCACCTTCAGCCGGCCGATGTCGCTTTCGGGCACCTTGGCGACCACCTCCAGGCCCTCGGACAGCTCCACGATCGAGGAGCTGGTGGCACCGGCGGTGGCGGACGCGGTGGTGGTGGGGGTGACGAAGGCGCCGGGCTCGGCGTAACGCTGGCTGATCACCCCGTCGAACGGGGCCCGCACGGTCAGCTCGCTTTTCTCCACCTGCCGTTGTTTGAGACGTTGCTGGGCCGCAGAGGTGGCCAGCCGTCGGACTTCCGCGTCGGCCCGAAAGCGGTTCAGGTCGTTGAGGCTGATCGCCCCCTGGCGGAACAGGGGTTCGTTGCGGCGCAGCTCGCTGTCGCTGCGGCGTTGCTCCGCCTGCGCCGAGAGCACGTTGGCCTGCAGTTCGGTCAACCGGTCGCGCAGGTCGCCGTCATCCATCAGGGCCAGGGGTTGGCCCTTGCGTACCGTGTCGCCCTCGTCGACCAGCAGCTCCAGCAGGATGCCCTGCCGTTTGGGGCTGACGTTCACCCGCTGGACGGCATCCAGTTCACCGCTGGCGGTGATCACCCCGGGCAGGGATCCCTCGCGGGCGACCACGGTGAAGGGGGCCAGATCGCGCCCGGTCTGCAGCCGTTGCCGCTGCCAGAGTCCGGCTGAGGCGAGCAGGGCCAACCCCACCACCAGGCCGATCCAGAGGCGGCGACGGGGGCGGCGCTTCGTCGCCACCGGGACGTTGGGCAACGCAGGGCTCCGGGTGGGAGCTGGAGCCGGCGGTAGGGGGGTAAGGGCGGGAATGGGCCGGCGGTTCGCTGCGATCAGTGTCGCTCGCCTGGGCCGCTGTTGTGGACGGGGGGAGACCGAAAGGGCCCTGGCACGGTGACCCCTAGATTTCACCCATGCTCAAAGCCGGAATCGTCGGGCTGCCCAACGTGGGCAAGTCGACCCTCTTCAACGCCCTGGTGGCCAACGCCCAGGCCCAGGCGGCCAACTTCCCGTTCTGCACCATCGAACCCAATGTGGGGGTGGTGGCCGTTCCCGATGAGCGCCTGCAGAAGCTCTCCGATCTCTCCCGATCCAAGGAGATTGTGCCGACGCGGGTTGAATTTGTGGACATCGCCGGGCTGGTGCAGGGCGCGAGCCAGGGGGAGGGGCTGGGCAACAAATTCCTGGCCAACATCCGCGAGGTGGATGCGATCGTCCACGTGGTGCGCTGCTTCGACGACGACGACGTGATCCACGTCTCCGGCAGCGTCGATCCGGAGCGGGATGCCGAGATCATCAACCTGGAACTGGGGCTGGCGGATCTGGCCCAGATCGAAAAGCGGCGCGACCGGCTCAAGAAACAGACACGCACCAGCAAGGAGGCCGCCGCCGAAGACGTGGCCCTGGCCAGGCTTCAGGCCGAGCTGGAGCAGGGCGGAGCCGCTCGACGGGTGTCCCTGAGCGAGGAGGAGCAGGCCCTGGTGCGCAACCTCGGCCTGCTCACCGCCAAGCCGATCATCTACGCCACCAATGTGAGCGAGGACGACCTCGCCAGCGGCAACGCCTGGGTGAGCGCCGTGGAGGCGCTGGCCACCCGGGAGGGGGCTGAAGCCGTGCGCATCTCCGCCCAGGTGGAGGCCGAACTGGTCGACCTGGCCGCCGAGGAGCGCTCCGACTACCTGGCCGGGCTGGGGGTGAGCGAAGGCGGTCTGCAGAGCCTGATCCGCGCCACCTACCGCCTGCTGGGTCTGCGCACCTACTTCACCACCGGCGAGAAGGAGACACGCGCCTGGACGATCACCGCCGGCATGACCGCCCCCCAGGCCGCCGGTGTGATCCATACCGATTTCGAACGGGGCTTCATCCGTGCCCAGACCATCGCCTACGGCCAGCTGCTGGAGGCCGGCACCCTGGCCGAGGCCCGCAACCGGGGCTGGCTGCGCAGCGAGGGCAAGGAGTACGTGGTGGCTGAGGGGGATGTGATGGAGTTCCTGTTCAACGTCTGAGCGGACCGCCCGTGGCCACACCCGTCGGTTTCATCGGCCTGGGGGCTATGGGAGCTCCAATGGCGGCCAATCTGCTGGCAAAGGGCTTTGCGCTCACGGTCCACAACCGCCACCGGGAGCGGGAAATGGCTCTTGCTGCCGCCGGGGCCCGGCGGGCCGCCACCCCGGCGCAGGCGGCGCAGGCTGCCGCTGTGCTGGCGCTGTGCCTGAGCGATGACACAGCCGTGGCCGAGGTGCTGCTGGGGCGTGGGGCTGACAGCGTTAACGCCGCCCTGGCGGGCCTGGTGCCCGGCTCCCTGGTGGTTGATTTCTCCACCATCGCGCCGGCGACCTCCCGTGCCGTGGCCGCCGCCCTGGCCGAGCGCGGCGTGGCCTATCTCGATGCGCCGGTGACCGGTGGCACCGAGGGGGCCCGGGCCGGCACCCTTTCGGTGCTGGTGGGTGGAGAGGCCGCCGACCTGGAGCGGGTCCGTCCGGTGCTGGAGGCGGTGGGCCGAACGATCACCCACCTCGGCCCGGTGGGGGCCGGCCAGGAGGCCAAGGCCGTCAACCAGGTGCTGGTGGCGGGCTGCTACGCGGCGGTGGCGGAGGCCCTGGCCCTGGGGCAGCGTCTGGGGCTGCCGATGCAGGCGGTGCGTCTGGCGCTGGTGGATGGAGCCGCCGGCTCCTGGGCCCTGGAGCACCGCGGTGGTTCGATGCTGCGGGGCGAATTCCCGCTCGGCTTCCGGCTGCGCCTGCACCGCAAGGATCTGGCGATCGCCCTGGAGGCCGCCGCCGCCGCTGGCCTGGAGCTGCCGCTGGCCCGCCAGGTGGCGGCGATGGAGGACGACCTGATCGCGGCCGGTCACGGCGACGAGGATGTGTCGGCCCTGGCCCGCTGGTTCATGGAGTCGTTTTGATCCGTGCTTCAGCCGCTTGTCAGGGCAGGGCTGGCTGCATGCTCACCTTTTGATTATCCTTCAACCCAAAGGAGAGGGTGAAGCGACATGAGAATTGCCTGCGTAATGATGCAAAAGGATGAGACGATCCTGCTTGATCCTTGGTATTCTTATCATGCTAATCTGTTGGGCCCTGAGAATTTATTCATCTTCGATAATGGATCGAAGTCTACTTCTGTCATCCAGTCACTTCAGCGTGCAGGGAGTAACGGTGCTACTGTCATATGGGAGTATTCAACTCGACATGAATACCGCGAGCGTGGATCGATGATCGCCAACTTCATTCAGCGGTTGGATCACTCCAATCCCTTTGATTTTTATTTTTTATTAGATTGCGACGAGTTTCTGGCTTGTCAGACGAATTCGGGAATATCCTGTCAGAGGCGTGATATTGAAAGGGTCCTCCAGCCGTGCATAGGGAGCAGAGATGTGCTTCTCATTCGGCACAAGTTCTGGCATAATCCTTGCAGAATGCATCTTTACTCCATTACGAATTCCAGCCCAAAATGTTTTTTTGCTCAAGGCGCTTGCGATTCTCTGGACCATGGTTATCACCACGCCAAATCGCGCCTTGGGTCAGGCGAAACGATCACCAACATCATCTATTTCGAGTTTCATTACAAGCCCTACAGGCTGCACAGAATCAGCAGTAGGCAGCACCTTTCGTGTGTGGTGACTGATTTCTCCAGGAGATCGTTGCAGGCCTACCAGAAAAAGCAGGATTTCAATCATCATTGTGCTGAAGACCTGCTCGAAGGCAAGTTCGATTACGTTCGACGATTTCTTGACCCTCAAGGCTGGGAGAGAGCGCCGGCTCTATTGGCTGAATTCAACAGAATCGGCATCTCCTATGCAAGCTTGTATGAGCCTAAGTCACTTTTGCCCCAGCCTTTGCAGCTCTCCCTGCTGCGGATAAGGCAGTCCGTCATGCATCGCGTCGATGAGCTCAATGACCTGCTCTATCGCGGTGCTCGGTTGATCTTCCGGAAGACCTCTTGGTTGATGCAGAGATCGCTGCAGCCGCTGTTGAGGATGACACGCTTCGGCGGATGAAGGATTGGCTCTCGACCTGGCCACTGAAGTGCCTATCTTTAGTCTGCTGACAAGGGAGTTTTCTTGCCCAGGTCCCGCTCCCAATGAACGTACACCGATAACGCGCTGCGATGCCTGATTCCCACTCCCGGCCTGCGATCGAACTGATTGGGCTGCGCAAACGCTTTCAGGAAGGCGACACGGAGCGCACGGTTCTTGAGTCCGTCGACCTTGTCATCGCCCCCGGTCAGTTCGTTGTTCTGCTGGGCCAGAGCGGCAGCGGTAAGAGCACCCTGCTGCATCTGATCGGTGGCATCGACACCCCCTCCTCCGGCAGCGTCTGCATCGGCGGGGTGGACCTCACGGCCCTCGACGAGCGACGCCGCACCCTGTTTCGCCGCGATCGCATCGGCTTCATCTTCCAGTTCTTCAACCTGATTCCCACCCTGTCGGTGCTGGAGAACGTCACCCTGCCCAGCGAGCTGGCGGGTTTGCCCCGCCCGGCCCTGGAGCAGGCGGCCCTCGATCTGCTCGGCCAGGTGGGGCTGGCGGACCGGGCCGACACCATGCCGGATCGGCTCTCCGGGGGTCAGCAGCAGCGCGTGGCCATCGCCCGCGCCCTGCTGCACCAGCCCCTGCTGATCCTGGCCGACGAGCCCACCGGCAACCTCGATGAACACACCGGCGAACAGGTGCTGCGGCTGTTGATCGCCCTCACCCGCCAGCAGGGCCGCACCCTGATCATGGCCACCCATAACGCGGCCATCGCGGCGCAGGCCGACCGGGTGCTGCGGGTGCAGGAGGGCCATCTGCTGGAGGCCGGACCGGCGCCTGCGCCGGTGACGGCGTGAGCGAAGCAAGTCCCCTGCCCGTGGTCCGCAACGGCCCCCTCTGGCGCCTGGCGGCCCGTCGCTGGCGCCGCCGTCCCTTGCAGTACCTGCTCTGCATCCTGGGCATCGCCCTGGGGGTGGCGATGCTGGTGTCGATCGATCTGGCCAGTGGCTCGGCCCAGCGGGCCTTCTCCCTCTCCACCGACGCCATCACCGGCCGCACCACCCATCGGCTGGTGGCGATCGGGCCCGGCGGCGTCCCCGACACCACCTTCGTGGAGCTGCGCCGCCGCTTCCCCGAGATCCCAGCCGCCCCGGTGATCGAGACCTACGGCCGGGCCGAGGAACTGGACGGTGAACTGCTGCGGGTCGTCGGCGTCGATCTGTTCAGCGAAGCGCCTTTCCGCGGCCTGCTGGGGGGCGATGGCGGTGGTGAAAGGGGAGGTGGCAAGGGTTTCGTGCCCTTCCTCACCGAACCCGGCACGGCCGTGATCGCCACCGAGACCGCCGAGCGCTACGGCCTCCATCCCGGCGCCGCCGACGGCTCCGGCACGTTGCATCTCGATCTGGCCGGGCGCACCTCGGAGCTGCAGCTGGTGGGCAGCGTCAGCAGTGAGGCGGCCCTGGAGCGCCGCGGCCTTGAAACGCTGCTGCTGGTTGACATCGCCACCGCCCAGGACCTGCTCGACCCCACCGGTGCCCAGGCGGTGCCGGCGGTGGCTCACATCGATCTGATCCTGGAGAGCCCCGCCCAGGAGGCGGCCCTCAGCGACTGGCTGCCCAGGGGGCTGAAGCTGGAGACGGCGGCAGCGCGCGGCAACGCCGTGCAGCAGATGACGGCCGCCTTCGAGCTCAACCTCACCGCCATGAGCCTGCTGGCGATGGTGGTGGGCATCTTTCTCATCTACAACACGGTCACGTTCAGCGTCGTGCAGCGCCGCGGCCTGTTCGGGGTGCTGCGCTGCCTGGGGGTGACCCGGGGCCAGCTGTTTACCCTGATCCTGGGCGAGGCGGCCCTGTTCAGCCTGGTGGGGTCTCTGCTGGGCCTGGTGCTGGGGGTGGTGCTGGGGCGCACCGTCGTGGGTCTGATCACCCAGACGATCAATGACTTCTATTTCGTGGTCTCGGTGCGACAGATCAGCCTGTCAGGGTTCACCCTGGCCAAGGGGATGCTGGTGGGGGTGGCCTCAGCGCTGCTGGCCTCAGCCCTGCCCGCCTGGGAGGCGATGGCCACACCGCCGCAGATGACCCTGCAGCGCTCCAGCCTGGAGGCTGGCTGGCGGCTGCTGCTGCCCTGGTTCCTGCTGGCGGCCCTCTTCAGCGGCAGCCTCGGGGTGCTGTTGCTCCGCTGGGACAGCAGCGGCCTGGTGCCCGCCTTCGCAGGAGTGTTTGCCCTGCTGATGGGTGCGGCCCTGCTGATGCCGCCGGTGCTGGTGGTCGCGATGGAGGTTCTGGGCTGGGCCAGCCGGGGCCTGGGGGTGGTGGCCCGCCTGGCCCCCCGCGACATCCTGCGCTCCCTCAGCCGCACCGCGGTGGCCGTGGCGGCCCTGATGGTGGCGGTGTCGGTGATCGTGGGCCTCTCGATCATGATCGGCTCCTTCCGGGGCACGGTGGTCACCTGGCTCGACCAGACCCTCCAGGCCGATCTGTTCGTCTCCCCCCCCAGCACCACGGCCAACCGGGTGCTGGGCAAGGTGGATCCCGCCATTGTCTCGGCCATCGCCGAGCGCCCCGACCTGCGGGCCATGGTCACCTACAACAACTTCGATGTGCGCCTGGTCGACCAGGACCGGGACATCACCCTGATCGCTGCTGGGGGCGATGTGTCCGCCGGCCGCCGCCCCTACGCCTGGATCCGCCCTGGCCTCGATGACCCCTTCGCCGCCCTGGAGGCCCGCGAGGGGGTGATCCTCTCCGAGGCCGTCTACCTGCGCGATGGCCAGAACGCCATCCCCGAGCAGGTCAGGCTTGAAACCCCCGAGGGCGAGAGGAGCTTCCCGGTGATCGCCGTTTTTTACGACTATTCCTCCGATCGCGGCAGCGTGCTGATGGACCGCGCCCAGGTGGCGGAGCTCTGGCACGACGACAGCGTCGCCTCCCTCGGCCTGTTCCTGGCCCCCGGCGCCGATGCCGATGCGGTGGCCGCCGAGCTGCGCCAGGGCTTCGGCTCCCGCCAGACCCTGCTGGTGCAGACCAACGGCTCCCTGCGCCAGGGCTCGCTGGAGATCTTCGATCGCACCTTCGCCATCACCGGCGCGCTGCAGTTGCTGACGGTGCTGGTGGCCTTCATCGGCATCTTCAGCACCTTGATGAGCCTGCAGCTGGAGCGGGGCCGGGAGTTCGCCGTGCTGCGGGCCACCGGCATGACACCCCGCCAGCTGGGGCGCCTCACCCTGCTGGAGACGGGTCTGATGGGCCTGCTGGCCGGGGCCTGCTCGATGCCCCTGGGCTTCGTGCTGGCCTGGGTGCTGGTGCATGTGATCAACGTGCGCTCCTTCGGCTGGACCCTGCAGATCGCCCTGGAGCCGCGCTTCTTCCTCCAGTCGCTGCTGATTGCGGTGGGGGCCGCCGTGCTGGCGGGCCTCTATCCCGCCCAGCGGCTCTCGCGGATGAACATCAGCGAGGCGCTGCGGCAGGAATGAAACACCGCCATCCCCTGCCCGCCCTGCTGGCCCTGGTGGCTGTGCTGCTGCTCAGCCTGGCCGGCCCCAGCCCAGCCGGAGCCAGCAGCCGCATCCAGTGGGGGGAGGCGCCGGCGCCCCAGGGCTTCGCCCGGGCCCTCACCCCTCGCCAGTGGCGCTTTCCCGCCGATTTCGGCGCCCATCCCGACCACCAGACCGAGTGGTGGTACTACACGGGCAACCTGGAAACCGCTGAGGGACGGCCCTTCGGCTACCAGTTCACGATCTTCCGCCAGGCCCTGGTGCCCGAGACGTCCTCGGCGCAGGCTTCCGGGGGCGGTGGGTCGGCCTGGCGCACCCCCCAGGTGTATTCGGCCCATTTCACGGTCAGCGACATCGCGGCCGACACCTTCCGGCAGGAGGAGCGCTTCGCCCGCGGCGCCCTCGGCCTGGCCGGGGCCGAGGCCGATCCCTACGCGGTCTGGCTCAACGACTGGCGCATCAGCGCCGAGGGGCCCGACCAGGTGCGGCTGCGGGCCGCCACCGGCGCCATGGCCATTGACCTGACCCTGCGCCAGAGCCGGCCCCCGGTGCTCCAGGGGCAGGACGGCCTCAGCCGCAAGGGGCCCGAACCAGGCAACGCCTCGCACTACTACTCCCTCGTGCAGCAGCCCACCGAGGGCACGGTCACGGTGGCAGGCCAAACCCATGCCGTGCACGGTGTCAGCTGGAAGGACCATGAGTTCTCCACCAGCGTCCTCAGCCCGGGCACCGTCGGCTGGGACTGGTTCTCGGCCCAGTTCAACGACGGCTCCGCCCTGATGCTCTACGGCCTGCGCCGGGAGGACGGCGGCAAAGAACCGTTCAGCGGTGGCCGCTGGATCGATGGCGACGACGAGGTGGAACTGGGCGCCGAGGACTACGACCTCATGGTCACGGCCACCTGGCGCAGCCCCCACAGCGGCGCCCGCTACCCCGCCGCCTGGAGGCTCACCATTCCACGGCTGGACCTGGAGCTGGTGATCACGCCGCAGATGGCGGATCAGGAGCTGAGCACGGCGTCGGCCACCTATTGGGAGGGAGCTCTGCGCTATGGGGGCCATCGCGGTGAGCAGGAGCTCCGGGGCCGGGGCTACGGCGAACTCACCGGTTACGCCGACCGCCTCGACAGCCTGCGGGGTGGGTGATCGGCGAGGATGGATCCAACAGGAGCGCAGGGCCATGGCAGCAACGGAGCACCCCAACACCCCGTCTCCCCTGCCGGATACCGCGGGTGAGACTTCCGAGCATCCCCATAACTTCGAGGCCCAGAAGGAGATCCATCGCCGCATCCGCAATGATCCGGACTACGACGACTGGGAGTACGGCACCGAGCCCCTGCCCCATGAGGCCTGGGTTGAGAAGCAGGCGGCGGCGTCAGCCGAACGTCCTGCGGGGGCCTAGGCCCCGCACCAGCAGCAGACCCCCCAGGCAGGCCAGGGCCATCAGCAGCCACAGGCCGGTGCCATGGCCCTGGCCATCCAGCAACCGGCCGGCGAGCAGGGGAGCCCCGAAGCCGCTGATGGCGAAACACTGGGAGAGCAGGGCCATGCCCAGTCCCTGGTGCTCGAGCGGGCAACGCTCCACCACCGCTTCGGTGGCGGTGGGCAGGAAGGCGGTCACCCCGAGGGCCAGCGGCAGCTGGGCCAGCAGCAGCAGAGCCAGGCCCCGTTCGCTGAGCGCGGAGGCCGCCAGCAGCAGGTTGCCGGCGGCAAAACTGAGCAGGCTGAGGTTCAGGCCCGTCGTCACCGGCCGCCGGGCCAGGGCCTGACCCACCGGCCACTGGAGCAGCAGCACCAGGCCCAGCTGCAGGCCGATGGTGAGGGCGCCGAGGCTCACCGGCAGGGCACGGCGCTGCAGGCTGCCCCGCACCAGCTCCAGCGGCAGGGCGCTCTGCATCAGGGCCGGCATCGCCGTGGCCAGCACCGCAATGGCCAGCAGCGGCAGCAGGCCAGGGATCCACTGGCCCCAGGGGCTGGGGTGGGCCAGGGCCTCCCTGGGCCTGGGATCCGGCAGGCCCTGGCGCCGCAGCACCAGCAGCAACAGGAGCATGCAGCCGATGTCCACGACATAGATGCCCCGCAACCATCCCCGAGCGGCGAGCACGGCCCCCACCAGCGCCCCGATGGCGATGCCGAGGGCATCGGCGCTGCGGGTCAGGGCAAAGGCCCGCCCCGAACTCACCGGCGCGCAGCTGAGCGGCACCGCCAACTCCACCGCGGGCCAGTAGAACCCCATGGCCATGCCGAGCAGCACCTGCCCCTGCAGGTAGCCAGCGAAGGACCCGGTGCCCATCAGTCGGGCGTCGCCGGCGATGGCCATCAGCGCCGCCAGCAGCACCGGCACCGAACAGTTGAGGCCCCGATCCAGCAGCACACCACTCAGCATCCGGCCCAGGGTGCCCGCCACCGCGGCGAGGGCCAGCCCCTCGGTGACCCTCCCGGCGCTGAACTGCGCCTGGTGGAACACCATCGGCGTCAGATACAGCACGCCACCGGCTCCCAGCATGGCGATCGTGCGGATCAGGGCCACGTCGCGCAGGGCTGCTGGAAACTGGGTGAACCAGGACCGCGCCCTGGCCCTTCCCTGTGCCTGTCTCACACCGCCGTCGCCAACTCAAGGGCCTGCTGGCCAGTCTGCTGATCGCGGTGCCCGGCCTGGCGCCCGTGGCCGGTGCCGCGGAGGTGCTGGAGCTGCGCTTCGATGGCCTGGAGCTGCCGGTGAACCTGGAGCAGCTCGATGGCTGGTCCAGGAGCCCCGGCGGGCGGTCCGGCGGCGGCGGCGATCTGGCGGTCTGGCTGGATCTGCTCGATCCCCGCAGTCGTCAGGACCTGAAGATCCTGCTGCGCGCCCCCCTGCTGCGGGACACCAGCTTCGGCCAGCAGCTGCTCGACAGCTGGACCGGCAGCCAGATGCTGGCCCGCCTGGGCGACCTGCTGACCACCTCCGAGGGCCGCAGCACCACGGCGGTGCTGCAGACCACCCTGCGGCGGATGCTGGAGACGCGTCAGGACGTCTCCAGCATCGGCCTGTTGCGGGCCCTGCCGGTGCAGCGGCTGAGCCTCCAGCTCGATGGCCTCTACGACCTGGCCCTGCAGTGGCGCCAGCAGATCGACCTGCAGCGCCAGGCCCTGCGGCGCCTCCAGGCCCTGGCGCTGCCGGAGCGCCGCACCGTTCCCTTCGCCTTTGGTGAACACGCCTCCCTGAGGGCCCGCCGGCAGGGGTTGGTGGTGGCGCACCGCCCCCAGCCCCTGCCCCTGGAGATCTGGCCGGCGCTGGCCCCGGCGGATCGGCCCTGGTTGCTGATGATGCCCGGCTTGGGGGGCAATGCCGACCAGTTCGGCTGGCTGGCCAGTGAGCTGGCCGAACGGGGCTGGCCGACGGTGGTGATTCAGCACCCCGGCAGTGATGGCCCTGCCCTCAAGGCCGCCCTCGACGGCCAGCGGCCCCCGCCGGGAGCCGAGACCCTGGCCATCCGGCTGGCCGACATCACCGCGGTGCTGGCGGCCCAGCGGCGCGGTGATCTGCCGGTGCAGGGCAAGGGCGTGGTGCTCCTTGGCCATTCGATGGGGGGCCTCTCCGCCCTGCTGGCGGCTGGCGTGGTGCCGGAACCCGGCCTAAGGGAGCGTTGCCGCAAGGCCCTCGACCGCCTGCCGATCGCCAATCCCTCCCGGCTGCTGCAGTGCCAGTTGTCCAGCACGGAACTGCCGGAGCGCTCCGCCCCTCCCGCCGACCTGCGGGGGCTGGTGCTGCTCAACGGCTTCGGCAGCCTGCTCTGGCCCCGTCGGGGCCTGGCCTCGCTCGGGGTGCCGGTTCTGATGGTGGGGGGCAGCCTCGATCTGGTCACGCCGCCCCTGGAGGAGCAGCTGCGCCTGTTTTTGCAGGGGCGGGATCCCCGCAGTCGCCTGGTGATGGTGGAAGGCGGCAGCCATTTCTCGCCCGTGCGGCTGATGTCCACCGACGAGGTGCTCTTCCGCCTCGATGAGGAGCTGGTGGGGGTGGATCCGGTCCGGGTGCAATCGGCGCTGCTGCGTCTCACCACCGAGTACCTCCACACCCTGGAGCAGCCCCTGCTGCTGCCTGCCCAGCGGCGGGTGCAGCAAGGGGTCACCCTCGACGTGCTCGATGCCGCCGCTGCCCGGCGCTGGAAAGCCGGCCTGAAGCCTTGATTCCGTGGCGCAGTGCCGTCTTGGACTCAAAAGCGGATGCGGGGATCCAGCAGGGCCACCACCAGGTCGACAAGCACAGACACCAGCACCACCAGGGCTGCCACCACCACCACGATCCCCTGCACCAGGGGGTAATCGCGTTGGGCGATCGCTTCCTGCAGGCGGAAGGCGATGCCGGGCCAGGAAAACGTGACCTCGATCAGCAGGGCACCGCCGATCAGGGAGGCCACCGTGATGCCGGTGATCGTGAGCACCGGCAGCAGGGCGTTGGGCAGGGCGTGGTGCAGCACCACGCGTCGTTCACTGAGGCCGCGGCTGCGGGCGGCCTCCACGTAGTCGGAGCCGAGGGCACGGCGCAGGTTGAGCCGCAGGGCATTGGTGAAGATGCCGCTGAGCAGCAGGCCCAGGGTGGCCGCCGGCAGCACGAGGTGGCGCAGGCTGCCGCCCAGCTGCTGCCAGTCGCCGGCCCTGAGGCTGTCGAGCAGGTAGAAGCCCGTGCCCTGCGGCGGCATCAGGGTGGCGGGGAAGCGCCCCCCCACCGGCAGCCAGCCCAGCCAGACGGCGAACACCAGCTGCACCACCATCGCCGCCCAGAAGGGGGGCAGGGCGTAGGTGCCGATGCCATAGAGGCGGCCGGCCAGATCGAGGCGCCCCTCGGGGCGGCCGATGCCGCTGAAGCCCACCGCCAGCCCCACCATGGCGGCCAGCAACAGTGCCACCACCCCCAGCTCCAGGCTGGCCGGCAGGCTGTCCTGGATGAGGCGGGTCACCGGTTCGCCGTTGGTGAGTGACTGGCCCAGGTCGCCCTGCAGCAGGTGACCCAGGAAGCGGCCGTACTGCTCGGACAAGGGGCGATCCAGGCCGAGCTGGGCCCGCAGGGCGGCGCGGGCCGCCTCCGGAGCGCGGGTGCCCAGCAGGGCATCGATCGGATCACCGGGGGCCACCCGCAGCAGCAGGAACACCAGCGAGGCGATCAGCCAGAGCATCAACGGCGCCAGGGCCAGCCGGGAGGCCAGGTAGCGCGCCAGGTCGGAACGGCGACTCATGGCCGTCGGGCTCCGGAGGCGGCGGGCAGCCGGCGCAGCTCGCCGAGCATCACCCGCCCGGATCCATCGAAGCGGGGCTGGCTGACACCCAGACCGCCCCAGGCCGCCTGGGCGCTGAGCCAGACCGGCAGATAGGGGTTGGCGGCGGCGACACGGCGCTGGATGGCCACCAGCAACGCGGTCCGATCGGAGCCATCCACCTGGCTGCTGCGCTGCAGCTCCGCCTCCAGCCCCGGCGCCGTCCAGAAGCTGCCGCCCTGCACGCTGTTGCCCTTGAGGCAACGGTCCCCCTCGGCCTTGCTGCAGGACAGCAATGGCATGAGGAAGTTTTCCGCATCGGGATAGTCGCCGACCCAGTCGTAGAAGAGCATCGTCAGGGCGCCTTTGTCGAGCTGGGAGTAGGCGGTGGTGGCCTCCATGCCGGTCACCTCCAGGGTCACGCAATCGCCCAGGTCGCGGCGCAGCTGGGCCTGCCAGGTGAGGGCAAACAGACGGTCGGTGGGGATGTCGGAGCGGTAGGTGAGCGGCAGGGTGAGCACCTTCCCCTGGCAATAGCCCGCCTGGCGGTAGAGGACGCGGGCCCCGGCGGGGTCATAGGGCGGCCAGGCGCTGGGATCGGAGCCCAGCAGGTCCGGGGGGATCAGCTGCCGCTGGGGGGAGCGCAGCCCCAGGGTCACCCGCCGGACGATGGTGGCCCGATCCAGGCTGCGGGCCACGGCTTGACGCAGGACGGTGCGGTTGAGCGGCGGCTGGTCGCTCAGCAGCGACACCAGGGCGATCCCCTGGGCTGGACCGATGGCCTCCCGCAGGCGACCAGCGGCGGCGTCCCGGTGCAGGGCCTGCTGATGGTCGATCTCCAGACCGCTGTTGAGCAGCAGGTCGACCTCGCCGCTGCGCAGGGCCCCGAACAGGGCGGTGGAGTTGCTCAGGGTCACCAGGTCGATGCCCGCGTTGGCCGGACGCCGTCCCCAGTAGCGGGGCCAGGGCGTGAGGCGCTGCTGCTGGCCTCCGAAGAAGGCCAGGGCGTAGGGGCCGGTGCCGACGAAGCGGTCGTTGAGGGGCTTGTCGCGATGCCGCTGGTAGGCGGTGGGGGACACCGGGGTTAGGACGATGGCGCTGAGCAGCCGCGGCAAAGGGGTGAAGGGGCGCTTCAGCACCAGCTCGATCTCGTAGGGAGCGATGACCTGCACGCTCTCGACCCGTTCGCTCAGTTGGTAGCCGAGGGTGCCGATCGCCATGAAGCGCCGCAGCGAGAACGCCATGGCGGCGGCATCGAAGCGGGTGCCGTCATGGAAGAGCACCCCCTGGCGCAGGGGGATCCGGGCCCGCCGTCCGTCGCCGCTCAGCACCGGCAGGGCCGTGGCCAGCCGCGGCTCGAGGCGCCCGTTGCCGTCGATGGCATAGAGGGGGTCGCCGAGGCCACTGAGCACCTGCATCACGCCGATGCGGGAGGCCTGCACAGGATCGAGGGAATCGATGCGGCTCTTGGTGGCCACGATCAGGGACTGGCCCGACCGCGTCGGCTGACAGGCCGCCAGCAGTGGCAGGGCCAGCAGCAGGCTGGCGAGCCTGGTCGCCATGGGGGCCGGCCTGCGTGCTGTTCTTCCCCTGGTCGTCGGCAAGACCTTGCGATCCGGTGGGGCCCATTCAAGCGGCCTGCCTGCGGGGGGCTGGCTGGTGGTGGTCAGGGGGCGCGACGGTTCAGCTCCGGCTCAGAGGGTCCGCAGGCAGGCGGCCACCCTCTCCACCCCCTCAAGGGCTTCGATCGCGGCCAGGGCCTCGCGGAATCGGTCCTCCCTCACCTCGTGGGTGATGACGACGATCTCCGCCTCCCCCTCCCTGGCCTCCAGCTGCACGATCGACTGGATCGACACCTGGGCGTTGCCGAAGCAAGTGCCGAGGCTGCCGATCACGCCGGCCTCGTCGCGGGTACTGAGGCGGACGTAGTTGCGGTGCCGGCTCAGGGAGCCGTCGACCAGGGTGCAGTGGCGCCAGCTGCTGGCGGCCAGCAGGGGATCCAGGCCGGCCTGGGGACCGCCCACCTGGCGGATCCCGGCGATGTTGAGGATGTCGGCCACCACCGCCGAGGCGGTGGGACCGGCCCCGGCGCCGGGGCCGAAGAACATCACCTGCCCGACTGGATCGCCTTCCACCAGGATGGCGTTGTTGACGCCGTGGACCCCCGCCAGGGGGTGGTGCTTCGGCAGCAGGGTGGGATGCACGCGCACGTCGAGGCAAACGCCGTCCGGTGGCCCGGCTTGGGCGTCGTCCTGGACCCGTTCGGCCACCGCCAGCAGCTTCACCACGAAGCCGAGCTGGGCGGCATAGGCCACATCGCGGGCCTCCAGCCGGTCGATGCCTTCGGTGGCGATGCCCGCCCGCTCCACCGGCCCTCCGTAGGCCAGCCCGGCCAGGATGGCGATCTTGTCGGCCGCATCTCCCCCCTGCACATCGGCGGCGGGATCGGCCTCGGCATAGCCCAGCCGCTGGGCATCGGCCAGCACCTCGGCGTAGGCGGCCCCCTCGTCGGCCATGCGGCTGAGGATGTAGTTGGTGGTGCCGTTGATGATGCCGCTGACCCGCTGGATGCGATTGCCGCCCAGGGACTGCTTGATCGGCTCGATGATCGGGATGCCGCCACCCACGGCGGCCTCGATCAGCACGTAAACGCCCTGCCTGGCGGCGGCGGCGGCGATCTCCTGGCCGTAGCGGGCGATCACCGCCTTGTTGGCCGTGACCACGGGCTTGCCGGCGGCGATGGCGCGCAGGATCAGGCTGCGGGCCGGCTCCAGGCCCCCCATCACCTCCACGACGATGTCCACCTTCGGATCGTCGATGACCGCCCCAGGGTCGGTGGTGAGGCGCTCCGGCGGCAGGGTCAGCGGGCGGGGGCGGTGGAGGTCGCGCACGGCCACCCTTTCGAGCACCAGGTCGCCGACCAGGGGATGCCGGCCCTGGGGACTGGCCAGGATCGCCGCCACGCCGCTCCCCACCGTGCCCAGCCCGAGCAAGCCGATGCCGATGGTCATGGGCTGCAACCCCACAAACCACCATCCTAGAAATCAACCGGCCTGCAGCTGCCTGGCCTGGGCCTGCATGGTGCGCAGGATGTTGAGAAAACCGTTGGCCCGCGAGGGCGTCAGGCTGGCCTGCAGGCCCGTCGCGGCGATGAAGGCGGGGTCGAGAGCGGTGGCCTGCTCCGGGGTCATGCCCTCCAGCCCCTCGATCAGCAGGGCCAGCAACCCCTTGGTGATCTGGGCATCGGAATCGCCGCGCCAGTGGAGCTTTCCCTGCTCCAGGTGGCCCACCACGTACACCTGGGAGACGCACCCCTTGACCTTGAAGGCGTCCAGGCGCAGGTCGTCGGGGAAGGGTTCCAGCTTCTTGGCCAGCCACAGCACGTATTCGTAACGGCGGCGCGGGTCGCTGCTGCTCCCCAGCCGTTCGACGATCCGGTCGAGAGCGGGACTGCCGGTGGCCATGGACGACAAGGAGGGGACTAGGACGGACGGCGCGGCCTCAGCATCCCGGCCAGTCCGGCCACGGCGAGCACGCCGAGGGGAGGCAGGAAGGCCCAACCCTCCGCTTGAGCGTAGGGATGGGATCGGCTCACCCGTGCGGGCAACGAAGGGGTCGCCGTGGCCTCGGGCAGTTCGAGGTAGTCGCGGTGGCCGGGGCCCGCATCCACTTGCACTTCCCACTGGCGGCTGGCCTGGGGCGGCAGGGTGAAGACGATCGTTCCAGCGGCGTCGGTGCGCCCCAGCTCAATCGGGCTGCCCCCATCGAGGGGGACCAGGCGGACGGCGGCATCGCCGGCCGGCTCGCCGCTGGAGAACTGACTCTCCAGGCGCAGGGAGTCGGTGAGGCTGGTGAGCCGCTCCAGGCTGCTCTCGATGGCATGGGCCCTCACCTGGGCGGGGGCCAGCCCAAGACCGACGAGGCCAACCAGCCCGGAAAAGAGAAGGGGCTTCATCCGTGAATCAGGTGGATTTCCAGCGACTATCGCTGCTTTTGCCCGCCTGAACCATCCTCGCGACCGAGCTGACCATCATCGAGAGGGCGTCGCTGGAGGCGCCACGGGTCTGAAACTCGGAGGTCATCACCCGCTCGGCGGCCGTCATGGGACGGTTCTGGAGCGACGAGAGGATCAAATCCAAGGACGGCACGGATGCACTGCGCCGATCCTGGCAAACCAATCGGCCATTGGCTCGAGAGGACGGCGTTCGTTAAGAGCTTGCAATCTTCTGCCGCCCCGCTGCGGTGAGGTGGCAGTCCCATTCATCGATCCAGCCGTCGAAGGGGATGTCCCAGGGATCACGGGGCAGGGTCGCCGCTGCGCAGGCGGCGGGGAGCACCGCCAGCGCCGGGACCGCCGCCCAGAGCGGATCGGCCCGCAGCCGGTCGTACCAGCCACCGCCGGAGCCCAGCCGCAGGCCGCAGGGGGCCACCGCCAGGGCGGGCACCAGCAGCAGGGCCATGGCGCCCGGCGATCGCTCCTGGCCGTGCCGCTGATCCGTTACCAGCGCGACCGGCGCCGGAATGCCGCAGGCGTCGTCGGCCAGGGGATCGCCCGGAACCCAGGCCCGGTACACCAGGCCGGCGCCAGCCACCGCCGGCAGGGCCAGCCGGCTGCTCCAGGCCTGGGCCAGGGGGCGCAGGTCGGGCTCGCTGCCCAGGGGCCAGTAGAGGCCGAGATCCCCAGCGCGCCCAGCCAGCAGGGCGGCCAGGTGCCGTTGCGCCGTCGCCAGGATGCCGGCGGCGGCGCCCGGCAGGCTCTCCTTCCGCCGCCGGCGGAACAGGCGACGCAGCTCCTGCTTGGCGGCCCCACCGGCGGCGGCTGCACTCACCGCTGGAACCACCCGGTCAGGGCCACCGCCAGGGCGTCGGCGGCGTCATCGGGACGGGGGGGGATCTGCAGATCCAGTTCCCGCATCACCGCCGCCAGCACCTCGTCCTTTTCGGCGTGGCCCGATCCCGCCAGCGCCAGCTTGATCTGCATCGGCGGGAACTCCACCACCGGGATGGCGAAGCGGGCCAGGGTCATCATCACCACCCCCCGGGCCTGGACCACGGCGATGGTGGTGCTGGAGCGGTAGAAGAAAAACTTCTCCACCGCCGCCAGCTGGGGCCGCCAGCGGCGCACGATCACGCGTAGATCGCGGGCGATCTCCACCATGCGGTCGCCGTCGCTGCGGCCAGGTTCGGTGCGGATCATGCCGCAGTCGAGCAGGCGCTGGTGGCCGCCGCCTGTGGCGGAGCGACCCTCCACATCGATCACCCCATAGCCAACGCGGGCCAGACCGGGATCGATGCCGAGGATGATCATGGCCTGGCCGTTTACTCAGAACAGTCCTAAGGAGACACCCTGGATCTTGACGATCAAATCGTTGAAGTCGCTGTCGCCTAGCCCTTTCGCCACCGACAGGTCCTCAATCCCCAGCACCAGGCTGTTGGCGCTGTTGCTGAGGCTGACCATCTGGGTGGTCCCACCCTCGTTGGCTGCGGCGAAGGAGGAGAAGATCACGGAGCGATCGCCATTTTGGAGGAGCAGTACGCCATAGCGCTCGCGGGTGTCGAGCGGGAGGGCGTTGAAGGTGGCTGAAGCCCCGAAGGCGGGCAAGCTGCTGGCATCAATGAGCAGGTCCTCCGCCTCGGAGCGGGCCAGGGCCTTCTGCAGATAACCCTCATCGCCGGGATTGAGGCCGTCGACCCTACCGGTGATCGAATCCACGGTATAGAACCCAAGGCTGTTGTTGAAGCCGGCCAGGCGCTGCACCTCAACGGCGACTGGGACAGGCAGGAGCGAGGGTGCGTTGCCGTCGGCTTGCCAGAACACGCCCGTGACGCCACCGCTGAAGGTGGCGGTGACCTGGTTGCCATCGACAGCCAGGTTGAGCAGGGCCAGGGAGACGCCGTCAAGGCTGGCGGTGGGAGTCCAGTCGCTGCCTTTGAGGTTTAGGCCGTCTGTGATTGAGCGGCTGCCGATGGCCTTGCCCTCGGTGGTCTGCCAGCTAGTCGCCCCGTTGGCGTTGTTGGAGTTGAGGCTGCCGGCGCTCCCTCCCTGGGCATTGCTGATCAAGGTGAGGTTGTTCGAGCCCGATTGCAGCCCAAAGGTCACTAGGCCCGCACCACTGTCGGCGCGCCAGCTGGTGAGCGGTGCATCCTGCTGGAAGCGCACCTGGTTGCCATTGAGCAGCTGGACGGTGCTTTGCCAGTTCAGCTCCGGCCCGAGCAGGGAGACCAGGGGGTCGTTGCCCGTGGGTTTTAGGTTGAGCAGCAGGGAGGTCTGGACCTGTTGATTAGGGCGGCCATCGTGATCCAGGTTCTGCAGGTTGTAGGCGGGGGGTAGGTCGCCTGGAACTGGCTTGAAGTCGTTGATTGAAACGAGTTGGCGTTGGCTGACGGCGACGGTGTCGGCGCTGTTCCGTCTAGCGATGCTGAGGTTGAGGGCATCGGCACTGCCGTCATTGGTGTCGGCTCGGAGCTCAAGGGTGGCGCTACGGCCGCTGGAATCGGGGCTGAGGGAGAGTCCCGAAAGCACAGGTGGCAGGCCACCAACTGCGGCTGGAGTTGGCTCGATCAGAAGATGAATGGATTCCATCTGATCGCTGTAGGTAATCTCTTCCACCCGCAGCGAGAGGGTGCCATTGCGCAACTGCGAGAAGGCCTCGCTATTGATGGGAACGGTGATATCGAAGCTGGATTCGCCCTTGGCCAGAACGGCCACACCAGCGATGGCTGTGTAGTGCCGGCCAGGTTCGGCGGAGCTGTTGGCGGACGAGATGGCGTAGAGCAGCGCACGGGGCTTTGAGGTGTCTGAGCTGCTGATGGAGAAGCGAGCCTCACCGTCGGAGGCCTTGGTGCGGTAACTGGTGAGGGTGAGAGTGGAGCCAAAGCTCACGCTCTGGTGCACAGCTGAGGTGGTGGGGATGGATGATTCGCTACTTGAATCCGTTGCTCCCAGCGGTGCCGCGAATGCGGCCCTGAGGCTGGTGCTGCTGGGGGCTGCAGAGTTGATAGTGACATTGGTGCTGAGCCAGTTCGCGTTGGTGGCACCTTCTGGATTGAGCACATAAACCAGGGCGGGGCTATCGCTGGTGGGTGAGGTCTGCTCACCGGCGGCGTAGGCGTTCCAGAGGGCTCCGCCGTAATTGGTGTCAAATAAGCGGTTGCGCTGGAACTCACTACTTAGAGCGATGATATCGCTGGTATCGGGGGTGAGGAAGAGAACGCGATCGGGGTTGATCGCGTTGACAGTTGCCGCATCAAAGCTGAGGGTGTTGCTGCCGTAGTCAACGGAGCTAATCAGTTCGATGTTGCGCAGCTTGGTGCCAGCAAAATATTCAGAGAAGTCGTAGTCCAGCCCGGCGCCCCCCTCAAGTAGCAGCTTGTCGAAACCACTGCCGGCATCGATGCGGAAAAAGGCGTTGTCTGTGATCGAGATCTGATCATCACCGGAGCCGGTGTAGATCACATCGGCGCCGCCATTAGAGATCACCTCATCAGCGCCACTGAGCGTATAGATTACATCGGCGAGAGGCGTACCAATCAGGGTGTCATTACCTGCGGTTCCAACCTGGGAGGCGATGTTGAGATAGTCGCCACCAAAGAGTACGTATTGGTTGTCAACCCCCTCGCTTGGATCAGAGGGATCAGAAATAAGAATATCAGTGAAGCCATCGCCATTGACGTCAATATTGCCATCGATGGAATAACCGGCGAGGGATTGCTGCGTGGGCACATTCACGCTGACATCAAGATTGGAGACCTGAATGTCGAAACTGGAATTCGTCCAAGCTGCTTTGAGTTCACCATTGAGCACAAATGGGTTGATCACCCCATAAGTGAATTCACTCACGAGTGATGGCGAGCCCCCTACATTGGTTCTGGTTGGAGTATTCCACGTGTTGGAGTCAGCGGGGCTCAGGCTCCATAGAGTGGAAGTGGGCGTGTAGTCGGCGTAGTCGCCACTTGCGGTGAGATAAAGCAGACCTTGATCACTGGTCAGCCCCACACCATTGACGTTACTTATCCCAGTGTTGAAGAAATTCCAGCCCGCAGTGGGGCTAGGAGCGGAACCGGTCGTCTGTGAATAGTCTTGAGTGGCCAATATGATTTGACCATATCCAGCAGAGCCGTTGTAATCCCGGAAGGCCAGTACGGTGCGCCCTTGGAACGTTGTGGCAGCAATCGGAGATGTAACTGTTGGTCCGGCGGGAATGGTAGTACCTGCAAGTGGAAAGTCCATTTGACCACTGATGCCCGAATACACCCCAGTGGACGTGTTAAGGCTGCCACCCCAGTTGCCGTTGGTATTGCTGCCGGCCTGATTGCCAGGATCATGGCTGTAGAGGTAGCGCACATATTCCGGATTCTTGCCATTGTTTGAGGGGAAATACATCGCAAGCCTGCCTTGCTCTGCAATCAGGGTTGGTGAGGAAGCAGTGGATTCGGTGGTCGATGTTTTTACCTGGTATTGCTGCCAGGAAGTGGCTTCCTCGGGGTTGCCATTGCTGTAAGCAATCCATATATTTCCATTGTAGTCACTGTAAGCAACATAAAGGCTTCCCTCGTAGAAAGCAGCACTCGGCGAGAAAGAGCTGGCATTGGCTTCCACGGCTGTTGCGGTGGGGCCTATTTTGATTTCCATCTGGCTCCAGATCCCATCTTGCTGATAGGCCATCCAGAGCCCGCTGTTAGATTTGCTCGAACTGAAATTGTCGGCGCCAGAGAGGAATATATAGGTCTCATTCTGCGGACTGATTGCAACCGACGGAGGCGAGTAGGACATCGCACCCGCGGGATTGAAACTGTTGGTGATGGATGACGACTTCAGGGATCCTGGCTCAAAATTGAGGATGGGGTCAAACCAATTCTGCAGCAGTGGTACATATTGACTGGTTGAAGTGCTGCTGATGTCGTAGATCTCGCCCCTGTTGTAGGGGTCTAGAGGGGTGCGGAGATTGTTGAGGCTGAAGGTCGTGGAGCCGGTGTCAATCTTGAAGAGGGATCCATCGAGCAGGACGGATTGCAGAGCTGTGGGGCTGCCAGCAGATGTAGGAACATAAGCCGGTCCCTGCGGAGCGAGCGAGAGCAGCACATCATCGACGCCATTACCGTTGACATCGCCGGCGGCACGGATGCTCCAGAGGGTCCAGCTCTGGCTGTTGGCCCCTGTGATGACAGTGGCGGAGGTGGGGTCGAGATAATCCTCGTAGCCGTCGCCATTGAGGTCGCCGAAGCCGGCGGTGCTGATCAGGGCGAGCTCACCAAGGGGAATCCCAGCGGTGGGTTTGCCAATGGTGAAGGCCGCGTTGGGCTGGAACAGCTGCTGGGCTGTGGCTGTATCCCCCGCTGTGGCGGTGAATGCAGCAGTGGAGGAGAGAGTGGCGCTGTTGGATTGGCTGCGGCCGCTTTGGGAATCTGTGCTGGTGACGGTGAGCTGACCACTGCCACTCAGTGAGGCAACTGGGGTGCTGTTGCTGAGGCCTTGCCAGGGCGCCAGTTGCACGTTCTGCGTGCTGGAGCTGGGATTGTTGTTGTCGAGGATCTGGCTGCTCGTGGCTGCGCCGCTGATCAGCCGCAGTCCGGTGGCGAGCGTCGGCGAACTACTGGACGGATTAACGACCACGTTGTTGGCGGCCACCAGCAGATCAGCAAAGCCATCGCCATTGAGATCGCCAACAGCGGAGAGAGTGGACTGGGTCTGGGAGCTGCTGAGGCTGGTGCTGGTCGGCAGCTCGGAGACGATGGTGGTGTTGATGGCGTTGTTGTAACCCGTGCCGTTGTTGATCGCGCCCACCAACACCGCATTGCTGTTGGCCGATGCCAGCAGGCTGAAGGAGTTATTGGTGCCCGAGCTGGGCAGGCTGCTTCCTGTTGGGGCCTCCAGAGTGGTGAAGGATGACCAGGTGCTGCCAGAGTTGGCGCTTTGCTGAACCACATAAACAAGCTCATCATTGAGCTTGTCGGGATAACCCAACAGCAGCCCTGCGCTGTTATTGGAAAGGCTCACGCCGCCACGGTTGGCTGTGGTGGGTTGTGCCGTTAACTCAGCAAAGTTCCAGGAGCTGGAACTGCCCGTGGACTGAGTGGAACTGTAGGTGAGATAGAGGGTATCGCTTGGAGTCGAAGGTGTACCACCCTGATAGGCGATGTAGGTGGTGTCACTGTTTGAGCCTGATCCCGGTACGGTGGTAACGGCGAGATTGCCTGAGGCTGTCTGATCTCCATTTGCGTATTGGATCAGCATGCTGTTACTCCAGCCGCTTCCGCTTGTGGGATTCGAGGTTGCAGTGCGGTAGAGGTTGGCTTTGGTGCCGGTGCCCACGTAATAGGCAGCTAGCTCGTCATTTTCACTCGTCAGAGCGATGTATTGACCCTCCTGATTATTGACCTGCACTTGGGTCCAGGAATTCGTGCTTGGATCGGTCAAGCTGGCGATGAAAATACCAGCATTGGTGCCGACGTAGCCCATGTAGATGGCGCCATCAAAGGCTGCCAACGAAGGCGCTTGATTGCTGGCGTAGTTGGGCACCTGTTGCCAGGAGCTCCAGGTTTGGCCGCCGTCGGAGCTGGAGTTCCAGAAGAGCAGCCCGTCATTGCTGTCTGTCGTGGTGTCATCACCCACCACGGCGGCATAAAGAACCCCGTTCAGTTCGGCAAATGCCGGAGCGCTGGGGGAAAGGCCACCGTTATCGCCCGTCCAATGCGGTGTGAACGTGCCGATGTTGACCGTGCCGGTTTGCTGGCTGATGCTCCAGCCACTACTACTGTCCGGAAGCTGAATGGTGGAGTTCAACCAGGTGGTGCTGGACGCATCACTGAGATTGGGAACGGCGTTGATCCAGATCTGGTCATCCTGACTGGAGCTGTTGCGGATATTGGTCAGCAGCAGGTTGCCGTTGACGCTCACAGGGGTGCTGGCCAGAGATGTACTCAGCCCACTGTTGCCCTCGTTGAGCACGGTGCTCTGCCACTGCAGATCGGCGTTGCTGGTGTTGATGCTGCCATCCGCATTGAACTGCACACCGGGCAACGGCGTGCCGTCATCTGCGACGAATGACAGCCGATTGAGGCTGATCGATCCATTGGCGTTGGTGTAGGTGAGCGCCAGGCCAGTGGGGGTGCTGGTGAGCACCGGCGCCGAACTGATTGCCGGCCCACCGCTGGGAGCCGTGAAGCTGGAGGTGAGCTGCAGACTGGAGCCGCTCTGCACACCGGCATAGACATTGATTCTGCCGTTGTCGTTGACGGCCAGCACCGGCACCCCGCCCAGCCAGGTGGCGGTGGGAGCCGCCGTGGCGCTGATCGCGACGAAGCTGGCGCCGTCGTTGGCCTCAAGGCGCTGCAGCACCGTGGTAGGCGACGTCCAGCTGCCAGCCTTCCCGTCAGGCATGGAGGAGCCGGAGGACTTGAGCGTGCCGCTTGCCGCGTCGACCCAGACCATGCCGAGGACATCGCCGCGATCCAGCAACTGAGGCCCGTAGGCGCTGCTGAACACTGCCGCGGCATTGGAAGAATCGCTCAGTGCTGTGGGAGCACTCCAGGCGGCAAGGTTATTGCTGGCGGGATCCCAGCTCGACAGCGACAGCGTGCCGGAGAGATTGAGGAAGCCCAGATAGAGCTTGTTCTCAAAGAAGGCCAGGGAGGGGCCGGTGCTGGTAGCAAAGCCACTGTTGACCGTGCCCAGCTCTGTCCAATTGTTCCAGGTGTTGCCGCCGTCGCGGCTCTGGGTGAACCAGAGGGTGTTGTCCCCTTTGCCCTTGACCGCCGCATAGAGGATGTTGCCCACAGCGATCACACTGGCAGTGGCATCGGTGAGGCCCACCTCGCCAGCGCTTTTCTCCACCGCCAGCCCGGGCAGAGGTGCCAAAGGCGCACTGGTGGTGGGATCCACCGGAGCGATGAAACCAAAGCCCGCGCCCAGCGGCAGGTCGATGGAGCTTCGCCCATAGAGAATCCCTGTGGTGCTGCCGGCGCCACTGTTGCCATCGGCCGCGCTGCTCAAGTTCTGTTCGAGGAATAGCACGATGTCGTCCATCCCGTCGCCATTGATGTCACCCCCAGGCAGCACCTGGGTGCCATTGGCAACTGTGAAGGTGTAGAAGTTGTAGGGAGCATCAGCGAGGATCTCCTGGGTATTAGCACCCAGCTCAATCCGCACGTTGGTGAGTGCATTACCAGGACGGATGGAGATGAAGTCGTCATAGCCATCGCCATTGAAATCACCGATCGAACGCAACGATCCCTGGTTGGTGCTCGCCAAACCATCGAGCAGAAAGCCGCTGTCGCTGGTGAGCTTGCTGAGCTGCAGATTATCGATCGCTTCGAGGTAGGGCTGCCCCCAGGTCAGATAGGCATTGCCGTTTGGACCGGAGCCCAGGGGGATATCGTTGATGCCATTTCCGTTGATGTCACCACCACTAAAAGTACCCTGCCCTGTGTAACCGATGTTGCCATAGCCGAGCTCAGTGAGGATGGCGATGTTCAGTGGCTTGCCATCAGCTCTGTTCAGCTGACCGATCGATCCGGAGGCCACACTGCCACTGGCAGGATTGGGCCCAGCGCTGCTGGCGGGGAAGATCTGATCGTTGCCGAACAAGACATAACCATTACCAGCGCCGGAGGAGGCGTTGTAGGCCTGAATCAACAGGTCGCTGTAGCCATCGTCATTGACATCGCCAAGGTCGACGAGGCCATTGCCAAAGTTGTCAGCGCTGTCTGCCCCATAGAGGGTGAGGCCACTCGCTAGGTGGGCCAGGTATTGGTTACCCTGCGCCAGATTGATGGACTTGATCCAGCTGGGCTGGCTTGCAGTTGCGTTGATGAATTCTTGGCTGGTGTCCACCAGATACAACGCTCCAGAGCCGCCGGTCTGGGGAGCTCCGATCGCCAGAATCGAATTGCTGTTGGTGTTGTTGAAGTCGCCGAAGCTCAGGCTGGATCCAAACCCTGAGGCCCCCAGGGTGTTCCAGGGCAGGGCTCCATAGAAGGTGGCGCCTCCCTTGCTGGCAGCGGCCACGGCTTCAGGCGTGACCGCAGTGGTGAGAGCCGTCAGATCAGCGCTGCTGCCAAACAGATAGACAGCGCCGACCTCTCCGGTCTGAATCGCCTGGTTGTTGGCATAGGTCGCCCCAACGATGGGGTCCTGCTGCAGAGCCCTGAGGTTCTGCATGTAGGTGGACTCTTTCGACGACAGAGCACCGCTCTGGCTGCCGACGTCGATCAGGCCGGGGTTGTTGACACCCTGCGTGCTGGAGACGCTGTTGTTGTTGCTGCTGGAGGGCAGCTGAATCCTCACCAGCGCGCCATCGCCATAGGGATCACTCGGATTCTTCTTGCCATTGGCCGACTCCTGAACGGCCTGAGTGCCGCTGTACAGCAGTGAGGCCTGCACGCCGGGAGCCGAAACAGCGATGCCACCACTGCTGTTCACGGCGATGGCGGTGCCGAACTGGCTGCCCCAGTACGCAGTGGTCTCGGCACCGCTGGCGTTGTTGGTGATGGTGGTGCCTGCCGATCCCAGGATCGGGTTGGCCAGAGCTGGAGCGGTGCCGGTATCCCAGCCATTGGGGTTGGTGGCACTGGTGCTGTAGCGATAGAGGGCACCGATCGGCACCAGCGATTGCAGCGAATCGGTGCCGTCAGCACCCACCTGCCTGAGATAGTTGGGCGCACCAATCCACAGCGTGGTGCCATCAAACGCCAACGCCGAACCGAAGTTCGCCACGCTGATTTGGTCGTCGCTGCTGGCGGGATCAGCCGGCGTGAGCACGGTGACATAGGAACCCACACCGCTGGGGTTGGACAGATCAAGCGTCGTGGCTCCACCGCTGCTGGTGAGGGTGGTCTTGATCCATTGACCGTCGACGATCACCACACGACCACCGCCATTGGCCTGCGGTGCGGCGATGATCAGGTCACTGATGCCATCCTGATTGACATCGGCCACCAGCATCGTCTGGCCGAAGTTCTGGCCCCAGCCGGCGGTCGGGTCGGCCTTGATCAGCAGACCACCGCTGCTGCTGGGATTGTTGGCATCGCCGAGCAGGGGCAGATTGGGGGTTGCGGGAGAGAAGTTGCTGTTGGCCAGGGCATTGAGCCAGGTGGTGGGTGCCTGGGCCGTGGTGGTGCTCGGTGTTCCGCTCTTGGACTGACCGGTGTAATTGATCCAGACGCGACCAGCGGGATCGCTGAGGGCATTGGTTGAGAAGGGCTGGGCGATCGCCAGCCAGCCATTGGTGTTGCCGCTGCTGTCATTGAACGAGCCGAACACCTGCGACTGCCCGAAGCTGTCGGCGGGAGTGAAATCGGCAGGATTGTTGGCACCTGCGGCGGTTTCAGCGCTCTTGAGCACCACGCCGCTGTCGACATACTTGAGCTGCAGCGGCGCCTGCTCGATCACCTGCGCTGTGGCGATGGCCTTGTTGTTGTCCTGCAGACGAGTGAGGGTTTTGGCGCTGACCACGCCGGTTGCCTGCATGGCAGCGAGGCTGCTGGCAGAGGTGTTGACGTCGACGGCGGCGGTCGTGCCCACAGTGACCGTGTTGGAGCCTTCAACGAAGTTGAAGGAATAGGTGGCGCTGTACTGATCCTTGAGCCTGTCGTCTTTGTCTGCTGGCAGCTGATCCTTGGGGATCACCAGGCTGAAAGCGGGGGTATTGCTGAGCACCGTGTAGTTGAAGTCGGCATCGCTGGCCATGGGCTGCAGCGACTGCAGGCTCTGGTTACCGATCAGCACCTGATCTGGGGTCAGCGCAATCGTGACGCTTGCCTCAGTGGTATCGGTGAGATTCTTCAGGGTGACGGTGACGCCGGTGAGTTCCTGGTTGGCTGGATTAAAGAAACCATCCGTCTTGGTGCTGCTGCTTGTGGTTTCCTGCCAACCGCTGCTGGTCCAGCTGGCCGTGGGAACGGCGATCACCAGCCCATCCTGGAGCGATCCACCGCTGCTGTAGCTGGGGAGGCTGGGATCCACCTGCAGCAGCGCATTGAGGCTGCTGGCCTGCGACCAGCTGTTCGTGCTGGCGTCGAAGCTGCTGGTGTAAGTGGCCTGCGCCGCAGCGTTGGGGTTCACATTGCGGGCCTCCCAGTGCTTGGAGACCGCTCCCGGAATCGCGCCCGGATCAGGCGTCTTGGTGGCGATGTCGTAGCCCAGGCTGGCGAGCAGTCCGAGGGCATCCTGCGCATTGGGCGTGGGCCAGTCGCCTGACAAGTTGGGACTGAAGGCCGCGCTACTGAGGGCCTTGTCGTAGAACGCCAGTTGATCAATGGCGCCTTTGGCATTATTGGCCAGCAGCTGGGCCTGATCGTTGAGGTTGATCAGCGGATAAGGATTGAAGACATTCGTGTTGCTGGCCACCAACTGGTTATCCACATACAGCGAAGCCGTGCCGATGTTGGTGGGCAGCTGGACGGTGACACCGTCTGCGTCGTAGGTCTGAAAGGTGGGCAGGAAGGAGGCCACGATGTAATGCCAGTTCCCATCTCGCAGATCGGCGGGCACCGTGCCACTGGCCTCAGAGGTGATCGACGTTCCCTGACCGACATCAAACACCAGCTGGCCGGATCCATTCACCGAGATGGCGGTGCCACGGGCCAGGGCGAAGCTGAGCTGATAGCCGGAGTAGCTCTCGGTGCTTAACCCGCTGGGCAAGGCTCCGGAGCTGGGGGTGGTGACATTGGGGCTGTCGGGAGCCAGGGAGAAGTTGACCTTGGCCTCGCCTGTCGCCTGCTGAAAGTCCCAGAGCGCCGTGAACATGGCCGAGAGCTCGGAGCTGATGCCGCCTGAGGCGGTGACCAGCCCCTCGTTCAACAGCGCTGTGCTGGTGTCAACAGCAATGGTATTGAGGCTGGAATTGGGCAGGCCGGTGCTGCTGTCGATGGCGTTGCTGAATTCCAGCTGGGTGGTCGGCACACTGGCGATGGTGGCAGCATCGCTGTTATCGATGCCGCTCAGATCCTCAGGGGTGAGGCCATAATTGGCCAGGAACTGGGTGACACCAGCAAGCGTTGAGCCACTGACCAGATTATTGAGCAGCAGAGCATTGTTGTAGAGATTGCTGCCGCCATTTCCATCCATGGCGGTGGTGTTAGCGCCGGTGGCTACCACACCCCACTCCCAGCCATAGAGCGTCTCGCCGGGATCGCTGATACTGGTGGGAATGGAGCTGATCAAGCCACTGGCTGCGGCCTGCTGATAGGAGACACGATCCACCACGAAACTGGCGTTCAGCAACCAGCCTTCCGGCAGCTCGGGCGCGCCGACAGCCGCATCGGAGGGCTGCCCCAGCGCCACCAGGCCGGCACCGTTGGGGTTGTCGAACGTGCTGTCGCTCAGCTGGGCCCAGAACTCGATTGTGTAGGGATTGCTGGGGACGCCGGGGCTGGCCACCAGCGCCGAGCTGGCGACGGCTTCGCTGAAGCTCTTGTTGAGCAGAAAGCTGCCGGTGCCGTTGTCGAGATCGAAGGTATTGACGGCGATGATCGTGGTACCGCCCGGGATCCCCGGACCGGTGATCAGATCACCCACAGCCAGGTCGCCCTGGCTGATGTCGCTGACGCTGAGGGTGCTGCCAGAGATGCTGCCGGTGAAGCTGCTCAGGGGGAGCTGGCTGGACGCCTCGATGGCCTGCAGGTCAGTCACGGCAAGGCTCTGGCGCTGACTGATCCTGTAGGTGCCCAGTCCGGTGGTCTGATCGACCGACCCGACGAACTGGATCGTGGTGCCGGCAAGAACCCCCGGGCCCGCCAGCAGATCACCCACCCCCAGCCGCCCGGCCGGGAGCGCGCTGACGGTGAGGGTGTCGCCGCTGATCGCCCCGGTGAAACGGGCGATGGCGCTGCCGGCGGCCAGGCTGCTGGCCGGAATGTTGCTGGCGATCTGACGAATGGAGGCGAATGTGGAGCCCAGCCCTGTACTCAGCACGCCGGTTCCATCGACGTTCTGCACGGCGGTGGCCTGGGATTTGGGCAGGGCGCCGGCAATCGTGAAATTCAGGCCGGTGTCGGAGGCAAAGGTGCTGGTGTAGGTCGAATTGACCGAGCCGATGTTGATATCGCTGATGCCGCTCTGCAGCTCACCGAACTGCAGATAGAGATTGGGCTGATCATTGAGAACGCTCTGGCGGTAGGGGGTGCGCACCTCCTGGCTCCAGGTGATCAGCGGACTCTTGGCGATGCTGCCATCAGCCTGCAGCAAGAGCTTGGAGGCGATGGAGATGTCTTCGATCGTCAGACCCACATCAGCATCCTGATCCCAGGGGATGGTCTGGATCGAGGAATTGCCACTGGCATCAGTGAGCAGAGAATTCCATCCAAAGTTTGAGGCATTGGGATTGATCCAACCTGCCTTGATCACCGTGGGGAGAGGTTCGATCGCCCTCAGGATCACCGAACTCTCAGCCGACCCGAGCATCAGGCTTCGGCCGAGGTTGTAGGTGCCGTCACTGTTGACAGCCTTGATGCTGGCGGGCTCGCCCACGCCGATACCGCTGACCAGATCACCAACGGACAGCGAAACGCCTGGAGTGGTGACGGTGAGCTTGGTGCCTTCAATCCAACCCTCGAAGCCGCTGTCCTTGATGGCATCAAGGGAGGTCTCCGTCCACACCAGCAATGTGGCCAGGCCACCTGAGGCGCTAGCCTTCGGCACATTGAATGCCTGAAGATGACGGATTACCGCGTTCTCAGGCTTATACAGGGAGGACAGATTAGCAGGCCCCTCCCAGCCGGTTGTCCCAGCGGCATTGATACGGTAATTAATCTGCTGATTGCCATACAGGGCATCCATGAAATTCTGGAAGTTGGCAGCCCCATTGCCGCTCATCGTCGCGGGGATCACCGGATCAGCAGCCTCCACCCAAGCCACAAAGGTGTCACCACCAAATTTGCTCGTAGCAGGCCCTTCGATGGTGATCGCAGTCGGCGTGCTGGCGGCACTGAAGACGGGAAGATCATTGCCGGAAGTATCTTTATACAGGGCAAGCAGCGACAAGTCATCGGGCTCCACCACCAGCTTTGTGGCATATCCAGTTGGGGCCTGGGCATCTTTCACCCTGCCATTCAGATACACCACATTGGATTGACCTGAGCCGTTGGTGGTGACATAGGTGACACGATTCTGGACCGGCCAGGCCGCCATCGCGCCCGTCAGGGGCAACGCATCGCTGATGCCCGAGGCAAGAAACACACCGGCATTGGCCACATCAGGCTGGGCGCTGAACTGCTCATCAGCCACGACATTGTTGAAGCCCAGCGCTTCCGGCACTACTGAGAAACTGGGCGGCAGGCTGCCCTTGGGCAGGCTGCTGACGACCGCATCGGGCAAGCTCAGCCGCAGCGACGTGGCTGTGTCGATGGCTCCATTCGCGACCAATAACGGTTGATCAAGGGCGACCCGCTGGATCACACCACCACTGAGGGTAACGGTGGCGGTGACCGAATTGGCTGGATCGGCGCTTGTGGCACCGGGATTGAGAAGGGGGATCGCAGTTGTACTCGAGGTGCTGCTGAACAGCTGCACCGGCACATTGTTATAGGTGTAGAGACTGTTCTGAGTGGCGCTCGGCGCGGTGGTCTCTTGGGTGGTCGGATCGTATTGGGGATAGAGCAGGTTGGCGGGCGGATCTGCGGGGTTAACAGACACATTGGAGACCCGCTGAATATCCTGGATCTGCAGCGGGGGCGGATTGGTGCTGTTCGACGCCAGCGTGATCAGGGGCAGATAGGCAAAGATGTTGCCCAGATTGCCGCTAGGGTCCGGAGGCGTGGCGATGCCGGTGGAGTACACATCGAGCACCAGCGCATAGGTGCCACTGTTCGGCTGTGTTTCAGGAAGCGCCAGATAGGAGCCGCCAGAAACGATCTGAAAACTGCTGGCCTGGATGCTGCCACCCTGAACCGTGAAACTGGTCTTGGCCGCCGTCTGGAGATCGCCATCGGCAGTGACACCCAGGATCGGCACATTGGCATAACTACCGTCATTCAGACCGGAGCCAGGATTGTAGAGACTGAGCGCATTACTGCCGGCCGTATTGGCTGGGTTGATCGCACCGATGGCTGTCGGTTGAAGCGTGAGCAGCTGCAATGTGGTCGCCTGGCCACCCAGCAGCGCCACGTTGTTCTGCGCTGTGGATGTGGCGGCTGAAAAATAAGAGTTGCTGCCGGACTGCGGTGCATAGAGGAAGGGGTAGGCTTCACCACTGGTGGCACTGATGTAGGCCCCTGATGGGTTGTCTGTGCTGGTCGTGGTGCCGGTGATTCCGGAGGAGTTCGCCGCGAGCGCCTGTGGCGTGTTGTCAGACGACTGATGCGACTCATCCCCCCCCCAGCTCTTGCTGAGGGAATAACTCAGCAGGGGGACGGAGCCCCCCAGAGGCAGGGCCAGCCCCAAACTGGCGTAGAAATTATCCGTACCGACACCCTTTTCTTCACCAGCCAGAAACTTGACGAGCTTATTGGCGACCGTGAACTGCAGGCCCAGGACGGATTTATACAGCCAGCGCCCGGTCAGGCGCGCGAATAGATTCAAACCGGAGCCATGCGTCAGCTCCGAATCCGTCCCCAGACCGCCACGAACTGCGGCGGTGATGGCGGTGGCAGGCCCCAAGGCGGCCAGAGCACTGCCCACACCGGCGTTGATCCCTTGCAGATTTCGTTGCCATTTGTTTGCGTATGCCCCACCCACCCCTCCGGAGTAACTATTCAGCCCCTTCCCTGCATAACCTTTACCTAACGCCATAGCGCCACCTAAAGCGGTCTTTTCCAGATCAGCCGCAGCTCCACCCGCATAGCCCAGATCAGCCAGCCAGCTGGGCAACCGCCCTCCCTCTGCGCTGGTGAGAGTCTGCTCGAACAGCCAACCACTACTGACGGCGGAGTTGCCCATCAGGCTACCGCCAGTGTCGCTGAATCTCAAGCTCGTAGACTCAAAATCAGCCCCGATCGACTCTTCGGACTGGAGGCTCACCAGATATGGCTTGCCCTTGCCTTGATATTGATAGATCGTCTGCAGATCCCCACCACCGCCGACGGCGAACCCTGATCTGACCTTGGTCCACCCAGTCTCACCATTTCCCCGGCTCCGCAATCCGTCCTTAAAGATCTTACTTCGATCGTTGTTTCCGACATCAATCATAAACTTGGCTGCACTCAACACCGTGGGGCCGCCGCGGCCAACATTGGCCAGGCCGATCACACCCCTCAACAGGGGATGAACATGGACCGGGTTCTGGTCTGAACCTCTGTACCCAAACAGCGAGATGCCTGATGCCATTGGGGCCAATCCAACCGAGGCCAAGCTGGATGCCCTTGGCCTTGTAAACGTGGCAATGTCATCGGCAAGCTCAGAAGGTGGTGGATTCAGGATCTCCGCGAACGTGCCCCTCGACTCATTGACGAAGCTTTCAAAGCCGGATGCATCATCAGCAATAAAGCTGCCAAAATCAGCACCTGAATCCGTCAGGAATGAACTGTTGGAATGGCTGAAAACACTCCCCGAACTCCGTGTGTATTCGCTGGTGATATTGTCGAGCGGATCCTCCTCCAGGCTCAGTAGTGACTTCTGATTCGGGAGTTGCCAACGCAGCAGGTTCTGACCCACCAGGAAGCCAATCCGCAGGGAGCCGCCATTGGCGCTGCTCAGCTGTTTGCCTGGGCCTCCCTGCCACTTCCAGCTCACACCGGCTGGGCTTGTGGGCTCACTGCTCTGCAGCATCAGCATCGGACCGGCCGACAGGGACTGCGTCTCCTGCACCGGCTGGGTGATCAGCTGCTGCCGCGACAGCTGGGTGTTGCCCGAGAAAGCCGGCGGAGAGCTGGCAGTCGCGGACGGAGGCAGAATTGCGCTGAGGGCTTTAGGGGTGCCGCCTGAGAGGTCGTTGAGCTGAAGCCCGCCGCTGGGATCGGCAGCGATCGCGAACTGCGTGGCATACAGATCGCTGTCCGGCCGCTCGCCGCTGGCAGCCGCCTTCAGCTCCGCCTCGAGCCGATCGGACGGGGTGTTCGCCAACTTGTCGAGCAGGGCATTCACCGGAGTGGCGGCCTGCTGCTTCTGCACCACCAGCGAGAAGCCGCCACCCGTGCCCTGCGTCAGCGAGAAGGCCTGCTCCTCCACCTGATCGTCGGTGAGCTGCACCGGCGCCGACCAGCCCAGCTGTCCATCACTGCCCCACTGGCCGAGGCTCGCGACGATCTCGGCGCTGCTGCCCTCCCCCACCCGGTAGGCCAGCACGATCCCCGGGTTGTTGCCCGTTGTGGCATTGCCGCTGCTGCCGCCGCTTTCGGTGGGCCAGAGGTTGTCCAGAGCCAGCGCCTGCAGCTTCTCACCACCCACCGCACCCGGCACCGCCTGGCCCTTGTCCCAGCGCTGGGCCGCTCCATTCCACTGGCACTGCCAGATGAGCCCGTTGTCTGCCAGGAAGGCATAGGCGGTTCCGTTGGCGTCGTTGACGACCTGGATGCTGCTGGCGTAGGGCAAGACGGTGCTCGGCTAGGGAGGGGTTTGCAGCAAGGGCGCGTCGGCCTGCTGCGTTCGTGCATCCATGGTGATGGTTGATGTCTGTCCTGTGTACCCACCGAATGGGGGGGATGCCGTTCTGCCTCTGGCCGCTCAAGGCTCTGATGGGAGACTCAACCCTGGTTGAAACGCAGTGGCATCAAGCTCTTTCAGCGCCCTGCCTAGGGGAGGCGTTCCTCCTGCTGCCTGGTTTCTGTGGTGTTCCGGTTCTCGCCGAACTGCAGCCGCCTGGCCAGGCGCAGTAGCACCGCTGCGCTGGCAGCCACAGCCACCCAGCGGCCCGTCAACGACAGTGGGCTCAGGTTTCCCCGTAGCGATTCAGCCCCAGTGGCCCCTGCCAGCACCATCAGGGCAAAGCGTGGGATCAGGGCCAACGAGGCCAGGGCATAGGGCTGCAGCCGGGTGGGCCCCAGGGCACAGCCGGCATTCACCAGATTCATCGGGATCAGCGCCAGCCGCAGCAGCAGCAGCAGTTTCAACCCGGCCGGTTGCGTCATCAGCGGCTCCAGCCGCCTGGCTTTGGGCGTTCGGGCCAGCCAGCGCTCCATTTTTGGCCGCAGCAGCCCACGGCACAGCCGCCAGTTGAGCAGCAGGCCCATGGCTTCGCCGCTCAGCACGGTGAGCAGCCCCAGCCCGGGCCCAAACAGGGCTCCAGCGCCAACAACGAGGGCACCGGCCGGCAAACCCAGCCCCACGGCGGCGCTCAGCAGCAGCAGATACAGCCAGGGGTTGATTTCTGGCATCAGGGCAGCTTCATCGGCCAGCCCCGTCTTGCCTGCTGTGCTGCAACAACAGGCCCAGCTTCATCGCAGCGCCCACCGCCATGGTGCGATTGCGCGCATTCAACTTCTGCAGCACCGAGCGGGTGTATTCGCGGGTGGTGGTTTCGGCGATGCCCAGGCGCTGCGCAATCTCCCGGTTCGTCAGGCCCTGGGCCAGTTCCTCCAGGGTTTGCTGCTCCCTTGGGGTGAGCTGGGGCTGGTTGCCGCGGCTGTTGGCCTTGAGGGCGCAGAGCAGGGCTGGGTCCACGTAGCGATGCCCCCGGTTCACTGCCGTGAGAGCTTCGATCAACACGCCACTGCCGAAGCTCTGCGTTTTGACCACGGCGTCGACGCGATCCAGTGGGTAGGCATTCACCTGCAGCCACGCCGTGCTTTCGAGCAGCAGCACCACCGCCGGAGGGCGCGGCAGGACGCGCAGTTGGTTGATCAGCGCCTCGCCATGGTCGGGCGCGATCGAATCCACCAGCATCAGCAGGCAACGCTCCTTGCGGCTCTCGACCAGATCCATCACCTCCGCAGGGGTGACGCAGCTACCGAGCATGCGATCCAACTGAGCGGTGATGGCCGCGCGCGTCATCAGCTGCGCTTCCAGATGGGAGCCTGACGCGCCGATCAGCGTCCAGGGCTTGAACAGCGCATCGACCGCTTCGCGGCGGGCGCGGAAACCTGGATCCAGCGGGTCGAAGCGAGGCACGGCTGGGTGAGGAGCGGTGTAAAGCGGGGGGCTTTTGGCGGAGCCGCCCTGGCACCAGCCGGTGAGGGCCGCAGCTAGGGCTTCGGCAGCATCATCGGGCCGCGGTGGGCTGTCCAGGTTCAGTTCGCGCATCACCGCGGCCAGCATGTCGTCCTTGTCGGCATGGCCGTGGCCGGTGAGGGCCTGCTTGATCTGCATTGGCGTAAACTCCACCACCCGCTCACCCACGCGGGCCAGGCCGGGATCGATGGCGAGGATGCGCACTGCTCAGGCCTCGGGGCTGAGTCGGTAAGGAACCTGCACACCGCCGAGGGACTCTGGGAAGTCGCGGGTGTTGCGGGTCACCAGCTGCAGACGATGGCCTGGGTCAGCTCCAGGCGGGGAAAGCTGCTCAGCCAGGGTTCCACGGCGCCCATTTCGTCGTCGTGGCAGCCCACCAGGATTTCAATCCAGCTGATCACGCTGATCGAGGTTGCCCCGGCGTGGGCCTCGATCCAGGCGAGGGCCTGGGCTTCCCCGCGTAAGAGGTCGATCAGGATGTTGGAGTCGAGCAGCAGGCCTGCAGCCGCAATCCCAGCGGCCACCTCAGCGCTCCCATTCGCTGCGCAGGCTCCGTTCAAGGCTCAGAGAGTCTTCCGGGCGGTTGCGCCATAGGCCGAAGATGCTCTGGTGCTGAACGCCCTGGTGGTCTAGCCAGCTGCGCAGGGCCTGGCGCAGGCCTTCGGCCCGGGATAGGCCGCGCTGGCGGCAGAGGCTGTCGAGCCGTTCCCGATCGGTATCGGGCAGATCGATGATTGTGCGCATCTGGCCCGATCCCCCACGGTACAAGTTGATATTGGCATCATATGCCGTTATCAATGCGGAGCTGGTTTGGCGCGCCCTTAGGCCGCCAGGGCCAGTTGGAAGGCGGCGGGGTCGCCGCCGGCGTGGTCGAACACCTTGCAGAACATCTTCACCACCCGATCGCCGGAGTCGATCTGCTCGAGGGGGTCCTTGCGCAGCCGGTGGCGCAGGCAGCAGGCCACGACGCGGGCCACGTCGTCGTCGCTCACCTCCAGGTGGCCCTCGAAGGCCGCCAGGGCCCGGGCCGCCCGGTTGGTGACGATGTCACCGCGCAGGCCGTCGACATCCAGTTCGCCGCAGACCGCCGAGATGCGGATGCGCAGCTCGTCGTCGATGGCCACCTGGGGCAGGCGCTCCTGGGCCTCCACCACCCGGGCCTGCAGGGCTTCCTGGGTGCTCTGGAGGCGGTCGCTGAAGCTGTCGGGGTCGGCATCGAAGCCGGTGCGCTGATCCACCACCTGCACACGCAGCTCGGGATCGCGCACCGTGCGCACCTCGACGCTCATGCCGAAACGGTCGAGCAGCTGGGGCCGCAGCTCCCCTTCCTCCGGGTTGCCGGAGCCGATCAGCACGAAACGGGCCGGGTGGCGCACCGAGACCCCCTCCCGTTCCACCGTGTTCCAGCCCGAGGCGGCCGAATCCAGCAACACATCCACCAGGTGGTCGTCGAGCAGGTTGACTTCGTCGACGTAGAGCAGGCCCCGGTTGGCCTTGGCCAGCAGCCCCGGCTCAAAGGCCCGCACGCCCTCGCTGAGGGCCTTCTCGATGTCGATCGTGCCGCAGAGCCGGTCTTCGGTGGCCCCCAGCGGCAGGTCGACCATCGGCACCTGGCGGGCTTCCACCGGCAGCTGCTCCCCCCGTTCGGCCCTCTGGCGCACCTCGGCGCTCTGCAGGTCGGGGTCGCTGGGGGAGCTGTTGTAGGGATCCCCCGCCACCACGTCGATCGCCGGCAGCAGATCGGCCAGCGCCCGAATGGTGGTGGATTTGCCCGTGCCCCGGTCGCCCATGATCATCACCCCGCCGATGCGGGGATCGATCACGTTGAGCAGCAGCGCCAGCTTCATCTCCTCCTGCCCCACGATGGCGGTGAAGGGGAAGACCCGGCGCTTCCTGGTTGGCGTCACGGTTGGGGGCTGGCTGGGGGAAGTGGGGATTGTTTCACAGGCAGCAGGCTGAGCACCTGGGGTGGTGTGGCGTCGGCCGGATAGATCAGTCGCACCCGCAGCTGTCGTTCCTGGCCGGGGCGCAGGCTGACGGTGCCCAGGGTGGGTCCTTCCTGACCGGCCCGCAGCACGAGGTGGAAGCGGCGCCGTCCGCCGGGGCCGCCCGCGTCGGTGTCGAGGCCGCTGACCTCCACGGTGCCCCGGAACATCACCGCCCGCGCTGGGGTGGTGTTGAAGCGCAGGCCGCCCAGGGGCTGGTCGGTCTTGATCGGGGATTCCAGGGCCAGGGCGAGCCGCGTCGGGCTGCCTGTGTCGTTGCGCAGCGGCAGGCTGAGGTCGTAGGTGACGCCGTAGTTGCCGTGGGCCGCCCAGGCGGTGCCCGGGTAGAAGGCGCGCAGGGGGGCGGTCTGCACCTGGCCGGTGCCCAGGGTGCCCCGCTCCAGCGACGCGATCGGCCAGGAGATCGGTGCCCGGCTCACCGACAGGGTCGGCCGGCCTGGATCGGTGATCCGTCCCACCCAGGCGCTGCCCTCCTGGACCCCGCTGACCCGGGAGTAGATCATCGGGCCGCTGGCCCCCCTGGGGCTGGGGCTGTGCTCCTTCGGGCTGAGGCCACCCTGCAGCAGCCGCTGCCAGACGGCCGGATCCGGCGGGCGATCGACGGGGCCGAAGGCCGCCAGGGTGGCCACGTCCACCGGGCCGTCGCTGTTGAGGCGCAGCTGCAGGTTGAGGCCGTTGAGCAACGGATCGAGGCCACGCACGGGCAGCGGCAGCACCATCAGCGTGCTCAGCTGACCCGGCGGCAGGCTCCAGCCCTCGGGCACCAGGGGGCTGCGCTGCCGTGCCAGCAGTTCGGTGGCCACCCGGCTGCCGGGGCCGGCCCAGATCGGCGTGCTGCCCTGCTCCATCAGGGCCGGCAGGGGCAGGAAGGGGGCCGAGGGCTGGTCGGGGTTCACCGACTGGGACAGGGCGGTGGATCCCGCCACGGTCCGCAGCTTCACCGGGACCTTGCCCCGCGGGGCCGCGACCACCGCCAGCCAGAGGGTGGAGTCGAGGCTTTCGGGGCTGCCGGCGTAGATGTGGTGGCTGAACAGCTCGAAGGGGCCACTGAAAGCCGCGTTCAGGTGCGCCGAGGGTTCACCCAGGGGCCGGCCGGCGTAGCCCCGCTGGCCATCGAAGCTGGACAGCAGGATGCCGGGCCCCTTGATCACCTCGGGGTTGTTGTCGTTCAGCATCGGCACCGTATCCAGCCGGCCCGGCAGGGGCGCCACGGTGCCCGGGCGCAGCACCGGCAGCGCGGGGGCGGGCTTCGGGGCTGCAGACGGCTGCGGTTGGGCCAGCAGGGGGCTGCCCAGGCCGGACAGCCACGGCAGCAGCAGGGCGGGGATGACGGCTCTCACTGGCTTTTGACGAGGGTTTTGGCGACGACGCCGGCCATCGACCGGATCAGTTCGGCGGAGCGGGGGTCGTTGAAGGGACCCTTCACCATCACAGCCAGCACGGCCCGCTGGCCATTGGGGAGCTGGATCAGGGCGGCGTCGGAGTAGGCGATGCCGATGTCGCCGGTCTTGTTGTAAACGGTGATGCCCTTGGGCAGCAGCTCGCTGTCGGGATCGGAGGAGTCTTTGCCCATCCCCATCAGCAGGCCGAGGGGGATCAGGGTGTTGGTGCGAGACGTGGCCATGATTTCGCGGAACAGATCCCGGGCCCGGGGGGTGAGCTTGTCACCGGTGTCCACCAGAGCAATGGAGCGGGCCAGGTCGCGGGAGCTGGTGGTGTTGGTGCCGTCGAGGTCCGGCAGCCAGTTGTTCACCACCGTGGCCGTCAGGCCGAGGTCGCGGAAACGTCCGTTGAGGCCGGTCTTGCCGCCCAGGCGGCGGATCAGCAGGTTGGTGGCGGTGTTATCACTCACCCGGATCATCTCCGTGGCGGCTTCGAAGAAGGGGAAGCGGGTGCCCAGCGGCTTGTTGGCCATCCAGCCGGCCCCACCGCCCACCACCTCCTTGGTGAGGGGCATGGGTTCGTTCCAGCGCAGCTTGCCGTGATCGAGATCCTCCAGGCCCGCCAGCAGGATCGGCACCTTGATGGAGCTGGCCGCCGATAGGGGCAGGTCCGGTTGCAACTGGGCGAAACGGCCGTCGTCGAGCACCAGCAGGAAGCCGCTGGCGGTCAGATCCTTGTGGGCGGCGGCCATCCGGGTCCACTGCTGGCTCAGACCGACGAGCTCCTGGCGCGGCTCGAACCGTCCCAGGGCCATCGCTCCGGTGCCCGGTTTCTTCACCACCGGGGGGTCCGGCACTGGAGTGCCGATCGCCCCCTGGACAAGGCGGGGCTCCAGCAGCTTGAGGGCCGTGCCCACGATCACGCCCAGACCCACCCCCAGCACGATCAGCCGCAGCACCAGGCCCACGGGGCGAAGCCAGGGGTTGCTGGGGGGACGGGAGGGACGGCCGGCACTCACGGAATCAGGACCCTGGGGCAATGGTTCGACGGTTCGACTTCTCGACGCTAGTGGTCCTGGGACGAAGGGAAAGGGCGACGGCTCGCCCAGCGCAACTGGCACACCAGGCCCCGCAGCAGGGCCACCTCCGGGGCACTGACCTGGCCGCGCTGCAGCAGGGCCCGCAACTTGGCCATCCGGGCATGGGCGGTGTGGGGCAACAGAAACCCGACCTCCAGCAGCAGCTCCTCGGCGTCGCCGAGCATGGCTTCGAGCACCCCCCGGGAGCAGGGGGCCGGGGGGCAGGCGGCCACCGCCGGGGCCGGGGTCTGCCGGGCCAGTCGGTGCAGGTCGTGCAGGACCACGGCCACCGCGTGGGAGAGGTTGAGGGAGCCGTGGGGCGTGGGGGTCGAAATCTGCAGCAGCCGGCCGGCCTGCAGCAGCTCGTCATTGCTCAGACCCCGGTCCTCCCGGCCGAACACCAGCGCCGACGGCAGGGCCTGGTCGCCGGCCAGCAGCCAGGCCAGGGCGTCATCGGGGTCTTCGAGCGGCAGGGGCTCCCCCTCCGGACGGCCGCTGGTGGCCACCACCCGCCCGCAGTCGGCCAAGGCGGCGGCCAGGGTGGGGAACAGGCGTGCCTGCTGCAGCAGGGGCAACCCCTTCACGGCCATCAGTCGGGCCTCGTCGCCGAGGGGATCGCAGCGGGGGGCGACCAGCCGCAGATCCTCAAGGCCATAGGTGCGGCAGAGCCTGGCCACGCTGCCCACGTTGAGGGGGCCGGCGGGTTCGACCAGGACCAGCTGGAGGCTCAAGGCAGCGCGTGCAGAAACGCCAGCAGATCAGCCATGGCCTGGGGTTCCGGCTGGAATCTCGGCATCGGTGGGGTCCGGCCGCTGACCACCTGCTGGATCAGCTGGCGATCGTTCTTGCGTCGGTCAACACCATGCAGATTCGGGCCCACCAGGCCCTGGGCCGCAAGGCCGTGGCAGCCGGCGCAGTTGAGCCGGAACAGGCGGCCCCCGTCGGTGGCCGAGCCGGTGAGCTCGAGGGTCTGGCGGGTGTAGGGATCGCTGCGGGCCGCCGGCAGCACCACCACCAGCAGCAGCAGGATGCAGGCCACCGCCGCCAGCGTCGCCAGGGCCGCCACCAGGCTGCGGCGCTGGGCGAGGGGCTGATCTCCCCCGGCGGGGGTAGGGGGCGTCACGGCGGCCGGGGTGCTGGGGGACGGACTGATCACAGTGCTGCGGTGGGACTCGCGTTGCCGGCGGTGGTCGTGGAAGAATTGTGCATCGCCGGAACCGACAGCCCCTCCATGATCGAACCCCTCCTCTGCGGCATCGTGCTTGGACTGATCCCCGTCACGCTCGTGGGGCTGTTCGTGGCGGCCTGGAACCAGTACCGCCGGGGCAGTGCCCTCGGGGGCTGAGCGTTCGTCTGATCGCACCCTAGCCAGTCCGGCCGCCCGGTTCTTCCCCTCGGAGTCCGAACATCAGCCCTCCCGTTGGGACGGCGATGCTCCTGCTGTCGTCGTCCCTTCGTCGCAAAGGCTGTGCAGAAAGGCATCGGCCTTGCTGCGGTGGTGCCGCTTGAACAATCCCGTGCGCCGGTGGCCGAAGGCGCCCCCGCGTTGATTGAACCTTGCCAGCCAGCTCTGCAGCAGCGTCATCGACCAGCCCCGGCGCCGGGAGAAGCCGGCGAAGCCGACCACCAGCACCAGAGCCGAGAGGACGGCACGGATGCTGCCCTGGATGATCGGCCACAGACCCGAGGGTTGAATCCCCCTGAGCTGGTCACCGGCGCGGATTTCCGTTCGCTCCAAGGTTTCCAGCATGGTTTTGCGCAGCACCGGAAGGGGGTGGGCAAGGTCTGCGGCGCTCAGGGGTGGAACCCTCAGGGCCTGCAGGCGGCCTTGCAGGTCCTGGGTGCTGGTGGATTTGTTGATGGCGTCTCTCACGGCCGAGACCCGGCCGGTCACCTGGCGGAGCTGGCTGCTCTGCTGGCTGTTCGCGTTGCTGACGCCGCGCCACACCGCATAGCCCTGCAGGGGGATGAGCAGCAGAAAGCCCAGCACGGCGGCCAGGGCCAGGGCGGCAAAGTTGTCCCGACGGCGGATCAGATAAGGATTGGCGGGATCGAGATAGGCGGCCAGATGGAGCACGGCCAGGCCGAGCAGGGCGAGGAAGCCGTTGTTGATCAGGGCGTTGGTGAACCGCAGCTGCCAGGCCGGATCCAGGAGCCGCGGCGGCAGGATGGCGGCCAGCACCACCAGCCCGTACAGGATCAGCAGGCAGATGGCCAGCAGTCCGAACTGTGAGGCCATCGCTCTGGAATCGTCGGAGCGTTGATCGGAACGCGTCGGGGAGGCAGCCATGGCGGATCCGGGAGGAAGGTTCAGGAGGTGGGAATTGGGTGGGACGAAAGAAAAAAGGCCCTGCCGGGAGGCGGGGCCGCGAAACGTTCTCGGCAGGAGCCGTCAGGCCTTGACCCGATCCCCCTGGATGCGACGGCGCAGCTTGCGGCTGAAGCCGAAGGCGACGCCAGCACCGAGCACGGGCAGGGGGCCGGGGACGGAGGTTTGTTGGAAGCTGTTCTCGAAAGAGTCAATGGCCCCAGCGCCGTTGTATTCATTTCGTACGGTCAGGATCTGGGGGCCGCCAGCTACGTCGGCAAAGCTCGACGATCCATTCGTGCTGCTGAGAGTAATTGGGACTGCGCCGCCAGTAAAGTTGGCCGTCAGAATGCTTGGGGGACTCGCGAGGACGTCTGCGTCGGAGTCAAGGTCGACAGCACTGAAGACCCGGCTGGGATCGGTGATCGAAGCCACGTAGGTGAAGTCGAAGCTGCTCGTGGTGAAAGTGGGCAAGTCCAGGTTGAAGAGATAGTCGCCTGGGAGAGGTTGAACAGCGGAGACAGTCGATGAGGCAAGATCGCCGAGTGTGGCCGTCGCGCTCCAGGAGAAGACTTTGTCGCCGCAAGTGAGGGCCTGGCCGCCAACCCAGTCTGCCCAGGGGATCCCAACTCCGCAGCCTGTTGCGGCTTCGGCCGAACCTGCAGAGAGCGCCGCGCCGGCGCCACCGATCAGGGCGGCCGCCATCAGGCTCCGCGCCAGGAGGTGTTTCGCGCTGAAGGGGGCCATGGTGGATGGACTGGAAGGCTTGGAAAAAAGGTTTGGCATGACGGAAAGTGCCGGAAGGGCTATCCCTGAATACCATCTAAATCCGGGCTGAATGGTGTCATCGACCGTGCCGACTTGAGATCTGCTGTCGATGTGCAGCAGATGGGCAAAATTGTGATGAAGATGGTTGGGTTGGCGTGACCGCGCGTCAGGAGATCTCCATCTCCAGCAGCACCACCGTGCTCCCCCCGTAGCGCCGCTGATCGCGGCACTGCCATCCCGGCGGCAGCTCCGGCACCGCGTCGCTGGCGCACTCCCACACCAGAACCCCCCCGGGGGCCAGCCAGCCGCCCCTGAGCACCGCCGCCGCGATCGGCGCGTACAGGCCGGCGGCATAGGGGGGATCGGCGTAGATCAGATCGAAAGCGCTGGGGTCGGTGCGGCCCAGCCAGCGCAGCACCTCATCGCCGTCCACCCGGCAGCGGGGGGAGCCTTCCGGCCCAGCCGGCCGGCCTTGCCGCACCAGCTCCAGATTGGCCCGGGCCACCGCGGCGATGCGGCGATCCCGCTCCACGGCCACCACCTCGGAGGCGCCGCGCTGCAGGGCCTCGCAGGCCATCACGCCGCTGCCGCAGCAGAGATCCAGCCAGCGGCTGCCGGGGACCCTTTCGGCCAGCAGGTTCATCACCGCCAGTCGCACCCGGGCGGCGGTGGGCCGGGCGGTGCTCCCGGGGGGGCTCTGCAGCCGGCGCCCCCCGCTCAGCCGCAGCGTCACAGGGAGGCGACCCAGTCGAGCCAGCGGCGCAGCATCGCTTCGCCCACGGGCCCGGACTTCTCCGGGTGGAACTGGCAGGCGGCGATGGTCCCCTGCCACACCGCCGCCGTCACCGGGGTGCCGGCGTAGTCGACGAGGGCCGTGCTGGCCGCGGCGTCGGCCGGCTCGGCGGCGAAGGAGTGCACGAAGTAAACCCAGGCCTCGGGGGTGGCGGCCGGCAGCAGGGGACTGGCGGTGGCCGGGATCAGGGGGGCCCAGCCCATGTGGGGCAGGGGATGGCCCGCCACCCGCGGCAGGGAGCGCACGCGGCCGGCCAGCACGCCCAGCCCATCGGCTCGGCCCTCCTCACTGGCCTCGAACAGCAGCTGCAGGCCCAGGCAGATCCCCAGCAGCGGGCGGCCGCTGGCGCACGAGCGTTTCAGCGCCGGCTCCAGCCCGGCCGAGCGCAGCCGCTCCATGGCCGGATCGAAGGCGCCCACGCCCGGCAGCACCAGGGCGTCGCAGGCTTCCAGGTCGGCCGGGCCGTGCACGCTCACCAGCTCGGCACCGAGCCGCGCGAAGGTGCGCTGCACCGAATGGAGGTTGCCCATGCCGTAGTCGATCAGGCCGATGCGGCTCATGGCTGGCTGACGCTCGGGACCCGCTCGGCCGGATGCTCCAGGGCCGGTGAGGCCGGCAGGTCGAGGCCGTTGAGGTGGTCGATGAACTGGTAGAGCCGGCCGACGCGGCGTTTGTCGAAGCGCAGCCGCAGGCAGGGCCGCAGCAGGCCGTTGTCGTCGACGCCCTCACCGGTCTGGATGGCACCTTCCTCCAGCAGGTCGGCGAAGCCGCGGTTCAGCTCCGGCAGCAGGCTGCGGGGCACCTCGGCGTTGAGCAGCAGTTCGATGCGGTCCTGGCCCAGCTGGGCGCTGTGGAACACCCGGTAGAACCGGCAGATGTGGTCCACGGCCTCCTCGGCGCCGGAGGCTTCCACCATCAGATCCACATCCTCCGGAGAGATCAGTCCCCGGGTGGCGAGTTCCTGGTGCACGTTCCGCTTCCAGACCTTCCAGAAATCGTCGCCCTCCGGCGAGAGCAGCACCAGGGGAATCGGCGAGGTGCGTCCCGTCTGGATGAGGGTGAGGCACTCGAACAGTTCATCGAGGGTGCCGAATCCCCCGGGCATCACCACGAGGGCATCGCTCTCCATCAGGAAGAACAGCTTGCGGGTGAAGAAGTAGCGGAAGTAGAGGAGGCGCCCGTCGCAGGCGCTCACGTAGGGGTTGGGATGCTGCTCGAAGGGCAGATCCACGTTGAGGCCGATGCTGTGCTCGCAACCCGCGCCGCTGTTGGCGCCCTCCATGACGCCGGCCCCGGCTCCGGTCATCACCTCGAAACCGGCCTCCACCGCCTGGCGGGCGACGTGCTCAGCCAGCAGGTAGCAGGGGTCGTCGCGGCGGGTGCGGGCCGAGCCGAAGACGCTGATCTTGCGGGCGCTGCGGCGCGGACGGAAGACCTCCAGGGCTTCGCTGATGTCGGCCAGACAGCCGGCGATCAGGCGCCATTCCTCCTCTTCTTTCTCCTGACGCGCCACCTGCAGCAAAGACACCACCGCCCGCTCGATCTGGCGACGTTGGGGGTGCCCGTGGAGCTCGTCGGCGAGGGCCTGCAAGGGACTTCTGCCCGCCGCCGGCACTGGGTTCGGGGAGAGGGGCGGCGTCAGCGGAACGGAATCAGAGGTATTTGGAAATGGTGCCGGACAGGGTGTTCTTGGGGACAGCACCCACGACGGTGTCAACCTTCTGGCCGCCCTTGAACAGCATCAGCGTGGGAATGCTGCGGATGCCGTACTGACTGGCGACGTTGGGGTTCTCGTCGGTGTTGAGCTTGTAGACGCGGATCTTGCCTTCGTATTCCTTGGCGATCTCATCGACGATCGGCGCCACCATGCGGCAGGGACCACACCAGGGGGCCCAGAAATCAACCAGCACGGGCACATCACTCTTGAGCACGTCTTGCTCGAAGGAGGCGTCGGTGACGGCAGCGGCGCTGGACATTCCTTGCAGACTCGGGATGAAATGAATCTAGCAACCGGTTTCGGCCGCTTTCCCCTGGGAAGGAGTCAGCGTTGCAGGCCGTAGCGGAACTGGCAGTTCCAGGGAGCAGGGCTGCGGGTCGAACGGCGGGGAAAGACAAAAAGCCCGGACACGCCGGGCCGGGGGGTGTGAGGAGTGTGCGAGCCGGAGCCCCCACACCAAGAGGTTAGCCTCCATCTCGCCTTGAGGCAGTGTTGTCCAGCTCTGCGACGACCCCGTTGGGTCCGGCTGGACCGCGCCGTGCTACTTGCCCATGCCCAGCTGTTGGGCCTTCTGGTACACCTTGCCTTCGGTCAGCAGGGACGGCGCCACCACCACCTCCACCTCGCGCATCTCCTTGAGGGTGCGGGCCCCCAGGGTGCCCATGGAGGTGCGGATGCAGCCCAGCAGGTTCTGGGTGCCGTCATCAAGACCGGCAGGGCCGCGCAGGATCTTTTCCAGGCTGCCGGTGGTGCCCACTTTGATGCGGGTGCCGCGGGGCAGCACGGGGCTGGGCGTGGCCATGCCCCAGTGGAAGCCGCGGCCAGGCGCTTCGGAGGCCCGGGCGATCGGGGAGCCGATCATCACCGCATCGGCGCCGCAGGCCAGGCATTTGCAGATGTCCCCGCCGGTGACGATGCCGCCATCGGCCACCACCGGCACGTAACGCCCGCTTTCACGCTCGTAGTCGTCCCGGGCGGCGGCGCAGTCGGCCACGGCCGTGGCCTGGGGAATGCCGACACCGAGCACGCCTCGGGAGGTGCAGGCGGCACCGGGGCCAATGCCCACCATCACGCCGGCGGCCCCCGCCCGCATCAGCTGCAGGGTGACGTCGTAGGTGACGCAGTTGCCGATGACGACGGGCACGCCCAGGTCGCGGCAGAGGGCGGCCAGGTCAAGGGTCTGGCGACCTTCGGGGCCGACGTGTTCGGTGGAGACCACCGTGGCCTGGACGAAGAACAGGTCGGCGCCCGACTCGGCCACCGCCGCCCCGAAGCGCAGGGCCGCCGCCGGGGTGGCGCTCACCGCCGCGATGCCGCCGCCGGCCTTGATTTCAGCGATCCGTTGCCGCACCAGGTCTTCGCGGACCGGCTGGCTGTAAAGGTCCTGCATCAGAGCCACGAAATCGTCGCGGCCCACCGAGGCGATCCGATCCAGGATCGGTTCGGGATCGTCGTAGCGGCACTGGACGCCCTCCAGGTTGAGCACCCCCAGGGCCCCCAGCCGGGTGAGTTCGATGCACATGCCCACATCCACCACCCCATCCATGGCGCTGGCGATGATCGGAATCTCCCGCTGGAGGCCCCCGAGGCTCCAACTGCTATCGGTCACTTCCGGGTCGACGGTGCGGCCGCCCGGGACCAGGGCGATTTCGTCGATGCCGTAGGCGCGGCGGACGGTCCTGGAGCGACCGAGCTGAATGTTCACCGTTGGACGGACACAGTGGGCACAAACTATCAACCGGTCCGCGGCGGGTCCGACCGCATCAGGGGCTGGGAATCACTCCCGGCCGCGGAAATCGTTCCAGCGGCGGCTCCAGTCGGCGAAGACCTGTTCCCGGTCGCTCTTGCGCACCAGCCTGGTGACGGTGAAACGGCTCACGGCGATCAGCCCCGCCAGCTCCAGCAGGCCGCCCACCAGGGGCAGGCTGTCCAGGGTGCCGATCAAGGAGGCATAGATCCGCAGCAGCAGCACGACCCCGATCAGGATCGCCAGCCCCTTGAGGGGGCCGCGGAAACGCTGCCACTGGGCCTGCAGCTCACCGCTGCTGAGCCAGTCCTTGATCTTCTGCAGCAGCAGATCGAATTCCCCGCCGCCTTCGCTGGTCGGATCAGCGGATCCCTCCAGGGGGGGCACTTCAAAGGTGGCCACGATGCCGGGCTCCGGCGCGCTCACCGGCGCATCTGCGGGGTCAGCCTCGGGATCCGGCCCGGCCAGGATCGGTTCTGTTTCGGGGGTGACGGGGTCCGGCGTCGCCTCGGCCGCATCCGCCGGCCACGGCTGCGATGGAAGTCCGTTCTCCTGCCCCTCGGGACTGAGGGGAGGCTCAGGGCTGAAGGGGGATTCGGGGCTGAAGGGGGTCTCGGCCATTGCGCTGGCGCCGTTAGCTCTCGGCGGAGCTTACGGCTGTTTTCCGGAACCTCCGCCAGGGATCCCCGGGATTTCAGCTGTCGAGGGGGATCAGGCCACCACGCCCCGAGAGCGGACGGACCGGCAGGCGCAACGGGAAACGACCATCCTCGAGCCAGGCGATCAGCTCCGCAGCAATCGCTTCGGCCAGCCGCGGACTATGGGCCGGAGCGGCGCTGACGCGGTGCCCCTCCACCTGAATCAGGCCGGACTTCAGCCGGGCGTAGCTGACGGAACCGAAGCGGGGCCGCAGGCGCCGCGGGATCGCCACATCCAGCACGGGCGCCTCCAGATCCTCGTTGCCGCAGGCGGCCTGCCGGGCCACCGCCTCGCTGATCAGGGGGATCGGCGCCGCCAGGCCCACCAGCAGGCCGGCCCCGTGGCCCTCGAAGAAACAGGGCCGCAGCCATTCGGACCGCAGGCCATGCAGGTCCACGCTCACCGCCGCCACCGCCCCTGGGCTGAGGGCATGGCCGCCGGCGGAGCGAGGCACGCCCGGCTGGTGGCCGCTGCCACTGCCCACCACCCAGCCGAGGGCCCCCGCCACCAGGACCGCTGAGCCCGGCCCCAGCAGCCCTAATCCGGGCATGGTGAGCCCGATGCTGCCGGCGCCGCCGCAGCCGTAGAGCGCATTCCCGAACGGCCCCAGCACGGGTCCCCAGGGGCTGCGCAGCACCCCATCGGCACTGCTCACGGCCACCAAGCCGTTTTCACTGATGGCCCGGTGCAGCAGCAGCCGGCCGGAACCGATCCGTTCCAGATCGAGCTGGGCCTGCAGATCCCGCCGCGGGTGCAGGGCGGTGATGTCCCCGGTGGCGGTGAGGCCCAGGGAGCCGCCCTTGAGCAGCCGGTCGAGCAGATGGGCGCCCCCCTGCCGCTGGGCCTCCCCGTGGCCGCCGCCGATGGGCAGCACCAGGTCGCCACCGCCACCGCCGCCCTGGGCCCCGAGGCCCTCGAGCTGGGCCTCCCGGAAGCGGATCGGTGGATCGCTGGGGCCAATGTTGAGGTGCAGGCTGCCCTGATCGGTGAATTCGGCGTTGGCGGCCACCACCACGTCGGTGCTGTCGTAGGCCTCCGCCAGTCCGGCCTCGGCCACCAGGGCGCGGAAGTCGGCGGCGGCCCGCACCCGCAGCACGCCCTTGCGCTGACGCTGGCGCAGGGCCGATTCACCACGGGCCGGCAGGGTCATCGATAGAGTGGGCTGTGCCCCATACGGTCTTGCATGGCGGATCCAACCGGACCCGGTGAATCCGACGGACGGATCATCCAGACCGATTTGCGCATTGAGATGTCGCGCTCCTATTTGGAGTATGCGATGAGCGTCATCGTGGGCCGGGCCCTGCCCGATGCCCGCGACGGCCTCAAGCCGGTGCACCGGCGCATCCTCTACGCGATGTACGAGCTCGGTCTCACCAGCGACCGGCCTTACCGGAAATGCGCCCGCGTCGTCGGGGAGGTGCTCGGTAAGTACCACCCCCACGGCGACACGGCGGTCTATGACGCCCTGGTGCGCATGGCCCAGGACTTTTCCATGCGCATGCCCCTGATCGACGGGCACGGCAACTTCGGGTCGGTCGACAACGATCCGCCGGCCGCGATGCGGTACACCGAGTCGCGCCTGCAGGCCCTGACCACCGACAGCCTGCTGGAGGACATCGAAGCCGAGACCGTCGATTACATCGACAACTTTGACGGCTCCCAGCAGGAACCCACCGTGATGCCGGCGCGGGTGCCGCACCTGCTGCTGAATGGCTCCTCGGGCATCGCCGTGGGGATGGCCACCAACATCCCCCCCCACAACCTCACCGAGCTGATCGACGGTCTGCTGGCCCTGATCGACGACCCGGAGATCGAGGATCGCACCCTGATGGCGATCATCCCCGGCCCCGATTTCCCCACCGGCGGCCAGATTCTCGGCAGACGAGGCATCCGCGAGACCTACACCACGGGCCGTGGCTCGATCACCATGCGGGGTGTGGCCTCCATCGAGACGGTGGAAGCCAAGGGGCGTCCCGACCGTGACGCGGTGATCATCACCGAGCTCCCCTACCAGACCAACAAGGCCGCCCTGATCGAGCGCATCGCCGAGCTGGTCAACGACAAGAAGCTCGAGGGCATTGCCGACATCCGCGACGAAAGCGATCGCGACGGCATGCGCATCGTGATCGAACTGCGCCGCGACGCCTACCCCCAGGTGGTGCTGAACAACCTGTTCAAGCTCACGCCGCTGCAGAACAACTTCAGTGCCTACATGCTGGCCCTGGTGAAGGGGGAGCCCGTGCTGCTCACCCTCGGCCGCATGCTGCGGGTGTTCCTCGACTTCCGCATCGGCACGATCGAGCGGCGTACCCGCTATTTCCTGCGCAAGGCCCAGGAGCGCGATCACATCCTGCAGGGCCTGCTGCTGGCCCTCGACCAGCTCGATCCGATCATCGCCCTGATCCGGGCCGCCCCCGACACCGCCACGGCCCGGGCCCAGCTGCAGGAGCGCCATGGCCTCAGCGAGATCCAGTCCGACGCCATCCTGCAGATGCAGCTGCGGCGCCTCACGGCCCTGGAAGCCGACAAGATCCGCCTCGAACATGACGACCTCGTCGCCAAGATCGCCGACTACACCGACATCCTTGGTCGGAAAGAGCGGGTGCTGGGGCTGATCCAGGAGGAGCTGCAGGTCCTGCGCAGTCGCTACGACTCCCCCCGCCGCACCGAGATCCTGGATCTCGAAGGTGGCCTCGAAGACATCGACCTGATCGCCAATGAGCGGTCGGTGGTGCTGCTCACCGAGAACGGCTACCTCAAGCGGATGCCGGTGAGCGAGTTCGAGGCCACCAGCCGCGGCACCCGTGGCAAGGCCGGCACCCGCAGCCAGGGCGAGGAGGCGGTGAAGCTGTTCATCAGCTGCAACGACCACGACGCCCTGCTGCTGTTCAGTGACCGGGGCGTGGTGTATTCCATCCCCGCCTACCGGGTGCCGTTCAGCAGCCGTTCCGCCAAGGGAACTCCGATCGTGCAGCTGCTGCCGATTCCCCGCGAGGAGGCGATCACGTCCCTGCTGGCGGTGAGTGCCTTCGACGACGACGTTCAGCTGGTGATGCTCACCAGCGGTGGCTACATCAAACGCACCCGCTTGTCGGCCTTCAGCAACATCCGCTCCAACGGCCTGATCGCCATCTCCCTTGAGGATGGAGACGCCCTGCGCTGGGTGCGCCTGGCCCTGCCCGGCGACAGCGTGCTGATCGGCTCCCTCAAGGGGATGACGATCCACTTCCGTCTCAGCGACGAGGAGTTGCGTCCCCTGGGCCGTGCCGCCCGCGGCGTGCGGGCCATGAATCTGCGCGCCGGCGATGAGCTGGTGAGCATGGATGTCCTCACGGCGGAACTGGCGGACCGTGTCGCCAGCACGGCGGATGCCGCCGGTGGCGACGACGAGGAGGGTGACGAGGTCGCCCCCAGCGAGGGCCCCTGGGTGCTGGTGGCCAGTGCCAGCGGCCTTGGCAAGCGGGTGCCGGTGGATCAGTTCCGGCTGCAGCGCCGCGCCGGCATGGGTCTGCGGGCGATCAAGTTCCGCCGGGATGGCGACGTGCTGGTCGGTCTCAAGGTGCTTGGCGCCGGTGAGGAACTGCTGCTGGTGAGCGAGCGGGGGGTGATCGTGCGCATGAAGGCCGATGCCATTCCCCAGCAGTCCCGGGCGGCCACCGGGGTGCGGCTGCAGAAGCTGGATGCCGGCGATCGCCTCACCGAAGTGGTGCTGGTGCCGCCAGCCGCCGAGGAGGAGGAGCTGGCCGTCGGGGTGGTCCCTGAGGCCACCCCTGAGGCGACGGCGGCAGTCCCCCCCGAGCTCCCGGGGGATACGGCGCCAGCCACTGACGAGACCCCAGACGAGACCCCAGACGACTGACTCGCCTGCAGGGAGTCAGCGCTGGCTCCAGGCCCAGAGCATCAACAGGCCGTAGCCGGCCAGGCTGGCCAGCTGCAGGCCCAGTTCCAGCCGTTCGATCCGGCGTTCGAGCCATGGGCGCTGTGGGCCGTTGCCGTCGCTGGCGAGGCGATCCAGCCGGTTGGCGCACCAGATGAACTCGCAGAAGAACACCAGGGTCACCAGGTAGGAAAAGGCGTACAGCTCATCCAGCACGGTCAGATAGGGCAGGGAGGGCAGGGAGTCGCGGTAGGACTGCTGCATGAACACCAGCGTCAGCAGGATCACCGGCGGGATCGCCAGGCGCTCGGAGCTGAAGCCGGCCCGAAGGTTGGGGGTGAGCAGCATCACCACCATCGTGATCGTCAGGGGCAGCAGCCACTTCACCAGGGCCGCCCAGCCGATGGGTTCGTAGCGCAGCTCCATCTCGACGCCGCCGCGGTGGTGGAAGAGGCGCCAGCTGCTGAGCCGGTAGCCGCTCATGTTGCTGCGGCGGCTGACACCGGAGGCGCCGCTGTCGGCCTGCAGGCGAATCCGGGGCGGCTCGGCGATCGTGGCGGGAAAGCTGGGGTCGGCCACCAGCCGGATCTGCAGGGGCAGGGTGCCGAAGGGGTAACCCCGGTAGTCGATCTCATCGGAGTAGAAGTTGCCGTTGAAGCGGTAGTCGCGGCCCAGATCCGTGCCCAGGCGAAGCGGACCGCTGCTGGCCTCCAACAGGGAGTTCCAGGGCTCCACCAGGTTCTTAAAGCGGACCAGATCGAGCGGATCCACCCCCGCCGCCAACCATTGCCGCACCGCCGCAGCCGGCGCCGACAGTCGCAGCGTTCCCTCGACGCTGAAGGTTTTCTCCCTTGAGGAGAAGCGGTAGACGTTGTCGACCTTCAGGGCGACGCGGATCGGCACGGTGGCGACCGGGGCTGCGGCCGCTGTCGCCAGACCCAGGCCCTGCGCTAGCACCAGGCTCAGGCTCAGGCCCAGGCAGGCCAGCGCCGACAGCGTCCAGCGGGCGAGGGCACGCATGGGCCGTGATGCAGGATGAGCGATCACGGTACCGGCGAGATGGCGAGGGACGTGCTGGTGCTCGGAGGCGGTCCCGCCGCCCTCTGCATCGCGGCGGCCCTGGCGGCGGAAGGGCTGAAGGTGGCCCTGCTGGCGCCCCAGGATCCGCGCACCCCCTGGCCCAACACCTACGGCATCTGGGGGGACGAGGTGGACGCCCTTGGCCTGGGCCACCTGCTGGAGCACCGCTGGAGCCAGACGGTGAGTTACTTCGGCGCAGGGGATCCTGATCCCGCCGCGGCGGCCAATCGCCCCACAGCCCATGGCCGTGATTACGGCCTGTTCAACCGCGAGGCCCTGCAGCAGCACTGGCTGGAGGCCTGCGGGCGCGGCGGGGTGGAGCTCCTTCAGGGGCTGGCCACAAGCTGGGAGGCCGTTGGCGCCCTGAGTGTGGTGGTGGGCGCGGATGGAAGCCAGTGGCAGGCGCGGCTGGTGGTGGACGCCACCGGCCATCAGCCGCTGCTGGTGCGGCGGCCCGATCGGGGCCCGGTGGCGGGGCAGTCGGCCTACGGCGTTGTTGGCCGCTTCTCGGCGCCGCCGGTGCCGCCCGATCAGTTCGTGCTGATGGACTACCGCAGCGACCACCTCAGCGAGGCCGAGCGGGCCGAGCCCCCCACGTTCCTGTACGCGATGGACCTGGGCGGGGGGCGATTTTTCGTCGAGGAGACCTCCCTGGCCCTGGCGCCGCCTGTGCCCTTCGAGCGGCTCCAGCACCGCCTGCACCGGCGCCTGGCCCAGCGCGGCGTGCGGGTGCTGGCGGTGGAGCACGAGGAGTTCTGCCTGTTTCCGATGAACCTGCCCCTGCCGGATCTGCAGCAGCCGGTGCTGGGCTTCGGCGGGGCCGCCTCGATGGTGCATCCGGCCTCCGGCTACATGGTGGGCGCCCTGCTGCGCCGGGCTCCGGCGGTGGCGGCGGCGGTGGCCGCGGCGATGGCGGCGCCTGCGGCTCCCTCGCTGCTCCTGGCCCAGGCGGGCTGGCGGGCCCTCTGGCCCCCGGAGCTGCGCCGCAAGCACGCCCTCTACCAGTTCGGCCTGGGCAAGCTGATGGGATTCTCCGAAGCCCAGCTGCGCCAGTTCTTCGCCAGCTTCTTCCGCCTGAGCGGCCCGCAGTGGTCGGGCTTTCTGGCCAACACCCTGGGCGTGCCGGAGCTGCTGGCGGCCATGCTGCGCCTGTTCAGCCTGTCTCCCTGGGGCGTGCGGGCGGGCTTGCTGTTGCCGCCGCGCCAGCCTTAGCCGGGTGCCGGCAGCCCCAGCACCTCGGCGCTCTGGCTGCGGATCCGCTGGCAGAGATCGGCATCGTGGCGGATCGAGGCGCCGTAGGAGGGCAGGATCTGCTTCAGCGTCCGCTCCCAGCCATCGGGCAGCTTTTCGCGGAAGCAGGAGCGCAGGATCTCCAGGCTGATCGCCACGGCGGCGGAGGCGCCAGGTGAGGCCCCCAGCACGGCCACCAGGGACGTATCCGCCGCATGCACCACCTCGGTGCCGAATTGGAGCACCCCGCCCCTGCTGGGGTCGCCCTTGATGATCTGCACCCGTTGGCCGGCCACCGCCAGTGACCAGTCACAGGGCCGGGCGTTCGGGTAGAAGTCGCGCAGGGCCGCGAAGCGCTGCTCGTCGCTGGCGAACACCTGACTGATCAGATAGTCGGTCAGGGGCAGGTTGTCGCGGGCCACCGCCAGCAGGGGCAGCAGGTTGCCGGGCCGCAGGGACCTGGGCCAGTCGCAGAGGGAGCCACTCTTGAGGAACTTGCTGGAAAACCCGGCGTAGGGCCCGAACAGGACCCAGTGCCGGCCGTCGACAAGGCGGGTGTCGAGGTGGGGCACCGACATCGGCGGCGAGCCGGCGGCGGCCATCCCGTAGACCTTGGCGTGGTGGCGGCTGGCCACGGCTGGATCGCCGCAGCGCAGCCACAGGCCGCTGACGGGAAAGCCGCCATAGCCGCGTCCTTCGGGGATCCCTGATTTCTGGAGCAGGGTGAGGGCGCCGCCACCGGCGCCGAGAAACACGGTGCCGGAATCGATCAGGCGGGTTTCACCACTGGCTTGATCGCTCGTCTCCAGGCGCCAGCTGCCGTCCTGCCGGCGCTGCAGGCCCGTCACGGCCGTGGAGAAGCGCGCCTCGAAGGGCGGACTGGTGCGCAGGTGATCCAGCAGCTGGCTGGTGAGGGCCCCGAAGTTCACATCGGTGCCGGAGGCGATGTAGGTGGCGCCGATCGCCTGGGCCGGATCCCGCCCTTCCATCAGCAGGGGGGCCCAGTCCGCCACCTGGGCCGGCTCCTCGCTGTAGGTCAGGCCCCGGTAGCAGTGGTGGGCGCCCATCAGCCGGTGGCGTTCGTGCAGGTAGGCCCGCCGCTCTTCCCCCAGCACGAAGCTCATGTGGGGGACGCCCTGGATGAAGGCCTCTGGAAAGCCCAGGGCGCCGCCCTTCACCAGGTGGGTCCAGAACTGGCGCGAGAGATCGAAGGCTTCGTTGATGTCGAGCGCCTTGGTGAGGCTGATCGAACCGTCCGCTGCCATCGGCGTGTAATTCAGCTCGCAGTTGCCCGCATGGCCCGTGCCGGCGTTGTTCCAGGCGCTGGAACTTTCCTGGGCTTCCCGGGGCAGGCCCTCAAGCAGCAGGAGGCGCAGCTCCGGCCGCAGCTGTTTGAGCAGGGTGCCCAGGGTGGCACTCATGATCCCCGCCCCCACCAGGGTCACATCAACGGTGGTCAGCGTCACGGGGTCTGCCGGTGGATCGGATCGGCGATCAGGCCGGGCGACACGGTATCCGATGGCCACCTGTCCCTGACAGCATGGATCCTGATGCGCCCCCGTGCTGCGGGTGAACGCCGGTGTCGGATCCTTCCCTTGCGATCGACGATGGCCCGACGGGTGCGGACGGTGAAGCGCAAGCCTGCCGGGAGGAACTGCTGGGCTGGCTGCGGGCCGGATCTGCCCGTTCCGCAGTCCAGGCCGCCGAGAGGATTCCGGCCCTGATCGAGCGGCTGGAGCGCCTGCAGCCCGCCGATCTGGCCGCCCAGGCGTCCCAGCTGGCGGGGGTCTGGGAACTGCGCTGGAGCAGCAGCTCCCTGCCCTATCTGGCGGTCCAGCCCTGGCTGGAGAATCTGCAACTGCTCGATCCCGCCAATGGCCGTGCCATGAACCTGCTGCGGCTGGCCGGCCCCCTCGGGCCCCTGGCGGGGATCGGGGTGCAGGCCCGGATCGCCGTCGCCCCCGAGCCGCCCCACCAGCGGGTGTCGGTGCAGTTCGAGCGGGGCGGCTGGCTGGGACCCCGGATCGGAGAACGGCGCCTGCAGCTGTTTCGGCAGGTGAATCAGAGCTTTCCAGCCTGGCTCGATGTCACCGTGCTCGATGATGCGCTGCGGGTGAGCCGCGGCAATTCCGGCACGCTGTTCGCCCTGGTGCGGAGAGCGGACCTCGATCTGGCGGCGCTGCTGGCGTGAGTTCCCCGGCGGTCCGTCACCACCGGTGGTCGTCGCCGTCGGCCGCTTCCTGTGGCGGCCAGGCCAGGTGCACCACCACCGGCGCATGGTCGCTGGGCTGCGCGTTGCCGCGCTGATCCTTGTGGATGACGCAGCCCGTGGCGCAGGCCAGCAACTCGTCTGAAAGATAGATGTGGTCGATGCGCCAGCCCCGGTCCATGTCCCAGGCGCCGGTGCGGTAGTCCCACCAGCTCCAGTGGCCGGGCTCCGTCTCAAAGACGCGGAACACGTCGCTGAGGCGATCGCCCAGGGCGGCGCTCAGGGCCTGCCGCTCCGGATCACTGGCCATGATGCCGCCGCTGAGGCGCTCCGGGTCGTGGATGTCGCGGGAGTCCAGGGCGATGTTGAAGTCCCCCACCATGGCCAGGGGTTCCCCTTCGGCCTCCTGGGCCTCCAGGTAGCGCCGCAGGCAGGCCAGCCACTCCAGCTTGTAGGGGTACTTCTCCGAGGTCAGGGCCGATCCGTTGGGGACGTAGAGATTCAGCACCCGCACCCCTTCGATCGAGGCACTGATCACCCGTTTCTGCTCGCCCAGCGCCTCGGCCGTCGGATCGTCCGGCAGCAGGGCGGCGAAGCCCACCCGCACGTCCTCGATCGGCAGTCGGCTGAGGATCGCCACGCCGTTGTAGGCCTTCTGGCCGCTGATCACGGACCGGTAGCCCAGGGCCTCGAAGGCGGCGTGGGGGAACAGGTCATCGGCCACCTTGGTTTCCTGCAGGCAGAGCACCTCGGGCCCTTCGCTCCTGAGCCAGGCACCAACCTGATCGAGCCGGGTGCGCACCGAATTGACGTTCCAGGTGGCGATCCGCAGGGCCATGGCGACGGGCCGGTGGACCGGCTGGGGGCCCTTATCATGAAGGTCCTGGTGATTCTTCCCCTCGCCGGCAGGAGCCATGAACCCTTTGCTTCCTTTGCGCGCCGGCACTCTCCTCGCTGGCACTGTCCGCGCCGGCATCGTCCGTGTCGGCACCCTGGCCGCCGCTGCGCTGGCCCTGCTGCCGGCCGGTGAGGCCTTGGCCCAGCAGGCCGGCTACGGCCAGACACTCGGCACTGGCACGTTGGAGCGCCAGCTCTACGACTACGGGCCCGGCAAATCCGGTTCCGGCAGCGGCTCGATCCTCGACAGCACCAATCCCCTCGACCTGCTGAACAAGCTGAAGCGCAGCACCTCCCTCGACGACGCCACCCCACCCAGTTCCGCGGTCGATCAGGCCCTCAGGGACTTTGACGCGAAGGCACCGAAGCCGGCGCCGGCAGGGTCTGCGGGGCAACTGAAGGGGATCTGAGCGGTTCGAGTCCCCAGCTCGCCGCCAGTTCGTCGAGTCTCGGGTCCGGCTTTTCGGGGTTGGGGTTTCTCAGCCGTGCCTGGGCCAGGGCCTCCTGGGACCCTCTGGCGTCCCCTTGGTCGTGCCGCAGCATGGCCAGGCCCAGCAGCGGGCGTTGGTCCTGGGGAAAGAAGTTGGCCAGCTGCAGGTAGGTGGCCGCTGCTCTGGCCACCTGATCGCGTTTGAGCTGGAGCTCGGCCAGCAGCAGGCCGATGCCCAGGGCCTCCGGCTGCACCTCGGGTTTGATGGCCATGGCGTAGGCCGCCTTGACCCGGGCCTCGGCGGCGGCGCCGCGACCCTGCTCCAGGTTCAGCAGGCTGAGCAGTTGCAGGGCTTCCACCTGGGTGGGCCGCAGGTTGAGGATCTGGCGCAGTTCGCGCTCGGCGCCGCTGCGGTCGCCCTGGTCGCGCCGCAGTTCGGCCAGCATCAGCCGCAGCGACCAGCGCTCGGGTTCCCGGTCCGCCATCGGCTCCAGCAGGCTGATCGCCTCCGCCTTGCGGTCGAGGGCCACCAACAGCTCCAGCAGCCGCTGGCGGTCGGCCGGGGCCGCTTCGTCGCCGTCGAGCCGTAGCCGCAAGCGGGTGGCCTCCTTGGTGAGCAGCGTCCGCTTCGGGTCGGCACTGGCCTGGGTGGCCGACTGGCGCTGGCCCAGCCACCAGCCGCCCCCGAGGGCCAGCAGCCCGACCAGGCCTGCCGCCAGCAGCGACGGGAGGCCAGGTAGGCGGCGGTTCGGCGAGGGCATCCGCTGACGGAGAGGGCTCAGGATCGCGTCCGAGTCTGACCTGGGCATCGCGCTTCCGCTGCTGCTTACATTGACCCGGGCCAGTCCAGGCACCGCCACGGGGTTTTTCACATCCACCATGCGCCAGCATCCCATCTCCCCGGTCACCGAGCCGATGCAGTACCGGGCCATCGGAGTGGTGCGCGGTTGCTACGTACCGGCCGATCCCGACCAGCCCACCCGGGGTCTGATCCGCACGACCGATGGCACCGAGATCGAGGCCGTGGTGCTCGGCCGCCTGCTCACGCTGATGCGGCGCCATCTCGACCTGGCGATGCCCCATCTCTGGGTCGTCTACCCCCGCTCCCGGGAGGAGAACCAGCTGCACCTGCAGATGGTGGGCGTGTGGGAACCGAGCACCCTCGCCCCTGCCCCCGAAGCTGAAGCCAATGAAGCCGAGGCCACTGAAGCCGAGGCCACCGACGCCGACCAGCTTCCCGAGGGTGACGACTATTTCTCGATCCGTGGCGAACTGATCTTCACCCGCCCCGAGACCGGCGATCTGGTCATCAAGGTGCGGCAGCAGCCCCGCCCCGACGGCAACCGTCCGGTGCCGTTCAAGCTGCAGCTGCGCGGCGACATTTCCCTGGAGCATCTGCGCCACTTCGTCTCCCTCGATCTGCGGCGCCAGGGGCAGCAGCTCGCCGTCGAGCGCTTTGAGGTCATCGGTCCGGTGGCGGAACGGGGTAACCGCGGCGGCCGGGCCCGCAAGCCCGGCGGCGACAAAGGTGGTCCGGCCAAGCCCAAGGGCCATGGCCGCGCCGTGACCCGCCAGGGTCGCTGAGATGACCAGCGGTGCCCTCACGGCTGGCGTCGTGGTGCTGCTGGTCAGCCTTGCCGCCGTGCTGGGCCCGCTGGTCGGGCTTTCCCCCTGGTGGATCACCGTGCTCGTGGCCCTGGGCCTGGGATCCCTCACCATCGATGCGGCCCGCTTCGGCGGCCGGGGCGGCCACCTGCTGGCCGAAACCCTGCCCGGCGGCCACGGGCGCCTGCGCCGCATCGCCATCCATGAAGCCGGCCACGCCCTGGCGGCGCTCAGTGATGGTCTGGCGGTGCAGCGGGTGCTGGTGGGCAGCCTGGCCTGCCTGCGGGCCGGTGTTGACAGCGGCGGTTGCACCGAGTTCGCTCTGCCCGAGAGCGTCAAGCTCTCCGCCGAGGACCTGCGGCGCTGGAGCCGGGTGCTGCAGGCCGGCATGGTGGCCGAGTCGCTGGTGTACGGCGACAGTGTTGGCGGCGATGACGACCGGGCCTTGCTGGGCCGCCTCTGGGGCCTCTCGGGCTTCGATGTTGAAACGGCCCGCCTGGAACAGCGCCGGGCGCGCCGGGAGGTGGAGCAGGCCCTGCGGGCCCGCCGCTCTGAAATGGAGGCCGAGGCCGAACGGCTGCTGGCGGCGGCCCCACGCTTCGGACGGCGGCCCCCCCCATGACCCTGGCCCTGCTGGATTGCCCCACCGGCCTGGCCGGCAACATGCTGCTGGCCGCCCTGCTGGACCTCGGCCTCCCCGAAGCGACCATCCATGCGCCCCTCGCCGCCCTGGGCCTGGAGGGGCGCTACCGGCTGCGGATCGAGGAGCGACGCAGCGGCGGCCTGCGGGGCCTGCATCTGGATGTCGAGGCCCTGGAGGAGCAACCGCCCCATCGCCCCTGGGGGGCGTTGCGCCAGCAGATCCAGGCGGCTCCCCTGGCGCCGGAGCTGCGGCGGAAGGTGCTGGCGGTGTTCGCCCTGCTGGCGCAGGCGGAGGCCTCGGTCCACGGCCATCCCGCCGAGGCTGTGGCGTTTCATGAGGTGGGGGCGATCGATGCCCTGGTGGACATCGTGGGGGTCTGCGCCGGCCTGCTGCACCTGGGGGTGGATCGCTTGGTCTGCGGCGTGCCGCCTGGGGGCCACGGCAGCGTGATCACCGCCCATGGCGCCCTGCCCCTGCCGGCCCCGGCGGTGCTGGAGATCGCCCGCTCGCGGGGCCTGCCGCTGGCCTCCAGCGAAGGGTTTCCCCCCGGCGAGCTCACCACCCCCACGGGCCTGGCCCTGATGGCCTGCTGGGCCGACCGTTTCGGCCCTTCCCCCGGGGCCGTGCCGTTGCAGGTGGGCGTGGGGCTGGGGACGCGCCAGCTGGATCGGGCCAACCTGCTGCGCCTCACCCTGGCCCGTCCCCTGGGGGACGATGGCGCCAGTGGAGCCAACGAAGTGAGCGAAGTCCTGTTGCAGCAGCAGGCCCAGATCGACGACGCCAGCGCCGAGGACCTGGCCTACCTGGCGGAGGCCCTGCGCAGCGGCGGGGCCCTGGACGTGTTCAGTCAGCCGGTGGCGATGAAGAAGGGCCGCAGCGGCACCCTGCTGACGGCCCTGATGCCCCCGGAGCTGGGGCCGGTGCTGCGCCAGGTGTGGTGGCGCCATGGCACGACGCTGGGGGTGCGGGAGCAGCTGCAGAACCGCTGGATCCTGCCCAGGCAAAGTGCCACCCTGGCCACCGCCCTGGGCCCGGTGCGGATCAAGTGGGCCAGCCTGCCCGACGGTCGCCGGCGTGCCAAGGCCGAACATGCCGACCTGGTCGAGCTGGCCGGGCGTCTGGGTCGCTCCATCGAGGAGGTGCGTGACGAGGTCCGCCGCGCCCTGGCGGCTGAGGGAGGAGCGCCATGAGTCGCTGGTCGCGCCCCAGCCTCGAAAGCCTGCGGCGCCGGCTGCCGACGACCATCAAGTGGCCCGCCCTGCCTGCCTTGCCAGCCCTGCCGGGCGGCCTGCGTCCCTGGATCACCCTCGGCAGCCTCGGGTTTGTGATGGCGGCCCTGCTCAGCCATGGCCGTCAGCTGCTGCAGTTGCGGCTCGATGGCCAGGGTTGGCTGTGGCTGGTGCTGGGCGTCGGCGTGAGCCTGCTCAGCCTGCTGATCAATGGCGTGGCCTGGGGCGTGATCCTGCGCTGGCTGGGCCTGCGCCCCAACTGGGCCGCGGTGGTGGAACTGCACCTGGCCACCAACCTGCGCAAGTTCCTGCCCGGGGGGATCTGGCACCTGGCCTCCCGGGTGCAGCGGCTGCGCAGCGAGGGCGCCCCCCTGGCGGCGCCGCTCAGCACGAGCATGGCTCTGGTGGCGGTGCTGCTCGACCCCTTGGTGGCGGCGGTGGCGGCCCTGGCCCTGGTGCCCCTGGGCGGCTGGCAGGGCGGCCTTGGACTGGTGTGCCTGCTGCCCCTGGCCCTGCTGCTGCCCCGCTGGCTGGATCCCCTGCTGGCGCGGCTGGAGCGGCGCCGGGCCCGGGAGCTGGGCCTGGAGGAGGAGCTCCAGCAGGAGCTGGCCCAGGCGTCGCCCGTGGCGCGCTCCAGCTGGCTGCGGGGCTACCCCTGGGCGCCGCTGCTGGCGGAGCTGGCCTTCGTGCTGTTGCGCTTCGCCGGCTTCTGCTGCTGCATCCGGGCCTTCGATCTGCCCCTGGGGAGCGAGGTTCCCGTCTGGCTGGCGGGATTCGCCCTGGCCTGGACCGCTGGTCTGGTGGTGCCGGGGGCACCTGGCGGTCTGGGGGTGTTCGAGGCGGTGCTGCTGCTGCGGATGGGGGTGGCCCTGCCGGAAGCGCCGCTGCTGGCGGTGGCCTTGAGCTACCGCCTGATCGTCACGCTCACCGATCTGCTGGCGGCGACCCTGGTGGCCCTGGACCGGCGGCTGGTGCGGCAGCCGTCGGCGGCGACACCGCCATCGACACCGCCATCAGGCAGCCCTTCTCAATAGGCTCTAGTTTTGCGAAGGTCTGGGATCGCGTGGTGAACACTCCCCCCACGGGTCTGGCCCAGCCCAGCAGCCTGCGCACCACCCTCCACGATCGGGGCCAGCGGCTCACACCGCAGCGCCAGCGCGTGCTGGATCTGTTCGAGCGGATCGGCGAGGGCAGTCACCTGAGTGCGGAGGAGGTGCACCTGCGCCTGGTGCGCAGCCAGGAGCGGGTGTCGCTGGCCACCGTCTACCGCACCCTGCGGTTGCTGAGTTCGATGGGGTTGCTGCAGGAACTGGAACTGCCGGAGGGGGGGCGGCGCTTCGAGCTGGCCGGCGACGCCCACCGCGACCATCACCACCTGCTCTGTGTCCGCTGCGGCCGCACCGAGGAGTTCGAGAGCGGTTCCGTCCTCGCCGCTGGCGAGGCGGCGGCTGGGGCCTTCGGCTTCCGTTTGCTGGAGTGCGTGCTCAACGTGCGGGCCCTCTGTCCGGCCTGCGCGGCTGAGGAGCAGGGTTGAGGGGGGTGCCGGGGCTGAGTGCTGGCAGTTGCAGCTGCTGATCGGCCCAGTGGGCTGCCAGCGCGGCCAGCAGGCTGGACCGATCGCCACGGATGCGGAGCATGGGGGGCTGAAGCGGAGGAATCACACCAGGCTGGAGGCGATCGGCGCGGGACCCGCTGCCGTGGGCACAACGGCAGGCCTCCAAGGCGACCGTCGCGGGTGACCGGCCCTGGGGACCCTTGCGCTGCCGCCTCCCCGCCGCCTCCCCGTCGCAATCTCCAGCTGCTATTGAGAATCGCTTGCAAAAGGGGTGGTTAAGCGTCTAGGTTGCGAGCAGTTCGCAATAAGGGCGCCCCTCTCCGATGCGCTACCGCTTCCTTCCCGATGACCC
>NZ_JAGQCD010000039.1 GCF_024345975.1 Cyanobium sp. Cruz-8D1 | reverse complement strand
TCCAGGCCAGCAGCGGGGTGGGCGTGAACACGCATGTGATCTTCTGCAGCGCCCAGCCGCAGCTGTATCCGGTGGAGGCCTACAACGCCAGCGTCGAGCGTGTCGTGGCGCGCCGGGGGATCGAGACACGCCTGCTCCACAACCTGATCGAGCTGCGCGCCGAGGAGCGGGTGGCTGTGTTCGAGGTGCTGGCCGAGGGCCGCGAGCCCAGGCGCGAGGAGATTCCCTACGACCTGTTGCACGTGGTGCCCCCGATGGCGGCGCCGGACGTGATCGCCAGCAGCCCCCTGGCGATCGCCGGGCCGGGGGGCTGGGTGGAGGTCGATCGATTCACCTGCCAGCACAAGCTCTACGGCGAGGTGTTCGCCCTCGGCGACGTGAGTTCGCTGCCCACCGCCAAGAGCCTGGCCGCCGTCCGCGGCCAGGCGCCGGTGCTGGTGGCCAACCTGCTGGCCCACATCGATGCTCGGCCGTTGCTGGCCCACTACGACGGCTACACCGCCTGCCCCCTGATCACCAGCTTCCACGATGTGGTGATGGCGGAGTTCGACTACAGCCTCCAGCCGGTGAGTTCCTTCCTGGTGGATCCCACCAAGGAGCGCTGGAGCATGTTCCTGGTGGAGACGCGCGTGTTCCCCTGGGTGTACTGGCACCGGGTGCTCAAGGGACGCCTGCACGAAAGCCGCTTCCTCAAGCCGTTCGGGCCCCTGGTGCGTGCCCTGGGGCTGGCACGCCGTGAGACTTGAGCAGCATCTGGGTGCCGATGGGCTGGCCGACAAGGGCTGCGATCACGCGACATTTCGCCTTGAAGAGAAAAAAGAGCTGGCCTGGCTCCTCACTCAGGGATTCATAATTTCCCTGCCCCTTGGCGATGATCAGGTCGGCGGCAGCAAAGCGATCGCGCAGGTCCTGGCTGCAGTCCAGCAGGATGGTTCCCGGGGCATCCGAGCCGTTGTCAATGACCTGCACGATCTGATCAAGCCCCACCCACTTGGCATCGTCTTGGGTGGCATCATTGAGGATCGGTGATCCCCGTACAACCAGGGTGATCGTCCTGGGTAGCAGCTGGTCAATCAGTAGGCGATCAAGAGCGATTTCACCCGCGTTATCGGCCAAATAGAGGATCGTTTCAGCCTTGGCGACGGCCGCACGGAACTGTTCCACATCGCCGTGGAATGGATCCATCAGAGCCCTCTCCAGGGCCTGGCGCACATCCTGCTCCGTGAGCTTGCCGTTGCTGCCCATATCGATGGCATTGCCGGCGATCGCCAGTCGGGTGGCCATCAGGAGAGGGTCGCCGGACGCCTTCACCTCAGCCTCAAGCAACGGGAGCATGTCCATCACGACGCTGTTCTGCCAGGCCTTCGTCTCGCGGTAGGGGTCGACCACGCCCGTCATCTCGCGAAGACGCCGGTGCAGGCACTGGGCCATGGCCGGTGGTGATGCTGTCAGGTCCATGCCTTCCGCCCAATGCAGCGCCTCCCTGAGCAGGCGCTCGTGGACCGATGCATCAGTCGTCACCAGTCGGGCCGCCTCCAGTGACTGACGCAGCAGGCAAGGAATGCAATCCAGCGATGTGTTCATGGCGACGAACGATGCAATCGTGCTGCAGGAATATCTCAATCTGCAGCATCAGGACTACGGAGCAGATCGAGGCTTGATGGCAGCGGTTCCCTGGAAGAGTGAGTGACACGCCAGAGGGACCATGGCGTTTGCGTGCCCACGCTAATGACGGTCTGCGCCTGCGCAAGCATTGGATATCCGCCTGCGCCGCATCAGGCGATCTGATTAGGTTGAAAATGTCCCTGCAGAACACCGCATGACAATGAAAAGAATTCTTGCTTTATTCGCCTCCATGGTGATGACGCCTTGGCGCCGCATGGTCGGCATCGGCCGTGCCGGGATCGTGGCGGTCGGGCTGTTCGTGCTGGCCTCGCTCCTCTCGCCAGCGGCCGCCTCAGCCGCTGATACCGAGGGCAACTGGAATCTTGATGACGGCGCTGGGCACCGCCTCGGCGGCATGATCTACGAATCGTCAGACATCAACGCGGCCAAGGGTCTACGCATCCGACTGAACGCCGAATCTCCCAAGCTGACCCTGGACCACGCCCGACCCCTGCGGCTCAGTGATGGCAAGCATCAGGACTGGAGTCTCGCCAACCTCAGCGCTGAGCTCACGGCCTCGGCCGGTGGCGCGATCCCGGCCACGTCCTCCCAGTTCGACGCCGGCTGCCTCGATCCGACCCCTGCCGACGGCCTGCCCCTGAAGATCACCGTGCCGAGCTCCGCCGGAGATCTGAGCTTTGACCTCTCCCCGGGCCAGGTCCAGACCCTCCACTCGCTGACGGACGCCTGCATGAACTGACGACCGCCTGGGAGCCGCAGGCCTCGGTACCTTGTTCCGATGCGCCTGCTGCACACCTCCGATTGGCACCTGGGCCGCAGCTTCCACGGCGCCTCGCTGCTGGAGGAGCAGGCAGCGGCGATCGAGCGGATCGCCGAACTGGCCCTGGAGCACGCCGTTGATGCGGTGCTGATCGCCGGCGATCTCTACGACCGGGCCATCCCGCCGGCTGAGGCCGTGGTCCTGTTCAACGTCGCCCTGGCCCGGCTCAGCGCCGGCGGCACCGCCGTGGTGGCCATTGCCGGCAACCACGATTCCCATGTGCGGGTATCGGTGTACGACCCGCTGCTCTCGGCCTTCGGCGTGACGATCCGCGGCGACGTGGGCCGGGCCCAGGAGCCGGTTCTGGTCACACCCCGTGACGGCGGCGCGCCGGTGGCCATCTATCCGCTGCCCTACCTGGAGCCGGCCGTGGATGGGCCGGCCCTGGCCGGGGCGCCGGTGCGTCTGCGCCACGAGGAGGTGACCCGGCTGGCCATTGAGCGGATCCACGCCGATCGACGCGCGCGGCCGCCGCAGCGTTCGGTGCTGGTGGCCCACACCTTCGTGGCCGGCGGGGAAACCTCGGAATCGGAGCGGGAGCTGACCATCGGCAACGTCGACCGGGTGAGCGTGGCGGCCTTCGCGGGCTTCGATTACGTGGCCCTGGGCCACCTGCATGCCTCCCAGCAACTCGATGGCCCCCGGGTGGCCTATTCGGGCACCCCGCTGGCCTATTCCTTCTCCGAACAGCACCACGTCAAGTCGGTACGGATCGTGGAGCTGGCCGCCGACGGGACAGCCACCGTGCAGGTGCTGCCCCTGGCGGTGGGCCGGCGCCTGTGCACCCTGCGGGGCCCCATCGACGAACTCTGCGGCGATCCCCGCCACGCCGCCGCCAGCGAGGCGCGGGTGCGGGCGATCCTCACCGACGACGTCCTGCCCCTGCAGGCCATGGCCCGCCTGCGGGCCCGCTTCCCCCACATCGCCGAGCTGCGCCACGAGCCCCCCGAGCTGGCCCGATCGGGGGGCGCCGAGCGCCACCGCCAGGTGCGCCAGGCCCGTTCGCCACTGCAACTGGCCACCGCCTTCTTCACCGACCAGCAGGGCCAACCGCCCGGTGAGCCTGAGGCCGAGCTGCTGCGGGCGGCCCTGGCGGCGGCGGAACGGGGAGGAGAGCGCTGAAGCCCCACCGGCTCGCGATCGAGGCCTTCGGGCCCTACGCCGATCCGGTGGCGATCGACTTCGACGTCCTGGCCGCCGAGGGGCTGTTCCTGATCCACGGCACCACCGGCGCCGGCAAGACCTTCCTGCTCGATGCCCTCTGCTTCGCCCTCTACGGCGAAGTGTCCGGCGACCGCAGCGTCAAGGGGCTGCGCTCCGACCACGCCGCCCCCGGCGCCGTGCCCCGGGTGAGCCTGGAGTTCTCCTGCGGCGCCGCCCGCTACCGGGTGGAGCGCACACCCGCCCACACCGCCCCCAAGGCCCGCGGCCAGGGCACCACCGAGAAGGCGCCCCAGGCGGTCCTGTTCCGCCTCGACGCCGGGGTGCCGGAGCGGGCCGTGGCGGCGAAGACCACCGAGGTGACCCGGGAGGTGGAACACCTGGTGGGGCTCAATGCCGCCCAGTTCCGCCAGGTGATCCTGCTGCCCCAGGGACGCTTCGCCGAGGTGCTGCGGGCCAAGGCCGAGGAGCGCGAAGCCCTGCTCAAGACCCTCTTCGACACGGTGATCTACGAGCGGGCCGGCTGGTGGCTCGAAGACCAGGCCCGCGCGGCGCGGAACCTGGCGCTGGACCAGGCCCGGGAGCAGGAGGTGCTGCGGCGCCGGGCGGCCGACGCCTGGGCCCCCCAGGCTCCCGCGCCGCCGGAGGGAACCGAAGCGCCGCCGCCCCCCGCCGATCAGCCTGGCCTCGAGGCGCTGGTGGAGCGGATCGGCGTCGTGGTGCAGGGCACCGCGGCCGCCCTGGGGGAGGCCTCCGCCAGCCTGACGGCGGCCCAGGCGGCCCAGGCAGCTCTCACGGCGCAGGCGGAGCGCTGGGACCGGCGCGCCACCGCCACCACCCGGCTGGGTGAACTGGACGCCAAACGGGAGACGGTGGAGGAGTACCGCCAGAAGCTCAGCCAGGCGGAGCGGGCCGAAACGTTGCGCCCCAGCCTGGTGGCCGAACAGGGGGCCCGACGGGAACTGGAGCGGGTGGAGCGGGGGCTCCAAGAGCAGTTGCGGACGGCGATCCAGGCGCGCGAAGGGGCGCGGGCGCTGCCGCCGTCGGTGCTGGGTCTGGATCTGGTGGGCCTGCCCTCCGCCGAAGCCCTCGCTGCAGCCGGCGCCGACCTGGCCGCCCGGCGGGCCGAGGTGCGGGAGCTGGCCTGCAAGGTCGAAGAAGCCGCCCAGGCCAGGGGGGCGGCGGCCGCCGCCAGCAAGCGGGCCGGCGAGGCCGAGGCCGGGCGGGCCACAGCCATTGCCCAGCAGGAGCGGCTGGCGGCGGAGCAGGAGCGGGCGCTGGCGCTGCTCAGCCAGGCCCGCAGCGCCCGCGACCAGCTCGAGGGCCTGCAGCGGGCCGCCCGGGAGGCCGATGGCCGCGCCGTGGCCGCCGAAGCCATCGCCCCGGCCCGGCAGCGACAGCACGCGGCCGAGGCCGCCAGGAACGGCGCCGATCGCCAGGTCAACACGGCGGCCGCCGGCCTCAACGAGCTGCGGCGGCGCCAGATCGAGGGCATGGCCTCCCGGCTGGCCGGGGGTCTGGCCGCCGGGGCCCCCTGCCCGGTCTGCGGCGCCACGGCCCACCCGGCGCCGGCCCGGCCCTCGGACGACGCCGTCGATGACGGGGCGATCGCCGCCGCGGAAGGGACCCTGGCCGCGGCCACCCAGGCGGCGCAGGCGGCCGCGGTGGCCCTGGCCAACGCCCAGGCCGCCCTTGCTGCCGTGCTGGAGAAGGCGGGCGATGGCCCCGATCCGCTCGCCGCCCGCCAGGCCGCCAGCACCGCCGCTGCGGCCCACCAGGCGGCCCAGGCCCTGGCCGACGGTCTGCCGTCACTGGAGCAGCGCACCGCCGATCGGGAGCAGCAGCGCCAGCAGCTGGCCAAGGCCATCGAGGCGGCCAGCACCGCGATCGCCCTGGAGCGCCGGGCCGCCGCCGAGGCCAGCCAGCGCGAGCAGACCCTGGCGACTCAGGTGGCGCGGGAGCTGGGGGAAGGGCTGGCGCCTGGCGCGGTGCTGCGGGCCTTCGGGCCCCTGGAGGCCGCCCTCAAGGCCCTGGTGACCGGGGCCGGCGCCCACACCCGCGCCACCAGCGAGCTGGAGCAGGCGGCCCGGCGGCTGGGCCAGGAGCTGGCCGCCTCACCCTTCGCCAGCGCCGAAGCTGCGGCCGCCGAGCTTCAGGACGAACCCAGGCGCCAGGAGGTGAAGCGGCGGATCGAGAAGTATGAAAAGGACGTCATCGAGCTGCGGGGGATCCTGGCCGCCGCCGATCTGGCCGATCTACCGGAGACCCGGCCCGACACCGCCACCGCCCGCGAGGCCGTGGTCGGCCTGGACGTGGCCCGCACCCTGGCGGTGGAACGCCACAGCGAAGCCCGGAGCGCCCAGAAGGAGATCACCCGGCTGGCGGCCGAACACCGCGAGGGCGCCGCTGGGCTGGCTGTGAAGCAGGAACGGGCCGAGCGGCTCAGCGCCGTGGCCAACCGCTGCCAGGGCAAGGCGGCCCCCTACATCTCCCTGCAGCGCTGGGTGCTCTCGACCTACCTCGCCGACATCTGCGGCTACGCCAACCAGCGGCTCGCCCTGATGACCTCCGGCCGCTACCAGCTACAGCTCACCGATGAGGGGGGGCGCGGCGGCCGCAACGCCGGTCTGGGCCTGGAAGTGCTGGATGCCTACACCGGCGAGAAACGGGAGGTGAGCAGCCTCTCGGGCGGCGAAACCTTCCAGGCCTCGCTGGCCCTGGCCCTGGGCGTGGCCGACACGGTCCAGGCCCACGCCGGCGGCGTGCCCCTGGAGGCCCTGTTCATCGACGAGGGCTTCGGCAGCCTCGACCCCGACAACCTGCAACTGGCCATGGACGAACTCGACCGCCTGCGCGAAGGCGGTCGCATGATCGGCCTGATCAGCCACGTGGGCGCCCTGCGCGAACGCATCCGCGGCGGCCTCGAGGTGATCGCCGGCGACCGCGGCTCCAGCCTGCGGGTGGGCGTCACGGCCTAGAGCTGCCTTCTAAAGCAATCCCCGATAGCGCAGGAACAGCTGCACCATCGCCCAGGAGCCCAGGGTCACCTTGAGGGCCACCAGCAGGTTGAGCAGGGGGATCCAACCCCCCGAGGCCAGGGTGCCGAAGGCGCCGGCGGGCAAGGGAACCCCCCAAAGGGCGAAGGCGGAAAGGAGCACAAAGGCGATCACTGCGGCCTTCTCCCAGAGATCGGCCCGGTAGCGGCGATAGAGCCGCTCAGTGAGACTGGCCGCGCCGCTGATCAGCACCAGGCCGATGGCCGTGCCGCCGGCCACGCCGGCCGCGAAACCGCCACCCGGTGACAGGTGGCCGCGCAGGGCGAGCTCCACACCGATCAGGGCGGCGATGGTGGCACCGACCTGGCAGAGCACCACCGAGGGGGCATCGTTGATGGCCCGGATGCTCGTCTTGGCGGGCTCCCCGGCCAGCAGGAAGCGCACGCCGATGGAGGCCAGGGTGAACACCACCACCTCGGCGATGGTGTCGTAGAGGCGGGTGTGCAGGATCACCCCCGACACCAGATTGGGCACATCGGTGATCGCGGCGAGGGACGCGATCATCGGGCCGATGGGGGGGACCGGAGGCAGGCTTTCGGCCAGTGGGGCCAGGCAGAGAGCGGCGGCGGCCAGCAGGTAGAGCCAGGTCATGGCAGCTCCCGCAGCAACAGTTCCCCGCCGCCCTGCTGCCAGCGGCGGAAGCCCTCCAGGGCCTGCAGCCGCTCCACCAGCCGGGGATTGGCCAGCTCCAGCCGCGGGCCAGGTCCGAGACGGCCGTGGCAGGTGCTGGCCTGCTCCGGATCGGGCGGCAGCAGCCGCAGCCGCAGCGACAGCGGCTCCAGCCAGTCGCGCAGCTGCTGCTGGCAGGCCTCGCTGGGGGGCTCCGCGGCCGGGAACGACAGCCGCAGCGTCATCGAGGAACGCAACGCCACCGCATAGAGCGTGGTGGACAGCAGGGTGCCCACCAACGCCTCGGTGATGGCCACGTCCGGGGCGCCCAGCAGGGCATAGATCAGGGTCGACACCGAACCCAGGACCCCCCGCAACACCAGGGTCTGATAAGGATTCGACTGACTCACCAGCAGCACGGCGGTGAGCGGCAGCAGGGCGGTGATCGGCAGGAGCAGATCCAGCTCCCCCGCCAGGGACACAGTGCCGCTCATGACTCCGGCTCCCGGCGGGAGGCCAGCGAGCAGTTGGCCAGCACGTAGCCGAAGATCGTGTTCCACAGGATCAGCGCCACCAGAGCCAGCACCAGCAGGGGCCACTGGCCGGGGATCCGCAGCAGCAGGCCCAGCAGCATCAGCGCCGAGCCGAGGGTGTCGGCCACCGAGAGGGCATGCAGCTTGCTCAGGTAGCTGCGGCTCTCCAGCAGGGGCCAGGTGCCCCAGAACCAGAACACCAGCCCGGCCCCAAGCAGCAGCAGGCTGGCGTGATCGGCCAGGACGGCGAGGGTCATCGCTCCGTCCCCCGCAGCAGGTTGGCCAGCAGCAGCAGCCCGGCGTTGCCGGCGCACAGGACGATCACGCCGGCCAGGCCCAGCATCCGGTCGCCCCGCACCGCCGACACCACCAGGATGATCAGGGCCACCTTGCTGGCGACGCTGGAGAAGGCCGCCAGGCGGTGCCAGACGTCCGACGGCCGGCAGGCCACCGCGATCGGGATCAGCAGGGCCAGCACCATCCCCCAGAGCAGCACCGTCATGGGGTCTGGTCTCCGCGTCTGGGCCCTGGTGTCAGGGAATGGATCCGGTAGCGGCGCCCGCCGTCCTCCAGGCCGAGCACGATCGTGAAGGGGGTGAGGGTGATGCGGAACACGTCCAGGAACACCAGCAGGGGAATGGCCCCATCGGTGGTGACTTCGCTGGTCTCCTGCTCCACCGGCTCGCGGCCAAAGATCAGCCGCAGGGCCTCCAGGTAAGCCTGGGGAACGGCCAGCAGGCTGCGCCCCAGGGCCCGCAGCAGAGCTGGCAGGGGCAGGGGCCTGGAGTGGGCGCGGGGCAGCAGCAGGGACACCACCAGGCCGATCAGCAGGTTGAGGCGGCTCAGGTCGGCGGTGAGCAGGCACCAGACCGCCAGCCGGAATCCAGTGGTCAGCAGCAGGGGCAGCAGACGTCTCATCGCACCCACACCAGCAGGCCGGCCCCCACCACACCGATGCCGCCAATCAGATCGGGGAAACCCTCCAGGTCGGGCAGCCGGAACCAGGGGCGGCGCCGCAGGGGCTGCAGCACCCGGTGCAGTCCCACCCCGGCCGCCAGCACCAAAACCGCCTTGGCCGCCGCCGGCCCCAGGGCCGGGCTCCAGCTGCGGGTGGCCTCCCTGGCGCCCAGCAGCACGAGCGCCGCCAGCAGCAGCAGCACCCCGGGCGACCAGGCCGGTTCGGCTGGCGCCATGGCCTCAGGCGGCGGCGTCGAGGGCCGCAGGGGGGCACTCCAGAAGCGGGCGAACACCGCTGCCGTGCCCACGCTCAGCAAGCTGAGCAGCAGGCCCGTGGGCCCCGGCAGGACGCGATCGAGGTTGGACTTGGCGAAGAAGCCCAGCAGCGGCGGCACACCCACGATCGACAGAGAGCCGATCCACAGGGGGACCAGAACGCCGGTGGGCAGGGGCCGGCCGGCCCAGCCGGCCAGGTCGCGGCCGGGGAAGCGCCGGGCCACCAGGAACAGGGCGGACTTCGCCAGCCCGTGGCCGAGGGCGTAGAGCCCTCCGGCGGCCGGCACCAGCAGCACCAGACCCATCTGGGAGAGGGTGCTCCAGGCCAGCAGCCGTTTGGCCTCCGGCTCCACCAGGGCGAACAGCAGACCCAGGCCGGCGCTGGCCAGTCCGATCGTCGGCAGCACCGTGGCCAGGGTGGGCACGGCGACACTGAGCCGCAGCAGGGGGACGATCCCGGCGGCGACGACCACGCCGGAGAGCAGGGCCGAGACCTCCGCCGGCGCTTCGGCATGGGTGCGGGGCAGCCACAGCCCCGAGAGGAACAGACCGGCCTTGGTGAGCAGGCCCACCAGCAACAGGGACAGGGCGGCGGCGCCGGCGGTGGCGACGGCCTCGAGCTGGAAACTGCCCTGGTCCAGATAGACCAAAGCGGCACCGATCAAATAGAGCGTCATCACCGTGTTGCTGATCAGCAAATAGCGCAACGCCAGCCAGAGGGAACGCTCCGATCGGGTGATCAGGATCAACAGGAAGGCACTGATGCCCACCACCTCCAGGGTCACGTAGAGGCTGATCAGGTCCACCGCCACAAAGGCGGAGGCCAGCCCCCCGTGCAACACCATCAGCAACAGCAGGAACGGGCCCGGCAGCGGACGGCACCAGCCGTCGAGCACCACGGCACCACACACCAGGGCATTGAGGAGCAGGAAAGGCGCCGCCAGCGCGTCGGGCTGCAGCACCACGCCGTAGGGCCCCAGCAGGTGGAGGCTCGCCGGCAGGGCACCGGCCAGGATCGCGGCGGCCACGGCGGCGGTGGCGAGGCAGCAGGCCAGGGCCAGCCCGCGGGCCAGGGGTGGCAGCAGAGCCGCCAGAAACGCCGCCGTGAAAGGCAGAAGAAGCCAGGCGATGAGGAGAGTCTGGCCGGAGAGGGGCGGCATCAGCGCCGGCCTCCCGCTTCGAAACTCCCCATTTCGAAACTGCCCAGATCAAGGCTGGGGTCCACACGGGACAGGCGGGTGATCACCACCAGCAGCAGGGCCTGGATGGAGAGGCCGATCACGATCGCCGTGAGGATCACGGCCTGGGGGATGGGGTCAGCCAGGGCCACGGAAGCTGATGCCGGCTCAGGGGCGACAGGGTCCGTCAGGATCGGACTCTGCAGGCCGGAGCGCGCCGCCACGAGCACGAACAGGGCCACCACGGCCGACCCCATCACGTCCATGGCCAACACCTTCAGGAACAGGTTGCGGCGCAGCAACAGCCCCACAAACCCCACCAGCACCGCCACCAGGATCAGGAGCTCAAGCAGCCGGAAGGCCTCCACGGGACACGGCGACCCGGAGGACGGCCGGGATTTGGAGCGAGATGGTAGCCGTTGCGTCCAGGCGTCGACGGGCCTGGTTCACCGCCGCGATCAGACGGATGGGTGGAACTGATCCACCAGCAGGCGGCGCTGATACTCCAGCGACAGGGCCTCCAGGTGGGAGCGGGCCTGCTCCTGCAGGCCTGGATCCAGCTGGTCGAGCACCAGACCCTTGGGCACCCCCATCCGCATCACCAGCGCCAGAGCATCGAAGATGCGCACCTGGTCGCCCTGCCAGCCCTGGTACTCGGCGGCGAGCGCCATCAGGGACTCCCCCGACGCCTGACCTTCGATCACCCGGGGCCGCAGCTCCTGCACCTGGGCCAGCCGGGCGGAGCTGATCAGGGCATGGGCGGCGCCCAGGGCCGCCAGGGAATCGGCAGCTTCCCGCTTGAGCACGGTCATGTCCCGGCTGAGCACGGCCGTCTCCACCGACAGGGGCTCCCGCACCCCGGGGCAGAGGGCGGCGACCCGATCGACTGGTGGCGCCGGTGGAGCGGGCGGGCGGACCGGCGCCGGGGCCAGGGGCGGGCTGCTGACGGCCAGCGGGGGCGGCGGGGGTGGCTCCTGCCACAGGGCGGCGGCAGCCACCCGCAGGCGCCGTGCCAGCCATTGCCTGACGTTGGTTGCAAGGCGTGCCATGGACCTGGGGAGCTGAGTGATCTCAATCTGCCCCTCACGCCCCGGCGGGGATGACGGCAAACTCACCCGCCGGGCGACGGATTGCCGGCCCGTGCCCTTGCAGCGGGGATGGCCGTCAACTGATCGCGCCGGGATCCCAGCCCTCCGGCCCGATCACGAACAGGATGTCCCCCGCCTGCAACGGTGTGGTGCCGCGGGGATCGGCGATCGTCTCCCCATCGGCCCGTGTCACCGCCAGCACGGTGACGCCATGTTCCAGCCGCAGGCCGCAGGAGGCGATGGTGGCGCCCACCAGGGGCGAATGGGGCTGGAGCCGCAGGGTGTGGGTCGCCAGGTGGGGCAACGCCGCTTTCAGGTCCGCCACCGAGGTGGCCGAAGCCGCCAGGGTGCGGGCCATCTCCCGCCAGTGGCCGCGCACATCGCCGATCAGCCGCTGGATGTCCTCGCGGGGCACCAGCATCCGCGCCATCACCCGCGAGAACACCTCGATCGACACCTCCAGCTCGTCGGCGATCACCTCATCGGCCCCAAGGGCCAACAGCGGCTCGACCTCCCGGAGGTAACGGCTGCGCACCAGGATGTAGGCCTCCGGTGCCACCCGCCGGCCGATCTCCACGATGCGGCCGGCGGCCCCGGGATCATCGATGACGATCACGATCGCGCGGGCCCCCTCGGCATGGACCAGCTCCAGGATCGGGGCGTGGGTGGCATCGCCGTAGCGGATCGGTTCACCCTCCTCAAGGGCCTGGGCCACGATGGCGCCGTTCAGTTCCACCACCGTGTACGGCACGGAGCAGCGGCGGGCGCAACGGGCCACGTTCCGTCCGGTGACACCGAAACCGATGATCAGCACATGGCCGCTGCAGGGCAGGTCCTCCACCGGTCCCTCTGCCGCCGAGGGGCCGGCCCCCCGGGGCAGAAGCCGGTTCAGGCGGGTGCGGCACAGCCGGTCGGCCAGGGGAGACGAGCCGGCCACCAGCACTGGGGTGGCCATCATGCTGAGCACCGCCACATCCAGCAGCAGCTGGAACAGCTCCGGCGTCAGCAGCCCCACCGCCACCGCCGCCTTGGTGGCCACCAGGGAGAACTCACCCACCTGGCCCAGGGGCAGGCCCGCCAGCACCGCGCTGCGCAACGGCAATCCGGTGACCAGGGCGGCCGCCGCCGCGATCAGGGGCTTGATCAGGAGCACGGCCAGGGTGAGCAGGGCGATGCGGGCTGGATGGGCCAACAGGAACGGGATGTCGAGCAGCAACCCCACCGACACGAAGAACAGGCTCATCAGCACGTCCCGGAACGGCAGCATCACCGCCACCGCCTGGTGGGAATACTTCGATTCCGACAGGATGAAACCGGCCAGGAAGGCCCCCAGGGCCAGGGACAGGCCCAGGGACTGGGTGATCAGGGCGATGCCCACGCAGAGCATGAAGACCCCCAGCAGAAAGGCCTCCGAACTGCGGGTGCGGATGATCTTCTCCAGCACCCAGGGCACGATCCAGCGGTAGGCCAGCACCGCCAGGGCCGCCACCAGCAGCACCTTCAGCGCCAGCCCCGAGAGCGCCGGCAGCAGGGAAACCTCGCCAAGACCAGCCAGCAGGGGAGCGGTGAGCATCACCGGCACCACGGCGATGTCCTGGTAGATCAGGGTGGAGAGGATGGCGCGGCCATGGGGGGTTTCGATCTCGGCGCGCTCCTGCAGCAGGCGCAGCACCACGGCCGTGCTGGAGAGCGCCACCACGCAGCCGAGATAGCCGGCCTGGGGGAGATTCATGCCCATCGGCAGCAGCGCCAGGGCGATCACGGCGGCGGTGCCGAAAAACTGCAGGGAGCCGCCGATGATGAATTCCCGCCGCAGACGGGTCACATCCGCCACGGAAATCTCCAGCCCCACAACGAACAGCAACAGCACCACGCCGACTTCCGCCAGCAGTTCGATGTCGTGGGGGCCCCGCACCAGGGCGAGGGCATCGGGCCCCGCCAGCACGCCGGCCAGGAGCAGACCGATCGAGGTGGGAAGCCGCAGCCGGTGGCACAGGATCGCCGCCACCACGGACAGCCCGAAGATGACGACCAGATCGAGCAGCAGAACCTGCACGGTGCCGAAGGTCGTCACGGGAGTTGATGGTATGCGTGCCGAGCCCTGCCGCGCTGTCCCTGCCACTGACCCGGAGGGATCCGGTTTCTAGGCTGGACGCAGCCAGCGCCCTCAAGGCCCACCTGTCCCATGGACCCGCTCCCCTCCCGTTCCGGCCCGGATCTCCGCCTCGGCCGCCGGGAGCTGCTGCTGGGAGGCGTGGCCGCCGGCTTCGCCCTGGCGGTGCGGCCGGTGGCAGCCTCCACCGTCACCACGCCCGATCGGGGGCTGACGGCAGGCTGGGTGTCGGTGCCGGCGGCGGATGGTGCCGTGAAGGCCTACCGGGCCCGCCCCGCCAAAGGCTCGGGCTTCCCGGTGGTGCTGGTGGTGCAGGAGATCTTCGGCGTGCATGCCCACATCCAGGATGTCTGCCGCCGCCTGGCCCAGCTGGGCTACCTGGCCATCGCCCCGAGCCTGTTCGATCGCCAGGGCGATGTGACCGTGCTGCCCGACATCGCCGCGATCCTGCCGCTGGTGGCGACGGTGCCCGATGCCCAGGTGATGGCCGACCTGGATGCCACCGCCGCCTGGGCGGCCGCCAGCGGCGGCGGCGACGGGTCGCGGCTCGGCATCACCGGCTTCTGCTGGGGCGGACGGATCACCTGGCTCTATGCCGCCCACAACCCGAAGCTGAAGGCCGGGGTGGCCTGGTACGGACGCCTGGTGGGCACGGCCAGCGAGCGGCAACCCCTGTTCCCGATCGATCTGGTGTCCCGGCTCAAGGCCCCGGTGCTGGGGCTCTACGCCGGCCAGGACGACGGCATCCCGATGGAGTCGGTGCAGCGGATGCAGGCGGCCCTGAAGGCGGCCGGCAGCCCCAGCCGGATCGAGGTGTTCCCCGGTGTCCCCCACGGCTTCCACGCCGACTACCGGCCCAGCTACCGCGCCGCCGCTGCAGCGGCGGGCTGGGCGCGGATGCGGGCCTGGTTCCGCGCCAACGGCGTGATCTGAGGATGGGCGGGCGGCCTCAGGCCTGGTTGAGCCGGCCTCAGGCCCGGTTGAGGTGACGCTCCGCCTCGGCCGCCAGGCGGTCGGTCCAGTGGTCGACCTGGCTCTGCTCGGCCGCCTCCACCATCACCCGCAGCAGCGGTTCGGTGCCGCTGGCCCGCACCAGCACCCGGCCGTGGCCCGCCATGGCCGCCTCCGCCTCGGCCACCGCCCGCCGCAGGGGTTCGCAGTCCTGCCACTGCTGGCGGCGCTGCCGGTCGGGCACGGTCACGTTCACCAGCCGCTGGGGGTAGGGCTGGAAGCTGCCGTCCATCCATTCGGCCAGCTTCAGGCCGGCGCCGTGGATCAGGGTGGCCACCTGCAGGGCGCTGAGCAGGCCGTCGCCGCTCATGCCATGGCGGGCCGAGAGGATGTGCCCCGACTGCTCGCCCCCGAGGCCGGCTCCCAGGGCCTCCATGGCGGCGTGCACGTGCTGGTCGCCCACGTCGGTGCGCTCCAGCACCCCGCCGCTGGCCTGCCAGGCCCGCTCAAAGCCCAGGTTCGACATCACCGTGGCCACCAGGCGGTCGTCGGGCAGCTGGCCCTCGCGGCGCAGGGCGGAGCCCCACAGGTACAGGGTGTGGTCGCCGTCCACCACCCGGCCGCGGCCGTCCACCGCCAGCATCCGGTCAGCGTCGCCATCGAAGGCGAAGCCCATGTCGGCGCCGCTCTCCAGCACCGCCCGCTTCAGGGGCTCCAGGTGGGTGCTGCCGCAGCCCTGGTTGATGCGCTCGCCATCCGGCTCGCCATGCAGCACCAGCACGTCCGCCCCCAGGGAACGGAACAGCTCCTCGCCGCAGGCGCTGGCCGATCCCCAGCAGAGGTCGAGCACCACACGAGCGCCATCGAGGCGCTGGCCGCCGGTGCTGGCCCGCAGGGAATCGATGTAGGCCGCCAGCAGGTCGGGCCGCGGCAGCTCCCGTCCACTGCCCGCCAGCGGCGGCGGGGCGGTGCGGCCCTGGAGGCCCGCCTCGATCGCCTGCTGGCGCGCGGCCACGAGCTTGGCGCCGGTGGCGCCGAACACTTTGAGGCCGTTGTCGTGGGGTGGGTTGTGGCTGGCCGACACCATCAGGCCGCCGGCCGCACCCTGGCGCCGGATCGTGCCCGGCACCGCCGGCGTCGGGCACAGCCCCAGCTGCCACACCTCCCGGCCGGCGGCCATCAGGCCGGCACTGAGGGCCGCCACCAGCATCGGCCCGCTGCGGCGTGAGTCGGTGCCGATCACCACCGGCCCCTCGGCCTGCAGCACCACCCCGGTCCAGTAGCCCACCTGCAGGGCCAGGGCCGGGGTGACGCTGGTGCCGACGCGGCCGCGGATGCCGTCGGTGCCGAAGTGGGCCACGCCATCGGCCAGGGGTGCCCCGAGGGGGGAAACCACCGGATGCGAAGCCGCTTCACCCATGCCGCTGCCATCACTGGGGAGCAGGCTACGTGCCGTTCCCGGTGACGTTGCAGCCGGCTCTGCCGGCGGGGCTCAGCGCCAGCGGGGCGGCCACCAGCGCCAGCGCAGCAGCTCCAGGGTGGCCCAGAGCAGCAGCAGGCCCACGCACCAGCCCGGCAGCAGCCGCAGGGGCCACACCGACCGCAGCAGCAGGGTGAGCAACGCCAGCACCGTCACCACCACGGCGCGGCGGCGCTCGGCCGCCCCGGGCAGGCGGTTGAACAGCGGTGGCAGGGCGGGAAGGGAGGGCAATCGCACCGGGTGCGGCGCAGGCGGATGCCCAGAATGCCCCGGACGCCGTCCCCCGGCCATTGGCCCGACTCCCACTGCTGCTGTCCCTTTCGTGCCTGGGCACCGGCCTGGCGCTGGTGGGGGGTCGGGCCTTGCTGGCGCGCCAGCCGGCGCTGACGCCGGCCACCGCCACCGACCGGCTGGAGTGGCTGCAGCGCTGGGATGCCGATCCCTGGCGGCGCCGTGAGGCCAGCCTGCTGCTGGCGGCCCGCAGCAAGGAGCCCCAGCAGCAGCGCCAGTGGCTGCGGGGCCAGGGCTGGGGGGCCGATCCCCTGGCCGCCCTGGTGCTGAAGCAGGACGCCCTGGCCGCCGCGGCCCTCGGCCGCCCCGACACCTCCCTGGCCCTGTGGCGCCAGCTGCAGCGGCGCTTCCCCGGCGATCCGGCCAGCGCCGATGCCCTCTACGCCCTCGGCGGCGACGATCCCGCCAAGCGCCGGCAATTGCTGCAGCGCTTCCCGGCCCACCCCGCCGCCCTGGCGGCCGCCCTGGGGGCCGGCCCTGAGGCCACTGAACGGCGCCGCGGCGCCCTGCACCTGGCCCGCTGGGGCGCCCGCTGGCCCGGCGCCGAAGCCCGCCTGCGGCAGGTCTGCAAGGACGACGCCTCGGTGCTGGAGGCCCGCCAGCGGGCCCAGCTGGCCGAGGGCCTGGCCGAACTCGGCGATGCCGAAGGGGCCCTGCGCTGTCTGGGCTCCACGCTCAACGGCCTGGGGGCCAGCGGCCGGTTGAGCCTGGGGCGGGCCCTGCTGGCAGGGGACGAGCAGCAGCAGGCCCAGGCGGAGCGGCTGCTGCTGGATCTGGTTCGCAGCGCCCCCACCACACCGGAGGCGGCGGCGGCCGTGCGCCTGCTGGCCCAGCAGGGCAGCCCCGGCGCCGCCGCCGCCCTGGCCCGGCTGCCGCCCCGCTGGCGTGACAGTGCCCCGGTGCTCGCCCGGCGGATCCTGGAGGCGGAACCCAAGGGGGACGGGCCCCATCCCGCCACCGACGCCGCCGCCCTCAAGCTGCTGCGCCGCTGGCCCCTGGATCCCGCCAGCCGCACGCTGCAGTGGGATCTCGTGCGGGAGCGTCTGCTGGCCGGCCGCTGGCGGGCGGCGATGACACTGCTGGAGGCCATCCCCACCGACCAGCTGCCGCCGCCGCTGGCCGCCCGCCAGAACTTCTGGATCGGCTTCATTCAGCAACAGCTCGGTGAAGGGGCCGCCGCCAGGGCCACCTGGGAGGCACTGCTGCGGCGCCATCCAGGCGGCTACTACGGCTGGCGGGCCGCCGTGCGCCTGGTCCAGGGGGAGCTGCAGCTGGGCGCCGCCCCCCCCACACCGGCCGGGCGAACCGACTGGCGGCCCCTGGCCAGCGGTGACGGGATCCTCGATCGGCTCTGGCGCCTGGACCAGCGCACCGAGGCCTGGGAAACCTGGCGCCACCGCCGCGGGCGCCGCGCCCCCGATGGCAGCCGGGAGCTGCTGCTGGAGGGGCGACTGCGCCAGGGGGTCGGCGACGACTGGACCGGCTTCGGGCTGCTGGAGCAGGCCAGCCTGAAGCTGGACGGCAACCAGTGCGCCTTGGAGCGGGAGCTGGAGCGCAGCCTGCATCCATTGCGCTTCGAGGCGGCCTTCCGGGCGGCCGCCAACCAGGCCGGGCTGCCGATGGCGCTGCTGCTGGGCGTGGCCAAGCAGGAATCGCGCTTCACACCGGCGGTGCGCTCGCCGGTGGGGGCCACGGGCCTGATGCAGCTGATGCCGGCCACCGCCGCCGAACTGGCCGGCAGGCCGGTGCCGGAGCAGGAGCTGGAGGACCCGGACCGGAACGCCAGCCTCGGCGCCCGCTACCTGGCCCAGATGCTGCGCCAGTGGGACGGCGACCCGCTGCTGGCCGTGGCCAGCTACAACGCCGGGCCCGGCGCCGTCGCCGGCTGGCTGGGCCCCCGCCTGCGCAGCGACCCGGAGCTGTGGGTGGAGGCGATCCCCTACCCCGAAACGCGCCTGTACGTGAAGAAGGTGCTGGGCAACGTCTGGAGCTATCAGCAGGGCAGCGAACCGGGCTGCTGATCAGCGCACCAGCAGGCGGCCGAAGTTGGCGCCCCCCAGCACCAGCAGGGTGAGCACCCCGGCCAGCACCAGCGGCGGCGGCACCACCCGCACCCGCAGCAGATCCAGCCGGGCCAGCAACACCGCCGAGCCGAGGATCAGCACGTTGGCCAGCACATTGAGGTGCAACAGGTACATGCCGCCGATGGTGACCACCAGCAGGGTGACCACCAGGCTCACCACCCGGCTGGCGGCCATCAGCATCGACACCTGGCGCAGCACCAGATCGGGCATGGTGCAGATGAACACGATCAACAGAGCCTGCAGGCACTCAGCCGACCAGACCAGGGTGGTGAGCTCCTGCACGCGGCTGCCGTCGGTTTCCAGGGCATGGCTCCAGTGCATGCCCTGGTAGGTGCTCACCCCCATCAGCACCAGCAGCATCGGCGCCTGCAGCGGCAGCAGCAGCAGCCGGAAGACGTCCTTCATGGTTCCAGCACCAGGGTGATGGCCTCCAGTGGGCAGCTGGGGATGCACTGTTCGCACACCAGGCAGCGGGAGGCCGCGAACTGCAGCCGCTGGGTGGTCGGGGTGTAGTGGAGGGCGCCACTGGGACAGACGCTGGAGCAGATGCCGCAGTCAACGCAGAGCAGCGGATCGATACGGATCTCCCCAGGAGCGCGATTGAGCCCCAGCCCCTGGCTCTCCAACCAGTCTTCGGCGGCATCCAGCTCGTCGATGTCACCGGAGAGCTCCACCACCATGGTGCCGCTCTGGTTGGGGGCGATCTGGGCCCGCAGGATCTTGGCGGCGATGTCGAAGTCGACGGCGAGGCGGTACGTGATCGGCTGGTGCACCGCCTCCGAGGGGAAATGGAGAGTGAGGCGCCGTTTCACCGCTCCTGCCCGGGAAAGCAGACGCTAGCAACGATGTCCCGAGCCAGCCCCTGGTTCTGGCCCTGCCGGCGGGACGGCGCTGCCAGAGTGGGCGCCACGTCGTGTCGTTGGTGTCCATGGCCCCGTCGGGCAGTTCCCCCCTCTCCAGCTTCGGCCGCACCGAGCGCATGGTGCTGGCGGCCGTGGCCGCCGTGCTGGTGGTGCTGATGGTGTGGCTGCGGGGCGGCCTGCATCCGGAAGCCCCCCTGGAACGGCTGGCCCGCCAGTCACCCGAACTCACGGTGGCCCTGGCCGATGGCAAGCCCACCGTGGTGGAGTTCTACGCCGACTGGTGCGAGGCCTGCCGCGCGATGGCACCGGCGATGGAACGGATCGAGCGCCAGCAGCGCAGCCGGATGGATGTGGTGCTGCTCAATGTCGACAACCCCCGCTGGCAGCCGCAGCTGGAGCGCTACGACGTCAACGGCATCCCCCAGCTGGAGTTCTTCGACGCCGCCGGCACCTCCGTGGGCCGCTCGATCGGGGCCCGCAGCGGCGCCGACCTCGACGCCCTCAGCACCGCCCTGGTCGACGGCACCCCCTTGCCCCAGCTGGCAGGCGTGGGGGCCGTGAGTGCCCTGCCCGACAGCGACACCGCAACCACCGTCGCGGCCGAGAGTGCCAGCCCCCAGCCCCAGGCCGGCCCGCGTAGCCACGGCTGATCCCCGCCGCCTCGCCCCACCCCACACCACCCATCCCCGCCCATGGATCCCCGCTTCCGGGTCGAACTGATCGCCGCCACCCCGAACGCGCAGCTGTGCGTCTACGCCGGGATGCACCAGGACTACAGCGAGGGCTTCGTGGCCGCCGACCGGGCCGAGTGGCCCGAGGAGACCAAGGCCGGGGAGATCTGCGTCAAACGGCTGCTGGCCGGCGAACGCGGCCACTACGGCCCCCTGGAGCACGCCCAGATCGTGCTCAACGTGGGCTGGTTCCCCCATTCGGTGATGCAGCAGGCCCGCACCCACCGGGTCGGGGTGAGCTTCGATGTGCAGTCGATGCGGTACACGGGCGACCGCATCCGCCGGGCCGCCAACGGCGAACTGGAGCTGGAGGAGGTGTTCTACCTGCGGCCGGTGGGGCCCTACAGCGACCGCCAGGGCAAGAAGTACCTCTACGACGAAGACCAGCGGGCCATCGACCTGAAGCTCTGCCGGACGGCGGCCGAGCGCTACCGCGACCTGCTCGATGCGGGCTTCGCCGAGGAGCACGCCCGCGGCATCCTGCCCTTCGACTACCGCCAGCACTTCGTGGTGAGCTTCACCCTGCGGGCCTTCCTGCACTTCCTCGACCTGCGGGCCAAGCTCGATGCCCAGCAGGAGATCCGCGAGCTCTGCGACCTGATGTGGCCCCACCTGCAGCTGTGGGTGCCGGAGTTCGCCGACTGGTACGAGAAGAGCCGGCTGCACAAGGCGCGCCTGGCACCCTGAGGGCTTCAGGGACCGTCCTGCCAGGGCTCCAGCAGCTGCAGATCAAGGGCCTCCGTCAGGCGCTTCAGCACGGCGGCCAGCTGCTCGAACTCAAGCCGTCCCAGCGGGCCTTCGAGCTGATCGGCGGCCACGGTGGTGGGCAGCCAGGCCATGACGTAACTGCGCTGCTGCAGGCCATTGCTGGGGGTGGGATCGAGGGGATAGGCCAGCGGCTGTCCCTCCAGGCGTCCATCGCTGCTCAGGGGCAGCACCACCCAGCGCCGGCTGCGGCTGGTGGCGGCCTCCGGTGCAAGGACGACGACCGGACGGCGCTTGCTGTCGCCGAAGCTGCAGTTGCGCGGCCAGTGGTACAGACGTCCCCGCTCAGCCATCGATGGCGGCCAGGGCCATGGCGGCAGCGGCTTGAGCAGCGTCGGCGAGGTCGCCACCCTCACCCTCCAGTCGGGCCAGATCGGCGTAAGCCGCGTTGAGCACCGCCAGGCGCCTGTGGGCCAGCCAGAAGGCCAGGGCCTCCCCCACCAGGGCCGAACGGTTGCCGCCTTCGGCGTCGAGCTCGGCCAGCAGGGCTTCATCCACCGAGACGCTGATGGAACGGTTGGCCATGGCTCCAGCGAAATTCCTGGCAAGGATCCTAACAAGAATGATGGGGCGAGCCATCGCCCGGCAACGTCGGGGACCATGCAAGACACTGGCGGGACCTGATGCCGCTCGAGGGAGTCGGATGAAACGCCTCAGCTGGGGCCTTGCCCTCTGCCTCGCCCTGGGCCTGCCGGGGACGGCGGCGGCGGCACCGGTGCTGCGGGTGGGCCTGGTGGAGGGCTCGCCGCCCTGCAGCTACCAGGTGGCGGGGGTCTGGCGGGGCCTGGCCGTCGATCTCTGGAACCGGGTGGCCACGCGCGAGCAGCTGCCCTATGTCGTCAGCGCGTGGCCGTCGGTGCGGCAGATGCTGGAGGCCAGCCGCGAGGGGCGGCTGGATGTGGCCGTGGGCTGCATCAACGTCTCGCCCGACCGCCTGCAGCGCTACCGCTTCAGCCTCCCTTTCCAGGAAGATGGCCTGGCGGTGATGGTGGTCAAGAGCCGGCTGGATCTGGGCCGCTCCTTCCTGGGCGCTCTGCTGACGCCGACGCTGTTGCAGCTGCTGGGCGGCTACCTGCTGGCGATCGCCCTGCTCACCGGGCTCACCCTGAGGCTGGAGGCCCGCAACCATCCGCCTGCGGGCAGCAGGCATCACTCCCTGCGTCACAGCAGCAAGGTGTTCCAGGTGCTGGCCACGGGGCCGGGCAGCAACACGATCGTGGCCACCATCCGCGGCAACGGGATTGTGATCCTGGCCTACCTGGTGCGGATCGTCTCGGCGTCGCTGCTGGTGGGCTATCTCACCGTGAACGTGGCCGGGGAGATCCAGGGCAAGGCCACCGGCGCGATCCGGTCCCCGGCCGACCTGCGCGGCCTGCGGGTGGGGGTGCGCAGCGGCACCGTGAGCGAGGCCCTGCTGAAGGAACTCAACGCCGGCGGGACGGGGGCGAAGGTCACGATCGTGCCGTTGGCCAACATCAGGGCCGGGGGCGAGTTGCTGGCCTCCCGGCGCATCGACGCCCTGGTGGGCGACAACCTGCAGCTCAGCCATCTGCTGCTGCAGGCAGAAGCCAAGGGCTTTCTGCCCAGCCTGGCGCTGGAGGGCATCCGGCCCGAATCCCAGGCCTTCGCCTTCTCCCCGCAACTGCCGGAGGCCACCAGCGACCGCATCGACCAGGCGATCAGCGCCCTCAAGCGCAGCGGTGTGGTCAGCGAGCTGCGCCAGCAGGCCACGACCCCGGTGGCCCCCCAGAGCCGCTGAACGCAGCGGTCCACCAACGCTCCACCACCTCCGGGCTGCCGTACCAGCTGGGACCGAAGGCGCCGCCATGGGCCACCCCCGGCAGCACCAGGGGGGTGGAGCCCGCCAACAGGGCCGAGGCCACCGGCACCAGGCCGTCGCCCCGGTCGTGGGCATCGCCGCTGCTGTTGCGGTAGGCGGTGGGGGCCAGGCGCTGGGCCATGGGGGAAGCCGCCTGCAGCTCAAGGTCGCCGGCCACCGACACATACCGCACCTGATCGGCGAAGGGGCTGCCCGGCAGGCGCTCCGCCACCATCTGGCGCAGCACCGTAGCCTTCAGGGCGGTATGGGGACTGCCCAGCATCACCAGGGTGTCGGCCAGGGCCTTGCCGTCGTAGCAGCGCCCCTGGAACGGGGCGTCATCGAGGAACAGCCGCAACATGATGCCACCGGAGCTGTGGCCGATCAGCGTCACCTTGCCGGTGGGGGACTGGCGGGCCAACTCGCTGGCAGTGGCCTGGACCCGATCGAGGATCCGGGCCCAGGCGAAGGCGAAGACGGTGAGCAGCCATTCGGGCTTGCCCACCGGCACCAGCCGCACCGGCTGGCCGCTGAGCTGCTGCAGCCGCGACACCATCGGCCCATAGGCCTCCTGGCTGATCAGGAAGCCCCCGAGGATCACGATCGGCTGGCGGGTCATGGGTGGTGCTGGTGTCGCGGGGCCGGTCTATCCGACCCTCCTGGCCACAGGTTGATGCAACGCCACCAGAACAAGGTCACCGCGCCAGACGGCGACATCGGTCACCACTACGATTCCCCGTCGTCGAACCGGGTGGGACTGGCTGCATCCAGGAGACCCACTGGTGCAACCGCTGCTGCTGCCTGGGCCCACCCGGCCCGTGGCGCCGCCAGAGGGGTGATCGTCAGCATTCCAGGCGCGGCGTGGATGTCCACCGCGTCCGTCAGAGCAGCCTCCTCCAGCAGCGGCTTGGCCAGGCGAAGGCCGCGTGAGTTGCCGATCCTGATCAGTTTTGCCCTCATACGCCACGCCCCAACCAGGTGATCAGGTTGTGGCCACCCAGGCCTTGCGCCTTGAGGCAGCGAGCCCTGCGGCGAAACACGGAGAGACTGACGCCGCCCGATGCGATGGATACCTTGAGAGAAGTAACCATTCCGGCGATGCGACGACTTCCGATCCTTGCCGCCTCCCTGCTGAGCCTGGCGTCCGTGGTGGTGACGGCGCCGGCGCTGGCCGACACCGTGCAGGCCCGCTGCGATGTCTTCCCCGCCGGTGAGGACAAGGCCACCTCCTCCGACCTGTGCACCTTCTCGCAGCGGCAAGGATTCGTCAGCATCCAACTCAAGGGCGGCCAGAGGGTCGAGCTCAAGCCCAACGAGAGCACCCCCAATGCCTACTTCGATGGGCGCGGTGAACCGGCAAGGCGGGAGATCCTGGACGCCAATCGCGGCCAGGTGTACCGGCTGGAGAAGCAGTCGATCTTCGTCTTCTGGGATCCCGCCCCCTACGGCAAGGAAGCCAGCAGCACCACGCCAGCGGAGAAGCCGCCGGAAATCGTGCGGCTGCTGCTGGGCATCCACCAGGTGAAGTTCGAGGGCGCCTGCCGGGTCAACTTCAACAAGGCCGGCAAGACCTTCAGCAAAACCTCCGCCTGCACGTCGGCCCAGGTGAGCGTGGCGGAGGAGGCCATGCGGCGCTACTTCCGGGAACAGGGCCTCTGAGGCCCTGCGTTCTGCCTGACCCGGGCCAGCCATCTCAGTGAGCGTCGTCGGAACGGGTGGGTGGGATCGGCGCCAAGAGTGCGTCGTGATAGGCGCTGAACACCTCGTCACGCTGCCAGCCGGCCGAGGCATAAAGCGCCCGGCCATCAGGGTCGGCGATGAACTGGCGATAGCCGTCGAAGAGCGAAACAAGGTCTCAAGGTCGGCGGAGGTGGCTGGGCGGACGGAAGCAGGTTGCACAGGGCCGATGGGGGAAACGCTCAGGAGGACGGTGGGGCCGGAGCCTGCACGCGGGTGGCCTGGCCGGCGACGACCTTCCAGGCGCCACTGACATGGCGCTGCCACAGACGGGAGAAACGAAGATCCTCCTGAAAAAGGGAACCGTTGAACACACCAGAGAGGTAAACACGAACGCAGACAAAGGCCGCCTGCCCCAGCATCAGGATGCGTCACTCGGATGGATCGATGCGATGGAATCTGGGAGCCCAGGAGCGATGAAGCGCAAGGTCCTTCTGCTTGGAGAGCACGCCCTCAAGTGTTGCCGCATCGGAGGCGAGCATGCCCTCTCTGAGGTGCTCAGAGAGAGATACAGGGACCGCCCATCATCGTGAACAATGAAAGGTAGGTGCTGCTTCAGACGCGTGCATCCGGCAGAGGGCAGCCATAGGCGGTGAACGCCGCGTCAGCGCTGAGCAGTGTGACGGCATCGAACAGCAGGCGCATCAGCCCTGCTCGAACAGATCGGCGATCAGGGGGTTGGCGGCATCGATCGACTCGGGCGCCACGAACTGCCCGCGGGCGATGCCCAGCCGGCGGGGGCGCTCAGGCACCTGCAGGCTGGTGAGCCGTGCGACGGGCCGGCCATTGCGGGGAATCACCACACGTCTGGGTCTGGACATCATGGCGGCGCAGGACTCGACCAGGCCTGACTAGATCCACCTTCACCCCAGAGAGGCATCAGCTCGCCAGTAGCCGAAGCCGGACGCTCAGGCAGGAACGGCAGGGGTATCCGAGCGTTGGTACAGCAGCACGCCGGCACGTTGGATGTGGGCCAGAAGGGCGGGGTGGCCGATGGCAGTGAGTGCGGAAAGATCGATCACCCAGGGCAGGAGCAGATCATCGAGATCGGCGTCGATGCGGGCCAAGATGGCGTTGCTGATGGCGTGACCCGTCAGGGTGAGATCGATATCGGAGGCGGGGCGGTGGCGGCCAAGGGCTCTGGAGCCGTAGAGGATCGCGGCCTCTACCTCGGGATAGGTGGCGAGCACCATCTGGATGGCCGCCATGGCCGAATCCGGCAGGCCGATGGCCTGGGCTGACGCCAGCGGGGCACTGCTGATCATGGCCGGGGATCGCTGAGAGCCGCGAAGTGAACACGCAGGGCGCCGAACAGCGGCGCAAAGCGATCGATCACGTCGTGGGCGATCGCTTTGGCCTGCTCGAGATTGTAGGAATGCGATGACTGATTACGGGCCTTGATCATCGCCATCCAGCCCTCACCGTCGTCGACAAGACCACTTTGGAAGGCCAGGCGAGTGGCATCGCGTGATCCAATGAGGCCCTCGATTCCCTGATATTGCAGATAGTCCTTGAGCAGATTCCAGGCAAGTTCATGGGTGAACTCGAATCCCTGAATCAGCCCCTGCTGTTCCAGCTCGCTCAGCGGGCGCTGCTGCGCCAGCTCAACACCGCGTGCCAGCACCTGCAAGGCCCGCTCGAAGTTGTCAAACCGCTGGCGCCAGCGGATGTCAGCGTCTGCCATGGATTCAGGGTAGGGAATCGGCGCGCTCCTGCCTCTCGCCACAGAAGCGATCGGCCCTGGCCCGAGCGATCCGTTGCCCCGTCATGGAGAATCGCCCCCCCCCGGCGGGTCTTGGCGTCAGACGCGACAGGCCACCATCGCGGCCTGCGCGAGACAGAGGCGTGGGCCGTCGGAGCCAGATCCTTGAAGAGAGTCCGTGATGTCCCTGACGATCTCGGCCTTCTGCTGCCGCGATGCACCTCGGGTGATCTGAACGTTCACCTAGGGCAAGGTCTTGCTCCTGGACTGGGCGGTTCTTTGGCCTGCTGATGATTCAAGGCCCCAGCGCCCCCAACGGCACCACAGCGATGCCCTCGGCTCGCCGGTAGCCGTAGCCGCTGCCGCAGACCACCGCCAGGAAGGCAGGTTCGCCGGTGCGGCCCGTATCGATCTGCTGGCGAAAGCGCAGCAGGCCTTCGGCAGCGGCCTCCACCTGACCCTGGCCCAACCTGATGTCAATCGCACCCCAGCGGCCATCGCGCAGCTGGACGATCGCGTCCACCTCCACGCCGTAGTCATCGCGGTAGTGGAACACCTCGCCATCCAGCCCCTGGGCCAGCACGCGCAGGTCGCGGATGACCAGCGCCGTGAGGGATTGCAGTTCTTGCCTGTCGATCTCGCCGTCTCGCCAGCGATGCCACTGATGGAACAACTGGTTCTCCAGCTCCAGCAGATCCCGCCCCACCGGGGCGCTGACGCCGGAGCGTTC
>NZ_JAGQCD010000038.1 GCF_024345975.1 Cyanobium sp. Cruz-8D1 | reverse complement strand
ATCGACGCCAGGGCGTCGATTTGACCAGCGTTGAGGAATTCGCCGCGGGCATCAGCCTGAGCAACGACCTTGGTGAAGGCGTCGAACATTGAGTTAGCTCCTGTTCTCGACGTCGAACGTCGGGATTGGGTGGGTAAGGGGGGGAGTCTGGAGCGTCAATCCGGGGGGTGGCCTGGCTGACGTCGACTTCGTCGTTGCTTTCGATGATGGCCTGGCCTCGGCCGGGCATCGCTCCGAAAGACCTACCTATTGTTGTGCCCCGCGTCCGTGGGATGGGGGGACCTTCATAAATGGTCACTAGCGCCAGGACCCAAGCTGCTGCAACCGTTCTGATCCCCTGCCCAGGCCCCCCTGGGTTCATGCTGAACGGTTGTCCTGGCTGATGGGTGTAAGGCGCTCGTCGACGGTCCCTTGGCCATCCCAGCAAAAAGGGCCCCCTCAACGGGGACCCTCTGGTGGCTGGAGAAGCCGTTGGGGGCGAGGCGAAGCCTGGGCTCAGCCGTCGTCCCTCGCTTTGCCTTTCCCCTTGCGGGGGGCTGGCAGTTCCGAACCGCCACTGCCGGTCACGGAGACGCTGACGATCCGGCCACCCAGGGAGTGGACCAGACGCATGGTCTCGTTCATGCGGGTGAAGGGCACGTTCATGACCATGTCCGCGGTGCGGGAATAGTCGTTGTTGCTCACACCGGTGACGGTGAGGGCCACCTGGCGGGAGCTGTTGAGGCCGGTGCCTCGGGTACCTGCGGAAACCTTCATGGATTCGGTGGGGTAGGGGGAAAAGGCTGGACGTGAACCCGATTCAGTTGATCGGCGTGATGCTGGCGATGCGGCCACCTTCCCGGAGGATCTGCTGCTGGGTCTGCAGCAGCTTGCTGAAGGGAATGAAGCGCACCCGGTTGCTGCGCTTGTGCAGGCGGTAGTTGTTGAAGCCGGAGATCTCCACCCGGAAGGTGCGGCCTTCTTCGCCGGCCCCCACGCCCTGGCGGGTGACGCCATCGGTGCTGACCTTGCGGAAGACGCTGCCCCGAGCGTTGGGGCTGACCACCGGCATGGGGGATTCCGCATGCACAGAGGGATTGAGGCGGGACTGGTTCTTGAGCAGGTCGCCCCGTACCGAGGCGCCCACACCCCGGGTGAGCTGGAGCATGTAGGAGAACTGCAGGCCCTGCTGGCCAGAGGAATAGTCCCAGCCGTGCAGGTAGGGCACCACCTCTTCGCCGAAGCGGGTCTGGTACTCGGCGCTGTCGATGTAGGAATCGATCTCGGCGTCGTAGCCCTGCTCCTGCAGGATCGTGAAGTGGTGCAGCATCTCGGCCTTGTTCTGGGGAGCCCGGCCCAGAAGATGCTTGAAGTTCAGCTCGATGAAGCGATAGGGATTGCAGTTCTCGAAGAACTTGGCCTTGTAGAGGCCGCTCTTGGCCACCTGCCGGACAAACTCCCGCACGCTGAGGTAGCCGCGCTTGAAGAGGGACTCCGGACCGGAGAGCCGCTCGCTGGCCATCACATACTGGTTACCCAGCACCTGCTTGTAAACGGCACGGATCAGGGCGGCCTTGTCGTTTTCAGTGGCGTTCGTCCAATTTTCCTTGTTGCGATCGCTGGAGAAACGCTCGATGCCCAGATAGGCAGCGTTGGCAAGTGTCATGAGCGTGGGGGCCGGGGGAGAAACGATGGGTAGAAGGTCGGAGTGCAGCGCAATTCGCCACTGCGGATCTGCAGAAGCCTTCAAGGACGGCTGCAGGAAACGTCCCGATCATGGGCTGCAAGCCGGATCCTATGGGCCTGTCCGCACGCCACGACAGGGTTTTCAGAATCGTTACAAACCCCCCGACCGGCGCTGCCCCCGCCCGTCCGGGCCGACCCCGGCGTTGTGCCCCCTGGCGGACTGGCCCCACACCGATACCATCCGGCCATCATCCCGGTGCCGTCATGACTGCTGTTGTGCCCCTACCCGAGGACGCTTCCCTGCGGTTGGCCGACCAGCTTCAGGTCCTGTCCCAGGTTGCCGAAGCACTCACCTACCGCCTGCTGGAGCTTGAGGAACGGCTCGAAGGCCAGCAGGATCGGATCGGCGAACAGCTGCAGGAGGCTGCCGGTCTGGAGGCGGCCCATGGGGTGGCGATGGACCAGCGGCTAGACGACACCGAAGAGCGCCTGGCCAGGATTGAGGCGGCTTTGAGGGGTCTGGATCGGACCGGGGCCTCCCGCCATCTGCAGGCGGTTCAGCCGCCGGCGCTGCAGCAGGAACTGCCGGGCTCCCTGATTGAGGAGCAAGGCTTCGATCTGGGCCCGGAGGACACCGACCCCTTTCTTGACGAGGGCGAGCAGCCCTTCATGGACGAGTTGATCGCTGGCTGACCCGGCCCCCGGGTCTGATGAAGCGTCAGCTGTCCAGCCAGGAGGAGGGAATGTCGCTGCGGTAGTCGTCGGTGCGCTCGAATTCGAAGGGACCGGCCAACGATCCCCACAGCTGCTCATGGGTGGCCGGATCATGGCCCCGATCGATGGTGCGCATGCCCCGGGGGTTGATCTCAAAGCTGCTGACAAGATAGGCGAGGCTGCCCTTGCGCTCCACGAGGCAACGGCAACCGGGTTCCACCGCGCCGATGAAGCCTTCGCCCGCCTCCTGCACCACATAGGTGCAGCCTTCGAGGGGGAGCAGGTCGGCGGCCTCGATCTGCTGGCGTCGGCCTGCATCGTCGATGGCGCCCCAGAAACGTTTCTCCTCGCGCAGGGCCTGGTTGTGGATGATCAGCTCGCCGTCGCGCTGCTCGGCCCGGAGCACGCGGATCCGGTACGGCGTCCCTGGCGAAATGGCGTAGGTCTGCTCGAGCAGCAGGGAGCCCTTAGCCAGCTGGGGCAGCGGCCGGAACTTAACCAGGATGTGGGCGTAAAGGGGAGGGTTGTCGAAGGCCTGGGCCTGGTTGCTGAAGCCAGCACTCAGCTGCTGGATGAGGCGGGCCAGGGAGCTGCTCATGGGCGCCACCTAGAGGTCCAGCAGGCGGATCCTGAACGCACCCACCTGGCGAGCCGTGGCTGGATCGCTGAGGGCGAAGGGGTGGTCGGCCACATTGCCGAGGATGGCTTCGAGCTTCTCGGCCGCCGAGAGTCCGTGGGACGGATCTCGGCGGCTATGGGCCTGCCAGGCTTCGTCGAACGCCTGGGCAAAGCTGTCGGCGTTGTTGAAGATCTGGCTGGAGGTCGAAGGCGGCTGGGGCATGGTGTTGGGCTGCAGCGCAGTCCGCACGCAATGCCAGGACCCAGATTTGAACTGGGGACACGGCGATTTTCAGTCGCCTGCTCTACCAACTGAGCTATCCCGGCCCGTCGCCGAAGCGACGATGCGATCTTAGATCACAGCGCGCTGCCGGATCAGCCTGAGGGGGTGCGGGCCTTGGCGGCGCGGGCGCTGGGGGTGCGGGCCAGACAGACCATCCCCACCACAGGCCAGCCAAGCGTTTCCAGGGCCAGGGCGGCGCTGCATCCGGTGGCGCCGCTGGTGAGGATGTCGTCGACGATCAGGATCGGCCGGCCCGTGGCCTCGCCAGGCCGGGGTCTGCGGCGGCAGCGGAAGGCACCGTCCTGGTTGGCCAGGCGCATGGCCCGCTTGAGGTGATGCTGGCCGAGCACCGGCCGCGACCGTTCCAGCAGATCGCCCTGGCGGTAGTCCAGCTGGCGCACGAGCTGGCGGCACACCAGATCGGGCAGGGGGTTGCCGCTCCGTTTCCAGCTCGGCACCGGCACCAGCAGCGGTCGCCGCCGCCACTGGGGCAGCCCCTCCGCCATCACCCGCACCAGGGCACCGACCTTGGCGTCCTCAGGCCGCTGCCGCAAACCGAGCAGCAACCGCCGCAGCTCTCCGTCGTAGGACCCGGCGGCCCACCACAGCAGGGGCTCGTTGCCCCGCTCGCCCCCGGCCGGCAGGGGGAGCTGGCGGCGGCAGTCGGGGCAGGGGGCTCCGGCGCCGTGCTGAGGCGGCTGCAGGCCGCGACACAGGGGGCAGGGGGTGGCGGCGATCCAGTCGAGGGGAAGCCGGATCAGGCGTGCGAGGAGGGTCAGGGGTCTGGCGCCGCTGCTTCAAGCCTTCCCGGGCAGCGACCGCAGCATGGCCACCAGGGTGCGGTGGGCGTCTTCGCTATCGGAGAGGGCGTGGTCGAAGGGCACCTCCACGGGGGCGCCATCCACCTCCAGGCGCATGGCCAGGGGCTCGACGGCCAGCAGGCGGGCCTCCACGGCTTCGGTGCAGCCGCCGAAGTGACGGGCATAGGCCAGGACGGCCTCCGCATGGTCATCGTTCATGTGCCTGCAGATGCGGTCGCTCACTGCGGCGGAGAGGGGGTCGGCGGCCATGGGGTCGGTGCGGTTGGGGGGATTCTGGGCTCAGGCGCCGGCGTACCGCTGCCAGAGCAGCAGGCACAGCCGTACACCGCTGAAGCCCACAAAGCCCGCCAGCACGACGAACAGCGCCATGGAGAGGATCGAGCTGAGGCGTTCGTTCATGGGCGTAGGGGGGTGGATTCGATCTCCATCCTGAAGCTGGCCCTGGCCAGCAGGGCCATGCCCAGGGCCGCCGTGCGTTTCGGTCGGTTCAGCACCGGGATCCCGAGGGCGCGCGACCGCATGGACCGCCACTGGCTGTTGCGGGCGCCGCCACCAAGGCTGATCACCCGCCGCAGGGCCGGTGCCCCCAGCTGTCGCAGCCGTTGCCAGCCCGCCGCTTCGATGGCGGTGAGGCCCTCAAGCAGGGCCTGCAGGTAGCGGGCATCGCTGACGGGCCTCGGCTCCAGGATCGGCTCCAGCTCCGGATCGTCCACGGGAAAACGTTCCCCTTGGCGGCTCAGGGGGAGCAGGTGGAGCTCCGTCGGGCGGTCCGGAGCGATCTGGCGGCTCAGTTCTGCGATCCGTTCGTCGTCGAAGAAGTGGCGGAGGACGCCGGCGCCGGCATTGGAGGCGCCCCCCACCAGCCAGCGGCCGGCCACCCGGTGGTTGCTGAGGACGGCACCGGCCAGGGGGGCCGCCACGAACTGCTTCAGCACCAGGGTGGTGCCCAGCACGGCGATGCCATCGCCGGCCTGGGGGTCGGCGGCCAGCACGGCGGCATTGGCATCGGTGCTGCCCGCCACCACCTGGCAATCCCCAGGCAGGCCCAGGCACGCCGCCACCGCTGGAGCGAGTGGGCCCAGCAGGCTGCCGCTGGATCGGATCCGGGGCAGCGCCCCCACGCCCAGTGCTGCGGCCACACCAGGGAGCCAGTCTCCCTGCTCCAGGTTCCAGCCCAGGCGCAGGTTGTTGCCCTCCTCGCCCCAGCGCCAGTCGTCCAGCAGCCAGCCCATCAGCCAGTCGGCCTGATGGCGCAGCAGCAGGACCGGCCCCAGCCCCGCTTCCCTGGCCAGGGCCAGCAGCCGCAGGGCCCTGGCCAGGCTGCTGCTGGGGCTGGCGGCCGGATGGCTGGGGGCGCCGCCGGACGCCGGGCCCAGAAGCGCGGTGATGGCTCCGGACTGTTCCGCACAGGCCAAGTGGTATGGGAGGGCCTGCGCCAGGGGCGGCGGCAGCAGGCGGCCATCGGCCCTGCAGGCCAGCAGGGTGCCGGAGGTGCCATCGATGGCGATGGCACGCGCCCGGCGGCGGATCCCTTCGGGAACGGTGGCCAGAAGCTCAATCAGCCCCTGCCGCCAGGCGCCAGGTTCTTCCAGGCGGCCGGGGTAGGGGGATTGGCGGCTCAGCAGGGGATCGTCGGGTTGGCCGCCGGCCGCCCCGACTTCCGCCAGAACGGCCAGGCGCAGGCCACTGCTGCCGAGGTCAACCCCCAGATACAGCGCTGACACGGCTCGCCGTGGCTTGCTTCAAGGTGGCGGCGATGGTGGTGACGTCCTCCCAGGGGAGGTCGAGATCCTTGCGGCCGAAGTGGCCGTAGGCCGCGACATCCTGATAGAAGCGCCCTCCCCGCTGCTGGGGCAGTTCCCGCAGACCGAAGGCCTCGATGATCGCGCCGGGCCGCAGGTCGAAATGTTCCTGCACCAGGGCGGTGAGGTCGGCATTGTCGAGGGCGCCAGTGCCGAAGCTCTCCACCAGGATGCTCACGGGCCGGGCCACGCCGATCGCGTAGCTGAGCTGCACCTCGGCCCTGCGGGCCAGGCCAGCCGCCACCAGGGCCTTGGCCACGTAACGGGCCGCATAGGCGGCGGAGCGGTCCACCTTGGTGGGGTCCTTGCCGGAGAAGGCACCACCGCCGTGGCGGGCATAGCCGCCGTAGGTGTCGACGATGATCTTGCGTCCCGTCAGCCCTGCGTCGCCCTGGGGGCCGCCCACCACGAACTTGCCGGTGGGGTTGACGTAGAACCGGGTGCCCTCCCGGCTGGGTTTCAGGGGCAGATCGGCGGTGGCGGGGAGCACCACGTGCGTCCAGAGGTCGTCCTTGATCCGCTGCTGCACGGCCTTCTCATCGCTGATGCCTTCCACCTCGGCCGTGTGCTGGGTGGAGATGAGGATCGTGTCGATCGCCACGGGGCGGTCGTTCTCGTAGACCACGCTCACCTGGGTCTTGCCATCGGGGAGCAGGTAGCCGAGGCTGCCGTCGTGGCGCACCTGGGCCAGCCGCAGGGCCAGCCGGTGGGCCAGGCTGATGGGCAGGGGCATCCGCTCCGGAGTTTCGTCGCAGGCGTAGCCGAACATGATGCCCTGGTCGCCGGCGCCCACCTTGTCGAGGGGGTCACCGTCGTGGTCGTCGGCCTCATCCACGCCCTGGGCGATGTCCGGCGATTGCTGATCCAGGGCGATCAGCACGGCGCAGCTCCTGGCATCGAAGCCACCGGCGCGGGCACCGCTGTAGCCGATCTGTTCGATCACCCCCCGCACCAGGGTGTTGAAGTCGACCCGCGCGTTGGTGGTGACTTCCCCGGTGATCAGGCAGAGGCCGGTGTTCACCACGGTCTCGCAGGCCACACGGCTGGAGGGATCCTGGGCCAGCAGCGCATCCAGCACGGCATCGCTGATCTGATCGCAGATCTTGTCGGGGTGGCCTTCCGTCACCGATTCCGAGGTGAAGACGAAACGGCTCATAGGGGGGTGGGATCAATCAATGGGTGAGTTTATTCCCAGCGGTTGGCTGGTCCCGCCAGACATGGACGGAGCAGCCAGCGGCAATGTGACTTCAGCTACAACGGCAAGCTCCCGCCAGTGATCCAGCTGCAGGAAGGAGTCATCCAGATCCACCGGCCGCCGCCAGCCGGCCCGGTAGCCCAGCACCACCGGCACCCCGGCGGCGCGGGCCATGCGCAGGTCGCTGTTGGCGTCGCCGATCAGGGCGCAGCTCTCGATGGCCACGCCCAGTTCACCGCAGAGACCGTGGACGGCGGCGGGATCCGGCTTGCGGGGCTGATGTTCCGCGCTCCAGATGGCCTGCACGTAGGCCGCCAGATCATGGGCAGCCAGGAAGGCTTCGATACCGTCGACATGGTCATTGCTGATCACGGCGCAGCGCACCCCCGCCTGCCGCAGGGCCTCCAGCAGGGGCCGCAGGCCGGCGGTGGGTGCCGGGCGCCGTTCGCTCCCCTGGCCGTGCAGGGCGTCGGTGCGGGCGAACACCGTTTCGGCCATGGCCATGGCCTCGGGCCAGCCCAGGCCCACCTGCACCAGGGCGGTGGCGGTGGCCACCAGGTTGTGGTCGCGGCTGGCCACCGCCATGGTGCCGGCGGGCTGGAGGCCTTCGGTGGAAACGCCATAGGCGCGGTGGAGCAGCTCGCCCAGGTCCCGGTGACGTTCCGGGGCGCTGGCGGCCAGATCAGCCAGGGCCAGACAATGAAAAACCCTGGCCTGGGCCAGGGCCACGAGCATGGGCTCGCTGTGGCTGATGGTGCCGTCCTTGTCGAACAGCACCGCCTCCAGTTGACGATCCCCGCAGGCAAGGGGTATGCCCCGCAACGACAGAAGCACCATCGTCAGAGGGCCGGAGCCAGGGGGGTCATTCGAGCGAAACGCCCATGGGTTCGCTGTCCTCGGCCTGCTCAAGCAGCATCTGCTTATAACGAGCGGCCATTTCCTCGGCCTTGTCGAACACCTTCTGGGGATCGGTCAGCATGTCGCCGGGCTCAGGCTCAAGGGCCTTGGTGGACAGGGAAATCCGGCCCCTCTCGGCGTCGAGATCGATGATCATCACCTTCATCTGATCGTTGACATTGAGCACGGTGTGGGGCGTTTCGATGTGCTCGTGGCTGATCTCGGAGATGTGCAGCAGACCACTGACACCACCGATGTCGATGAAGGCGCCGTAGGGCTTGATGCCCCGGACGGTACCCAGCACCACCTCGCCCACCTCGAGGCGATTCATCTTGCGCTCCACCAGGGCACGACGATGGCTCAGCACCAGGCGGTTGCGCTCCTCGTCCACCTCCAGGAACTTGAGGGGGAGGAAGTCGGCCACGAGCTCCTCCTTGGCCTTGCGGGTGCTGATGTGGCTGCCGGGGATGAAGCCCCGCAGGCCTTCCACCCGCACCAGGGCACCACCGCGGTTGGTGGCAAACACCTCGCTATAGATGGTGGCGTCTTCCTTCTGCAGCTGGCGCACCCGCTCCCAGGCGCGCTGGTACTCGATGCGGCGCACCGAAAGGGTGAGCTGGCCGTCCTCGTTCTCCTCGCTGAGGATGAAGAATTCGCGAACCTCCCCGGGCTCGAGCACGTCGGAAAGATGCTCGACTCGGTTGATCGACACCTCCTGCAGGGGCATGAAGGCGGCGGTCTTGGCGCCGATGTCGATCATGGCGCCCTTCGATTCAAGGGCGAACACGGTGCCGTTGACGACGTCGCCCGGCTTGAAGTTGTAGTCGTACTTGCTGAGCAGGGCCGCGAACTCATCCAGCGTGAAGCCCACGCCGTCACCATCCCGGGCGCTGACCCTGCTGCTGGAGTCGTCGGCGCTGGGAACCTCTTCCGGAATGGCCAGATCGAGATCCTCTGTGGTCTCAATGACGGCGGCCTCCTCGCTGCTGATCGGCGTGAGGGCCTCGAGGGTGTCGGCTTCGGAAGAAGGAGTGAGGGTCATGGAGCTGGGACGGTCTGCCGGTGGCAGTGCGAAGGAACGAGGTGACTGCCCGCCTGCAGCGCACACTCGATCGATCACTCTATCAATGGGCCGGCTGAAGCCTCTGTCGGCTGCGTCCCATCGGCCTCAACCGACCACCACCAGCCGGTTCTTGGTTTTGCCCCGGTTCCCCAGGCCTTCCAGGGTGGCCACGAAATCGCTGACGCCCTGGAACTGGCGGTAGACGGAGGCGAAGCGCACGTAGGCGACTTCGCTCATCTCGCGCAGGCGCTGCAGCACCAGCTCACCGATCTCATTGCTGCTCACTTCGCGTCCGGCCCGCTGCTGCAGGACCAGTTCGATGTCGTCGACAACGGCCTCGAGCCGGGCCGGTTCCAGGCCGGTCTTTTCGCAGGCCCTCAGCAGACCGTGCAGCAGTTTGCTGCGATTGAAGGTTTCCCTGCTGCTGTTGCGCTTCACCACGGTGATCGGAACAGTCTCGACCCTTTCGTAGGTGGTGAAGCGAAAATCACAGTTGAGGCACTCCCTGCGCCGCCGCACGCTGCGCCCGGAATCGGCAGCCCTTGATTCCAGAACACGACTATCGGTGTGTTGGCAGGAGGGACATTGCATCCCTGGGCACGCTTCCAAGTAGTCGGAGTGTAAACAGGTACGCGCACAAAGAGAAGGGGTTGCCATCAAGGTGGGGCCCCAGACAAGAAAAAACCCCTGGTTTCCCAGGGGTTGGATCAATCCAAAAGCGTGGTCACTTGCCGATTTTCGGGGGATCGCGGAAGGCGATCGCGAAAAAGAGCGTGGAGATGGCCAGGGCCAGGATCAGGATGTAGGCGAAGCTCTCCATGGGAATCCTCGGGGGGGCTGGCGGTCAGCTGAGGGGGGAGCCGGCCGGGGGCACGAAGCCCTCTGGCAGGCGTCGGGTGGAACGGTCGCCCAGCTTGGCGAACAGACCGAATTCCACTTGCTCGCCGAGATCGGGGTCGATACCGGCGAAGACATCACGGTAGAGGGTGCGGGCACCGTGCCAGATGTGGCCGAAGAAGAAGAGCAGGGCGAAGCAGGCATGGCCGAAGGTGAACCAGCCGCGGGGCGAACTGCGGAAGGTGCCGTCGGAATGGTAAGTCTCACGGTCAAACTCGAAGGCCTCGCCAAGCTGGGCCTTGCGGGCCAGTCGCTTGACGTCGGCGGGATCGGTGAACGTCTGACCGTTGAGGGCACCGCCATAGACGGTGGCCGTCACGCCCTGCTGCTCAAAGGAGTACTTCGCCTCGGCACGCCGGAAGGGGATGTCGGCGCGGACGATGCCCTGATCGTCTTGGAGGACCACCGGGAAGTTCTCGAAGAAGTTGGGCAGGCGACGGACCTCAAGGTCATGGCCTTGCTTGTCGGTGAAGGAGATGTGCCCGATCCAGGAGGTGGGCAGGCCGTCACCGTTGATCATCGGGCCAACGCGGAACAGGCCACCCTTGGCGGGGCTGTTGCCCACATAGTCGTAGAAGGCGAGCTTCTCGGGAATGGCCGCGAAGGCCTCTTCCTTGGTGGCGCCGTTGTCCATGGCGGTCTGGACGCGACGGTTGATCTCCGTCTTGAAGTAGTTCTGATCCCACTGGTAGCGGGTGGGGCCGAACAGTTCCACCGGTGTGGCGGCCGAGCCGTACCACATGGTTCCGGCCACGATGAAGGCCGCGAAGAACACCGCCGCGATGGCGCTGGCCAGCACCGTCTCGATGTTGCCCATGCGAAGCGCCTTGTAGAGGCGCTCCGGCGGACGGGTGGTGATGTGGAAGATGCCGGCGATGATGCCGACGATTCCGGCGGCGATGTGGTGCGCCACGATCCCTCCTGGGTTGAAGGGGTTGAAGCCTTCAGGTCCCCAGGAGGGTTGCACCGCTTCGAGGTGGCCCGTGAGGCTGTACGGATCCGAGATCCACATCCCCGGTCCGAAGACGCCGGTGAGGTGGAAGGCTCCGAAGCCGAAGCAGCCCAAGCCGGCCAGGAGCAGGTGGATGCCGAAGATCTTGGGGAGGTCAAGGGCTGGCTCCCCGGAGCGGGGGTCCTGCCAGATCTCGAGATCCCAGTAGGTCCAGTGCCAGATGGCGGCAAGGAAGAGCAGGCCACTGAAGATGATGTGGGCCGCAGCCACGCCTTCGAAGCTCCAGAAGCCGGGGTCGACGCCGGTTTCACCGGTGACACTCCAGCCCCCCCAGCTGCCTGTCACGCCCAGGCGGGCCATGAAGGGCATGACGAACATGCCCTGGCGCCACATGGGGTTGAGGACCTGGTCGGAGGGGTCGAAGATCGCAAGCTCATAGAGCGCCATGGAGCCGGCCCAGCCGGCTACCAGGGCGGTGTGCATGAGGTGCACGGCCAGCAGTCGGCCCGGGTCGTTGATGACGACCGTGTGCACCCGGTACCAGGGCAATCCCATTGGGGGGTCAGGTCTGGGTTGACAGTTGCCGAAGCCGATCGCCGGGGCGATGGCGGCTAAGGAGACGCTCGGTGATTACCGATCCGTGCTGGCGATGGTAAAGGTTGCGGGCAACGCCACGGGGCCCAGGTAACGGACCGCAACGGCGCGATCCAGAATGGGAGCCCATTCGTCCCCCGAGAGGCTGCCGCCATGCCCGTGATCCGGTTCGTGCGTGAGCAGCGGGACGTGGAGTGCTACCCGGGTGAGAACCTCCGCGAGGTGGCCCTGCGCGAAGGCATTGAGCTCTATGGCCTCAAGGGTCGCCTGGGCAACTGTGGTGGCTGCGGCCAGTGCATCACCTGCTTTGTGGAGGTTGTGGAGGGAGGCGCGGACAACGCCCTCACCGAGCTGACGTCGGTGGAACTGCTGAAGCTGAAACGGCGCCCCCAGACCTGGCGGCTGGCCTGCCAGGCCCTGGTCGAGAAATCGGTGATGGTGCTCACCAAACCCCAGGTGGGACTTGGCGACCGGGAGAGCGAATTGATCCGGGCCCGCTCCCTGCCCCTGCCGGAGGGCCCCACCGCCTGGCCCGAGCCCCCCGCGGCACCGCAGCAGGAGGATTCTCCAGAGGGAGTGTCGGCTCCATCCACAACGAGCGATGAAGGGGGCGTCCTTCCTGCCGATGGGCGGTGATACGTTCTCAGAACCTCTCCAGCAGTCATGGAAACCAACGATCTCGGCTTCGTTGCCAGCCTTCTGTTCGTTCTGGTTCCCGCCGTCTTCCTGATCATTCTTTACATCCAGACGAACAGCCGCCAGGGCGGCTGACCCGGGTTCAGCGGGCCCGCGCCTCCGGCTCCCGCACCAGCAGCACCGGAGCCGGAGCATGCACACGGATGTAGTCGCTCACCGAGCTGCCCAGAAGCTTGTCGAGATCCACCAGGGCTCTGGCCACGAGTGGCCTGCGGTCCTGGGAGGCGATCACCACCAGATCCGCTTTGACGTCCTCGGCGGTGGTGCACACACCGCGGGCTATGTCACCCGTGCGATGCAGTCCCTTCATCTCCACACCGAAGCTGCGCGCCCGCTGGATCGCCTTCAGCAGCACGTCGTCGCCGGGGGTGCGCCCTCCCCGTGAGGGTGTGATGTCCTGACGGGACACGTGCACGCCGGTGAGGCTGCCGCCAGGGATGCCCTGCACCAGCTCACAGGCCAGCCTCAGGGCGTCATCGCCCACACCGGTGCCGTCGATGGCCACCAGGACCCGGTTGATGGCCTTCACGTAAAGGTCGTCGCGGACCAGCAGCATGGGCCGGGTCGACAGCTGGAAGACGTACTGGCTGGTGCTGTTGCCCAGGATCGACTGCAGCCTGCCCAGGCCCCGCGATCCCATCACGATCAGATCGGCCTCCAGCTCATCGGCCACCTTCAGCACGGTCAGCTTGGTATCGCCTTCGCGCACCACGGTGTTGACTTCGGCTGGGGTCAGGCCGAGTCGCTCGATGGCCTCCTTGACCAGAATTTCGGCCTGCTGGCGATGGGCTTCCAGATCGAGCCCCCCCTGCTCGGGAATCACGTGCAGAAGGTTGATCCGGGCCTGTCGGCAGGGGGGGATATCGCGCAGGAGGCGGACCATCTCCTCGACATGGCCCTTGCCGGAATCGGCGATCAGCAGGTTGCGGAACACGGACATCAAAATGGCTCGGCATCAGCCTATGGCTGATCCCCTTTCCGCACTCTCCCGTGGTGAAGACCGTGATGCAGCGTCCGGAGCAGGTGTGGTGGCGACTGCAGCGGCGGGTGCTGCCCCAGCACACCGACCATGCCGGGGTGATGTGGCACGGGGCCTATCTGGCCTGGCTGGAGGAGGCCCGGGTCGAGGCCCTGGCCGAGGCCGGCGTGGCCTACAGCGCCCTCTCCGCCCGGGGGCTGGAGCTGCCGGTGGTGGGCCTGCGCATCGATTACCGCCAGGCCCTGCTCCATGGCGACGGCGTCGAGATCCGTAGCCAGGTGCTGCCGCGGCTGGGATTGAAGCTCCCCTGGCTCAGCCACTTCATCCGCCCCGATGGGGCCGTGGCGGCCGAAGCCTGCGTCGATCTGGTGTTGGTGGAGCTCGCCAGTGGCCCCTCGCGGCGACGCTTGCTGCGGCGGTTGCCGGAGGATCTGGAGCAGGCCCTGGCCATCCTGCGGTCGGGACCGCCCGGGAACGCCCATCGTCCATAGTACGCTTGTACTGCTGTTATGGCCGTGGGGCGCTGCGGATGGGAGATCTGGTGCAGGGTTCTTTCCCCCGCCAAGGGGCCCCTATCTGGGGTCGGCAGCGGCGCCTTTGGTGGCTGCTCTGGAGCCGCTGCCCGGGGCTCGGCTGGCAGCGGCTGCGGTCCCTCGAGGCCTGCTGTGGCGGGCTGGCCGGAGCCTGGGACGCTTCTGCCGATGAACTGGCGGAGGTGCCAGGTCTGGGGCGTGGGCTGGTGGCGGCGGTGGAGCGGTTTCGCCATGGCTGGGGCCCCCGGCCCCTGGAGGCCTTTGCACCGCGATGCCGCTTTGGCCGTGGGGTGCTGGTGCCGGGGGATCGGAGCTGGCCGGCTGGCCTGCGGGAGCTGCAGCGGCCTCCCCTGCAGCTCTGCTGGCGAGGGCGGGGCAGCCTCTGGCCCCATCTGGGCCATGGCCGCTCGGTAGCCGTGGTGGGTACGCGCCGTCCATCCCTGCATGGTCTCTCGATGGCCCGCGCCATCGGCGCCGCCCTGGCAGAGGCGGGCTGGCCCGTGCTGAGTGGTCTGGCCGAAGGCATCGATGGGGCTGTCCATGGGGGGTGTCTGGCGGCCGGGGGGGCCCCTGTCGGGGTGCTGGGCACACCGCTGGGCCGGGCCTACCCCCTCCACCACGCGGCGCTGCAAAACCAGGTGGCCCGTGAGGGCCTGCTCGTGAGCGAGCTGGCCGAGGGTGGCAGGGTCCGGCCGGGCAGCTTCGTCGCCCGCAACCGCCTGCTGGTGGCCATGGCGGCGGCCGTGGTGGTGGTGGAGTGCCCGGTGGCCAGCGGGGCGCTGCATTCGGCTGAGCTGGCCTGGCAGCAGGGGCTGCCGCTCTGGGTGGTGCCGGCCGATGCTGGCCGCGCCTCGGCCCTGGGCAGCAACCGGTTGCTGGCCAGGGGCGCCACCCCGCTGCTCCTTCCCGCCGACCTGATCGGCCAGCTGGGCAGGGGCCCCCTGGCCCGGCGGTCCCCCGCCGCCGACCCTGCTCCGGCCAGGGGGTGTCAGGGGGCGGAGGCTGAGGGGTTGCTGGCGGCGGTGGGCGGCGGCGCCAGCCTTGAGCAGCTGAGCCTGGCCCTCGACCGCCCCATGGCCGAGCTGATGCCCCGGCTTCTGGAGCTGGAGCTGGACGGGTTGCTGCGGGCCGAGGCCGGCCTCTGCTGGCGCCCCTGCTGAGGCCGCTCCTGCTCAGATCGGCCCTGCTGATTAGGCTTCCTCCATGGTTTCCCAGGTCGGCACCGTTCCCGTCCCCGCGCCCCTGGCGGATGGCCCTGACGGCCTGCTGATCACGGCGCCGGAGCTGCTGGGCTGGCGCCACCGCATGCTGGGCCTCGGCGGCGATGCCGCCGCTTTCGACTGGTTGCTGGATCTGGGCGGTGGTTTGCGCTGGAGCCAGCTGCAGGCGCTCTGGTGCCATCCGGAGGCCGTCGTCCGGCTCCACGGTTCGCTCGAGGCGCTGGAAGCTCTCTGGCGCCGTCACCTCGATAGCCATGAGCCCCTTCAGTACCTGGTGGGCCGCTGCCCCTGGCGCGATCTGGAGCTGCCCGTGGCGCCAGGGGTGCTGATCCCCCGGCAGGAAACGGAACTGCTGGTGGATCTGGTCCTGTCTCTGGGGCCAACAGGCCGCCCCGAAGTCCGCTGGGCCGACCTAGGAACCGGCTCCGGCTGCCTGGCCATCGCCCTGGCCCGCATCTTTCCCTCCAGTCGCGGATTTGCCGTGGAGGCCAGCCCCGAGGCCCTCGCGCAGGCCATTGCCAACCTGAGCCGGGGGGACCTGCAGCAGCACGTCACCCCGCTGGCGGGTGACTGGTGGCAGCCGTTGGCGCCCTGGTGGGGGGAGCTGGATCTGGTGGTGAGCAACCCCCCCTACATCCCCAGCGCCACCCTGGCGGCACTCGAGCCGGTGGTGCGGGATCACGAACCCCGCCTGGCCCTGGATGGCGGCCCCGATGGGCTGACGGCCATCCGTTCGATCGTGGCCGGCAGCCTCAGGGGCCTGGCCCCTGGCGGCCTGCTGCTGCTGGAGCACCACCACGACCAGAGCGAGGCGGTCGGCGAGCTGCTGGTCGCGGCGGGTCTGGAACGGCTCGGGGTGCATGCCGACCTGGAGGGCCGGGCCCGCTTTGCCAGTGGCTGGAGGCCCTGCGTCCGATGAATGGTCCTGAGCACTTGGCCAGGCGATTGGCGGCGGGAGAGGCGGTCCTGTTTCCCACCGACACCCTGCCGGCCCTGGCTGCCCGGCCCGAGGCGGCCGCCCTGCTCTGGCAGCTGAAGCAGCGTCCGGCCGACAAGCCGCTGATCCTGATGGGGGCCGATCTGCCCCAGCTGGAGGAAGCCCTTGGCGTGTCCTGGCAGGCGGCCTGGCTCGATCAGGCCCGACGCCGCTGGCCAGGGGCCGTCACCCTGGTGCTGCCGATCGCCGGTGCGCTGACCACCCATCTCCATCCAGGCGGAACGAGCCTGGGGCTGCGCGTCCCGGCCTGCGACCGGGCGCGGCAGCTTCTGCGCCTCAGTGGCCCCCTGGCCACCACCAGTGCCAACCGTTCCGGCGAGCCCCCCGCCACCACGGCAGCGGAGGCGGCGCGTCAGTTCCCCGCACTGTCCCTGCTCGAGCCCTTGCCCTGGCCGCAGGGATCCGGTCAGGCCAGTGCGGTTCTGGCCTGGAGGGGGCCGGAGCAAGGAAGCCTCGACCCGTGGAACGTGCTCCGGCCCGGGGCCCCAGAGGCGTCGGTCCGGGGGAGCGCCTGATGCTGCCCCTGCTGCTGGTGGTGTTTCTGACGGTGGGCCTCAGCCACTGGTTTCTGGTGCCCCTGGTGCATCTGGCCACCCCCCTGTTCAACCTGGGTTGGCTGGGCTGGGTGGGGTTGGCGGCGCTGCTGTGGCTGTTCGCCGGAGCATGATGCCCAGGTAGCGAAGGGCTGTCCAACGGCCGCACCCACTCCATGGCGCCGACGGAGGCGTGCTGAACGCCCCCATGACCCTCACCAGCGCCGGCGATCCCGGGCTCGCCGCCTTCGGCTCCAGCCTGACGGCCATCACCCTGGCTGAGCTGGGGGACAAGACCTTCTTCATGGCCCTGATCCTGGCGGCGCGCCATCGCCCCCGCTGGGTCTTCATCGGGGCCTTCGCGGCGCTCAGCCTGGTCACCCTGTTGTCCCTGGGCATGGGCTACGGCCTCAGGGAGTGGCTGCCCCAGTCCGTTGTGCCCTGGCTGGCGGCGGCCCTGTTCCTCGGGTTCGGCGTCAAGCTCCTGGTGGATGCCGCCGGCCTGCCCGCCGATGCCGCCAAGGAGGAGGCCCAGGAGGCCGAGGCGGCGATCGACGCCGCCGAGAGCGATGGCAGCATCCGCGGTCCGGGGGGCGTGATCTGGGAGGCCTTCGTGCTGGTGTTCCTGGCCGAACTGGGGGATCGCACCCAGTTCGCCACCATCTTTCTGGCGGCGGCGCCGGCCTTCAGCTTCGCCGGCCTGCTGGCCGGCACGCTGCTGGGCCATGCCCTGGTGACCTGGCTGGCGGTGGGTGCGGGCCAGTGGATCGGCGGCAGGATCAGCGAGCGGGTGCTGTACCGCCTCAGCGGTGGCCTGTTCCTGGCCTTCGGCGCCCTGTCGCTCTGGCAGGCGATCGGCTAGAGCCCCTCAGCGGCTGGAGGGCTGCTGCAGATCCCAGCGGAACAGCCCCCGCAAGGTGGGCTGCTGGAACGGGCCTTCCTCCATGGTCGGGGTGAAATCCACCCTCTCGTTGACAGGAACCGTCAGGGGGCGCGCCGGGGGGCCAACGGCCGGTAGTGTTTTGCTCCCAGCCGATGGCGCTGGGCCGCTGGGATCCACATAACGGGTGCGAATGCCGGGACGGCCCAGAATCTCAGCGCCAGAGCGGGTCGCAGGCTGGGGCGGGATCGGTGGCGGCGGCGGCAGGCCCTGGGCCAGATCTCCGGCGAGGGTGACCAGCCCCCCCACCAGCCAGGCATGGCACGACATGACATCGCCTCCCGCTTGCTGTGATCGGGTGATGGTAAGGGAGGTGGATCCGTTTCCCTTCCAGGCAAGCCGGCTAACGGATTTGAACCGATGGCCTTCGCTTTACAAAAGCGCTGCTCTACCACTGAGCTAAGCCGGCATGGGCGGTTGGCCCGTGACAGCCTATCCCTGGGCCAGGGCCCAGAGCAGGAGCTGGCTGCGGCTGCGGCAGCCGGTCTTGGCCAGCAGGTGGGAGACGTGGCACTCCACCGTGCGTGGGCTCAGCACCAGCTGGGCGGCGATGTGGCGGTTGCTGTCACCCCGGCGCAGCAGGTCGAGCACCCGTTGTTCGGCCGGAGTGATGCCCACGGGGAAGATTTCAGGCAAGGCGTGGTGTCGCTTCACTGCCTGCAGGGTTCCCGCAGGCCGTCGCCGTGCTGTGCCATCTCAGTCCGGATCGGCGGGGGAGGGGTCTTCCGCCGGTTCGCAGGCCAGGGGCAGGGCCAGCTCCTGCTGGGCTTCGGGGTCAGGGGCCTGGGCCATGCCCACGGCGGCGGCCGCCGCCACCAGGGCTGGCAGGGGCCGGGCCCGTTTGATCGGCAGGTTGGCCACCAGGGCGGTGACGCGGTCCTCGGTCTCCAGGCTCACGTCGCCTTCCTCGATGTCGATCTCCACGTAGCGCTGCACCACCTCGAGAATTTCGCGCCGCATCTGCTCGAGCAGTTCGGGATTGAGATCACTGCGGTCGTGGGCCAGCACCAACTGCAGCCGCTCCTTGGCCATGGTGCCGCTGGGTTTCTGGCGCCCCAGCAACCGTTGGATGAAATCGAACAGCGTCATGGTGCTCAGAAGAGACCGGTGGTCTTGCGGATCTTGTTCATCAGCCGGGCGCGCAGGCCCCTGCGGGCTTTGGAGGGGTCCTCCACGGGGATGTCCTCACCCCGCAGGCGCCGGGCGATGTTCTGGTAGGCCTTCGCGGCGGGGGATCCGTTGCCGTTGAGGGTGAGCGGTTCCCCCCGGTTGGTCGACACGATCACCTGCTCGTCCTCCACCACCAGGCCTACAAGGGGAAGCGCCAGGATGTCGGTGACGTCGTTGACGCCCAGCATTTCCTGGCTGGCCATCATCCGGGGGCGCACCCGGTTGAGCACCAGCTGCACCGGCGCCACCCCGCGGGTGTTGAGCAGGCCGATCACCCGGTCGGCATCACGCACGGCGGACACTTCCGGGGTGGTGATCACGATCGCCTCGCGGGCGGCGGCCGCGGCGTTCTTGAAGCCGTCCTCGATCCCGGCCGGGCAGTCGATCAGAACGAAGTCAGCCCGCTCGGCCACCATGGCGACGATGCGCTGCATGTCTTCGGGGGTGAGCCACTCGAGCATGCGGGGATTGCCGGCGGGCAGCAGGGCCAGGTTGGGCTCCAGCTTGTGTTTCACCAGGGCCTGCTCCAGTCGGCAGGTTTCGGCCAGCACCTCCTGGGCGGTGTAGACGATCCGGTTCTCCAGTCCGAGCAGCAGATCGAGATTGCGTAAGCCGAAATCGGCATCGAGGACGACGGTGCGCTCCCCCAGCCGGGCCAGGGCGATCCCCAGGTTGGCGGTGAGGGTCGTCTTGCCGACGCCCCCTTTGCCGGAGCAGATGAGGATGATGCGAGCGGGGGCTGACGTCACGGCGTCCACGGGCGTCGCGGCAGGTTAGTCCCATTGGGCCAAGCGACTGGGCCGTGGCCCTGAACTGCCGCTAGAAAGGTCTATCCCTCCCTGCGCCTCGATGACCTCCGCCCCCCACCGGCCCCAGCGGCTGCTGGTGATGCCCGATGATGGTGTGGATGCCGTGGTCGCCCTGATCGAGGAGGCCTCCGAGCAGCTGCTGCTCAAGCAGTTCAAGCTGCAATCGGAGGCGGTGGAGCAGGCCCTGCAGCGTGCCCGGGAGCGGGGCGTGCAGGTGCGGGTGATGCTCAATCCCCACACCTCCGGCGGCGACCGTTGGAACGATGAGGCCTTCGCCCGCCTCCAGTCCTGGGGCATCGAGACCGCGTGGACCAGTGAGGCGTTCCCCGTCACCCACGAGAAGTCGATGGTGGTCGACCGGCACACCGCCCTGGTGGCCACCTTCAACCTGTCCGACAAATACTTCACCGAAACCCGCGACTACGGGGTGCTCACCTACAACCCGGCCGTGGTGGCGCAGGTGATCGCCGGCTTCGAGGCCGACTGGCAGCGCACCTTCTTCCAGCCTGATCTCGGCGTGGGACTGGTGTGGAGCAGCGCCCACAGCCGCGGACAGATGGCCCGCATCGTCGATGCCGCCACCCGCACCCTCTGGATCCAGCACCCCAAGTTCGTCGACGCGGTGATCCTGGAGCGGATCATCAGTGCCCGGGAGCGGGGCGTGAAGGTGCGGGTGCTGTGCGGCGGCAAGCACGGCATCAGCGACTGGGACATCTACGACACCTTTTCTTCGTTGCGGGTGATGGAGCGCTTCGGCGTCAAGGTGCGGCGTCAGCAGCACCCCAAGCTGCACGCCAAGCTGATCCTGGTGGACGGGGCCTTCGCCCAGACGGGCTCGATGAACATCGATCGCAGCGCCTTTGATCTGCGTCGGGAACTGGGCATCGAGAGTGATGCTCCCGAAGTGGTGGCGCGGCTGAAGGAGATGTTTGAGATCGACTGGGAGGCGGCCTCGAAGTACCACGCCCCCGATCCCCTCGATCCCAGCTGCCACGAGGAGGGGGAACTGCCGCCGGATCCCCATTTCGTGCATGACTGAATCCCTCGCCCCCGGCACAGCAACACCCTCCCCGCCCGGTCTGCGGCAGCTGTTCACCGGCATGCTCATGGTGGCCCTCTCCGCTTTCGGCGGTGGCCTCTCGGCCTGGAGCCAGCGGATCATCGTCGAACAGCGCCACTGGATGAGCAACGAGGAGTTCCTCACCGGACTCACCGTGGCCCGGCTCTTTCCTGGCCCCAACCAGATCAACATGGCCGTCTACGTCGGCACGTTCTTCCGCGGCCTGCCGGGGGCCCTGGCGGCCCTGGCGGGCATGCTGCTGGTGCCGTTCACCCTGCTGATGGGGGTCGGCCTGCTGTATTTCCAGTTCCATACGCTGCCGGCGCTGGACCGGGTGCTGGCGGGCGTGGTGGCGGCGGCGGCGGGGATGGCTCTCTCGATGGGGTTCAAAATCCTCGACCAATACTGGAAGGATCCGATGGCTCTGCTGCTGGCGGCTGTCACCTTCGTCCTGATGACCTTCTTCCACGTACGCCTGGTGCCGCTGGTGCTCGTGGCCGGTCCCCTGGCGATGGCCTGGTACTGGCCCCGGCCGTCCCATCCCCCTGTCCCCCAGGGGGAGCGTCGCTGATGCCGGCCGTTCTGATCGCGGTCGCTTCCGCTGCCACGAGCTGCACCCCGATGCGGCTCAACGACCTCGGCCACCTGCTGCAGGTGATGGGCACCTTTCTGGGTCTGTCCCTGTTTTCCCTGGGGGGCGGCAACACCCTGCTGACGGAATACCACCACCTCAGCGTCGAGCAGTACTGCTGGCTGCGGCCCTCCCAGTTCGCCGACATCTACGCCCTGGCGGAAGCGGCTCCAGGCCCGAGTTCGATGATCGTGGGGCTGCTCGGCATGGGGGCCGGCTGGCCCGAGGGCCCCGGCTGGGCCCTGCTGACGGCCTACGGCGCTGAGATCGCCATCCTGCTTCCGTCCACCTTGCTGATGGTGGTGGCCTGCCTCAGTTGGAACCGGCTGCGGGACTCCCCCTGGCGTGTGGCCTTCGAGCGGGGCCTCGGCCCCATCACCCTCGGCATCTTGTTCGCCGTGGGGGTGAAGATCCTCAAGACCGCCGACACCAACGCCGCCGGCGTTGTCGTGTCCCTGCTGGTGTGCGCGCTGATGCTGCGCACCCGGATTTCGCCGTTGTGGTTCATGGCCGTGGCCGGCGGACTGGGGGCCTTCGGCCTGATCAACCGCTGAAGTCCGGCGCCGCCGGATCGATGCGGATCTCCCCTTCCACCAGCAGGGCCTGCTCGGCCAGTCCTGGTGGCGGCAGACCCTCCGGCCCACGGGCCACTACATCGGCGATGCGCAGCTGCAGGGGGCGCAGTTGCAGGGCAACGATGCGGGCGTCCCGGTTGCCGGCCACGCCCGCGTGGGCAATGCCCCGCAGCCGTCCCCACACCAGAACGTTGCCGGCGGCACTGATGCGGGCGCCGGGGTTCACATCCCCGAGCAGCAGGACCGAACCCTCCGCCTGCAGATGGTCGCCGGAGCGCAGGGTGCCGCGATGCACCAGCAGATCGGGAACCGGGGCTGCTGTGGCCGTGGCTGCCATGGCCATGGCAGCTGCGCCCGCATCGATGTCGAGCCCGAGGGCCGCGGCGGCCACCAGGGTGTCCGGATGGCCACTGGCAACGCGCACCAGGTCCAGCTGCAGGGGGGCTAGCAGCTCCTGCAGCTGCCGCAGCTCCGGCAGCCGCAGGGGCCAGCTCCCTGCCTCCAGCACCACGGTGCCCGCCCGGGGCCGGCGGCTGCCGAGGGCGTAGCGCACTTCCTCCAGGGCACTGGCGTAGCCCTGCTGCGCCGGCAGTCGCAGCAGGTGCGGCTGCCGGTCGTCGATGGCCTGAATCAGTGCGGCGGCCAAGGCGGTGCCCAGGACTGCAGCGAACCTAGAGGCCCTGGCGGGGTCTGTCCTCCTGCCGCCGTAGCGCCAGGGCGGCCCGCAGGGCGTCGCTGACCCGGGCCGGGTGGATCAGCCAGGCCATGTCGACCGTCTGGCAGAGGCTGGCCACCAGGGGCGAGCGCTGCTCGAGGGCCTGCAGCCGCAGGCCATCCCAGAGCCGCAGGCCACCGGCGTAGGGGTGATACCCCCGGCTCTGGCGCTGCTGCAGGGCGCAGCAACCTTCCGCCACCAGGCCGGCCCGTTCGCACAGCTGCCGTGCCAGCGCCAGAAGCTCGATCCGGCCGGCCGGGGAGAGATCGCTCACGTCGGTGGCCTTGGGCAGGCGCCGCTCCAGCAGCCGCCCGCAGGGATCGGCCAGTTCCTGGGGGCCCTCCTCCCGCCAGCGCACCAGGTGGTAGCCGGTGCGGATGTCGTCGTTGGCCAGATAATTGTCCAGATCAAGCCGGTCGCGATCCCAGAGCCAGCGGGCCATGGTGGGATCGGCCCACACCACGGCGGGGCCAAGCCGGCGGGCCACGGCGATCACCTGGTTCAGCAGCCAGTTGCAGACGATGTTGAGCCGGTGGTTGTAGACGCTCCTGTACATCAGGTGGCGCACCACCAGGTAGTGCTCCACCGCCATCAGGCCGCGGGGATGCAGGGCCAGATCGCCGTCGGGCGCCAGGGTGAGGCTGGCGAGGATTCGCTCCAGGTCGAGCTGGCCGTAGCGGGTGCCGGTGCTGTAGCTGTCGCGCAGCAGGTAGTCGAGCCGGTCGCAGTCGAGCTGGCTGCTGACCAGCGCCTTGATCGCGCGACAGGGGTGGTGGCCGTGCTCCAGCAGGTCGGCCACCACGGCGGCCCGCCCGGGGGCCTCCGCGTCGAGCCGGTCGCGCAGGGCGGGATGGTTGCGGATCAGCCGGCCCGACCAGACCTCATGCTGCACCCCGAACATCTCCTCGCCCGAGTGGCTGAGGGGTCCGTGGCCCACGTCGTGCAGCAAGGCGGCGGCATACAAGACCCCCCGGTGCTCGGCCAGGGAGGGATCGAGCCGCTCCAGCTGCTGCAGGGCCAGCCGCGCTATCGCGAGTACGCCGAGGGAATGGGTGAAGCGGCTGGATTCCGCCCCATGGAAGGTGAGGAAGGCTGGCCCCAGCTGCCGGACGCGGCGCAGCCGCTGGAAGGGTGCCGTGTCGATCAGGTCGATGGCCAGGGCTTCGGCGGGATCCTGGCGATCGAGGCGGATCGCCCCGTGCAGCGGATCGTGGTAGGTGCGCTGGCTCATGGCACGAGGGCTGGGGCCGCCAGTTCAGCCACCAGCAGGGTGGCGGCCGCCTGCCGCCAGGTGTCCCCGTCCCCGTCAGGCTCCAGGGGCTCAGGCTGGGACAGCAGCACGTCCGGCTCGATGCCCTGGTTCTGGATGTCGCGGCCGTTGGGGGTGAGGTAGCGGGCCACGGTCACGGCCAGACCACTGCCGTCGCTCAGGTTGATCAGGGTCTGGATCAGACCCTTGCCGAAGGTGCGGCTGCCGGCCAGACGGGAGCGGCCGCCGTCCTGGAGGGCACCGGCCAGGATCTCGCTGGCGCTGGCGGTGCCGGCGTTGACCAGGGTGAGCATGGGGCCGCCATAGAGACGGCCGGGTGTCGCCAGCTGCCGGGCGGCGAGACCGCCCCGATCCTGGGTTTCGACGATCGGCTCCCCGTCGAGCAGCCCATTGGCCACCGCCAGTCCGGCGGCCACCAATCCACCCGAGTTGTTGCGCAGGTCCAGGATCAGCCCTTCGATCGGCCCGCTGCCACCAGTGGCGGTCAGCTCGGCCAGGGCGGCGCGCACCTGCTGGGGCACCGGTTCGCTGAACTGGGTGATCCGCAGGTAGCCCAGGGAGTGCCCTTCGCTCTGCAGGCGATGGCTGCGCACCGGTTGCAGATCCACTTCGCGGCGGTCGAGCAACACCTCCGAGGCCTGGCCCGCCGGGGTGCGCACGGCCAGGAGCACGTCGCTGCCGGCGGGACCGCGCAGGCGGGCGGCGGTGCCCTCCAGTCCCAGCTCCTCCGCCGCAATGCCGTCCACCTTGAGGATCTCGGTGCCGGAGACGATCCCCGCGTCGGCGGCGGGGGAGGCATCCAGGGGGGCGATCACGACGATCTGTTGATCCCCCGCCCGCAGTCCCAGCTGCAGTCCCACGCCGGTCACGCGGCCCTGGGTGTTGGAGCGAAGGGTGGCGTACTCCTCGGGGCGCAGCATCCGGGTGTAGGGGTCGCCGATCGGCGCCAGCATGGCCTCGATGGCGTCGTAGGCCTCTACTGAGCTGGCAATTGACTTCTCCAGGGCCTTCTGGCGCAGGCGCCGCCATTGCACCGCCTCCAGCTGGGCGGGATCGACATAGCTCTGGTTCACCAGCCGCCAGGCTTCCACCACCAGCTGCTGGGCATCGCTGAGTGCCAGCGCCGGGGCAGGCAGGCACAACCGCAGGCAGAGGCCCGTCACCAGGAGGAGCCGCAAGAGCCGGACCCCGCCTGGCAGCCCTGTTGCAAAGCATTGAGCCGGGATGGACCGGCGGCCTTGGTCTCTCACGGGGGGGTCAGAACGATCGGTAGACTCTCGCAACCCAAGCCCCACGCTGCATGGCGAACTCGTCTCCTGGCGCCAAGTCGTCCCCGATTTATGACTGGTTTGAGGAGCGCCTCGAAATCCAGGCGATTGCCGACGATATTTCGTCCAAATACGTCCCACCCCACGTCAACATTTTTTATTGCCTGGGTGGCATCACGCTGGTGTGCTTTCTGATTCAGTTCGCCACCGGCTTCGCGATGACCTTTTACTACAAGCCCACGGTGGTGGAGGCCTACAGCTCAGTCCAGTATCTGATGACCGACGTCAGCTTCGGCTGGCTGATCCGTTCGGTGCACCGCTGGAGCGCCAGCATGATGGTGCTGATGCTGATTCTGCACGTCTTCCGCGTGTATCTCACCGGTGGCTTCAAGCGGCCCCGGGAGCTCACCTGGGTCACCGGCGTCACCATGGCCGTGATCACGGTGTCCTTTGGTGTCACCGGTTACTCCCTCCCCTGGGATCAGGTTGGTTACTGGGCCGTGAAGATCGTCAGCGGCGTTCCTGCCGCCGTCCCCGTTGTTGGCGATTTCATGGTCGAGCTGCTCCGCGGCGGTGAAAGCGTCGGCCAGTCCACTCTGACTCGCTTCTACAGCCTCCACACCTTCGTCCTGCCCTGGCTGCTGGCGGTGTTCATGCTGATCCACTTCCTCATGATCCGTAAGCAGGGCATCTCCGGCCCGCTCTGAACCCCTCTCTTCCTCTTAGCCTTCCCCCACTGGTCACCAGCGCTCCGAGCTCCCCACCATGCACATCCTCAAGAAGCCTGACCTCACCGATCCCAAGCTGCGGGCCAAGCTGGCCAAGGGCATGGGCCACAACTATTACGGCGAGCCGGCGTGGCCCAATGACCTCCTCTACATCTTCCCGGTGGTCATTCTTGGAACCCTCGCCTGCCTAGTAGGTCTGGCCGTTCTCGACCCCGCCATGCTGGGCGATCGAGCCGATCCCTTCGCCACTCCGCTTGAGATCCTTCCCGAGTGGTACCTCTATCCGGTGTTCCAGATCCTCAGGGTGGTTCCGAACAAGCTGCTGGGCATCGCCCTTCAGACGATGATCCCCCTGGGCCTGATGCTCATCCCCTTCATCGAGAGCTTCAACAAGTTCCAGAACCCCTTCCGCCGTCCCGTGGCCATGGGGGCCTTCCTGTTCGGCACCGTGTTCACCATCTACCTGGGCATCGGCGCCTGCCTGCCGATCGACAAGTCCCTCACCCTGGGTCTGTTCTGAAGCCATGGCGGGATTCTGCCCCGAATCCGCTGTCCCTTCAGCCGCGAGCAATCGCGGCTTTTTTGTGTTCAAGCCTCCCTTGGGGTCCAGAGGCCCATAGCCGCTCCCGATCGCCCCTGGCTGCCTCCATGTCCCATGGCTCCCAAGCAAGCCACACCAGCCGCAGGAAGAACGGTGGCAGGGGCAGCCGGGACGGGGGCAAGCGGGAGTCCCAGCTTGTGCAGCCCCTCCTAGGAGCCACTGAGGTGCCCAGGCATCTGGCGCGCTGGTGCTCCCAATAGCGTCAGGCCCTGCTCTGGTCTGCCGGGAGTTGAAGCCAGGCAAGATTCTCGCCCCTTGGCAGGGAGCTCCCCAACCAGGTGATATGATTTTGGACTGCACCCCAGAGAGCGAGAGCTCAAACGGGACGCGGACTTACTGAGACTGAGAGGCGTGAGCCGACAGTGCTGTAAGTTTTCTGAGTCGCCGGGAGGCGA
>NZ_JAGQCD010000037.1 GCF_024345975.1 Cyanobium sp. Cruz-8D1 | reverse complement strand
CCGGGCGTGGGAATCCACGAGGGATTGGCTTGGTGTCGCAACCCCAACCTCTCATGGCTCCATGCCCACCCAATGGCTTGAGACCCATTGCGCCGCAATGGCTCTTGGTCTTGTGTCCGTCAGTCAGGTCTGGCGGTTGGAGGCCCAGGTTGTACGTCGCTGCTTTAGTTCTGTAATAAGAACTTTTCCGCACGAGTCTGAACTACCGTCGCCAGATTTAGGGAAGCGATCTTTCAGAGCCCTGGAGCGGCGAGTCGTATTTTAGGAAAGACTTTAATGGTCTTCTTGGCAGGGCAAAAGGTGAATCGTTAATGGCGCCTATTTTGTGCAGTCGTACGTGCCAAATGGGATTCCCTTGCTGCTGGTGCTGTCAATATCTGGCACACAGATACCCTTGCGAATTGTCTGATCCGGGAAGCGAAAAAAGGGTATATAATGCCCCGATCCCGTCATTCCAAATGACACTTCATGCATATCTTCGCATGAGCTTAAGACTGCAGTTGCCCAATTTGCCATGAGCGCTGGAGAGTTCATTAAATTATTTGCTCGTGCGATCTGATCCCTCTGGGTAGACGTTGGGGCGCCTTGAAACTGAGCGCGTCCTGGGCTTATGCCAATTGTGATATAACCATGCTCGCGGTCCCTCTTATGGCTGAAAAATCCAATAACCCCCGTAGTCTGTTGGACGCGCTCTAAAAGCTTAGCCACTGCAAGATCACACGAGGTGTTGCCGATATGGGCTGACATCGCCGGAGGAGATTCGGTGGCGATAACAATGGAAGCGGCTAGAAAGCGCAGGAATGAATGCTTCATGATTGGCAATGTCTTATTCGGGTAATCTGAACGGCGAGATCATGCTGAAGGTGGCGGGTCGTCTCCATGGAACGCTGTTTATAGCCTGGACGCTTGGAATGCCAGAGAGAGCGGCCGTGATAGTAGGGGCTGTGATTTCATGGCGAGAAGTAGTACCCCCACTCGTACTGCATAACATTCATGCCACCCTCGCCGGAGACCGTGCGGGTGTGGGGGCCTTCGGCGAGATCGACCCATTGGAATGTGCGAGCCGTGTTGTCTGGAAAGAACCCAACTGGTATCCCACCTTCGTGCCAGTGATTGAAGCTCACAAGCCCAATGTCAGGGCAGGCGTCCATGATCCGAGCCCCAAGCGAAGAAAGGTAGACAGGTGATGAGAGAAGGCCCTGATAAAGCTTGTCGGAGTCCCCTGAGAGGTTGATATCCAGTTGTTGTGACCTGCCCTGAGGGGCGCCGTAGTAGTACTTTTCGATGGAAGTGCTATCCAATGTCATTGTTGGGTACACTGTCCTAGCCATTCGCGTGCCCGAGTTTGCCCTAAAAGGGGAAAAGAAGCCTTTTGCCCTGAGCTCTTCTTGGACTGATGACTGGGCTTGCGCACAGGTGGATGTCGAGTCCTTCAGCCTGGTGAAGTGGAGAGATTGCGCTAGAGCGCTGTTGCTCCAGGCCTGCAAGCCATACCAGGCCATCAGGACGAGAAGCGCTGGGCGGAGTGCTGATGCGTATGAGTGCAGTGTCCATATCCGACGGCTGTTTCGCTTGGTCCTCGATGACATAGGCGTGTCTCCTCAGACGGTCAGGTTCATTTAGATCAGTCGTCTCTGCGCGCCTTGGTGGCCCGCGGTGAGTGTGGGACAGGCTCGGGTGTGCCAGATCGTTCCCCAGTCTGGCAACAGGAGGCATGGCCTCCTCCCCCAGCGAACACGAGATCCAGCAGCGCATCCGTCTGGCCTGCGGCCGCGGGCCGGTGCGGCTCTGGCGCAACAACACCGGCGCCCTGGTCGACCAGCAGGGGCGCTTCGTGCGCTTCGGGTTATGCAAGGGCAGCAGCGACCTGATCGGTCTGCGCTCGCTGGAGATCACGCCAGAACTGGTCGGCCAGCGGCTCGCCCAGTTCGTTGCCCTGGAGATCAAGACGGGCTCCGGAACAGTCAGCCCTGAGCAGCGGGCCTTTCTGCAGCTGGTGCAGCAGCTGGGCGGGGTGGGGGCGGTCTGCCGCTCGATTGCACAGGCCCAGGCGTTCCTGGCCCTGGATCCCATGGACGGGTCGGGCCAATGAACAGGCCCGAACTCCGCAGGCAGCTGCAGGCCCTGGCCCGCCGCCATCCAGGCATCCACCCCTACACGCTGGCCCTGCGCTTCCAGGCCCAGACGGGTCGGATTCTCACCGGCCAACAGGTCAAACAGCTCTTGGCCGAGCCAGGAGACCATCGAAAGCAGCCTGCCAAGCTGTAACAAGCTCTGGCTTGCAGTGCCAAGGAACGCTTAGGATCGGGCTATGGCACAAGCAAAAAAGCCCGTCAAGCGCACCTACCAGGCCGTCCTGGACTGGCAGGACGAGTCCCGCAGAGCCTTCGGGAAGATGCTGCTCAACTGGCGGCGCCGTAACGGCTGGACCCAGTACACCGCCTGCGAATGGGGCACGGAAGCCGAGTTTGAGGTCATCTCCTACGGGAACCTCTCGGTGATCGAGCAGGGCAAGGCCGGTGAGCTGCGTCAGAAGGCCTTCTTCCAGCTGGAGGAGCTCAACCGCCGCCTGGCGGAGAAGGACTGGGGACCGGTCAAGTCCCAGCGGTTGAAGGACCAGCTGAAGGAGGCGGAGCCCCTGCGCGGGGATGACGACAAGCTCTGGGATGCCGTCGATTTCTGGAGCTGCTACATCGGCTATGCGCCGGTGCCCAGGTCCTATCAGGCAGCGCCCGCGCCGACGCTGACCCCCAAGCGCGCCGAGGAGATCTGTCAGAAGTGGCGCCAGCACGTGCGCCGCGTCATCAAGGAAGGTGGTCTCGACGTGACCCAGGCCCTGGAGCAGCTGGTCATGGGTGCACCGAAGGAGCACCAGAAGCGTTTCTCAGAGGTGCTGGCCATCGACGACTACAGCTCGGTTGAGCTGGCTCAGCTCTGGGTGGATGGCGAGGAGTTCCTGCCTGAACAGTGGATCAGCGCCTGGGAGCAGACGGCGCTGGCCGCCTAGGAGGCCTGCCCAGACAGGGGTCGTCCTCAACCCGGACAACTCCGAGCACGGGCCAGGGTTGCGCCTAGCGTTAGCTAGCTGCTAAGCTCAGGCCAGCGGGCACAAGCCCGGCTCTCAGTTGCCATGACTCAATCCCTCGCACGCGCAGGCGTGCCAACCGACGCTCTTGAGCTGCTCGACGAAAAGGGCAGCGCCGAGCGCGCTCTCACCGCCGCCCTGGCCTCCTTCCAGGAACAGGTGCAGGCCGTTCCATCCCTTGATTTGGCTGCCGTGGTCGAAGCAGCCAGACCAGCCTTTGCTTCAGGCATCGCCTTCAGTGCCCAACTGGTTGACATCCGCGGCCGCAACAAGTTGCGCGTCACCGTGATGCACGCTGGCGGTGCTGAGGTCAGCAGCGAGGAGTGGGCCGACCAGGTCGACGACTTGCTGAAGGCTTCCGGCTGGATGCTGGCCATGCTGCTGGGCATTCCTTTGGCCAGACAGGCTTTGCCTGTAGAGCCTGAGAAGATGGGGGCAAAGAGCCTCGCAGTCGTCGTGCATCCTGAGGCCCCGACTGGACCTGGGCCCAGCGAGGAGGAAGGGGCTGTTCCGGCAGGTGACATCGATGTCGCCCTGGAGGCTCTAACGCCCCAGGAGATCGAGGCCACCCACCAGCGGATCCTCACCCTGCCTCAGGCCGCTCGCCAGGAGCTGACCAAGGCGTTCCGCGAGCACTTTCAAGTGCCGCGCAGTGCTCGCTCCATCGGTGATCGCATCACCCAGCACCAGCACGCCGCCTTCATCGACCACTTCCTCGAGGAGTGCCAAGGGCAAGGGCTTGATGGCGATCAGTCGCCTGCAGAGCCATGAGCAGCCGGCGCCGATATGGCGAGCAGCCCCGCTCAGTGGCCGGCCGCCACTTCATCCAGACCCAGGTGCGCACTGACGTCTACCTCCGGGTCCGCGAGGTGATGGAGCGCCACAACCTCTCGGCCAGCGGAGCAGTGCATCACCTGCTGCGTGAGCGATTTGGTTTGCCGCCCCTTCCCCCGTTCGATCAACAGCCCATTTCCACAGTTCACCCCGATTCAACCCATGGCTAAGGACATTTTTCGCAGCCCCCTCGCCGAAGTGCGTTGGGCCCACCTGATCACCCCCCGCCACCAGCTCGACAAGAGCAAGCCCAAGGCCTGGACTTGTGACTTGCTGCTCCCCAACAACGACGAAAAAGCCCAATCCTTTCTGCTGGCAATGGAGGACCAGTTCATCGCTCTCCACGGCAGCCGCAAGCGCCGGGCTGAGAAGGGCTTCCCCTGGAAGGCGGATAAGGAGAAGCCCAGCGAGATCACCGTGCTGCGCTTCAAGGTGCCGCAGTTCCAGCGGCGCGATGGCTCTCTATCCGAGGGGCCGCGCATCGTTGATGCCAGGAAGCAACCCTGGGATGGGGCCGCCATAGGCAACGGCTCCAAGGTGATCGTCGCCTTCGACATCTACGACTGGGACGGGGAAAACGGCTGCGGCATGACCTTCCAGCCGCGTGCCGTTCAGGTCGTGGAGTTCGTGCCCTACGAGCAGGTCGACCCCACCGACGGCTTCGATGAACTCGATGGATACACGACGGGTAGTGCCGCGGAGACCGGAAGCACTACGGGTTGGGCTGTTGATGACGACGACGAGGCCCCCTTCTGATGGCCTCGCCACACGTGCGCAGCAAAGGGGCCGCCGGGCCCCGTCCCCAGCTGCCGGCCTTCTGCCGGAGCCGCCGGCCGGCCGTCATGGTCACGGCTTCCAGCCTGGCTTGCTTGCGCGGCCTGGTGCTGCTGGGGCTGGCGTTTCAGCTCAGCACCCTGCTGCTCGTGCTCGCCGAGCCCGTGCCGCCGCGGCCGGTGACCAGCACCAACACCGTCTTCCGTCCCGATGCCGGCAGTGATGCCGGTGAACTCCAACCCGTCACACCGTTTTCAGACCGATGAACACCACGACGACGTCATCCCCTTTCGCTGCACCTGTCGCCTCGATGAATCACCCTGCTCTGGTCTCCCGCTCCTGGAACGGCACGCCGATCTCTCGGCGCACCGCCGACGGCTACGTCAATGCCACGGCCATGTGCAAGGCCAACAACAAGAGGTGGTCTGACTACCGCGAGTCGGACCGGTGCCAGCTCTACTTGGAAGCTCTGTCCCAAACAACGGAAATTCCGGTGTTTGATCTGATCCAGTCCCGTCAGGGGCACGGTGGTGGGACCTGGGTCCATCCCCAGGTCGCGGTCGACCTGGCCCGCTGGATCAGCGCACCGTTCGCGGTCTGGATGGACGGCTGGTTCTTGGAGAGCGTCCAGCAAGCGCAGCCGGCACAGGTGGAGACGACTGCTACGCCCCGGCTCCGGGAAGCCGAGGTGATCGCCCTAGTGGAACGCAGCATCGTCGTGTTCGAGCAGCTCGGCGGCCTGGATGAACGCGATCAGCTCCTGTTCAAGGACATCGTGCGCAGCAACCTGCTCACCGCCAGCTCGGGAATGCTGCCCGGTGCCCCGACTGACGAGGAGCTCACCTTGGGGGATGCCTGGCTGGAGGTGTTCCAGCAAGTGCTGCCGCGCAGCCAGTTCTGCGCAGCCGGCAAGCTCGTGGCCAGGGCTTACCGCGAGGAGTTCGGCGAAGAACCCCCGCGCCGCCAACAGTTTGTTGACGGGGCCCCGCGCCAGGTCAAGAGCTATCGCCGCTCCTGGTTGATCGACACCCTCAAGCGCTTCCGCGCCCAGCTGACGGGGGGCTGATGGCTGGCACCAAGACCGTCTTTGGCAACGATGCCGGCACACCGCTTTCAGACCGATGAACAATCTGACGACCTTGAGGGCGTGGTCCACGCCCTCCCTGAGTCCCAGGCAGGAGGGTTCGACCTCATCAAGAACCCTCATTTCAACTGAGGGTGCCCCAGCAGGTGCCAGGCCGAAGGGTGTGAATTCAGTTCACAACCCTGGCAATGAGCAGGCTGGCACCGATGTCTGCAACGTGATGGCCATCGGCAATCCTCGCCAGGCCCCAACTGAGGTTGGCGCCAACGAGAAGGGAGTCATTTCAGCTGACCCCCTTGGCGGTGGGCGCCGCAAGAACTCCGCTGCGGTCGACGTGCTTGCGGAGGTGGCCTGATGGAGAACCAGGCGACCCCACCCCCACCGGGACGTCACCGGGTCTGGGTCACGACGGCAGATGCCTGCGCAGCCCTGGGGATGAGCCGCGAAACCCTCCGCCAGCTACGCCTGCGAGGAGTACTTATCCCGGGCAAGCACTACCGCCGCTGGGGCTGCACCCAGGGCCGGGGGCCCCTGCAGTGGCACCTGGAGAACGTCGAGGCCACGATCACGGGCTGGAGCCGGAGGCATCTGCACTCCTGATGCTCAGAGCTATTCAGTAAAAGCTGACGGGTTGCCTCTGTTCATATCTGCAAAGCCTCCGCAGAAAACTTCCTTGGAGGCTTTGACTTAATCGGTCTCCGATCCGATTTAGAAGCCCAACGACTCAACCTTGGGCGGGGCTTCAGAAGCCCAATTGGCGTAGACCTTCTTCCAAGCCGCTACGGTGTCTTTCCCAATTTCTGAAAGGACAGCACTGCCGGTTCCCTCCGTTGAGAAGCGGATGTAGCCATTCTTTCCTGCAGGATAGTTGCGCAATGCCGCAGCTATCTCACTGGTAACCGTAAAGCGTCCATTACAGCCCTTGACCACCAGGAAGCTGTCGCCATCAGAAATCCAAAGAATGTCAGCCTCGAAGGGGACAAATGTTGCAATCCTCTCGCTAAAGCCACCACCAGTGCTAAGCAGCCAATAGCCCCCTATGGTGATCCCAAAACGTCCCCAGGCAGAAAAGACTTTTGAGCCTCCAGGAACGAAATTTTGATCGTAGACAGCTACCGCCTGCCCCGTAACTGGATCATTAAGAGCTAGTGCCTGCGAAAAGGGCAGGTCATTCTTGGGGAAGCGAAAGTCCGAGTTGAGCTGGACATCTTTGAGATCACTGTAGCCACTAGGCAGGACAGTTTTGCTAATGCGAGTGACTGTTGATCTAAGATTTTTTTCGCAAAATACGTTTTGAGCCGTCGTGGTTGCGGAGCTTCCTGCGTTGCCGATTTGAGCAACCCCTGGGGCTGCGGAAGTTGCGAGCAGAAGGCCGCAGACAAGGCTGGAGAAAGTGTGTTTCATGATCTAGAGAACTTTGTCGTATTGAAGCAGGCGTAGCATCTTGGCGTATTCGCCCACGGCCCTACTGGAAATGTTGACCGTGAACTCGCCTTCGCTGGTGGTTACCTGAAAAGAGAGCGGCGACGCCGGCGAGCCGATGATCACTCGCCTTAATCCACTCGGCACGTAATACCCACCACGGGCCAAGATCGGCAGGCTGAATGATTGCCCACCCATCCGGGCCGTAACCTTGGTTGGATACTGATAGATCAAGGCGCACCCAGCACAGCCTTCGTAGCGAAGCAAGCGGAGCGCCACCGGATAAAAGGTGGCCTCAAAACCACGACTTGGCGCGGCAGCGTCGAAGTCCTTTGTGCGAACCGCAGGGATCTCACGGAGTATTTCTGGATTCTTATAGAATCCAAAGACATCCAGCATGCACTGATCGAAGCAGGCAGGCACTTCCAACTTGACGCGTTCCAGCTCATCTGGCTTCCACTCGCCGATCGCAAAGCGGCACTCTTTGATTTGGGGATCTTTGGCGCAAAGCGCAGCAAGACTTCTCGCTTCTTTGAGCTCAACAATCCGATAATCCAGGCTTGTCGACTGAAAGCCTTGAGCCCAAACACTGGGAGAAGCAAGGACCGTAAAGAGCGCGACGGCAGCCGCTATCCGTCGATCCATAGGCGCCTGGCGTTTCTCTAACCCTAGACCCGCACCTATTGGATATCCCACCGATGCATGATTTGCATTGCTTTGGGTGGGCCACCTCTCCAGAGCATCCCTGACATCCTCACAGCGCAAACAGAGGTCAACGAAGCAAGCACTGGTTGTCTGGGGCGCTCTTCAGGCATCAGAGCCCTGGCTCAGCCGCCGCTCCGCCTTGGCGAAGGCGTCGTCCACCACGTCATCCCCGCACCAGCGGCTGTAGGCCGCCAGGTGGGTCTGAACGCTATGGCCCATCGCCGCTGCCACCACCTTGGGCGGCAGGTCGCAGATCACGTGAGCCCGGTGGGCGTAAGCGTGACGGCAGGAGTAAAGCACCAGCTTTTCGCCCTGAGCTTCGTAGTCGCGCTTGAGCTCCATCCAGAGGGAACGACGCCGCAGGTACTGGCTGATGTCCTGTGCACCATGCCCGGGTCGCATGGGTGGAAGCAGGTCTGAGGCGTAGGTCTCCTCCAGATTCCAGGCGGCAGCCCACTGGTCACAGGGAAGCAGCCTCAGGGGCCGGGGCTTGGTCTTGCCGCGTGCGGCCACCTTTTCGTAGAGGCACCAGAGGCGTCCCTGCCTGAGCTCAAGGTGCTGGATCTCCTCCGGCCGCAGCCCATAGGCAGCGATTAACTGGAAGCAAAGACGCCAACGCGCGTCCGGGATGGCCCGCACCATCGCCTGGATGTGCTCCGCAACCATCGGAGTGGTGACCGTCCGCTGCTTGCGGGAACGGCCGATGAACGGCCCAAGATCCTGAGGAGGATCCCAAACCTGCCCCAGGCAGCCCTGCTGGACCAACCACCGCAGCAGGGCAGCGGTGTACTGCACCTGCAACTGCCTTGTGCGGCAACCAGGCCGTTCCGCCCACTGCTTCGCTGTCAGGCGCAGCAATGCATCGGCCTCCTTTGGGCCACCACTGGTGTCCGTGGCCAACAGGTCGAGCAGCAGGTTCATCCGCGGGCGGTACATCCGCTCCCAGGTGGCGGTCTTCACCTCACCGCTACAGAGCTTGTGATCGCGGTACAGCTCGACCAGGGCTGACCAGGAAAGGCCAGGACCAGCATCCACAGCAAACTGTTTGGATAGTTCCGTGCTGGCGGAAGCCTGCGGCTGCTCCTCTGGGAAGAGCTGGACCAAGGCCTCATCGAGATCCACGCCGTCCTGAAACGACGAATGCAGAGCAACCACCGCATCCCGCACCTCGTCCACATGGTTTCCGTCCCAAGGGATTGGGAGCAGCAGCTGGCGGCGCCTACCGCCGCCGGCATGAGCTGTGATGTTGAGCCGGACCAGGCCGCGGTGGTTAGCGACACTCCAACCCCGCCGACAACCGCGACGAGCCAGGGAGTGAGACACGCCTGCACGCAGCACTGTCTCCCAGGCGAGGGGGGCAGCCATGTGAGAAGGAACGTGAGAAGGTATGTGAGAAGGTTGGGCTCAAAGCCTGGCATGCCCGTGCAGAGCCCAACACGCGCTGGAACAGCAAAAGTCTGTGCAGAAGCAGCTTTTCGCCGAATTTCAAGGCCCTGTCTGGGATGCCCGATGCCGGTTTCGAACCAGCGACATCCTGCTTGTAAGGCAGGCGCTCTACCGCTGAGCTAATCGGGCGGTGGCGCCATTGTGGCGGAAGGGGCGCCGCGGACCGTTGGCCGGTACGTTGCCGGTAGCGTCCGGACCCCGGCCATGGCCAGCGGCCGCAGCCACGATCGCGCCACCCGACGGCTGGCCCTGCCGTTCGCCCTGCTGTGGTGGCCGGCCCTGGGGCCGGCGGGCGCGGCCGTCGCCGCCGGAGCGTTCCTGGTCGGTGGCCTCTGGCTCTCCCCCGACCTGGACACCCACTCCAACGCCACCAGCCGCTGGGGCCCGCTGCGGCTGCTGTGGTGGCCCTACCGGCGGCTGCTCAGCCACCGCTCCATGTTCTCCCACAGCCCCCTGCTCGGCACCTCCCTGCGACTTGGGTGGCTGGCGTTATTGGTGCTGGCGGCCTGTGCCGCCCTTGGGCCCCTGGGCGCTCCGCCGCCTGGCGACGTGCTGCAGCGGGGACAGGAGCTCTGGCGCGCCCAGCGGCCCCTGCTGCTGACGGCCTTGGTGGGCCTGGAGGCCAGCAGCTGGCTGCACCTGCTCCAGGACGGCGATCCGATCCCCCGAGTGCCGCGCCTGTTGCGTCGCTTCAGGAGCAAGAGCCGTCGGCGGCGGAGGCCCGCCGGTCCTAGCCCGTGAGTCGCTCAAGGCTTGTTGGACGGTGTCGGCGACGCGGAACTCCATCGCTACGCCGCTGCCGCCCAGTCCACCAGGGGTAACCCTCGATGCGGGCGCTTCCCCGCGCGTCGTGGCTCACCAGGGTGGCCTGGCGCTTGAGGGTGGTTGCCGGCACGGCAGCCGCACCGCAGTTGTTCAGGCTTTTGCAGCGATCGGCGCAAACAGTGCCCCCGTTGACCAGTGAGTCCGGTCAAGCGGAGATAAATTCGCACCATCTGACATGGGGGTTGTTTGCCGATGGCACAGCCGCACCTATCAAGTTCTTCTGCTGCCTGAGCCCATCCCCATGAACCAGGCCCTCACCACAGCCCGAAGACCACGGCTCACTTCGGCCTTTCAGCGATTGATGTCGGTGCATTGGTGGATGGCAGGCTTGTATCTGCTGTTGTTCATCGGTGGCCCCTTCATGGCCCGGCTGAGTCGGGAGGTGTCCCTCCGCGGCTCCCTTTACGACGTTCACAAGTCGATCGGCCTGCTCACCATCGCCCTGCTGCTTTGGCGGATCGTGGTACTGCTTCAGGTGTGGTGGAAGAAGTACACCCGGCACCTTCCTGGGCTAAGCCCGAAGTGGTGGCGCAACATGCTGCTGCATGTCTTGCTTTATGGCTTCATGGTGGCGGTCCCACTGGCCGGATTGCTGCTGTCCAATTCCTTCAAGGCAGGCAATGTTGCGTTCTTCGGCCTTGTCATTCCTGATCTGTTTCCAGAGAACAAGGCGATGGTGGATGTGGGCCGCAGCCTGCACTTCTGGCTTTCTTACACCTTTCTCTCCTTCATCGTTCTGCACACCATCGCCCAGTGGCGAGTGGCGCAGGCCAACCTGCGCCGGCTGGGCGACACCATCAAGCGCCTGCGCCCCTCAGGGGTCGCTCCCAGCTGAGGCGCCCTGGGCGGGGCCCCGCTTCAGCAGCAGGAGCCGCTCGTTGCAGAAGTCTTTGCGGGAGTGGCCGCCGCGGCTGGGTCAGCCGTCGTCGCCTCGGGCCCGCCGAACGGCAGGGCCGTGCCGCAGCCCTCGAACAGCCCGTAGTGGCGGCTGAAATCACCAATGAAGCTGAAGTGGGGCGCCAGCCGGCTTTCGGCCAGCATGCGGAAGGTGTTGCCGCAGACCGGAAACACCCGGCCCGTCTCGATGTGGTGGTGCTTGTCGAAGGGCAGGGCGTCGGGATGGCCGGCGATGCTGCCGCGGTAGATCACCGCCTGGCCGTGGTCCTCGCAGGCGTCCTCCAGCGCCGCGATGTGGAACAGCCGGTAGGTGGCGGAGAAGAAGCGAATCGCGCCGGTGCGCCCAGCCAGCTCCGGGTCGGTGATCTCCAGGGGGCGGTCGTCCACCAGGCGGGCATCGGCGAATCCGGCGCGCCGCGCCAGCCGCAGGAAGTCGTTCCAGTAGAGGGCGCCGCTGAGGCATTCACCGTGCAGCACCGGGTCGTGGCGCAGGGCTTCGGGAACGCGCCGGTCGGCATACACATCGGCGAAGAAGAACTCGCCACCGGGTTTGAGCAGCCGCCGCACCCCGTCCAGCACCGCCAGCTTGTCGGGCGAGAGGTTGACCACACAGTTGGAGATGACCAGATCGAAGCTGCCGGGCTCCAGCGGCAGTTGATCGAGCTGCTCGATGCGGCCCTCCAGGAAGCGCACATTGGCGTAGCCGAACGCCTCGGCGTGGTGCTGGCTGTGGCGCCGGGCCACCTCCAGCTGCTCCGGCGTCATGTCGACGCCCACCACTTCACCGCCGGGCCCCACCAGCTGGGCCAGCAGATACACATCGCGGCCGCTGCCGCAACCCAGGTCGAGCACCCGCAGGCCGTCCAGCAGCGGCGGCACCACCAGGCCGCAGCCGTAGTAGCGACTGAGCACCTCGGGGTGCAGGCGGGCCAGCAGGGGCCGCAGGGGTGCGGGCACGCTGCTGGCGTCACAGCAGGCGTTGGTGCGCAGGTCGGCGCTGCTGCTGAGGGTGGAGCCGTAGTACTCCTGAACGCTGCGGTGCAGATCGGTGGCGCTGGTCATGGTGGGGGTCGTAGGGGCGGTGTGCGGGTTGCGTGCGGTGGCTGTGGGGGGCTCAGCCTTGGCGCCGCCAGGCGTGGTAGCGGCGCAGCCAGGGCAGCAGGTGCTGGGGCACCCGCTGCTTCTTCCAGACAGCGGCGGTGTACTGGTTGGCCTCGGCCAGGGTGGGGTAGGCGTGGATCGTCCCGAAGATCTTGCCCAATCCCAGGCCCCATTTCATGGCCAGCACGATCTCGGCCAGCAGCTCGCCGGCGTGCTCGCCCACGATCGTGGCGCCGAGGATCCGGTCGCTGCCAGGTGTTGTGAGCACTTTCACGAAACCCTGCTCGGCGCTTTCCACGATGGCGCGATCGAGTTCGTGCAGGGGGAAGCGCGTCACCTCCACCGTCACCCCCTGTGTTGCCGCCTCGGCTTCGGTGAGCCCCACCGTGGCCACCTCCGGTTCGGTGAAGGTGGTGCGCGGGATCACGCGGTCGTCCACCTTGAAGGAGCGCAGCTGGCCGAACAGGGCGTTCACCGCGGCGTACCAGGCCTGGTGGGCGGCGGTGTGGGTGAACTGGAACGGCCCGGCCACATCACCGGCGGCGTAGATGTTGGGGAAATTCGTCTGCAGGAAGGCGTTGGTGGTGATCGTGGCGCCGGTGGCTAGGCCCAGTTCCTCGAGGCCATAGCCCTGCAACCGGGCGCGCCGGCCCAGGGCGCAGAGCACGGCATCGCAGGCGATCCGCTCCTGCCGCTCCCCCTGCCGCACCAGCACCGTCACCGCCTCGCCAGGTGCGGCATCCGGTTCGAAGCCGAGCACCAGGGTGCCCAGCAGCAGGCGGACGCCGTCGGTCTCCAGGCCCTGCTGCACCTCGGCGGCCACATCGGCGTCCTCCTTGCGCAGCAGGCGGTCGCTGCGCTGGATCTGGGTGATCGGCAGGCCCAGCTGGGCCAGGGCCTGGGCCAGTTCGCAGGCGATCGGCCCGCCCCCCAGCACCGCCAGCCGCGGCCGCTCCAGCGGGCAGCGGGCCAGCCAGCCCCACACGGTTTCACTGGTCAGCAGGGGCACCGCCTCGCTCCCGGGCCAGTCGGGCCGCACCGGCTCGGCGCCGGTGGCGAGCACGATGGCGCGGGCCGTCAGCCGCCGCTCATCACCAGCCTGATCCTGGATCGCCACGGTCCAGGGATCCAGCAGGCGGGCCTGGCCGCGCAGCACCTCCACCCCCAGGCCCTCGTAGCGCTCGACGCTGTCGTGGGGGGCCACGGCCTCCACCTTGGCGGCCACCCGCGCCAGCACCTGACGCACGCTCAACAGCGGTTCCATCGGCTCGAGTCCGTAGCGGTCGGCCCGTCGCAGGCGTGCCGCCAGCCGGGCCGAGCTGATCAGCGCCTTGCTGGGCACACAGCCGGTGTTGAGGCAGTCGCCGCCCATGGCACCGCGCTCCACCAGCGTCACCCGCGCCTTCACCGTGGCGGCGATGTAGGCGGTCACCAGTCCCGCTGCGCCGGCGCCGATCACGATCAGGTTGCGATCGAAGCGGCGGGGGCGCCGCCAGGGGCTGTAGAGCCGCCAGGTCTGCCAGCGGCCGATGGCCGCCTTGGCCAGCCAGGGGAACAGGGCCAGCAGCAGCAGGGACCCCAGCAGCGGCCGGCTGAGGATGCCGCCGACCCCACGCAGCTGGGCCAGCTGCGTGCCGGCGTTCACGTAGACGAACGTGCCGGGCAGCATGCCGATCTGGCTGGTGAGGTAGAAGCTGGCCGCCCGGATCGGCGTCAGCGCCATCAGCAGGTTCACCAGGAAGAAAGGGAACACCGGCGCCAGCCGCAGGCTGAGCAGATAGGGCACCCCATCGCGCGCCACCCCCGCCTCGATCGGCGCCAGCTGGCGGGCGAAGCGTCGCCGCACCGGTTCCCGCAGCTGGGTGCGGGCCACCAGGAAGGCCAGCAGGGCGCCGATGCTGGAGGCGAACGACACCAGCAGGGTGCCCAGCCCCACCCCGAAGAGCGCGCCGCCGGCCAGGGTGAGCACCGCGGCCCCCGGCAGCGACAGGGCCGCCACCAGCACATAGAGCGCCACGTAGGCGCCGCCTACCAGCAGGGGGGCCTGCTGGCGCCGCTCCAGCAGGGCGCCATGGGCCCGCTGCAGGGCCTCCAGGGTCAGCTGGCGGTGCAGGCCGAGCCCGAAGAACAGGGCCACCACCAGGGCGATGGCGGCGAGCAGCAGCCGCTGGCGCCAGCGGGAAGGTGAGGGGGTTGGGGGCATGCCGCAGGCGCGTCTGAACAGCTACCGGCGAAGCCCCGCGGCGGATTGCCCGGCAGGCTGAGCGGGCTGTTGTGCTGCGGGATCGCCCATGACTCTGGAGGCCATTCAGGTGGTGATTCCGGCGCGCGACGAACGCGAGACGATCGGCCACGTCATCGGCCTGCTGCGCCGCCAGGGGCTCGACCGCATCCGGGTGGTCGACAACGGCAGCAGCGATGACACCGCCGCCATCGCCCGGCAGCTGGGGGCGGAGGTGATCAGCGAACCCCGTCCCGGCTACGGCCGGGCCTGCTGGGCCGGCTGCCTCAACCTCGACCCCGCGGTGCAGTGGCTGATGTTCTGCGATGGCGACGGCGGCGATCCGATCGAGGAGCTGCCCCGCTTCCTGGCGCTCCTGCCCGACCACGACCTGCTGCTGGGCGATCGCACGGCCACGGCCGTGGGACGCGCCTCGCTCACCCCCCTGCAGCAGGGGGGCAACCGGCTGGCCACCACGCTGATCACCCTGGGCTGGGGCTTCCGCTACCGCGACATGGGGCCGCTGCGCCTGGTGCGGCGCAGGGCCTTCGCGGCGATGGCCCTGCGCGACCGGGGCTATGGCTGGACCCTGGAGATGCAGGTGCGGGCGGGCGAGCTGGGCCTGCGCATCCGCGAGGTGCCCATCTCCCAGCGCCCGCGCCTGGCCGGCGTTTCGAAGATTTCCGGTCGCTGGGGGGCGAGCCTCCAGGCCGGATGGGTGATCCTCACCACCCTCGGCCGGCTGTGGCTGCGGCGATGGCGCTGACCTCCTTGCGGCGGCGCCTGCAGCTGCCGGCCAGTGCTCTGCTGCTGATCGTCGGGGCGCTGCTGATGCGGCCCTACGGCGATCTGTTCGACGCCGCCCAGCTGCTGCCGTTCTGGAGGGCGGCCGCGGTGATGGGGCTGGGTTTCGCCCTGTCCTGGTCGCTGCCTACCCTCCCCCGCGCCCTGTTCTGGGCCGTGGCGGTGCTGACGCGGCTGGCCCTGCTGGCCATGGAGCCCGGCGATGACATCTGGCGGTACCTCTGGGAGGGGGGGATTCAGCTGCAGGGGTTCAATCCCTACCGGCTGGCGCCGGACGCCGCGGTGCTGGAGGGGTTGCGCACGCCCTGGTGGTCGCTGATCAACCACCCCGACACCACCGCCATCTACCCGCCCCTGACGCAGTTGCTGTTCCAGCTGCATGCCGCCGTGGCCCAGCAGGTGCTGCTGTTCAAGCTCTCGTTCACGGCCGCCGACCTGGCGATCTGTGCGCTGTTGGCGGCCCGTTTCGGCGCGGCACCTGCGGCGCTCTACGCCTGGAATCCGCTGGTGATCTATGGCCTCAGCGGCGGCGGGCACTATGACAGCTGGTTCCTGTTGCCGCTGGTGGCCGCCTGGCTGCTGGCCGAGCGGGATCCCCCGCCCCAGGGCCAACGCCCCCAGGCCTGCATCGACCTGCTGCTGGGGCTGAGCGTGGCCCTGAAGTGGATCACCCTGCCACTCCTGCTGCAGCGGGCCTGGAGCCGCTGGCGCCAGTTCCGGCGGCCCGGGCCCGTGCTCAGCACGATGCTGCTGGGGCTGGCACCGCTGCTGCTGGGGGCCTCCCTGTTCTGCGGCCTGCGCAGCTGCCCGCTGCTGCCCACCGGCTCCAGCTTCATCCGCCACGGCCGCAGCGCCGAGTGGCTGCCGCACTGGATCGCCCAGCTCTGGCCCTGGACCCTGCAGACCAATGCCGTGCCTGGGCTGCTGCTGCTCCTGGCGCTGGCGGTGCTGCTCCCCAGCAGCGCCCGGCTGGGCGTTTTCGCCTGGCGCTACCTGGTGGTGCTGCTGCTGCTCTCGCCGGTGGTGCACGCCTGGTATTTCATCTGGCTGATGCCCTTCGCCGTGCCCAGCCAGAACTGGGGGGCGCGGCTGGTGAGCCTCTCCGCGTTTGTGTATTTCGTGCTGCCCTCGCGGCTGCCCGACTGGCAGCTCACGACCCCGGAACGGCTGCTGCTGTGGTTGCCCCTGCTGCTGGGGCTGCTGCTGAGCGCCCGCGGTCGAACCGAATCGCCCGCTCACCAGTAACTCCCTTGTCTGCCGCTCCGCCATGGTTCCCGTCCGTTCCCGCACCCCGTTGCTCCTGGTCTGCGGCCTGGTGCTGATCACCGCCACGGGCTGTGGCCGCGGGCCGGCCGTGGCCCCCCAGCCCCCCCTCGATCCCGCCCCCTTCAACGCAGTGCTGCGGTCGGTGGTGGATGGGCGGGGCCTGGTGGATTACGCCGCCCTGCAACGGGATCCGGCCCAGCTTGATCGCTATCTCAAGGCGTTGGGCGCTCTGGCGCCCAAGCGCTTCGCCTCCTGGTCCGAGGCCGAGCAGATCGCCGTCCTGATCAACGCCTACAACGGCTTCACCCTGCGCGCGATCATCGACAACGATCCGATCCGGCCCAGCATCAAGGCGATTCCCGGCGTGTGGAAGTTCCGCCGCCACCAGCTGATGGGCCGCAGCCTCACCCTTGATGGGATCGAGCACGAGATCCTGCGGCGCGAGTACAACGAGCCCCGCATCCACGCGGCCCTGGTGTGTGCCGCCATCAGCTGCCCGCCCCTGCGGCGCGAGGCCTTCACGGGTGCGGCCCTCAACCGGCAGCTGGAGGATCAGTCGACCCTCTGGCTGGCCAGCCCCGTGGGCCTGGTGATCGACCGGGCCGCCGGAACGGTGCAGCTCTCCCAGATCTTTCAGTGGTTCGCCGAGGACTGGCCGCGCGCCGATCCCCAGGCGGCGGCTGTGCCGGGCCACCAGAAGCAGAGTGCCGTGCTGCGCTTCGTCGCCCGCTACGTCCCCGCCCAGGAGCGGGCGCTGATCCTGGGCGGCGCTTTTCGCCTCTCCTACCTCCCCTACAACTGGGACCTGAATCGCCAGAGCCCCTGAGCGGCCCAGGGGGCTTCAGCTCAGGGCGCCCCCGCAGCTGGAGCCGGCGCCGGCGCTGCAGCCGAAGCAGTGATCGGCCACGGCGATCGGCTCCCCATCGGGGTCCTGCTCCAGCAGCTGCCGCAGGTGGGCCCGGGGGCCACTGCCGCCGCCGGCCGGCAGGTCGAGCATCTGGTTGAAGTCGCAGTCGAACAGGAAGCCCTGCCAGTCGACGCTGAGGGTGGAGCGGCACATCACCTGGGCCAGGTTGGCAGGGTTGTGGTGCTGGCGCAGCAGCGCCATGTAGCCCTCCAGCTGCCCCTGCTGGCGCAGCACCGCCGCGAAGCGCTGGATGGGCATGTTGGTGATCGTGAACAGGCGGTTGAAGCGCAGACCGAAGCGATCGGCCAGCTCGCGCCGGTAGTCGGCCTCCAGGGCGGCCTGGGGGGGCGGCAGTTGCGGTCCCTGGGGGTTGTAGACCAGATCCAGCTCCAGGCCTGCGTCCGGATCGCCGTAGCCGAGGGCGTTGAGCTGGCGCAGGCCCAGGAGGCTGCGCTCGAACACCCCATCGCCCCGCTGCCGGTCAACGTTGTCGGCGCTGTAGCAGGGCAGGGAGGCCACCACCTTGACCCCCTGCTGGGCCAGGAAAGCGGCCAGGTCGTCCTGGCCGGGCTCACTGAGGATGGTGAGGTTGCAGCGGTCGATCACGGCCACCCCCAGCCCTCGGGCCTGGCGCACCAGGTCGCGGAAGCCGGGATGCAGTTCCGGGGCGCCGCCGGTGAGATCCAGGCAGGTGAGGCCCCGGGCCTGCAGCACCGCCGGCACCAGGGCGATGGTCTGGGGATCCATCATCTCGGTGCGGCTGGGGCCGGCGCCCACATGGCAGTGGCTGCAACTCTGGTTGCAGCGGTAGCCCAGGTTCACCTGCAGGGTCTCGAGCCGGCCGCGGCGCAGGGCCGGGAACGGCGGGGCCAGGGTGACGGTGGGGACTCTCAGATCGGCAACGCCCATGGATGGAGGGGATGGAGTCCGGGGGTACCGGCCGGGCGGCGAAACGGATGGGCCGCCAGGCCGTGGCTCAGGTGGTCTGGGCTGCAGGCTCCGACTGTCCACCGATCACGAGCCTCAGCAGAATCGGGGCCAGGAAGGTGGTGCCGATCACCATCAACAGGATGGCGGCTTCCAGGGCCGGAGTGAGGATGCCCGCCTGGGTGCCCAGGCCCAGGAAGATCAGACCCACCTCGCCGCGGGGCATCATCCCCAGACCCACCACCAGCCGGTTGGTGGGGTCCTTGCTGGTGTAGGTCCAGCCGGCGGCCACCTTGCCGGCCACGGCCACCACCAGCAGGAACAGGGCCACCACCAGACCCTCGCGGTTGGCGGGATCGAAGGGGTTCAGCACCGAGAGGTCCATGCCGGTGCCGATCAGCACGAAGAACACCGTGGCGAACAGGGCCACCAGGGGTTTGACGGCGGCTTCGATGTCGTGGGTGTGCTTGGAGGCACTGAGGATCAGGCCGGCGGCGAAGGCTCCCAGGGCGGCCTCGAGGCCGATCGCCTGGGCGGCGAAGCAGCAGAGGGTGAGCACCACGAAGCTGGCCACCGCCACATCACCGGGAGCCTTGAGCTGATCCACCACCCAGTCGAAGGCGGGGGCGGCGAAACGGCTCAGCACCAGGGCGACAGCCACGAAGATCACTGCCGCGGCGCAGAGCTTCAGGATCGGCCCCAGGGTGAAGGAACCGCCACCGGCCAGGGAGACCACCACCGCCAGAATCACGATGCCGAGGATGTCGTCGAGCACGGCGGCACCGATGACGATCTGGCCTTCCTTGCGCTTCAGCCACTCCAGTTCACCGAAGACGCTCGCCGTGATGCCGATGGAGGTGGCCGTCATGGCGGCGCCGGCGAAGACGGCCGGGATGAACGGCACGTGGAAGAGGTAGTAGAGGCCGGCGGTGCCGGCGGCGAAGGGCAACACCACCCCGGTGAAGGCCACGGTGCCGGCCTGAACGCCCACGGCCACGAGTTCATCGAGCTCGCTCTCGAGGCCCGTCAGGAACAGCAGCGAGAACAGGCCGATCTCGGCGACGGCCTGCAGGCTCGAAAACGTCTCGCCATAGAGGGAGGTGACGGCGTCAGGCGTCATCCCGCCCAGATAGGTCAGTAGCCCGAGCACCGCGCCGCTCAGCTGGGCCTGGGCCTCAGGGGGCACGACCAGATGCAGACCCGAGGCGCCGATCACCACCCCGGCGACCAGTTCGCCCAGGATGGTGGGCAGTTGCAGGCGCACCATCAGCTCCGCCATCAAGCGGGCGGCCACGAAAATCACAAGAAAACGTCCAACCCCGATCAGGGTCTCCGTCACTTCAACCTGGTGGCTGCCGACTTCCATCAGCAGCGTGGGCAAAAAATCCATCAGGTGGCTTTGGGGGTGGATGCAGTTTTAGGTGGAACGGGGACCGATCGGTTGCCTCCAAGGGGCCAGAAACCACAGGTTGCCGTGATCACTCCAATCAGCGGCGGTGATCGATAGCCCTGACCAGGCCCGCCGTTAACGACGTTCTGGCTGGAACTCCCCTGCTGGCCAACCAATCGGGCTGCGTCAAGGCACCTTCAGCAAAGGCAGAATGCACACGGATGGCCATGTAGATGCCAAGGAAAACAACAAGTCACTCGATAGCCAGGGCGCCGCAGTGGCGGGTGAAGGCTGTGACCGCGGCCCCCAAATCCTGGGCCCCACCTGGGTGATGAGCCCTGCTCATCACGTCGATGTTCTTCGGCAATGAGCCACGGGGACGCAAAATCACCCAGCGGTTCATCCCAGCCCCTATGGTTGCGCCCACCCCCACCAATCGGTAGTGATGGCAACAGTTTCCCATCCCCCTGGACCACCTCCTTTCCGCCTGCTGAATCACATCAGCACCCAGAACATCAAGGGCGACCTCTTCGGTGGGGTCACCGCCGCGGTGATCGCCCTGCCGATGGCCCTCGCTTTCGGTGTGGCCTCCGGCGCCGGTGCCGCCGCCGGCCTCTGGGGCGCTGTGTTGGTGGGCCTGTTCGCCGCCCTGTTCGGCGGTACGCCCACCCTGATCTCCGAGCCCACCGGACCGATGACGGTGGTGATGACCGCCGTCATCGCCAGCCTGACGGCCCAGGATCCGGTGAACGGCCTGGCCATGGCCTTCACCGTGGTGATGCTGGCCGGCGTGTTCCAGATCATCTTCGGGCTGCTGAAGCTGGGTCGCTACGTCACCCAGATGCCCTACACGGTGATCTCGGGCTTCATGAGCGGCATCGGCATCATCCTGATGGTGCTGCAGCTGGGCCCCTTCCTGGGCCAGGCCATTCCCAAGGGCGGCGTCATGGGGACCCTCACCACCCTGCCGTCCCTGTTCGCCAACGCCCGCCCCGCTGAAGTCACCCTGGCCGTGGTCACCCTGGCGATCCTCTGGTTCACGCCGGGCCAGGTCAAGAAGGTGGCTCCGCCCCAGCTGATCGCCCTGGTCTTGGGCACGGTCCTCTCCCTCACCCTGCTCACCGGGAGCGGCGGCGGCGCAGCAGCCGGCGGCGAGGACATCCGCCGCATCGGTGAAATCGCCTCCGGTTTCCCCAGCCTGCAGTTGCCCCACTTCGCGCTGCCCCAGCTGCGGGTGATGCTGATCGATGCCGCGGTGCTCGGCATGCTCGGCTGCATCGACGCCCTGCTCACCGCCGTGATCGCCGACAGCATCACCCGCACCGAGCACGACTCCAACAAGGAACTGATCGGCCAGGGCCTGGGCAACCTGGTCTCCGGCCTCTTCGGCGGCATCGCCGGCGCCGGTGCCACCATGGGCACCGTCGTCAACATCCAGGCGGGGGGACGCAGTGCCCTCTCCGGCATCAGCCGCGCCCTGATCCTGATGCTGGTGATCCTGGCCGGCGCCCGGCTGGCGGCCCAGATTCCCCAGGCCGTGCTGGCCGGCATTGCCCTGAAGGTGGGCTTCGACATCGTCGACTGGGGCTTCCTCAAACGCGCCCACCGCATCTCGATCACCGGGGCGTTGATCATGTATCTGGTGATCGGGCTCACCGTGCTGGTGGACTTGATTGCCGCGGTGGGGATTGGCGTTTTCATCGCCAACATCCTCACGATCGACAAGATGAGCGCTCTGCAGAGCAAGTCGGTCAAGTCGGTCTCCACCGGCGACGGCGATCTGCTGCTCAACCCCGAGGAGAAGACCCTGCTGGATCAGGGCAAGGGCGAGGTGCTGCTGTTCCAGCTCACCGGCGCCATGATCTTCGGTGTGGCCAAGGCGATCGGCCGCGAGCACAACGCCATCGGCGTCTGCAAGGCCGTGGTGTTCGATCTCACCGAGGTCTCCCACCTCGGCGTCACCGCAGCCCTGGCGGTGGAACTGGCCGTCGAGGAAGCGATCGAGAAGGGTCGCCAGGTGTTCGTGGTCGGCGCCAGCGGCACCACCCGCCAGCGCCTTGAGAAGCTCGGGCTGTACGCCAAGCTGCCGCTGGAGCGCACCACCCTCAGCCGCCATGACGCCCTGCAGCAGGCGGTCGCGGGCCTGGCCTGATCACGCGCCCAGTGCCATCGCCAAGGATGGTCTCCGTGGTTCTTCTTCCCCGTGATGTCCGGTTCCCGGCCGCCTTCCCCTTCTGAGGCCGATGGGGCCACCCTGGCGGCCCTCGCCGAACTGGTGGCGGTCGTGGCCCGGCTGCGGGATCCCCAGGGGGGCTGCCCCTGGGACCTGGCCCAGACCCACAGCACCCTCATCCCCTACGTGCTGGAGGAGGCCCATGAGGTGGCCGATGCGATCCGCCGCGGCGACGACGATCACCTGGCCGAAGAGCTGGGCGACCTGCTGCTGCAGGTGGTCCTGCACGCGCGCATCGCCAGCGAAGCCGGACGCTTCGATCTGAACACCGTCGCCGCCGCCATCACGGACAAGCTGGTGCGCCGCCACCCGCACGTGTTCGATCCGGCGGCGGAGCGGGCCGATGACCCCGAAGCTGTGCGCCGCAGCTGGGAGGCGATCAAGGCCGCTGAACGCCAGGAGCCAGCCACTGCCAGCCCCCTCAGCGACCGGCTGGCACAGAAGGTGCGCGGCCAGTCCGCCCTGGCCGGCGCCATGACCATCTCCCGCAAGGCCGCCGCCGCCGGGTTCGAGTGGGATTCCATCGAGGGGGTGTGGGCGAAGGTGCAGGAGGAGATGGACGAACTACGGGAGGCCGTGGCCAGCGGCGACCGGGCCCATGCCCAGGAGGAACTGGGCGACGTTCTGTTCACCCTGGTGAACGTGGCCCGCTGGTGCGATCTCGACCCCGAGGAGGGCCTGGCCGGCACCAACCATCGCTTCCTCGACCGTTTCTCCCGGGTGGAGGCCGCCCTCGGTGGTGATCTCGGCGGGCGGGGCCTGGCGGAACTGGAGGGGCACTGGCAGGCGGCCAAGGCCCAGATCCGCGCCGAGAGTGGCCCAGGTCCTACCCCTCCTCAGGCGGACCCTGGCGGCGGCGGCTCTTGAGCGATCCCCGCTGTCGTTTGGCCTGCAGCCGGCGCTCTACCGAGCCGCGGCTGGGTTTTGTCGGGCGGCGGGGTGGCGGCGGCGGCGCGATCGCCGCCTGGATCAGCTCCACCAGGCGCTTCTGCGCCGCCTGACGGTTCTGCCATTGGGAGCGATGTTCCATCGCCACGATCACCAGGCCGGCCGGGCTGAGCCGGGCCGCCAGCCGCCGCAGGGCCCTCTCCCGCAGGGCGGGGGGCAGGGCATCGCTGGCGGCCAGGTCGTACACCAGCTCCACCCGGGAGTCGGTGGTGTTCACCCCCTGTCCGCCGGGGCCGGAGGCGCGCGAGAACCGCCAGCCCAGCTCGGCCGCCGGGATCACCCGGCCATTCCCCAGGGGCAGATCGCCGCTCACACCAGGCTCACGTCGCCACTGCCGATGTCGAAGTAGGCGGCCTGGATGGTCAGCCGCCCCTCCGCCACCGCCTGGCGCAGCAGGGCACTGCGCTGGGGCAGGGCGGCGGCGGCGGCGGCGGCATTGCGGCGCACCGCCTCGGCCAGGTCCGCCCCCGGCTTCAGGCTGGCCCGGATCGGTGTCACCAGCTCCTCCAGCAGGGGCGTGAGTGGCGCCTTGGCCATGGCGGCGGTCACCGCGCCGCAGCCGCTGTGGCCCATCACCAGGATCAGGGGCACCGCCAGCTCCGCCACGGCGAACTCCAGCGAGGCGACACCCGCGTCGAAGGCCGTGTTGCCGGCGCTGCGCACCACAAACAGCTCCCCGGCGCCGCAGGCGAAGATCCACTCCGGCGCCACCCGCGAATCGGCGCAGCAGAGCACCGAGGCCCAGGGCCGCTGGCCGGCGGCCAGGGCATCGGGCCGGACCTGGCAGTGCAGCGGCCAGCTCTCGGACAGCAGGGTGGCCCGCCCCTGGGGATCGTCGCTGCGCTCGGCCGCCTGCCAGACGCGGGAGAAGTCGCGGTTGCGGCGCAGCAGTTCCTGCAGTGGGTCGCCCTCGGGACGGCACACCGACAGCCGTTCCATCAGGGTGCCGTCCGCGGCGGCCGCCGCCGCCGGCCGCAGGGTGCCCAGGGCCAGCCCGGCGCCTGTCAGGCCAAGGAGCTGCAACAGGTGGCGTCTGGAATGTGCCATGGCGCCGTGACAAGGGGTCCTGCCGAAGGTTTAGCTGGAAAGCCACGAGCCAACCGCATGGGACCGCAACAGCCACCGGCCGACGCCTTCCCCAGCGGAGCCTGGGTGGACGAGGAGCTGGGTGGGGTGCGCTATGGCCTGGCCGCCACCCTGGTGGAGGAGCGCACCAGCCCCTACCAGCGCATTACCATCATCGACAGCCAGACCTACGGCAAGGGCCTGCTGCTCGACGGCTGCTGGATGACGGCGGAGAAGCAGGAGCGGCACTACCACGAACCGCTGGTGCATCCGGCCCTCTGCGCCGCCGCCTCGATCGAGCGGGTGCTGGTGATCGGTGGTGGTGATGGCGGCACCGCCCGCGAGTGCCTGCGCCATCCCGGCGTCGCCCACCTCGACATGGTGGAGATCGACGCTCTGGTGGTGGAGCTGTCTCGGAAGCACCTGCCCAGCCTCGGCGGCGACGCCTGGGCCGACCCCCGCTTCCACCTCACCGTCGGCGACGGCATCGCCTGGGCGGCCACCGCCCCCGACGCCAGTTACGACGTCGTGCTGGTGGATGGCTCTGATCCGGCTGGACCGGCCGAGGGCCTGTTCAACCGCAGCTTCTTCCAGCACTGCCGCCGCCTGCTGCGCCCCGGCGGTGTGTTCGCCACCCAGAGCGAATCCCCCGAGGCCTTCCGTCAGGTTCATATCGACACCGTGCGGCTGCTGCGCGAGGTGTTCGGCCATGCCGATCCGCTCTACGGCTGGGTGCCGATGTACCCCAGTGGCTGGTGGAGCTGGACCTTCGCCTGCCCCGACGGCCCCCGCTACCGGGAGCCACTGGCGGAGCGCGCCGCGGCGGTGGCGTCGGGCTGCAGCATCTGGTCGCCCCGCTGGCAGCGGGGGGCCTTCGAGGCGGTGCCCGCCTTCGTGGAGCGCGCGCTGGCTGACTCCGCGGTCGAGCCATGAGCCTGGAGCTGTTCGGCGTTCCCTACGACGGCACCACCCCCTTCCGCCCCGGCGCCCGCTTCGGCCCCCAGCTCGACCGCGATCTCGAGGACCTCAGGGTCGGCCGCATCGCCCGGCTCGAGAACCAGACGAGCTCCCCCTAGCCTGTTCCCACCTGCCATAGGCTCCAGTGCGCGAACCGGCGATCCTCGAGCACAGCATCGGCGAAGACTTCATCGGCTGCTTCGAGACCAACCACCAGCCCGAGTCCCTGGAGCAGTTCTTCGCCTACCTGGAAAGCAATGGCCTGATCGTGGAGCGACAACAGGGGAGGGAAGAGGTGCGAGATCATCAAGCCCTGCTCAATCGAGTGGCCCCTCGCTTTTTTCGAGACAGGCTAATCGCACCAATCTACCAGCGCTATTCCGCCCTATGCAATCAAGCGCTGAATCTTTATTTTGAACGCTATCCTATTTTAAAGGCCGGGCGCTACTTTCATCTGAACTGCAAGTTTCAGCGCACCAGACCCGGCGAGGGATTTCACGAGTGGCATTTTGAAAACAGTGGAGAAGTGCCGTTTCGCAAATTAGTGACCATGCTCTACCTCAACACAGTTGAAGCCGGGGGCGAAACCGAATTCCTGTATCTCCACCGCCGGATCGAACCGCGTCAGGGAAGACTCGTGATCTTCCCAGCCGGCTTCACCCACACCCACCGGGGTAATCCACCCTTGAGCGGTGACAAATACATTCTCACCTCCTGGCTTGAAGAATTCCCTTGATCCAACGGGTGTGATTGGCCGCATGCGCAGCGCCATGCAGAGCGCTGATTGGTCTGCTGCCATCAGTGCCGCTGAAGCTTGGCGCCACAATGGCGGACGCGACTGGCGCATCACCCTCAATCAAGCCGTCTGTGCCAGCAGGATCCGTCATGGACCCGAATACACCTGGCTGCAACTCGTCCAGGAGGCCCTGCAGCAGAGCGGCCATGCCCCAATCGCACTGCTGGCAGCATCCGAAGTGCATTGCGCCACCGGGCAATGGGAAGAGGCGCTGGCGCTGGTGGCGGAACTGGAGCAACGAAGGCAAGCGCAACTCCCCTGGGAAGCCATCCGGTTGCGCTGCGAAGCCCTAGGCAGGCTCGGCCAGACATCAAGGGCCCTTGAGGAACTCCTGCAATGGCCCCCCGGCCAAAGGGACTGGCGTTGGCAGATGGCAAAAGCCGACGCCCATGTGCAGGCAAACCAGTGGCGAGAAGCCGAGCATCTCTACACATCGGTGCTGGCAGAGCGGCCCCATCAACCAGAAGCCCACCTCAACCTTGCGTTAGCGCTTCTCAGTCAGCAACGCTGCGCTGAAGCTTGGCCCCACTACGAGTGGCGACGCAGCAATCCACGCCTGAACCAGTGGGGAATTCCGCAGCCACTCCCCTCGCTGGCCAGTCTGATCGGGCAGGACGTGGTGGTGGTGGGCGAGCAGGGTATCGGCGACCAGGTGATGGCTTGCCGCTACCTGCGACACCTGGCCTGTGCCTGCCGCAGCCTCCACGTCGAGCCAGCGCCTCGGCTCGCGCCCCTGCTGCAGCGCAGCCTGCCCAACACCGTGACGGTGGTCTCTCCAGGCGCCAGCCCACAGGACACCCTGGTGATCGGCATGGCCAGCCTGCCCATGCTGTTCTGGCAGGAGCTGGGTCTGGCCGCACCAGGAGCTGGGGGCTACCTCCAAACGGATCGCCAGCGCGTGGAGCACTGGAGACAGCAGTTGGTTGGATTGCCGCACGGGCTCCGGCTAGGGATCGGCTGGCTGGGTGGTTCGACAGGCGCGGAACGTCGCGAGCGCTCGCTCAGCCCCGCCGATCTTCAACTCCTGGGAGATTGGCCGGATGTGCAATGGCTGGACCTCCAATACCTGCCAGCAGGAATGGAACTACTGGCAACTGTCAGCACCCAGGCCGGTATGCATCGCCTCGGACACCCCGGCTCAGATATAGACGACACAATGGCCCTGATCCAAAGCCTCGACGGGGTGCTGACCACGCGCCAGACCGTGGCCCACCTGGCTGGGGCGCTCGCAAAACCAGGTCAGGTGCTGGTTCCAGCTCGCCCGGAATGGCGCTACTGGGGGGTCAACAACCGGTGGGCTTGGCACCCATCGCTGACGCTGATCCAACAGGAGGAGCGTGGCACATGGGAACCAGCACTACGCCAAGCGAGTCACCATTGGCGATTCCAGACTTGGACAACATCAACATGAACACAATGGTGCCCGGGGGATTAGCCCACCCCCAGCTGGCGCTCCAGAGCCTGACGCTCGAGACGCCAAAGATCCGCCAAACAACCACCGGCAGTGGCAAAGCCTGGCAACCAGGGCCCACCAAGAGTCCAGTGTGCCAGCGAGGGCAACTGCTGAAGTGATACAGGCGCATCGAGATCGACCAGATGGTTCCAGTTCCGCGGCAATGGCCCTGGCTCAGCCTCAGCCCCCTCAAGCCAAGTAAAACAATGCAAATCGAGGCCAGAAGCCCGGTTTACAAAATCAGGAGTAAGGCGTGAACAACGTGAGGCATTGAACAACATCAGCGAACTCCAATTCTTTCGGGAGTAATGCGATTGAGGCAAGCCACCCATTTTGAGGTGGCCCCATGCACGGCCCGGGTGTTGAACACACATCAACGAATAAGTGTTATGACGCAGCGCCCACAGCCTGGCAGGATCCTCCAAGCAGAGCATGTCACCATCCAGGTAGATACCCCAGCCTCGATAATCAAGCAGGGCTGGCACCAGAAAGCGGCTGAATGAAAAGTCTGTGCTCTGGAGCGGGTCCCATTCGCGCCAATAAAGGCCTGCACGCTCAAGCTGAGGTTGCTCAAGAAAAGTGATTGTGATCGGCAGGCTGCTACGTCTCCTGAGGGAATGAGCCAGCACCAGAGCAGCCTCACGCTGCTGCTGATCACAGCCAATAAAAACCTGAATCCGTGAATTCATTGCATCACTGTCGGTAAACCATCACAAGCACAACGAAGCAGGATCAGGGAAACAGGGCAGCAGAGTTGCCAGAATACGCCGTGTAAAAGCCAAGAAGCGGAGCATGGACAGAGCGCACTCAACATGGATCTGACAACGAGTTAAGGGAACTTCGAAAAATCAACAAGGCACTTGATTGTGGCATGATTCCGATTATGATCGGTTAAGCAATCTTCACAACAACTGTGGGTCAGAGAGGCTTCTGGGACGAGCAGCAAAGAGTCACAAAGCT
>NZ_JAGQCD010000036.1 GCF_024345975.1 Cyanobium sp. Cruz-8D1 | reverse complement strand
CCTCTGGCATCGCAGTGATGAAGGATCAAGAGATTATTGATCGCCTTATGCATGACTTGCTTCCAATTGCACACCCTGAATTCAGGAACGCGAAGGTAGTTGATTACGAGGTACGGCGTTATCCAGGCTCTGTGTCTCACTTCTCTCCCGGCAGTTTCAGGAAGCGCCCACCCTTGGAAACCTCTGTAGAGACGATCGTCTGCGCTGGTGACTGGGTGCGGATGGGCAACAAAGAGCATGGTGCCAAAGGCCTTTGTCAGGAAAGAGCCTATGTTTGTGGACTGGAAGCAGGAAACTCCCTGATCAGGCGCAAAATCGTCAAAGGGTCGAATCAATCGAAGACCATCCAACATTCGGTCGTCCCAATTCGTGCTGATGAACCACAGGTCGTTCTAGGCCGTGTTCTCAACAAAATCGTGATGGATCAAATCGATGCCTTTGGCCTGACACTCCCTTGGTTTGACTCATAGCCATCAAGTTATCATATAAACATAGCTGTGGCATGGATGTCTCTTAACGTTCGCTGGATTGATCGCATCATCACCCACTCCTCTGATTCCATGACCTCAAGTGCCAGGGCAACGTGTCCGGAGTCTTCATTCAGGATGTCAGGCGAAAGTGAAAACTGGTCCAGCACTCATTCCGGATGTCGCTTGATTGAACCAAAGGCCATGGTCATCATCCGAGGTGGCGACGATCGTGCCCTGCGGCCGGCTTCAGAGATGTGGTGCTTGCTTGGCCAAGGCAGGCTGGAGGCCCTGGAGCTCTCAGTAGTGATGGACATAGACGGCCCAGACTGAGGCAGCTGCTGGCTGCATGTTTTTGGTTGAGCCTTCACACACAGCACGGCAGCGCGATGGCCGACGAATCCGATTCATTCGGCATGGCTACAGCCTGCGGGCCTACCAACTGGGGATTGACCCTGGAAGTGTGGCGCTGAGCATGGGTCATTGGCTCGAGGTGCACCTGCGCAGCTCCAATGGGCCTCGGGCCAGGGGGCAGCGGCAGCGTTTGCCAAGGCCTTAGCGAATTAGCGAGGTACCGACAGGACCGATACACATCCGGCAGCAGCAAGGGCATCTCTTGAGCTGACACTTGATCCCCCCTACCTGATCAACCGATGCGGTTCTGCAGGAACAAACGGCTGCCCGTCGTGTCGGCCATCCGCCAGGGGACGTCAATGAACGCTTCTGCCGCAAATCCAACGCGCCGCTCACTGCTGGACGTTGGATTGACTCCAGGGAGGGCACGCACTCCCGCTGGGGAGCTGGGGGTGATGGCGCGCGCGACGGTCCACAGCACTTGCCGGCCCTGGTGGTGCCGTTCAAAGCGATAGCCGTAGGCCTCATGTCCGCTCCGCCAGGACATCACCCCCTGACCTAACAGGGCCGCCAGATCGGTGGTGGTGAGGACCAGGGCGTTATCGGCAGCCTCGGCAAGCCCACGAGCCCGCAACAGGGGATCCGCCGCTGGGGCCGCCGCCGCCTCCCGCATGGCCGCCACCAGCAGCGCAAGGTTGTTGCCTTGAGACCTCACGATCGCCATGGCGTCTGCTGCTGTCACTGCCGTCGCACTGCCATCATCCGCGGGCGGCTTCAGGCCTGGGAAGGTGCCCATGGGCTGCCCTGATTGGAGGTGTTCGTGGAGCCTCTCCCCGAGTTCGATGAAGGCGCCCGGCCAGGTGGTGAGGGTGGAGGAGACGCGGATCAGCTCGACCCCGAGAGCGCGGGCGCGGGCCTTGAGGCCGTTGCGGCTGATCCCCCATCGTTTCTCCAGATCCCGGATGGAGAGATCGGCGGGCGCCACGTCAGAGAGTGCTGTCATGGTGTCGCGGTGCTGGCTCGACAGCAGGATGACGTGGATTTGGGATGCTGTCGAGCTGTCGCGCTGCCATCACGACAGCAGGTGAGGGTGCGGGTACGGGTGGCCGGAGTGTTCTCCAGGGGCGGGGCAGCACTGCATCGGAAGAGAGTGCTGTCGGAATCGCCAATCCCCCGGCGACCCCGAGCAGAGATCAACTATCTGCTTGAAGCAGGGGGCGAGAGGTCCACACCTGCCGCAGTTCCGCCCCTGTCGACCCACCAGCACTCAGAGGAACCGCGCGGCAATTTGAACGCCACCTGTGAGCAGCGCCGTGACTGGACTGTCATCGAAGACTGTGCAATAAACTGTTGTATTCGGCAGTGACGTCGTCAAAGCCCAGTGTCCAGAAGTAATAGCCAAATGCTCCTCCTTTGCATTGCCTTTCCAGCTCTCTAGCGAAGAGCACATCGACCACCAGGAAATGTGGCCAATAGAGTGGCTCAAAGAGCTTGACACCTGCCGGTACTGAGGAGAAATCCATGCACACACGGCCCACCCCATGTCCAGGGTAGGAAAAGTAGGTCGAGGATCCCTTATTGGCAAAGTAAGGGGCAACATCGTCCGCCAACGCAGTATCAATCGCCCGTTCACTGAAGCAGGGTGGGGGATCAGTGATCCATGATGGTTGCGTACGGACCGACTTATCGGGCAAGAGGCAGTCAACCCTGGTTGCCACCTTCATGGCCCAATACGGCTCATGCTCGACATCTTGAGGATGCTTGGTCCGAATCGCCCTTGCCTCAAAGCTGCAGCCAGCGTGAAGATCGAAAAACGTCTTGAAGGAGTTTGATACGACAAAGAAGTCGCCTAAGTGATAGAAGTTCTGCATGCAGACACTGCTATGAGGAGGCTGCCCAAAGTGAAAGACAAGACCATCCAAGAAGGGCGGAAGCGTCGAACGGCGACATCGTTCACCTTGGCCGAGTAGTGCAACGTCAGGAGTGCCTCCAATGGCGCCTTCAAGCCTGTAGGGCGCTGGATGGCCGCATGGGGACATGAGGCTGAATGTGGTCATTCTCGAGAATAGATAGTCGTAGCATTGCAGTCTAGTCGTTGAAACAGTATCTGCCTCCAAAGATGCCGCCAGCAGTGTTCAGCGAGCCATCGCCAACTAGCCATGTTTTACGACATTTTTCGTAGTCTCAGCGAATCCAGCTGAATTGGAGTTGACTGTTTACTTCTTGTTCGCAACAACTCATGATGAATATGCTATCCGACTTTACTCAGACCATTGATCCGCATCCCATGTCACCAGGCGGGTCATAGGTGCCGTGCCAACCAATCAGCGTGCGTTCAAACGAATCCACAAAGTAGCGGGAGCCAGCAGGAATCTTGGCGACACCGCCGCCATAGGCAACCAGCATTGTGTTTATTGCCTTTCGCTCTTGGGCTTCATCCCATAAGTTGCTACTAGGGAGTAGTTTGGGATCTCTTGGCGGACACCAGCACTCATCCTGATCGAGGCAAGCCCGCTGCAGGACGCTTGCCAAAGCATGGTGTTGATGCCTTCTTGCAATATCAGCTGCACTCTCATTCTCATAAGTGAGTGTCCCGATTGCCGAGCCAAGGCGAATCAGCTCGCGACAGGCTGCCTCATGACCGAAGCGTGCGGCTTGATGCAAAAAGGTCCATCCTGAGAGGGGATTCAGGTGCCTGCTGCAACCACTCGCGAACCGTGTTTCTGACTGCCAGAGGGTCAGAACATGCGCCCAGTTTCCCTTTTTTGCCTCGGCGTAGGCACTCTCAACGGACTGTTGCTTCTTCTCCACGCCCAGCTAGTTCAACATGGCCATGAGGATTCTATGTGGTGCATTGTCAGTCTTTCTCGTTTGATTCATGCCTCACTTCTACAGGGCCGAATGAGGCCGCGACGTGACCTCTGCTGGCGCTGACGCTGGTGATGGACGATGGCCCCCTGCAGCCCCGTGGCCCGCGGCATCACATGGCCCAGCGCAGCGGCTTCTCCTGCTGCGGATCGGTATCGCCTTCTTCATCGAGCCACTCCACACCCCAGTGGGAGCCGATGAAGCGGCCCTCCACCGACGCGTCGCTGTCGCCCTTGGCTCGAGATGAGGTCGCGCCTGAGCTGGCCAGAACCAGAGGACTTCTGCTAGTACAGGCGTTCTCCGTGCTGGTATTGCCGTGGCTGCTTCCCCACCCCGCTCCCGAGGCACCCGGCCGGTGTCCAGCCCAGCGGCGGACGATGGTGGCTACGAGCAGTGGCCCTACCTCGATGAAGAGGTGTTGGTGGCCAGCCGCAGCCACAAGGTCTGCATGAGCTGCCCCTTCTTCCGCCACCACGCCGGGGCGAACTGCATCCCTGTGCTCACCTGCCAGCTGCACCAGGGCCTGCTGGCCCATGGGGAGCACCTCACTCGCCGCTGCCAGGGTGGGACCGAAGACATGACGCGCCAGCGAGGCTGGTGCCCGGAGGTGGCATGAGCAGCAGGCGTGCGGTGGTGGGTGTGATGGGTGCTGGAGAGGGCGCTTCCGCTGAGGCGGTGGCCCTGGCCGAGCAACTGGGGGAGTGCATCAGCGCCAAGGGATGGGTGCTGCTCACCGGTGGCCGCCCGGCGGGGGTGATGGCGGCAGCCAGCCGCGGCGCGGCGCGGGTGGAGGGACACCTGGTGGTGGGGGTGTTGCCTGATGAAGGGAGCGGAGAGGAGAGGCAAAGCACGGCGGAGCTGGATCTGGCCCTGTTCACCGGCATGGGCAAGGCCCGCAACGTGATCAACGTGCTCAGCGCCGATGTGGTGGTGATCTGCGGGGGCGGCGGCCCAGGCACAGCATCAGAAGCCGCCCATGCGCTCAACGGGGGCAGGCCGCTGATCCTGCTGGCGGTGCCGCCGCTGTGGCGGGACTTCTTCTGTTCGCTCGGCATGGGGGTGGAGAGCGCCAGTGATGCGGAGGCGTGCTGCCGATTGATCGAGGCTCGTCTCATCGAGGCATGAGCAAGCCATCACCCCGTGTCCCTCTGACAGCGAAAGAAGGTTGGTGGAGCGACGGCCATCAGGTGCTGCGCTTTCGCCCGACCCGCTGGGAGCGCTTGGTGCAGCGGCTGGAGATCACCACCGGCGAGTGGCTCCCCGATCAGGAGATCTCGTTGCTGCAATCGCCCCGGGGAACAGTCCCGGGATCCTGAGCCTCTGAAGCTTCAGCACTGGGGTGACGCTCCAGAAAGGCCTGGATCATCCCTTCCATCCCCTGTTGGGTGCGGCCATGGGGCCTCAGCCCTTGCTCGGCCCACACGCGATCGAGCTTCAGGCGCAGTTCTTCTGAAATCCAGCACGAGAGCATCACCTTGCCCACACGGCTGGACGTGCATCGCTGCTGGGCGGGGGTCATCGCCATGGTTGTGCACTTGTACACAAGCATGGCACTGGAGCCCTCCACGGGGCCTTGCCCTTGGTGGGTCAGAATGAGAACCGTTCTCGGCCATGTTTTTAGGCTGGGCGGCTGTTCACCCACACCTCATGCCCCAGATCCCTGTCACCGTGCTCACCGGCTTCCTCGGCGCCGGCAAGACCACCCTGCTGAACCACATCCTCAGTAACCAACAGGGACTGCGCACCGCCGTGCTGGTGAACGAGTTCGGCGAGATCGGCATCGACAACGAACTGGTGGTGGCCACCAGCGACGCCATGGTGGAACTGAGCAACGGCTGCATCTGCTGCTCGATCAATGGGGAGCTGCAGGAGGCGGTGCATCGGGTGCTGGAGCGCCCCGATCCGATCGACTTCATCGTGGTGGAAACCACTGGCCTGGCCGATCCCCTGCCCGTGGCCATGACCTTCATGGCCGGCGACTTCCGTGACCTGCTGCGCCTGGATTCGATCATCACCTTGATCGATGCCGAACACTTCAACGCCACCGCTCTGGACAGCCCGATCGCCCGGGCCCAGGTTGTGTACGGCGACATCCTGCTGCTCAACAAGTGCGATCTGGTGGCCGAGGAGCGGCTGGCCGCGGTGGAGACCAGCCTGCGGGAGATCAAGACCGACGCCCGCATCCTGCGCGCCAGCCATGGTGAGGTCCCCCTCGCCATGCTGCTGAGCGTGGGGCTGTTCGAAACCGATCGCCTGGCGGCGCTGCAGGCCGCCGAGGGCGCCCGCGAGGACGACCACGAGCATCACCACGCTCCTGACCATCCCCATCACGAGCCTCACGGTTCCCACCACGATCACGATCACGCCCATCAGCATCACCACGCCCATACGCCGGAGTTGGAGGGTTTCAGCTCCGTATCCCTGGCGGTGGACGCGCCGTTTGATCTGCGCCGCTTCCAGAACTTCCTCGACAACCAGCTCCCCGACACGGTGTTCCGGGCCAAAGGGGTGCTCTGGTTCCGCGAGAGCGAGCGCCGGCACCTGTTTCACCTCTGCGGCAAGCGCTTCACCATCGATGATTCCGATTGGCCAGCCGGCACGCCGCGCCACACCAGGGTGGTGGCGATCGGCAAAGGACTCGATCAGCCCACCCTCAAGCAGCAGCTCAAGGCCTGCGTGGTGGCGCCATGAGCCAGATCCTGCTCATTTCCGGCCCGCCGGGTTGTGGCAAGACCAGCTGGATCCTGAGCCAGCTGCAAGTCCATAAGGGCCCCTGCGGTTACCTGCGTCTGGCGGGTTTCCCGGCTGAGGGCTGCCCGCAGGCCCTCGATGGCGGCATCGATCTGGCCGTGCTGGCGGATCACTGCCCGGGTCTGCGCGATCTCGCCGATCCGGCCCAGGCCCTGGCGCCCCCTACCGGCGATCTGCTGGCCCTGATTGAACTGCCCCAGTTCCAGCCGCCTGCCGATGCCGACAGCTGCGGGATCGATGCAAGGCTGCGTCCCCAGCTGGAAGCCCTGCAACTCCTGCCGCAGCGCCATCTGCACTTCGGCCGTGACGCGGAACTTCCCCCGCAAGACACCTTGCAGTTCAACGCCCTCGAAGCCTGGAGCCTGGACCTGACCCGAAGCGTCTGGGATCCCCCCAGCCTCAACAGCTTCTGGTTTGAGCTGGTGAATGGGGCCTACGGCGAGGTGTATCGCGCCAAGGCGCTGATGAACCTGCCCGATGGCCGCAGCTTCTTCTTCAACTGGATCGTCAGCCAGGAGGGGACCCAGTTCCAGCCGCTGGAGCGTGTCGCTCCGCCCGAGGGCCGCCCGCAACGCCTGTCGCGGCTGGTGGTGCAGGGCAAACACCTGGATGCGGCTGGCATCGAGGCCACGATCGCCGACTGCCTGCTCAGCGATGCGGTGCTGGAGCTGCAGCAGGCCCCACAACGCCCCTCCGGCGCTCCGCTCCCCGCCACCCGCTGACTGTCGCCATCTCCAACCACCGCCCCATGGCCCACGCCGTTATCTCCTGCCTGCACGCCAACCTCGCCGCCACCGAAGCGGTGCTCAGCGACATCGATCAGCTCGGCATCGACACGATCACCTGTCTCGGCGATCTGGTGGGCTACGGCCCCCAGCCCAATGAGGTGGTGGAGTTGATCCGCGCGCGCCAGATCCCCAGCTGCCAGGGCTGTTGGGATGAAGACATCATCGAAGGCCTCAATTCCTGCGAATGCAGCTACCCCTCGCAGCTGGCTGAGCGGCGCGGGCAACAGGCCCATCACTGGACAGCGGCCCAGCTCAGCGAGGAGAACAAGGCCTTCCTCGCCAGCCTGCCGTTGTCGTTGCGGCGCGATCGCCTGCTGTTCGTGCACGGCAGCCCCAACAGCCAGCACGAATACCTCCTGCCCGACATGAATGCCTTCGCTGCCCTTGAGCGGGTGGAGGCGGCGCAGGCCGACACGCTCTTCTGCGGTCACACCCATCGGCCCTATGTGCGTGAACTGCGCGAGGGGGTGATCAAGATGCGATTGCGCCGAGCCGTTGCGAACCCTGGGCCCGACATCGAACGCGAGGTGGATCTTCCCGTTCGTCGCATCGTCAACGCCGGCTCGGTGGGGGAACCGCGGCACGGCGGCACCAGCGCCACCTACGTGATCCACCACGAGCAGGACGACAGCGTGGAGATCCGCGAGGTTCCCTACGACGTGGAACGCACCTGCCAGGCGATCGTGGCCGCAGGGCTGCCGCCGCTGTTCGCCTGGCGGCTCCGCCACGGATTCGAGTACGCGGAGCGGGCCGACGACGCCAGCCACGTGTGTGAGCGCTGATGGCGATGTGGGCACTGCTGAGCGGCTTGCGCGGTGATCTGACGGTCTATGCGGCGGTGCAGGCCGAGCTGCGCCGCCAGCGGGTCGACACGTTGTTTGTGCTCGGCGATCTGATCGGCCCTGAGCGCGAGGCGAACGCCCTGCTGGAGCGTCTGCAGCAGCCGCGCCGGGGAGACCTCCAACCGCACTGCCTCTACGGCTGGTGGGAAGAGCAGCTGCTGGCCGAGCGGGGCTTTCGCGGTGAGCGCCGGGCCGATGCCCTGCGCCAGAGAGGCGGGGAAGCGGCCGTGGCAGCCCTGCTGCAGGCGGTGGATCCCGGCCACATGGCCTGGCTGGCGTCGTTGCAGTTCGGTTTCGTGGAGCTCGATTGCGCCCTGCTGCATGGCAGTTCGGCCGATGTGGGCGACAGCCTCACCGCCGACACAGCCCCACTGCAGCTGCTGGATCGTCTCACCCGCATGGAGGCGAATCGCCTGTTCACGGCCCGCAGCGGCGAGCAGTTCTGCGTGGAGTTGTGCGGCGGCGGCATCGAATCACGCCTGCGTGATCTCGAAGGAGAACGGCAGCAGCACCAGAGCGTGCCCAGCCGCAAGGTGATCGGGGTGGGCAGCGGGCTGCACTACACCCTCTACGACCCGGGCAGCGACCATATCGCGTTCCGACGGGCCGGCTGTCCGATCCACGCCACTGGCAGGGGGTTCGCATGAACACGGGCTTCGGAGGTGTGGCGGAAACGCTGTCTCTGGATTTAGGTGGTCGCCGGCTTCAGGTGGTGCTGGAGCGCCGGGGCCCGGCGACGGGGGCGCCCACCTGGCTGCTGTTGCCAGCGCTGAGCACCGTGTCGAGCCGCAGCGAGTGGCAACCGCTGGCGACGGCGGTGGCGGATCGCTGCCAGCTGGTGAGCTTCGACTGGCCGGGCTTCGGTGACAGTGACCGCCCGTGCCTTGACTACGACGCGGACCTGTTGCGCTCGGCTCTGCGCTCCATCCTCAGCTACCTGTACGCCCAGAACCGCACACGCTTCACCGTGGTGGCCGCTGGGCACAGTGCCTCCATCGCCTTGGCCCTTGCCACCGAATGGTCAGGGCAGTGGCGGCGTCTGGTAGCCGTGGCACCCACCTGGCGGGGCCCATTGCCCACCATGACGGGCTGGTCACCGCAGCGCTTCGGCTGGTTGCGACAGCTGGTGGGCGCGCCGCTGGTCGGCCCGGCGCTCTACCGGCTCAACACCAGCCGGGCGGTGCTGGGGCTGATGCTGCGGCGCCACGTGTGGGTCGAGCGGTCGCTGTTGACGCCGGAGCGCCTTCTGGAGCAACAGCAGCTGGCCCGCCGCCGCGGCGCCCGCTTCGCCAGTGCGGCCTTCGTGAGCGGGGGGCTCGATCCCGCCGAAGACGGGGGCTGGTGGCTGGAGCAAGCGCAACGGCTGCAGTGCCCGTTGCATGTGGTGCTGGCAGGCGAAGCGCCGCCACGCTCCAGTGAGGAGATGGGGCGGCTGGCACAGAGCGCCGATCACGTCACGATCATTCCCGGGCGGCTTGGGCTGCACCAGGAGTTCGGGTCCCTGCTGGCACAGCAGATGCTGCAGACCAGTAACGCACCTGGCTGACCAGCAGGGCCAGCACGAAGCCGGCGAACTGCACGATCACCACGCAGGGCCCCGAGGGCAGGTTGGTGAGCCCCGAGACCAGCAGTCCCAGCAGGGCACATCCCCCGCCCAGGGTGCCTGAAATCAGCATGTAAACAGGGAAGCGGCGGCTCAGCAGCCGGCCGGCACAGGCCGGAATCACCACAAAGGCGCTGATCAGGAGCACCCCCACCGCCTTGATCGAGACGGCCACCACCACCGCCAGCAAGATGATGAAGGCCAGGCGATGCCAGTTGGCACGGACGCCAAAGGCCCCGGCCAGGTCGTCGTTGAGCGTGAGCAGCACTTGGGCCCGCAGGCTCAGGGCCAGATAAACCAGCGCACCCAGGAGCAGCACCGCGATCACCACCAGGTCCGGCCAAGCAATGCCGAGGATGTCGCCGAACAGCAGCTGCTGGATGCCACCCCGGTAGGTCTCCACCAAGCTGAGAGCCACCACAGCAAACGCCAGGGAGGTGGAATACACGATGTTGAGCAGGGCATCGGCCGGTAGGCGGCTGCGTTGCACCAGCTGGTTGATCAGCAACGCAAAGATCACCGCAAACGGGATCAGCACCAGGGTGGGGTTGATCCCCAGCAGCAGGCCCAGGGTGATGCCCAACAGGGCGGAGTGCCCAAGGGCATCACTGAAAAAGGAGAGCTGACGCAGCACCGCAAAGCTGCCCAACAGCCCCCCAAGACTGCCGGTCAGCAGCCCGCCGATCAAGGCACGCTGCATGAACGGTTGGGCCAGAAGCCTGGCCAGAGCAGCGCCGTCAACCACGACGCACACCACTGTTGTGCTCGTGCCGGTAGGGCACCACATTGGGCCCATACAGCTCCGCCAGACGCGCCGGGCTGAGGGCGTGATCGGGTGCCCCACTGCAGCGCAGGCGGCGATTCAGGCAGAGCACCTGATCACACGTGCGCCGCACCATCTCCAGATCGTGCGACACCTGCAGCACGGTCCAGCCCTCCTGGCGGCGGAGCTCCAGCAACAGCTGGTGAAACTGCTCGCTGGATGGGGCATCGAGGCCCGCCTGGGCCTCATCGAGCACCAGCAACTGCCGGGGCCGCACCACGCAGAACGCCAGCAGCACCCGCTTGAGCTGTCCGCCGGAGAGCTCGCTCAGCAGCCGTTCGCCCAGATCTCGGCAACCGGTGCGCTCCAGGGCGCGCTGCACCGCCCCATGGCGGCGTTGGCCGCCGGCCCAGGGCAGGCGCAGGCCTGGTGGATCGAACCCGAAGCCAACGAATTCCGCCACGCTGAGGGGGAAACGGCCCTGCAGGGACAGGGTCTGGGGCAGGTAGGCGATCTGGGTGCGAACCGAACGGGGCAGCTGACCTGCAGGACCGAGGGCGTGGCCCATGAGGAGCACCGTGCCCGCTTGCCGCGGCAGCAAACCGAGAAGTGCTGCCACCAGGGTGCTCTTCCCCGCTCCATTGGGCCCCACCAGGGCCGTGTCTGTTTCCCTTGCCAGCTGAAAGCTCACCGCATCCACGGCCAGCAGCCCATCGCGCTGCACGGTCAATCCCTGCACCGCCAGCACCGGAGTGGCCGTGGAGCTGCTCATTCGCCGAAGGCCTGGCGAAGGTCCGCCACATTGCGGCGCATCACGCTGAGGTAGGTGCCCGGATCGCGGGAGGCCTGCTCGCTGGCGGTCTCCATCGGGTCGAACACGCTGATCGTCACGCCCAGATCCTTGGCCAAGGCATTGAAGGAGCGGTTCCCCTCCTGGGGTTCAGTGAGCAGCGCCCGCAGCTGGGTGCGCTCCACGATCTCGCTCACCCGCTGCAGGTCGGCGGGGGAGGGATTGATCTCGGGCACGTCCACCAAGAACTCCGCCTTGAGGCCGAAGCGCTCAGCGAAGTAGGGAGCGAAGTCGTGGAAGGCCACGAAGGTCTTGCCCCGGAAGGGCCTGAGCTGGTCGGCGATCTCGGTGTTGAGCGCCCTGAGCTGGGTGGTGTAGGCCTCCGCATTGCGGCGATAGCCCTCGGCGCAGCTGGGATCGGCCTTCACCAGACCGTCGCGGATGTTCTCCACCTGCTGCACCGCACGTAGCGGATCCAGCCAGATGTGGGGATTCACCTCGCCGTGGGCGTGGCCGTGGCCCTGCTCCTGGCCGTGCTCAGGCTCAGCGTGACCTGGCTCCTCTGGGGAGTCGATCGTGGCGATACCGCGGCTGGAGTCGATCACCACCAGCTGGCTGTTGCCGGACGAGCTCACAAGCTTGTCGAGGAAGGCCTCCATCCCCAGCCCGTTCTTCACCAGCACCCGGGCTTCCCTCAGGCCGGCCAGATCGCCCGGCTTGGACTGGAAGTCGTGGGGGCCGGTGTTGGGCGGAATCAAGGCTGTGACGTCTGCGCAGTCCCCGGCCACCGCCCTGGTGAACAGGGTGATTGGCAGGAAGGTGGTCATCACCTTGAAGCCCTTGCCACCGGAGCTGGAGTCGTTGGTCTGCCGCGGGGCTCCGCAGCCCACCAGGACGAGAGCCAGTGCCAATAGACCCGTGCGTTGCAGGCAGGCGAACAAAAAGCTCATCAGGATTCAGGCAACACGAGTGGATGGCCCATCAGGGAAAGCAGGGCGGCGACCCTCACGGCAGAAGCTACTACAATGAGAATCGTTCTCATTGTAGCGGAGGCTGTTTCGTCTTTTTGAGCCCGTCACGCCAGGAGAAGCCGCAGGCGGCGAGGCCCGTTCCGCCAGCTCCGCTGCTGCGAGGGACTCGATCAGGGCCAGCCTGCTCGCCTCAGGCCGTTTGCTCGGCTTGCTCCAACAGGACCCCCTTCAGGCCCTGGCCGCGTTGCAGGCCCCGTCCCGGCCGGCCGAACGGTCGCAGCCGCAGCTGAACGAGGCGTCCATCGCCGAGCTCCAGAAGCGCCGCCTCCAGGCGCGTCAGGACGGCGACTTTCAGTTGGCCGACCGGTTGCGGCATCAGCTGATCGAGGCGGGGGTGACGGTCGCAGACGTCAGGGCCTGCCGTCCCATCGCTCCGCCAAGCCCTGCTCGACCCTCCCATCACCGTGGCTGAAACCGTGACGCGTCTCCTGCTGCTGCTGATCCGCGGCTACCAGATCCTGATCAGCCCATTGCTGGGGCCCAACTGTCGCTTCACTCCCAGCTGCTCCCAATACGCCATGGAGGCGATTCAGATCCACGGATTGATCCGAGGCAGCTGGCTGTCGCTCTGCCGGCTAGGTCGCTGTCATCCACTTCACCCGGGTGGCTACGACCCCGTTCCACCCCCTATGCAGAAAGAGACAAGCCAGCCATGACCGCCTCTGATCCGCAACGGCGCTTGGTGCAGTTCAAGGCGTTCATGGGCGTTGAAGCGGCTGTTCAACCAAACCCGGCCCCACCGGAACGCCGCTGACGTTCCCGGCTTGGCACCTCCACCGGCCACAGCCACCAGCGGCCTTGATCGCCACCGGCCGCCAGATGACGACCATCAGGCCGCCAGGCCAGCGCCTGGAAACCTTGCCCCTCCCCTTCCAGCGGTTGCCGCAGCCGGCCACGGCTATCCCAGAGGCCCACGGTGCCGTCGGCGGAGGCGCTGGCCAGCAGGTTGCTATCGGGCGCAAAGGCAAGAGCATGAACGCGCTGCTGATGCCAGAGGAGGGGCTCGGGCTGCCAGCCCTGCTGGCTCTGATTGCGCTGTTGCCACAGCACCACGGTGTCGCCTGAGGCCACCGCCAAGCCGGGTGCCAGTCGACCAGGCTGATCGCTCCAGGCCAGGGCTCGCACCTTGGCAGGAAAGCCACTGAACTGCCACGGCCGCCCCTGACCCGCCTCGGGCCAGAGCAGCAGGGATCGATCCATCTGGCCACAGGCCAGCAGGTCACCAATCGGCGAGAAGCTCAGCACCAGACCAGCTGAGCCGGTGGGAGCCCTCAGGGGCATCGCTGCAGGGGCAGCCTCGGGCTGCCAGAGGGCCAGTTCACCATGGCAGCTGGCCGCCAGCCGCCTGCCGTCGCAACTCCAAGCGAGGGCATGAACCGTGCCCGGCATGTCCAGGCACTCAGGGCGCCACGCGCGGACAGCCCCATCCCAGAGACGCACCTGGCGGCCCGCTGCCACCGCCAACAGCAAGCCCCGGGGCTGCCAGGCCGCCGCATCAAGCCAACCGGCATCCAATGGAATCGGATCAAGGGCCATGGGCCGGACACCGGTTTCGCCCAGCTCCCAGAGCAGCAGCTCACTGGCCTGGCCCACCGCCATCAGAAACTGTCCATCAGCGCTGAAGCCAATGGCATTGAGGCTGCTGTCGCGATCACTGCGCAGCAGCTCCTCACAACCGGCCCGGAAATCAAGCAGCAGAAGTTCACCGCCAGCACTGGCGATCGCCAGAAACTCGCCATCCGCCGACCAGCTCAGGGTCGTGATCCCCTGCTGCAGTTGCCCGCAAAGCCGTTCGCTCACCAGAGGAGCCGTCGCTGTCATCGTGCGGGACCCATCAGGCCACACAGGCGCTGAAGCCGTCCCGTAGTCCTTCTGGATCGAGATCCCGGCCGATGATCACAAACTGGGTGCAGCGCCGCTCTGCGGGTTTCCAGGGGCGATCGAAATCACCGTCCAGCAGCATGTGCACCGACTGGAACACGTAGCGATTGTCCTCTCCTTTGAGCTGGATGATTCCCTTCATCCGAAACAGATCAGGCCCCCGCTTGGCCACCAGATCCGAGAGCCAGCGCCCCAGCCTGTCGAGATCCATGGGCCGCTCCTCCACCAACGCCAGGGAGCCCACGGCATCGTCGTGCTCGTGGGCGTGCTCCTCAAGCAGGAAACCCGGATCGAGGCTGAGGGCACGCTCCAGCTCGAACGCATCCACTCCGAGGATCTGATCCATCGGAGCATCGGCATTGTGGGTGGTGAGCAGCCGCGCCATGGGGTTGATGGCCCGGATTCGCCGCTCGATGGCCAGCCGCTCGCTCTCGTCCACCAGGTCGGCCTTGTTGAGCAGCAGCACATCGGCGAAGGCCAGCTGCTCCTGTACTTCCTCGGCCTCCCAGTGCAGGAGCACATGCTTGAGATCCACCAGGGTGACCACCGCATCGAGCTTCAGCTCATCGCGCAGGTCATCATCGACAAAGAACGTCTGAATCACGGGTGCTGGGTCAGCGAGACCGGTGGTTTCGATCACGAGATGATCAAAGCGATCCCGGCGCTTCATCAGGTTCCCGATGATGCGGATCAGATCACCACGAACCGTGCAGCAGATGCAGCCGTTGTTCATCTCGAAGATCTCCTCGTCGGCATCCACCACCAGCTGGTTGTCGATGCCCACTTCGCCAAACTCATTGACGATCACGGCCACCTTCAAGCCATGTTCGTGGGTGAGGATCCTGTTGAGCAGGGTGGTTTTGCCGGCACCCAGATAGCCGGTGAGCACCGTCACCGGCAGGCGATCAGCGGCTGGAATGGCACTGGTGAACGCCATGGCAAGGGGGAGAGGCCAGAAGGCCCCAAGTGGGGTGAGAATGGTTGTCGTTCTAGCAGCGGTAGCTTTCCACCCGCCGGCCCCCCATGGCAGCTTGCGCCTCGAGCACGATCCCAATCCGGCTGGAGACCGCCGCGCCGCCCTTGAGCCCTCGGCAGCAGAGGCTGTTGCATCTGCTGCGCCAAGCGGATCGGGAGCTGAGTGGCCAGGACCTGCATGCACTACTGCTCCAGGCAGGCCCCCCCTACGGCCTAGCGACCGTGTACCGCGGCCTCAAACAGTTGCAACGCCATGGCTTGGTGCGCTGCCGCAAGCTGGCCAACGGAGAGGGTGTCTATGCCCCGCTGGAGCGTGATGATCACCACCTCACCTGCGTTCTTTGCGGCTGCAGTGAACGGCTGTCGATCTGCCCACTTGGAGCCCGTGGCTTGGGGCTGACGACGGTTCTGCTGCAGGGGTTCAGGCCGTTATTTCACACCTTCGAAATCCACGGGATCTGTGCCCGCTGCCAACACTCAGAGGCCGCCAGTTTTGGATGAGCTGGTGATCGCAGGGGCTGGTCCTCAGGCTCTCAGCCTCTGTTGCCAGCTGCTGCAGAAACGGCCTCACTGGCGCCGGCGGCTACGGGTTGTGGACCCCAGTGGCACCTGGCTCTCACGTTGGGAGCAGCAGATGCAGCGCTGCGAGATTCCCTGGCTGCGCTCCCCTTCGCCCCACCATCCGCACCCCAACCCCCATGCGCTGCGGCGCTTTGCCCAGGAGCGGCGACGCAGCCGCGAACTGGAGGGCCCCCACGGTCTGCCGCACACAAGCCTGTTCAGCGCGTTCTGCCAGAGCGTGGTGGAGGAATTCCAGCTGGTCAAACAGGTGCAGGCGGCTTCGGTGCAGCAGATCTACCTGGATCAAGCAAAGCCTGCATCCATGGAAGTGAGACTGAGCGACGGTTCTGTCGTGAGGCCCCGCCGACTGGTGATTGCCACGGGCGTGGGCGTACCTGTGCTGCCGGGCTGGGTGCACGCCATCACGGCTGGTTATCCGGCCGAGGCCCTGCAACACAGCCAGACGATCGATCTCGACACCTGCGTGGGGCTGCGAGGGCAGCACATCCTGATCGTGGGTGGTGGTCTCACCAGCGCCCATCTGGCCATGGGGGCTCTCAAGCGAGGCGCTCAGGTCAGCTTGTTGTGCAGGCGGGCTCTGAGCAGCAAACCTTTTGACGCAGACCCTGGCTGGATGGGCCCGAAACATCTCAAGAGCTTTCAGGCTGAGCCCTGCTGGCATCAGCGACGCCAGCAGGTGCTGGCAGCGCGTGATGGCGGCTCCATCACGCCCCAGTTGGCTGTCCAGCTTCAACAGGCTCGCCGTCAAGGCCACCTTCAGCTCCACGAGCACTGCCAGGTGCAAGCGGCGTCCTGGCATGCAGGCCAGTGGCAGATTCTCTGCCTTGACGGCAGCCGGCAACCAGCCCATCGCATCTGGCTGGCCACAGGTCAACACCAAGGCATCAGCCACCACCCGCTATTGCGCCAGCTGCTGGATCAACAGCCGATCGAGCTGATTGACGACCTTCCTGTGCTGACCAGCGACCTGCGATTGCCTGGAACCAACATTCACTTGATGGGAAGCCTGAGCGCGCTGCAGCTGGGTCCGGCTGCCCGCAACCTGTTTGGGGGCAGGGAGGCGGCGCAACGGATCTCCCGGGCTGCCATCAAGGCATGAATCCGGGAACACCTTCAGGGCCGCAGACTCTGCCGCCGCTCTGGGTCCAGCCAGCCAGGCACAACCTGCCCTCAAGTCTCAGCCATGGCATTCACAGCCACAGCCGGCGTGGCAGGGCTCACCGTTGGGGTGCCCCTTGGCACAGACCTCGCTGCAGAACAGCAGGGCGCCGTTGCGGAACGGGCTGTCCGCTTGCACCGTGCAGTGGCAGCCCGGGCAGGCGCACTGCATCGTGGCGGGTTTCTCCAGGGTCGCGTTCATGGCCTCTCCTTGCTCCGTACCGATGAACCCAGTCTGGTGCCGCCGGCGCCGGGGAGGAACGGCTTGCCGTACTGACAAGCCGGACTGCTGGATCTATTAATGAATCAGAGGCCACGACCAGGGCAGCGCGAGCCCAGACCCTGCAACCGGCCCAAGGGCGCTCGATACGGGGCGCCCTTCTCATTGGGGATGAGGCCAGCGGTGACCATAAACCGAGGCGGCAAGGCCAGCTGAGCCACTTCTCTTAGAATGACCCTGGCTTCTGGGCATCCATGCGCCTCGACGACCTGCTGGCTCAGGCTCCAAGGATCCGGGAGATCGCCACCGCGCACGGCGCCACCAATCTGGCGGCGTTCGGCTCTGTGGCCCGTGATCAGGCCGGACCCGACAGTGATCTCGACCTCCTGGTGGACCTTCCCCCCCGCACCGGCCTGCTGGAGCGCATCGCCCTGAAGCTGGCCTTGGAGGACACGTTGCATTGCCGCGTGGATCTGATTCGCCGCCGCAATCTCAAACCAACCGCTCTGGCCTCTGCTGAGCGGGATGCGATTCCCCTGTGATGTCACCAAGGGACCGTGATGCCCTGGCTGACATCCTGACCGCGATCCGTCGGGTTCAAGGCTTTCCCATCCCCGATCGCGAAACGTTCCTGGCCAGCGACGTTCTCCAGGACGCCGTGGTGCGCAATCTCGAGATCATTGGAGAAGCCACCAAGCGGCTGAGCGACAGTTGCCGCCAGCAACATCCGCTGATTCCCTGGCGGGAGATGGCAGGGATGCGGGATGTGCTGATCCATGCCTATGACCGCGTGGACCTCGAGGAGGTGTGGATCACCCTGAGCGAGCAACTGCCTGCGCTTCTGGCACAGATTGAGCCTGTGCTCAGCGAGTGATCAGGTGGCCACTGATCGGTGCCGCTGCCCTCATCGCCGGGTGGTGCAGCGGCTTCTCCGTTGGCCTGGCGAAAGCTGAACAGCAGGCTCGCGCCACGGTGCTCTCGATCGGTGATGGCGACACCATCCGTGTGCTGCAGGGACAGCAGCGGCTCACGATCCGGCTGGCCTGCATCGATGCACCGGAGATGGCGCAGGCTCCTGATGGTGCCAACGCCCGCCGCTATCTGCAGACCCGCTTGCGGCTGGGCTCCAGCGTGACCCTCAGGCCCCAGACGGTGGATCGCTTCGGGCGCACGGTGGCGGAGGTGATTGGGGAGGTGAATCTGAACCTGGCGCTGGTGGAGGACGGCATGGCGTTTGCTTATCGGAAGTACCTGGGCCAGTGCGACGCCAGGGAGTATGTGGAGGCCGAATTCCGGGCTTCCCGCAGCCGCTACGGGGTGTGGAGGGTGCCGGGTGGGATCACCCGCCCCTGGGACTTTCGAGGTGGCAGAACAGCAGGGCGATCAGCCAGCACTGCCGAATCGAATCCTGGTGCCGGAGGTTTCGCTGCCGTGGGATCGGCTCCTTTGCACGCGCCCAGGAGTTGCTGCGGCTTCTGCGCAGCAGTAGTGCGCCCCCCACGGGGCGCCTTCCTGTTGGCCATGGGGTCCTCACGATTCAGCGAAATCGCGACAACGCAAGCCCACGGCTCAACGTTGCAGCTTGGACCCTCCGCAGTCCTGCCAGCTGCTGAGCAGACGTGCCAGCTCGTCTTTCATGGCGGCGAGCTCACCGATCCGCAGGTTGATCGATTCCATCTTGGCCGCAATGCTGTCTTTCAGAACAGCGCAGTTGCAGACACCAGCTCGCCGCACTTCCAGGATCCTCGCCAACTCGGGAATCGAGACGTCCATCGCCCGCAGGGCTCGAATGATCGCCAGCTCAGCGAGATTCTCCTCATCAAACAATCGGTATCCACCTGCGGAGCGATCCTTGGACTGGAGCAGGCCCTCATCGCAGTAATAACGGATCGTCTTCACCGGCAGGCCGGTGCGCCTGGCTACCTCGCCGATGCGCAGGCTGGGAGCAGGGTTTGCTGATAGGGATCCCTGGCGGGCCAAGGCAAGAACCCTCCACTGGGTAGAAGCTTCACCAGCCTAGGAGGCGCCAGAAAGCGAGGAAAGCTGATGAAGAGTCTCCAGCAGTCGTGCGTTACTAGAGACATTCGCTAGGGTGGGAGCTCAGCAGGCCAGCCTGCGCTCGCACCCGTCCCGTGTCGATCCTTTCAAGTCCGTGGCCAGCTCGGGCGGCAGCCGCGATCGGAGCCAACCTCCTGTTCTCCGCCGCCGGTCTGGGCGCTCCAGCCGCCGGTTCTGGCGGCGTCCCGGCGATGTACGCCACTCAGGCAGAAGCGGAGAAGGCCGCCAAGCTGCATTTCAACTGCACCGGCGCCCACAAGATGGGAGATCAGTGGATGCCCTGCGCCAAGCATGGTGGCGCCCAGGGCTCCTCGCACTCCCACTGAGGCCAGGCACTCCCATGGCCCAGTGCGGCGACAAGCCCAAGCGGATCGCATTCGGGGTGGCGCCCCTGGGCATCATCTCGATCGGCATCGTGCCGATGGGGGTGGTGAGCATCGGCGTCGTGCCGATGGGGGTGATCAGCATCGGGGTGGTGGGCATGGGTGTGCTCAATACCTGCGTGGTGGGGATGGGGGTGGTGGTGGCCGGTGTCAGTGCCATGGGGATCTGGTCGCTGACCCCAGGCAGTGGCCATCAACACCACAGCAGCGGGGCGGCGCAGCAACAGCTGCTGGCCTACCCGAGCCGGCAGGTGGCCCTTCAGAAAGCGCGTGAGCTGGGCTGCGAGGGCGTGCACGCCATGGGTGACCTCTGGATGCCGTGCTCTGAGCATCCAACGCAACATTCCACACATCAACACTGAACAATGAAATCGATTCGCAACCTCAGCCTGGCCCTGATCTTTGCCCTCCTAGCATCCACGCCCGACGCCCTGGCCTGTGGCGGCGGCGGGTCAGGCAGCTATCGCAAACCAGCCCGGCCTGGCCAGCACCAGCATCAACACAGTCCGGCGGCGCCATCTTCTGAGAATGGATCCACAGCTCCTCAGCGCGCTCCCCAGTAGGAGCGTTTCGGGAGCTGTGGATGACACTCTGAACAAACGAGCTTCCGATCAGAAGCGGAAGCTCGTCTTCACCAGTCCGCCGAACTGGCTGAAGCTCTCGCCCGAAGGTGTTGCCTGGCCAAGGGGGCGGCTGAGATAGATCAGAGCCGGTGTGATCGAGATGTTGTCAGTCACCTGGAACTTGTACCACCACTCCCACACATAGTTGCCGTCGTTCGGGGTTACGCCGCCGCTGAGCGCTGTAGCAAAGACGGGTTGGGCCACAGCAAAGCCGAAGTCATTGCCCTTGGCGAACACATCGGTCCACTGCAGACCCACCATCCAGGACTGGCTGGTGCTGAGGCTGCCGCGGGGTTGGGGCGTGCTGTAGGTGGTGCTGTTGATTCCCCATCCGAGGCTCAGGGAAGGCAGCCATCCGCTGCGGAGCGGTTGCCAGAAGGCGCTCAGGCCCCATGCACTGGTTGAGGCATTGATGTTGTGATCGATCGCGCTGTGCGTGAACGGGGTGGTACCAGGCACGAACTGGGTCTCTGGTTGCACGTAGGTCCAGATCGCAGCCAGACCCCACTGCTCCTGCTGATAGCCCAGCTGGACACTGCCGGTGGCGCCGGAATTCCTGTTGCCAAGACCACCGCCACCGTCCTCCACCGAAACACTGGGATTGCCGCTGTCGCCATTGGCGGCCACGTAGTTGGCACTGAGGCTGAAGCCGTTGCTCTGCCACCACAACCCTGCACCAGCGCCGAGATTCTTGCTGTAGGCCGCCGGCGCACCATTCACCGTCATCACATTGAGGATGGTGTCCGACGGATACACGCTGGGCCACAGCGCCAGCATGTCTTCCTGCCCCACGCGGGCACCCAGGGTGGCCGTGAACCCACCACCGAGGGGCCATTGGTAGAAGAGCTTGTCGATGGAGACGACGTCGCCGCAGTCGGTTCCGGTCCCGCAATCCTCTTCGAACGCCACTTCAAGCTCAGCCAGGCCGAGGGCATGCGGTTCACCACCAAAAACGCTTTGGCCGAAGTTGCCGGCCCGCAGATTGGCGCGCAGCAGATCCTTGCCGTTGAAGCTGGTGTCGAAGGTCAGCTGCACGTCGTAGTTGAACGTGGTGGCATTGGGCAGGGGTACTGGCGTCCGTGGACGGCCCGTGAATTCATTCGGTGCCCGATTGACCGTGTTGGCCCCCGTGTTGATCGCCGATCCTGAGAAGGTATTGGCGCCCACCACAAACGTGGCCTGGCCGCTCAGCTTGGTGGTGGTGGAGAACCGGGTGGCCTCCAGCTCACCCACCTTGGCTTCGAGGCCATCGACGCGGCCGCGCACCACGGCGAGTTCCTTCTCGAACTCGGCCATCAGGCGCTTCAGCTCGTCGGTCACCTCGGTGATCCGGTCGAGGCAGGCGTTCAGCAGGGCGGCGGCCTCGTAGCGGGTCATCGCCTGGCCACCCTTGAAGGTGCCGTTGGGATAGCCGGCGACGCAGCCGTAGCGCTCGATCAGGTTGGCCAAAGCCTGAAAAGCCCAGTCGCCCGGCCTGACGTCCGAGAACTGGGTGATGCTGGTGACCTGCTCCTGGCTGGCGTATCGGTTCACCCCCGCCATGTCGAGGTTCGCGGCGTGGGATGCCTGCGGAGCCGCCAGACCGAGAACGATGAGCGTGGAACGCAGAGGAAGCATGGAACAGAGTCTCCTGAGCACCGCCGGGCCGGCGGCTTGCTCGAAATAATCACCCATGTCTCCACCAACTCGCGAGCACTGGAGACAACGGTCATGGTTTGGGCACCACAGCCAGGCCGTCGCTCCCGGCCTCGGTTTCGTCCCTCGCGAAGTTGCTCGCCATCGGCCTTGTTCCTGGCAGCTCCTCTGGGCGCCAGTGGATGCCCTGCTCCGAACACCCCCATTAGGGGCACGCCTGGGGCCCGGGTGACAGATCCTGGATGGAATGCAGCTGCCTGAGATTGATGGCTCGAACCAACTGGCCATGGACCTTGCTGGCCTGTGTCGCCCTGGCCCTGGCGCCGATGGCTGCCTGGGCCCATGCCGATCCGCACCCCGGTGGTGGGTTCGTGGCCGGCTTGCTTCACCCCATCTCGGGCCTCGATCACGTGGTGGCGATGGTGGCCGTGGGCCTCTGGGGGGCGGTGCTCGACCCACCAGCCCTGTGGGTGCTGCCGGTGGCGTTTCCGATGGTGATGGCTTTCGGAGGGCTGCTCGGCCTTCTGGGCATTCCGATTCCGGGGGTGGAGATCGGCATCGCCGCCTCGGGCCTGGTGATGGGCCTGATGGTGCTGTTCGAGCTGAAGCCGCCGCTCTGGTTGGCGGCGCTGATCGTTGCCGCCTTTGCGGTATTTCACGGCCATGCCCATGGCGCTGAACTGCCCGCCGGCAGCAATGCCCTCCTCTACAGCCTGGCTTTTGTGATCGCCACCGGCCTGCTGCACCTGCTGGGGATCCTGCTGGGCGAGACGCGCCGCTGGCCCGGTGGCCGGCGCTTTGTACAGGGAGCCGTTGGGGTCGTGGCGCTGATCGGGCTCTTGTTCCTCGAGCAGGCCCTGCGGTGATCGCACCCTTCGCCCACCTCTACGCCACCGGGTTCGGGCCGTGGGCCGATGGCATGGCCCGCCTGTTCCTCGAGCCCACCGAGCTGCTGCTGGTGATCGGCCTCGTGCTGCTGGCGCTGCAGGCCGGGAAAACCTGCTGTGATCGCCTGCCCGTTCTGCTGCCCGTGGCCTGGTCGCTGGGGGCCCTGATCGGTCTGACCCTGCCGTCGGAACTGCTGCTGGCCCTTCCCTGCACCGCCTTGCTGGGCATGGTGGGGTTGCTTGTGGCCCTGGATGTGCGGCTGCGGCCTGTGTTGCTGTTGCCTCTGGCTGCCGCTCTTGCCTTGCTGTTCGCTTTGGTGGCAGGCTCGGCACTGGCCGGCCATCCAGGAGCGCTGGCGGCTCTGCTGGGGGAGACCGTGGCCATGGCAGTGGTGAGCACCCTTCTGTGCCAGTCGTTAGCGCCGCCCCACCCCCGCTGGCGGGCCCTCGGCCTGCGGGTGGGCGGCAGCTGGATCACCGCCGCCGCCCTGCTGATGCTGGGCTGGCTGGTCCGCCATCCCCAGTAGTGCCCCGCGGCCTTCCCCCCACCCGTGGAGAGTCGGCAGGGAGCAGGTTCGTCCTGAGCCGAATCCAGCGCTGTCCCGCAGATGTGATGGGGAACCTTGATGCCCGCGCGGTCCATGCCAAGGCACTCCCCATCCATGGGCTGCCATGGGTTTGGGCGACAGCCGCAACCCACGCGGATCCAGGTCAAGTCCTTACAGCCAGTGCAGGGGGTAGTGCATCGCACCAGGCACCCAGCGGCTAAAGGCCCAGGCCAGGAGCACCGGGAGCAGCGAACCGCTGAGCACCGGGAACAGCAGAAAATGCCAGGACATTCCGAGAAAAGCCGCCAGAAACGCCATGCCTCCGGCGGGGGGGTGCAGACAGCGCAGCTGCGGGCCCAGCAGGACCGTGAGCGCCACGGCCAGCGCCAGCACCAAGGGGCCCTGGCCGAGCAAGCTCACCAGAGCGACTCCGATGCCCCCTCCCATGGCATTTCCAAGCACCATGTCGCGCGGCTGCGCCAGTGGGCTGCGCGGGTAGCCGAAGAGCAGCACACAGGAGGCTCCCAGTGGTGCCACGATCAGCACCTGGCCGCTCCAGACCGTGAGCATGGCCATCAGACATACGGCCGTGAGGCCACCGAGGGAGGTCACGCCGATCTGGCTCAGATGGAAGCGAGGCTGCATGCGGCGCCCCCGGCGACGTTGACGGCGTTGGAGCACCACAAGCCGCCTTAGCCGTCTGGTGCCCAGCGGCAGTCGGCCACCGCTCATGTCGATGACTCCCGTCGCCCTGGCCGCAAAGACAGCAGGTGATCAGGAGCAGCTGAAATGAGCCAAGCCCGCGGAACACGTCTGCGAGCCGCATGGACGAGAAACGGCCCGAACTGTTGTTGCTCCACCTTTTCAGCGCTCGGCAAGCCAGGAGCCCGTTCAGTCGGATGGTTCAGCCAGTCTGGCTGAGCCGGTGTCGGTGGGCCTACCTCCGGAGCCGGAGTTCGCCCTGGCTCTGGCTTGGGGGCTCCCAGTGCAGTGATGTGCTGCCACAGATGGTGCTGGGCGTAGAGATCTGGACCGCAACGGTGAGAGGAAAATCTGCGAAAGCCTCGGATGAAGGGACGGACACCCGCACCTTGTTGCACTGGCCACCATCTGCAGGGTCGTTATGGTCCAGCTAATCGATGCTGCACCAACATGGCCCTCACTGGATCTGAACTGCTCGCCAAAGTCAAGGAGCAAGGCGATGCCTCTAAGTCCGATCTGGTGCGGGCCGCTGGCTACGTCAGCACCAAGAAAGATGGCAGCGAACGGCTGAACTTCACCGCCTTCTACGAGGCCCTGCTGGAGGCCAAGGGCGTGAGCCTCGGCGAGGGAGGTGGCAATGGCAAAGGCAGGGCTGGCCGCAGCCTGAGCTACGTCGCCACGGTGCAGGGCAACGGCAACCTGCTGGTGGGCAAGGCCTACACCGCCATGCTGGATCTCAGGCCCGGCGATGAGTTCGAGATCAAGCTCGGGCGCAAGCAGATCCGCCTGGTGCCGGCCGGCGGCAGCGACGAGGAGGAGTGAGCGCTGCTGCCTTGCAGGGTATGCCCTGCACGCGCTGCCGACCCCATCCCTGATCTTTAGGTGGAGCGGGTCAGATTTTGCTACGAGAGGCTGTGACATGGGCCACGGCAGCGGTCCGGAGCGAACATTCCCTCCTGGAACGACTCTGCTCTGAGCATGCGCTCAGCCCAGCACCGGTTGCAGTCCCAGATGCTCCACGTAGGGAAGGAAGTCGCGGTCACTGAACAGCAACGGCAGGTTGGCCTCAATGCAGGCGGTGGCGATGATCCCGTCGATCGTCTTGCGCACCGTGATCCCCTTGCTGCGCAACTGCCGGTAGTTCTGCGCCGCCACCCAGGCGTTGTTTCCCTCCAGCATGGGCAGCAGGGTCAGCGACTGGAACAGCTGCCGGGCCTTGGCCACATCACGCCCATGCCGGAAACCCTGCAGCACCTCCACCAGGATCAGATCGCCGATCGCCAGCGGCGTTTCCCCGAGCAACCCATCGAGGCACTCCACCTCGGGCGTGCTGACCCCGTTGAAAAAGTCGATCCAGACCGAGGAATCAACGACGATCACGCCGGAATATCGGGCCCATCAAGCCGTTGGGCCTCCAGGTCACCGTCCCAGTGGAGCTGCCCGCGAAACGCCCGGATCTCACCCTGCTGCTGCAGCCGCACCAGGGTGCGCAGGCCCAGTTCCACGGCCTCCCGCTTGCTGCGGGCCCCACTGACCTGCATGGCCTGCTGCATCAGGTTGTCGTCGATGACGATGTTGGTGCGCATGGCTCTGCCATCACCGCTGATGTGTAAAGCGTAGGCCATTCGTACACATGCGTTGCGTGTGGAGCCGGCCTGGCGAATGGCGCCGGTGTCGATCGTGCAAACCACCGCCGCGTCGCCCTTCAACCCAACACGGACTCCAGCTCCTGAGCGCTGCGAGCGGAAAGCGCCGCGATCCGGCGCTGCACCTTCTCCACGTTGTAGAGCAACGGGCTTCTGGCGCTGGGGAACTTGCGATACCAGTCCTCACCGGGCACCAGTAACTGCTGGGTGCGCCAGCGGTAGAGGGTGGAGATCGAGACACCGAGGGCGGCGGCGGCCTGGGGCGCCGTCAACCATGGGCAGGGGTCCATCGGATCAAGAGCGGAGGTGCTTGGGGTGGCGCGCGACCAGTTCGTCGGACACGACATTGATCAGGGCCTCGGGCCCAGCGGCCGTGACCAGATCGGCGACGGCTTCCAGGGCGATGCTGGGCAGTTCGCGCAGGTGCCTGGCCACAACCTTGGTGGCGGCCTCGGCGACGGTTTCGGTGACGGGATCGCGGCTCATGGCTGCTCCTGCTTCGGCAGCAACGGCGAGCCTGGCTTGAGCGGGGTCGCCTCCTTGATCGTCCAGAAGGGACTGCCGCGCTTCTGGCTGGCCTCACCCAGCTGCTCGGCCAGCTGCTTGCGCTTCTTGAGTTGCTCCTCCAGCAGCTTGATAGCCGCTGGATAGGTCCAGAAGGGGCGGCCCTCCTGGCGGTAGAGGGTGTAGCCGCTCACGATCGGCAGGCCCTTCTCGGGCAGGACGCCGGCCTCCACCAGGGAGTCGAGGGCCGTGGTGGCCTGCTCCAGTCGCTGCTTGGCGGCCTCGAGGACGGCCTTGGCTTCGGCGGCGACATACAGCGCCTCAGCGACCTCTTGCGACAGCGAGAAGGACTGTGGCGGCGCCGGCTCCAAGCAGGAAGCCAGCGGAGCAGGCGAACAGGAGGCTGAGCTGTCGCTGGTGTCGAGCAGCGCGTGCAGCTCGTCGATGGCGGAAGGGGACGGCATGGGGTTGCTTGCGGATCTGGCGTGAGCGAGAGAAGGCTGGCAGTAGTGGACCGTTCAAGAGCGATCTGCCTTATTTGCTTTCGCTAGTCATTTTATCACTAGTGACCCGTAACAGCAGCCCTAGAAGGGCCGCCAGTCGCGCACATAGCTGTTGAACACCTCCCCCCAGCGCCGACGGCACTCGGCGGCCGTATGCGTCTTGACCTCGCACTGACCTGGCATGGCCCAGATGGTCAGCCCGCGGCTGATGGGCACCCGGTAGTGCTGCTCGCTCATCGTGATGCCGGCCCCCAGCTGGGCCCGGGTGTCGTACTTCTTGCCCTTCTCGGAAAGGCTCTTGAGATCAGCGATCCCGTAGCTGCCATCGGGGAAGCGCAGCACCAGATCGAGCGTGCCAGCGACATTGCGCGCCGCGTCGTAGAGCATCAACTCCGAGGCCACCACCTGCACATGGCCCCAGAGGGGCTCAGCCAGCACAGGGGCAATCCAGTCGCCGTAGGCACCGTAGGGCTCGCCCCAGGGATCCACCGGAACACGGGCATCGAGCCCCGCCGGCCACAGCTGCGGCGGTGCCTGCCAGTTGTGGAGGGCGAAGTGCTGCAACGCGGCGTGGCAGGTGTTGCCGCGGGGCTCCCACACATCCCGCCAGGCCTCGATCCAGGCGAGGGCGTCCTCGTTCTTGCAGACCTTGGCGATCACGCCTGTGATGGACACCGGAAACCAGTGGTAGCGATCGGTGAGGCTGTAGGTCCAGGTGCTGTCGTCGCGGCTGATCGGCAGCGGCTGGAGCCACTCGACCCGGTCTTGCGACCCGCTAGTAGCGGCACGTACCACGGCCTGCATCCCCAGTCGTTGCCACTACTCTAGCTCCCACTAGCGTGGTGCAAGCCAACAGTTTTGTCATGATCGATTCCCGCCTCCCGTTTGCCTCTGAATCACGCACCAACGTGATGGTGCTGCTGCGACCCGAGCAGGCGGCCTGGCTGCGTCATCACGCCGGCCGCCGCGGCGTTTCGGCCTACATGCGCGAGCTGCTGAGCCAGCTGATGGAGCAGGAGCGCCAGGAGATTGCGGCGGCCCGGCAGCGCCTGACGTGTGAGGCCAAGGGTTCGACCCAGGCCACCTCCTGAGGCCACCGCGATGTTTGTGTGTCCCCGTTGCCCCTCGCCTCTGGCCGGGGCACCGTTCATCAAGATGGATTACCGGGTGGCCTGCTGGGCCACCGAGAACCTCAGTGCTGCAGGGCTCAGGGCCTGGTTACGGCTCGTCACCTACTTCCGTAACGACCGGCCGATTCCCGAGATCAGCGAGCGACGTCTGGCGCAGATCACGGGGCTATCCGTTGGCGCGGCCCACAAGGTGTTCATGGAGCTACGCCAGGTTCTGGTCTTTGCCGGGGACGATCCGCAGGAGCCCATTGAGGCAACGGCTGGGGAGCTTCAGAGCGGGTGCTCAAAACCTGAGCAGGGTGCTCACGCGGTGAGCATGCGGTGCTCACAACATGAGCAGAGTGCTCACGACGTGAGCATGGGCTGCTCACAACGTGAGCAAAAGCGCTCACGAAATGAGCAGAAGTGCTCACGAAATGAGCAGAAGCGCTCACAACGTGAGCACGACACTATTTCTATTCAAGAAAAAGAACAAGAACAAGAAATAAATCCTCCTCCTCCTACCTCCTCCGTCACGCCGGCAGGGCCTCCAGCCGCCAACCCAAACGAGGAGGAGGATCGATCGGGTGGTACGGCTGTTCCCCAAGGCGAAACAGCCAGCAGCCCCCCAGCTGCAGCGCTGCTCCATCCCTGGGCTGCTGAGCCCCACCAGTGCCAACCCCGGCAACCCGACCCCCGTCTGCAGCCCGTGGCCGAGGAGCTGCGGGCCTACTGGGCGGGCAAGAGCGGATCGCGAACAGCCCTGGCCTTCGCGGCGCAGCAGGCCCAGCTGCTGCAGATCCTGGACAGCCCCATCGGCGGCATCGAGGAGGTGCGCGGCCAGATCGCTACGGCGGCGATGAAGGACTGGGACCTCATTCGCTACCAGACCTGGCACGACTGGCGGCAGAAGCATCCGCCGCCGCTGCTGCTGCAGGAGTCGGACCTCAACGACGGCGCCCTGTTCCCGGGCCTGAAGTCCTTTGAGCGCCGCTACCGGGCCACCTACGGCCAGAACTCCAGCTCCGCCGATGTGCTGACGGCCTTCAACAACGTCAAAGCTCGACTTGAACGGGAGCGTTCGCTACAAGATCTAGACTTGGCTTAGCAAGTAGACTTTTGTGGATCAGGGAGGTTCCCGTGACGATCACATCCATCCACTACGGCGAGCTCCTCGACGCCCTCGCCGAGCTGGTGCCCTTCGTCAGGCGGCCGAGCGCCAACGCCATGGCCCTCCTCTGGTCAACCATCCCCCAGCAGGTGGGGGAAGAGCTGACCCCGCAGCACCTGGCCTACGCCGCCGAGCAGTTCGTCCAGGACCCGGGCCGGCCCACGGACCTGCCCACCCACCTGGCCCTGTTCCGCTACCTCTACCGGCTGGAGAACGGCCTGCCCAACTTCCGTTGAACTAAGCCGCTACGCGGCAGATTCCAACAGCCGATTATAGCCCAGTCCCTATCAAGGCCAGCCACTGCGTCGCCGATGCGACCAGGCCACTGTGACTGAGTGCGGCGGTTGGCTGGGCCTCAATGCCGATCAGCCAGAAGAGAAAGACACTGAGGAATGCGCATCCACCGATGTGCAGCATTCCTTCATCTTTTCTTCCAGAGGTATGACCCATGGATCCTG
>NZ_JAGQCD010000035.1 GCF_024345975.1 Cyanobium sp. Cruz-8D1 | reverse complement strand
CGGAAGGTCTTGGGCTTCTGCATGCCCCATTCTCTCGCCCAGATCCATTGCAGTCACAAGGATCTGGGCAGATTCATGGGCGTCTGTGGAGAAGGTCGGCAGTGATCTATGCGCAACAGCCTCCTAGCTGCAGCGGCAAGGTTCCCAGCGGCAGCACCTGCACTCCAGGCCAGTGCGGCAGTTCCCCGCTTGCCAGTTCCTGGTTGTGGCAAAGGGAGGAGACCAGCGCTCCATCGATCACCCCTTGGGCCACCAGCGTTGCCCAGTCGCCGGCGGGATGGAAGCAGGGCGGCACCTGCAACACCCCGGGCAGCCCAGCAAGCAGCGACTGGTGCAGAGCATCTGTGCCCAGCCGCAAGCGGCCGTCTTCTAGGCGATGGGCCCTACTGGCCAGACGCAAGAAGCGCAGGCTGCTGCTTCCCCCCCAGCGGCACACCTGGCGGGGGCCACGCGCAGGTTGGAGGCGGAACTGCTCAGCCAGCTCCCAGTAGCTGCGGCTCACCGTGGTCTGGTGCATCGATAGGGAGCGGGCGGCGCGCATCTGACTGCCGCTGACTTCCATCAGATCCAGCACGTGCAGGTTGAGCAGCATCTCGGGTGGTCTGTAGGACTTGCGCCGCCGCCGCGCAGGCGGCACAACGGCAGCAGAACGCTGGATTGGCACGGCAGCGCGGCAGCAGAACGGGGCAATCAGCCTTGCCCTTTTCCAGCTCCCGTCCACCCTCCTTCCCGCGAAGAACCCAGCCCGCTGAAACCCCCTGCCAGCACTGAGCTGGCTGCTCCAGTTGGTTGGTGGCTATTGCCGCGGGCCGTAAGGGCCAGCAACCTGCAGCAATGGAGCCCCTGCGCTGTCACCTACTAATCGGCCCGCCGGCCAGTGGCAAGAGCACCACTGCCACGGCGCTCGCCCCTTTGCTTGCAGGGCCTGAGGGGCAGCCGGCAGTGGTGCTCTCGACCGATGCGATCCGCGCTGAGGTGTTCGGCGATTCGGCCGTTCAGGGGCCCTGGCCGTCGATCCAGCAGCGGCTGCATGAGCGGTTGATCGGTGCGGTGGCAGCCGGCATGCCGGTGATCGTGGATGCCACCCATGCCCAGCGGCCCTGGCGGCTGGCGATCACCCAGCAGCTGGCCTTACCCAGGCCAGTGGAGTGGATCGGCTGGTGGCACTTCACGCCGGTGAGCACCTGCTTGCGCTGGAACGAGAAACGGGAGCGCCCCGTTCCCGTCCCGGTGATTCGCCGCATGGCCGCTGCCTTGGCGGATGAGGCCTTTGGTCCGGGTCGGGCGGAAGGCTTTGCCTCGGTGGTGGCGGTGCAGCCCACCCAGCAGCGCGACCTCACTACTTATTTACGTAGCGAACTCTCCCGTCTTACCCGCCGCATCAGTGCGGCCTGCAATCGCCAGCACCAGCTGCTGCTCCACGGCCACTCGCGCCTGCTTGATCTAGAGCGGCTGCTCTACCTGCTGCAGCTACTCGCGGCGCATCCCGATCTGGCGACAACTGATCAGGGCAGCCGCGAGGCCTTAGAAACGCTCGTTTCACCGCTGCCCAGCGGTGAGCTGCCCCAGCGGGCGGCCGCCCTGCTGCGCAAGCTCCATGGCGTCTGCTACGGCGACGCCGAGGCTGTACGCCGCGATCTGAGCTGGCTGGAGAGCCAGGGCTTCTTCTCCGCCACCCCGGTGACAACGGGTATTCAGCCCCTGCCCCTGCTGGCTGGCACCTCTGAGGAGCAGGCCCCCCGCAGTGGCGGTGTCCATGGCGGCCAGCCGCCGATGGCTGATGCGGCGGTGTTTGTGCGGGTGATGACGTTGCTGCGCCATCTGCTGCAGACGCCCTTTGACCGGCCGGCGGAAGGTCCGGGGGCACTGGCGATGCAGCGGCACCTGCTGGAGCGACTTGCCGAGATCCCCGGCGGTCATGGCTCCGGTGAGCTGGCGACGCTGCGTAAGGACATTGAGAAGACCCTCACCCCCTACGGCTTTCGGCTGCATCACGACAACCCACGCCATGGCTACTGCCTTGGCACCGCCCTGCTCTCAGCGCCGCGGCTGGTGGAAATCCATGGGGTGGTGCAACACGCAGCCCAGCGGCTGGGGGATCCGACTGCGCAGGATCTGCTCGATGAGCTGGAGCAACGTCTCAGCTGGGGTGGCATCGAGGTGACAGCCACGCCACCGTTGCGCACCTATCTCGATGGCGCCCATCCCGGTGCGGAAAGCCAGCAGCGGGGCAGCCTGGCTGAACCAAGGGAAGCTGAGCGGATCGAGACCGCGATCCTCGAGCACCGGCGCGTACGCCTGCTGCGCCAGAGCACCTTTGGCGGCGGCGACAACCGCGGCGAGGAGATCCGCGCCTGGCCCCTGCAGCTGGTCTTCTCAGCGGGGCTCTGGCACCTGGCCTGGGAGGACGACGCCATCGGCCGGCCCCATGGGTTGCTGCAGAGCGAACGGCTGGAGCAGCTGGTGTTCCTGCAGGCCGAACCGCGGGGTCGCCGCAACGAATCCGACCACAGCACCGCACTAGCCAGGCTGCAGCGGCTGCTTCATCACTGCGGTGGCATCGAGCTGGGTGATGACCTCACAGCCCAGGAGGGTCTCTGCCAACCCAGCAGCGAGCAGCGCCGCCGCCAGCTGCAGACCCTGCGCCTGTCCTGCAAGAGCGAGGCCTACGCCGCCATTCGCCAGGGACAGCTTCCCTTCTCCCTCGACCAGATCCGGCTGGAACGGCCGGCTAAGCAAGCGAAGCCCACGGCTGCGGGCCACGGCACGACAGCCGCCTGGGTGCATCCGGAGCTGGCCCAGGTGCTGACGCCCAACCCCAGCGGGGACAGCCATCCCCATCCGGTGGAGATCGATCTGCCGCCCTGGATCCTGGCCCGCGGCGTCGCCCTGCGCCGCTGGCTCTTCTCCCATGGCAGCGCCCTACGCATCGAGGCACCGGAAGCGCTGCGGCAGGAGCAGCAGGGTCAGGCGCTGGAGATGCTGGCGTTGGCTCAGCGACGTTGAGCCGTTACAAGGGATGGCGTTTAACGTTGGCTAGTTGCTCCATGAAGTCAGCGCGGGGCGCTGCCGCCATGACCCCTGCCGATTACGCCACTGAACAGCCCGAGGCTCCCTTCTCCGTGCGCCGCAGGCAGCGCGGGGGACGACGCATTGTGCAGGTGAGCAGCTCGCTCAGCGCTATGGATGCGCTGCGGGCACGAATCCGTTCCCAGAGCAAAGCCGTGGCAGAGCACATCGCCACCGATCCGGATGCCCGTGCCTTCATTGCCGACTGGGCCACGCCTGAACCCCTCGACCGCTGAAGACAGGCGTGGACTTGAGGGCTGGGCAGATCATCACCGTTGATTGGCGCAAAGATCCAAACGACCCTGGGCTGAACCCTCAGCCTCCTGAGCCCAACAAGCTGCGGCCAGCTGTCGTCGTGCAGGACTGCGAGCTGTTTGACCCTGCCTATCCAACAGTGCTGGTGGTGCCGATGACTGGCGACCCCTCGCTGGCGATGGCCGATCTGACTGTCGTGCTGCAACCCAACAGCACCAATGGCTGCAGGAAGGTGAGCTATCTGCTGCCACAGAACCTGACCTGTGTGGCGAAGACTCGCATCACAGATGCCACCGCTTGCTGCGTGACTCCCACCGAGCTGCAGCAACTCCGCCAGCTGGTTGTGTTGGTGATCGGTGGCTTCTCTTGAAGAGCCGCAAGCAGCTCAACCGAGGAGCAGCTCACTCCTCTTCTGAGCTACCCAGGGGAATCAGCTTGATCTGCTTTTTGCCCAGCTTGATCTCGAACTCATCGCCTGGCTTGAGGTCGAGCATGGCGGTGTAGGCCTTGCCCACCAGCAGGTTGCCGTTGCCCTGAACAGTTGCGACGTAGCTCAGCTTGCGGCCACCCTTGCCTCGGCCGGCGCTATCGGCACCGAGGCTCACACCCTTGGCACCGAGCAGAGCTTCATAGAAGGCTGTGAAGTTAAGCCGCTCCGTGCCATCTTTCTTGGTGCTCACATAGCCGCACTCACGCACGAGCTCGGACTTGGAGACATCGCCTAGTTCCTTGACCTTGGCGAGCAGTTCGGGGCCGGTAAACATGATGCGGGAGTTGGGTGGATCGACAGCCTCTTATTGCCAGGCCTGCCGGCATTGTCAACTGCCGTAGTTGCGATCCATGTCCGTGGGTAGCTGCCCCGGTGTCAGCCATTCCACAAGCTTGGTGTAGCGCCTGCGGCCCAAATGGTTTTTAACGGCCATCGCCAGGGCCTTCTTCTGGCCCACCAGCACCACCAGCCGCTTGCCGCGGGTGAGGCCGGTGTACACAAGGTTGCGCTGCAGCATCGCGTAGTGCTGCGTCAGCAGCGGAATCACTACGGCGGGGTACTCACTGCCCTGGCTCTTGTGGATCGTGCAGGCGTAGGCCGGCACCAGGTGATCGAGCTCCCCCCAGCCATAAACCACGACCCGGGTTCCTGCCGCAGCGGCATTGCCACCGGCCTCGCTGGTGGGGAACAGCACACTCAGCTCGCTGTTGTCCGCGTCGATGGCATCGATGGTGCCGACATCACCGTTGAACACCTCCTTCTCGTAGTCGTTGGCGATCTGCATCACCTTGTCGCCCGGTGCGAAACGCCAGCCAAAGCGCTCCACCTGCTCCGTCGGATCGGGATTCAGCAATTTCTGCAGCTCGATGTTGAGTGAGCGGGAGCCGCAGCCGCCCCGGGCCATCGGGCAGAGCACCTGCACCTGGGCAATTGGATCGAGGCCAAAGCGGGCCGGGATGCGCTCGCCCACCACCTTGAGGATCAGGGCTACCGCCTGCTCGGGCGTCTCGGCCGGCAGGAAGTAGAAGTCGCTGCTCTCGCCCTCGGGTGGGGAGCGCAGATCGGGGATGGTGCCGGCGTTAATGGCGTGGGCGGTGGTGATGATGCGGCTGCTAGCCGCTTGACGGAATACTTCCGTGAGCCGGGCCACCGCCAGGGCGCTGCTGTTGATCAGATCCGCGAGCACCTGGCCGGGACCCACCGAGGGCAGCTGGTCCACATCACCCACCAGCAACAGGCCTGCCTCTAGCGGGATGGCCGCTAGCAGCGAGGCCATGAGCGGTACATCCACCATCGAGGTTTCATCCACCACCAGCAGGTCGCACTCCAGCGGCAGCTCGGTGCCACGCCGAAAGCCGTAGCTGGCTGGGTCGAACTCCAGCAGCCGGTGGATCGTTTTGGCCTCCAGACCGGTGGCCTCGGCCATGCGTTTGGCGGCCCGGCCCGTGGGTGCACACAGCTGGATGCGCAACTTCTTGGCGGCCAGGATCTGCAGGATGGCGTTGATCAAGGTGGTCTTACCCACCCCCGGCCCACCTGTGATCACCAGCACCTTGCTGGCCAGGGCCTGCTCCACCGCTGCTTTCTGGCTGGCGGCCAGCTCCAGGCCCAGGCGCTGCTCCACCCAGGTGATCGCCGTGTTCGCGTCGATGGCGCCCCAGGTTGGTGCTCCTTGCGCCAGCTCCTGCAGCGATTCGGCGATGCGCCGCTCGTCGCGGTGCAGGTGGGCCAGGAAGGTCGCCGGCTCGCCGGCCAGGCTGTCGGCCACGACGGAGCACTCACTGAGCTCCAGGTCCAGGGCCGTCTGAATCAGGGCGGGTTCGAGGGGCACCCGCACGCTGGCGCCGTTGCTGTCGCCTTGCTTCCCCGCGGGCTGCTCCACCGCGAGTAGCTCGCCGGCCAGCTTGAGCAGCTCCGCGGTTGGCAGGCCGCAGTGCCCTTCCCCGCTGGCCTCAAGCAGGGCGTAGTTGATGCCAGCTCGCAGGCGGATCATCGCGGCCGGTTCGATGCCCAGCCGGGCGGCGATGGCATCGGCGGTGCGGAAGCCGATGCCGCGGATGTCGCGCGCCAGGCGATAGGGGTTCTCTGCCATCACCTGCACGGCGTCATTGCCGTACGTCTTGAAGATCCGCACGGCACGGGCGGTGCCGACGCCATGGCTATGGAGGAACACCATGATTTCGCGCACCACCTTCTGATCTGCCCAGGCCTGGGCGATACGGCTGGCGCGCACCTTGCCGATACCCGGCACCTCCCGCAGGCGCTCTGGCTCCTGCTCGATCACCTCGAACACCTCCGCCCCGAAGACGCCCACCAGCTTGCTGGCGTAGATCGGGCCGATGCCGCGGATCATCCCGGAGCCCAGGTACTTCTCGATGCCCTCAGCGGTGGTGGGCGCTGAGGCCTTGAGGAAGGACGCCTTGAACTGCTGGCCGTGCTCCCGGCTGTTCACCCAGACGCCACTCACGGTTACCCATTCGCCGGCGCTGATCTCGGCGGCGTGCCCTACCACCGTGACTAGCTCACGATGGCCACGGGCCTTGATGCGCAGCACGCAGAAACCGCTCTCGGCGCTGTGGAAGGTGACACGCTCAATCGAGCCGGCCAGCACTTCAGTGGGCTGGGCTGTGGTGTCCGGCATCCCGGAGGACTGGCCAGCGACCGGCTTGTTCATGCCTCCACGGGGCGCCTGAGGTGGCATGGTCCCTGCCTGCCATGCCACCTCAGGCGTCCAACCCCAAGGCGTTGCAGGTCATACGCAGAAGAGGATTTTGCAAGCCCACATCAATGCAGCGCTGAGTTGAGGTTGACAACGCACTTACAGGAAATCAGGCTAGATGATGGTTCCATGGTCAATGGTTGTGTTCTTCTCGATCACCACAATGCCACTGCGGATCGTGAACCCCAGTGCCGTGCGATCGGCCTCCTGCACACGATCCTTGTTGATCACCTGAACGTTGCAGCCGATTCTTACGTTCTTGTCCAAGATCGCGTTGGAAACCGTGGACCCTTTGCCGATCCCCAGAGGTACGCCTCCATGGCCACGCACGACAGCACGCTCCCGTTCCGACTCAAAACTGTCGGCGCCCATCACCAGAGTGTCCTTCAGCACGACACCCTCCTCGACTCGTAATCGCAACCCAAGGACGCAGTGATCGACCACACAACGGTCGAGTCGACATCCTTCACTCAGGATCGAACGTCGAATCTGGGCGTCGTGGATCTGGCTGGGCGGCAGGTAGCGGGCGCGTGAGTAGATAGGCGCTTTCTTATCATCAAAGCTGAAGGCGGGCTGCTCATCGGCTAGGGCAAGGTTCGCGTCATAGAACGCCTTGATCGTGCCGATGTCTTCCCAGTAGCCATCAAACAGGTAGCTCTGCAAGCGCAGGCCGGTGCTCAAGGCAGCTGGAATGATGTCCTTGCCGAAATCGGTGGCATCAGGGTGGCTGTTGAGCAGCTGAAACAGCGTTTCCCGTTCAAACACATAAATCCCCATCGAAGCTAGAAACGGCCTCCGCAGGGCTTCGTCTGGGTCCAGACCCAAGGCGCCGGTGTTGACGCGCATGGCCTCGAGAGCCTCCCCACTGGGTTTTTCCCGGAACTCCCGGATCTGCCCATCGGCATCGGTGCGCATCAGCCCGAAGCCTTCCGCCGTTGCCGCATCCACCGGCAGGGCCGCCACCGTCAGGGCCGCACCGCTCACGCGGTGGGCCTCGATGAAGGCCTGGTAATCCATGCGGTAGAGCTGATCACCGGAAAGGATCAGCAACTGATCCACATCCCACGCCTCGATCAACTCGCGGTACTGGCGCACAGCATCCGCCGTGCCCTGAAACCAGCTTGGACTGTCGGGGGTCTGCTGGGCCGCCAGCACCTCGACAAAGCCGCCGTTGAAGGCTGAGGAGAGGTTGTAGGTGAGGCTGATGTGGCGGTTGAGCGATTGGCTATTGAATTGCGTGAGCGCGTAGATCTTGCCGATCCCAGAATTGATGCAATTGCTGATCGGGATGTCGATCAGGCGGTAATTGCCGCCAAGAGGAACTGCAGGCTTGGCACGGGTGAAAGTCAAGGGCTGCAGCCGTGTGCCGGCGCCGCCGCCAAGGATGATGGCCAGTACACGCTTCATGGGTAGATTTCTAGCTGCATTTGGATGTAGACCTGACCAGGAACGCGGTACTGTCTTGGTAGGCAATCGTGAAGGATCCCGAGTTGATTCCAACAGATGCTGAGCTGAACCTGCTCTAGTGTTTTCTATTCACCAATCAGGATGCCCATGGGCTTGCAGTACATCGTGTAACTGGCCTCCAGTTCACCAATAGCGATCTAGTTGGTGCCTGCAACCTCGCTCATCAGAACAACTTCGCTAAGTGCATCGAGGTTCCAATGGAGGGCTGCCAGTGGTTTATGAGAGACCGGGATTGGCCCGGATCACAGATCAGTCGTCGTAGACGCGGCAGTTGATGTCGGAGGGGTTGAGGTCACAGAACACCTCGAAAGGAGAGGGGGCCTCGGCCTCCTCGGGGTGGCGCTGCTGGAACTCCTCCAATTCCTTCATGTGCTGCTCGATCTTGCTGGCGGTCGCTTTCTCGCCTTTCTCCTGGGCCTCGGTGAGGGCGGAACGATAGGTCTGGAGCTGCTCTCCGATGGTGGCCATGGCACAAAGCCCCAGGAGGGCCTCAATGGGTGCGGTGAATGTAACCCTGCCGGATCATTGGATGAGACCTCTAAACATGCGATTGTTCGGCAACTGCAAGCCAGATTCCGTAATTCAGGTATTTCTGCTCATCCTGCTGGGCGCATCGTTGCGATGTCCGTGGATCGGGCAGGGTGGTGCGGCCTTTCAGGATGGATTCCATGGCCGATGCTCCCTATCTCGTTGCCCTGGCCTTGGTGGAGTTTGCGGGCAAGCGTGCCCTGCCGCTCACCGGTAAATCCCAGTCAGCGGAAGCTGCAGATGCCGTCGATCCCGGCAATGACGGGCGCACCCTGGCGCTGGAACTGCTGCTGCGCCTGTGGCAGCGCAGTGAGGAGGGCCCTCTACAACGGGCCGCTGGAGAAGCCAGCCTGCTGCTGCTGGAACTTCCGCTGGAGCTGATGAGCGAGCAGCTGCCGTTGCTCAAGGCGAACTGGCTTTCTGGTGGTGAGACCTCAGCGTTTCTTAGCAGCCTGGAGGGCCTGGCGATCAGGGCCTGGCGAATCACAATCGCGAAATATGAGCCGGTCAGCTTCATCGCCTGGCCCTGATCGCCCGTTGGCCAAATTGCCCCCATTTGGGGACAATCGCTAATCAGGTTCGAATCGTCACCGTTGTGCGTTAGCCAAAGCAGCTACATAAACATCAACGCCCAACCCACGAAGATGGATACCTGCCTCTATCACAACACCAGCAATCAAATGGTGATCCTGCGTTGTATCGGTCCGGAGGCTTTCTTTCAGGAGAAGGTGATCTTCCCGTTTGAGGAATGGCTGTTTAGCTGTCCACCTCAGAGCCGCGTCGACATCTGGTCCCATGGCCTCACGGGCGTCGAGCAACTCGATTCCATCAATGCGGATGACCTACTGCTTCCAGCCGAACTTGCTGTCCCCGTTGGGGGCTGACTCAGGAGAAGCGCGCTCAGACCTTGCCCGAGACGAGCACCACGGCCAGCAACAAGGCCACCAACACAAGCTCACTCAGCATTGTTTCCATCGGCCTGACCTTATCCCTGCTCAGGCCACACTCTCTGCCAGCAGCCCTGGCGACGGCGCCCCCCAAGCGGGGGCAAAGCCTCCCCGTATGGGGACTGGGCCTGCGGCACCTTGATCCAGCAGGCTGAACAGCGAACCAGTCCAGGCTGGACCTCCTTGCCCGCCCTGTTGTCATGGCCACCTACAAAGTCACGCTCGTCAACGCCAACGAGGGACTCAACAGCACCATCGATTGCGCCGATGACCAGTCGATCTTTGATGCGGCAGCGGATCAGGACATTGATTTGCCGGTGTCCTGCCGCGCTGGCTCCTGTTCGTCTTGCGCCGGCAAGTTGATCAGTGGAACCGTGAACCAAGAGGATCAGGCCTTCCTCGATGAGGACCAGATGGCGGCCGGGTTCGTGCTCACCTGCGTGGCCTTCCCCACCTCGGATTGCACCATCGAAACCCATGCCGAGGAAGCGCTCTACTGAGGCGCCGACCAACCAGCAGCAGCCCAGGCGTGAAAGCCTGCGGGTCTCAGCAGCTGGCTGCCTTCAGCCTCCCATTGCCGCGTGCGCTGCAATTGGCTGAACACATCCCAACCAGCGCTCACCCGCGGATCATCCGCCATCGCACCGGCTGGGCAGGGCTGGTTGCCGTCGGACATGGCTGACTCCAGAGCGGAGACAATCACGATGACGCCAGATGGAACTGGAGCGATCCCCCCGGATGGGGACGATTGCTCTGTCTCAGCCTCAACCCCGGCGTTGGAGCTACTGGCGCATGGGTTGGGCTGGCAGCGGGACCTGTGCCGCCCATGGCCGCGAGCTGATGATCTTGATCTTCGCGTCATGGGCGCAACAGCGAAATGGAGGTCAATCCGGCGTCGGCGCCGCCTCCGGCAGCAGTCCCGCGCTCTGCAGATCCCGCCATAACTGGCCGGGGATCTCGGCTGACATCAGATCCCCGTTCTGCATCACCTCTGCCGCCGTCCGCGGGCCCGGGATCACCGCAGCCACCACCGGATGGGCCGCGCCAACGGCGAGATCTTGCGGCCGCGGTGGTGGCAGCCTGCACGGCATGCTGCCCAGAAAGGCCTTCTGAAGCTCCAGTCCGATGGCAGCGTGCTGGCGGTCAGCCATCCCAAAATGTTGGCAGCAGCTGGTGACGCCATGGGACTTGCCAATGAGGCCTGCCTTCCCTGCCGGGAGGGGGCACCCACCCTCACGGAGCAGGAAATCTCCAAGCTGCTGGAGGAGCTACCGGGCTGGGAGGTTGTGGATCTCCACCACTTGCGAAAGGCCTGGCGATTCACCGATTTCCGTTCGGCGCTCGATTGGGTCAACCGGGCCGGCGCCATCTGCGAAAGCCAGGGACATCACGCCGAGTTTGGCATCGGCTGGGGCCACGCCGAAGCGTTGATCTATACCCACAAAGTGGATGGACTCACCCGCTCCGACGCGGTGCTGGCTGCCCGCTTTGAGGCCATGGATGCGAAAAATCCTTATGGGGCCTTCGTCACCGACCGCTAGCGGTCGGCACCGATGATCCAGGACCGCTCCTTGGGAAGCTGGCTGAACCGGGCGGAGCTTCTGGCCATGCCGCTCCGCAATATCAGCCACGCCTACTCCCGCTGGATCGTTGAAGCCGGAGGTCAACCGCTACCCGATCCGGAGCTGCAGGCCGGCAGCGATGGCGACGACACCTGGTTTCACGAACGGGTGCACCACACCCCTTGATCTCTGGGATGTGGTCTGTGGGGCAGCAGAAAAGGTGTTTTTCCATTGCCGGATCCACGCCGAGCGCTGCCGCGGGGCCAGCCTTGCACACGCCCTGAGCTCTGCCGATGGCTGCGGTGACCATGCCCTTCCCGATCGACCTTGCTGCTTTTCAGCCCCTCAGCCTCGATCCAGACCAGCCTGTCCTCAGCCCAGATCAAAAGACGATCCTGCGGGCCAACATTGAGCTCTGCCGAGACGCAATCATTTTCTTCACGGCCACAGGTGCGGCCCGAGGGGTTGGCGGTCATAGCGGCGGTCCCTATGACACGGTGCCGGAAGTCATGATCCTCGATGCCTTTTTTCGTGGCGCTCCGGATCGTTTCCTGCCGGTGTTCTTCGATGAGGCCGGCCACCGCGTGGCCACCCAGTATTTGATCAGCGTGCTGCGGGGCCAGCTGCCGGCCGAGGCGTTGCTGCAGTACCGCGCCGCCCATTCAAAGCTGCCCGGTCATCCAGAACTCGGCCTTACCCCTGGCGTGCAGTTCAGTTCCGGCCGCCTCGGTCACCTCTGGCCGTTTGTGAACGGCGTGGCTCTGGCCCATCCCGGCAGAACCGTGTTTTGCCTCGGCTCCGACGGCGCACAGCAGGAGGGAGATGACGCCGAGGCGGCCCGCTTTGCCGTGGCCCATGGCCTCAATGTGAAGCTCGTGATCGATGACAACGACGTCACTATTGCCGGCCATCCCTCCGTGTATCAGCCCGGTTACGACCTGGAGCGCACCCTCGGCGGCCATGGCCTGGCCACCCTCAGCGGCGACGGTGAGGATCTCGATGATCTGTACTCCCGCCTCCACCGCGCCGTGGCCAGCGAAGGCCCGGTGGCAGTGATCAACAAGCGGCCGATGGCGGTGGGCATCGACGGGCTGGAGGGCTCCACCCACGGCCACGACGTGATCCCGGTGGACCTGGCGATCGCCTACCTGGAGAAGCGCGGTCAGGATGCGGCTGCCACCTATCTCAAGGGCATCATCAAGCCCATCAATTCCGCCACTTTCCTGGGCTCAGGCCAGCGGCTGGAAGCGAACCGCAACGTTTTCGGCGACGCGGTGGTGGAGCTCCTTGCGGCCATGCCGCTGCCGGTTCGCAAGGACAAGGTGCTGGTGGTGGACAGCGATCTTGAGGGCTCGTGCGGCCTGGCCCAGATCCGCAAGGCCTACCCCGAAATCTTCGTGAGTGGCGGCATCATGGAGCGGGCCAACTTCTCGGCGGCGGCAGGGTTCGGCATGGAGGCGGGCCGCCAGGGCATCTTCGCCACCTTCAGCGCCTTTCTGGAGATGCTCATTTCCGAGATCACCATGGCCAGGTTGAACGGTGCCAATGTGCTGGCCCACTTCTCCCATGCCGGCATCGACGACATGGCAGACAACACCTGTCATTTCGGCCTCAACAACCTGTTCGCCGACAACGGTCTAGAAGAAGATCAGAGCACCCGGGTGTACTTCCCAGCCGATGCGGCCCAGATGCGGGCCTGCGTGCAGGCTGTGTTCAGCGATCCCGGGCTGCGCTTCATCTTCTCCACCCGCTCCAAGGTGCCGAACCTGCTTGATTCCGCTGGCAACGACCTGCATGGTAAGGGCTACCGCTTCGAGAGCGGCAAAGACGAGGTGGTGCGTGATGGCACTGCCGGCTATGTGGTGAGCTACGGCGAAAGCCTTTACCGCGCCCTTGATGCAGTGGAACGGTTGCAATCCGAGGGGATCGACGTGGGTCTGATCAACAAGGCTACCCTGAATGTGGTGGATGAAGCGATGATCGCCAAAGTGGGACGCTCACCGTTCGTTCTGGTGGTGGAGTCGTTCAACCGGCGTACGGGACTGGGCAGCCGCTACGGCTCCTGGCTGCTGGAACGTGGCTATACCCCCCGGTATGGCTATCTGGGCACCCACAAGGAAGGCTGCGGTGGGCTATGGGAGCAATTTCCCCACCAGGGCCTTGATCCCGACGGGATCATTAGCCATGTGAAGGGAATGCTTCCCTGAGTGACTCAGCGGCCGAGCTTCCGCCTGAGTTGTAGATAGCGACTGCTGGGGTTCCTTGCATTGCTGTGGCAGATAGTGATGCAGGCTCCTGCTTGCTGCCAGAGACGTGTAAGGCCAGGGCCTTTACTCTTTACGGATCTCTGGCTTTCCTGGCGTGTGCCGCAGTCGACGTCCACGGCACCTTTTACAAGCTCAGTACCAGCAGCCCTGGAGACCAAGGGAAGTCCCACGACTTATACACAGCAGCCTGCCCCATTTTGGACAATCGACATAGCGTTGCACTTGGCGACCGTTAGGGCACAAAAGATTCGACATTATGAATCTCACTGCACACGCTAGGACCATAGGAGTCCATAGTTACCGCAACGATTGTGACCGGATGGTGATCCTGCGCTGTATCGCTCCGACCACCTTCTTTCAGGAAAAGGTGGTTTCCTGCTGGAAGATTGGCTGTTTGATTGTCCAGCAAAGAGCCGGGTTGACATCTGGAGTCATGGTCTCACCGGGGTGGAATTGCTCGATTCAATCTGCGCCGATGACCTGCCCACAGCCGATGAGCTTGTTGCTACCGCTGGAAGGCGACTAGCCCAGAAGAATCTCAACGCACCAAGCTGCGAGCTACTGAGAGGACCGTCCGTGTCGCCATTAACCCGGATGCTTATTCCAAGCTGAAAGCAGGAGTTTGGCCAGCCTCCTGTGGTGTTGACCTCTCTGCTGCGTCCCGATCTCGGCTCGGCAGATCGCAGGTGGCCATGGGATCCCCTTCTCAGAGTGATACCAGTTACGAACGTCAGCCTTGATCGGGCTCAGTTGTATTCGCCTGGAATGTCCTGCTTGGTCACCGTGACCCGGCCCACCTTCTGGCCCGACAGGCGCAGCAGCTCATCGCCTGAGAATTCGTAGCCAAGCGTTCCGGCGAGCTGAGCTACGTCGTCGGCCGTGGCAGCAACCTGCACGGCCTGACGTAGGCCAGGGTCATCCTGCATACGGCCCAGAAAGGCCTTCAGCTGATCGAGGGACATGGCTGGTAATCGTGGCTGTCGGTGCGCAGGACCGACAGCTCCTGGTCGACTTGGGCCAGGCGTTCCATGACTAGGAGAAGATCAACAGAAGTGAGTTCGCCGTCGCTACTCCACTTCAGGCAGGTGCGGCCCAGACAGGTATCGAAGTCCATCGTGGCGGACCTCCGGTTTGCTGTTTTGTCCAGTCTGCCCCCAGCGGCGTATCTGCGATGCCCCCAAACAGGGGCAATCACCGCCTTGAGTTGATGTTCAGAACCAGGCCAGCTGGGCCTCTTCCCGGCTGTTCACCCGTGCCTCTGGAGTGCTGCGCTGAAACTCCATGCGAATCGAGCGCTCCTGCTCGCCATCGGCGGCGACAGCGCGGATCGGGTACACCTGCTGGCCATCGCGGAAGGGCACCTGCACCCGGAAGGTGCCATCACTGCTCAGCGGCACCGGCGCATCACCGATGAACAGGCTGGCGCTGGGCTCGGTAGCGCCGTAGACGATCAACTCCGCATCGGCGACCAGCCAGAAGGAGCGCTGACGCAGCACACCACTGCCCGATTCGTTGCGGCCGCTGGCCCACAGGCCCACGCCTGAGGCATGCAGCAGGCCGGTGTAATCCCCCGTGAAATCGTGCTCATGCAGCATCTCCGAGCCGACTCGGCGACTCTGGGGGCTTGCGGATGTTGCCAATTGATAGAGGCGCTCATGCTCCACACCGGCGCCGCCGCCACCCAACGGTTGGCTGACCGGTCCGATTGGACCGTCCAACGAGAAGGGCACAAAGACATCCGCCACCACCGGGCTGGGCCCCTCGGCCGGCACCCTCGCCACCGATGACACCGCCAGCTTCAGCCAGCCAGCGGCGCCGAGTCGGTAGCCGAGCTCCACGCGGTAATCGCGATCGCTCAGTGGTACCGGCAAATACCACTCCGTGGCGTTCGACGGAACCACTAGCTCCTGCAGAGCATGGGGATGGGAGGCCCCGTGCTGCAGACCCGTTACATCGGCCACCCGCAGGCAGAGCTGCTGGCCGCCAGCGGCTACGGCACGGGCACGATCAGCGGCGCTGATGCTCCAGAACACGTAGGCCCACTGGGGATCGCGGGGCAGGAACGTCACCTGGGTGGTGATCGGCGCCTGCGGTGTTGTGGTGGCAGGTGGGCTGCTGGGAGCAGCGGGAAGGGCTTCTGCCTGGGCCAGCACGTCCAGTAGCTCTGCCTTGGCCAGGGTGGTGTAACTGCGTACGCCGAGGCGCTTGGCCAGCTCGCGCAGCTTGGACAGGGTTTGATCCAGAAGAGATGGGCTGGTGCGCGGAGCGGAGGCCATAGATCGCATTCCTTCACATTCCGAAATATTCGCAGCAGTCGCCGGCTGGCGGCAGTTCTGTCAGCAGACGGGGATCACACCAGCTGCCTCTAAAAAGCGGCAGCTGCCTTCTCCGCCAATGGGCCTTGAGCTGTTGAGGTCGCTACCCATCACTTCTGTTTGCGACTGGAAGGCCTCGCTTGGCGTCTTGCTGGATCAGCGGACGCAAACACAACAGCAGGCCAGATCTATGAACGCTTGTAAGGCTCCACTCCGAGACGGGCCCGGACTCAATTTGGATGGTTGAGCACCACTCCAGGAGTTGGGATGGCTAGCGATAGTTTGAGCCTAGGGGAACTGGAAGCCCAGTACCCCCTCTATTGCAAGGCGATGCGCATCCTGGTGCGCGATGGCGTAACGATCAACAAGGCTCGCCGCACGGTCTGCTGGCAAAAGCTGGAGATCCTCAACCACTGCCTGCCGCGCCAGTACCGCGAGCCGGAGCAGCTCTATCTGCACCTCAAGCGCGATCAGCTGACAGCCGCCGGCAGCCGCTGAAACTGATAGCCCAGGCCGCGGGCAGTGAGGATCAGTTCAGGGTTCTTGGGATCCTGCTCGAGCTTGAGGCGCAGCCGGGCCACATGCACATCGACGACGCGGGTGTCGGCATGGCGATCCGGTGTGTAGCCCCAGATGGATTCGAGGATTTTCATCCGCGGTATTGGTTGCCCGGCCTCGCTGACCAGCAGCTCCAGCAGGCTGAACTCCATGGCGGTGAGCTTGATCCGATCGGAACCGCGAAACACCTGGCGTTTGCCCAGGTGGATCGTCAGGCCGCTGATCTCCAGCGCCAGGCTGGAGTCGGCCAATCCCCCGGCTGAACCGCTCGGGGGACTTTGCTGGGCTCGGCGCAGCAGACAACGAATCCGCGCCTCCAATTCGCTGAGCGAAAACGGCTTGATCAGGTAATCGTCGGCGCCCAGTTCCAACCCCAGGATGCGATCTGCCACGCGGTCGCAGGCCGTGAGCATCAGCACCGGCACATCGCTCATCGCCCGCAAGGCTTCCAGCACCCCATAGCCATCCAGACGCGGCAACATCAGATCGAGGATCACCAGATCTGCCGGTTCGTGGCGGAAGCAGGCGACGGCCTCTTCGCCATCGCCCGCCACAACCACGTTGTAGCCGTGCAGCCGCAGGCGTGTCTCGATCAGGTTGCGGATCGGCGGCTCATCATCGACCACCAAAATCCGCTCACAACCCTGCCGAACCGCTACTGCGCTCTGGGCCATCAGGACCTGTGGAAAGACCTGCAGGCATCGACGATCCTGCTGGCCAGGGGTGTGTGATTGTTGCAGGCGGGAGGACGATCAGCCCAACACGTCCAGCTTTAGCTTCTGGATCCTGGCGAGCAGCGCCGCACGCTGCTGCTGCTGCATGGCGTTGCGAGAGAGGAACCGAATCGCCGTAACCAGACCCACCAGCTGCAGCAGCCGACCCAGCATCGGCAGCTCATCGATGCTCACCAGCACCGCAGCGGTGATCTTGAGGCCGACACCGGCTACCACCGCCAGGCCGAGGATGCCGAACGCCGGCAGCAGTTGCTCGAGTGACTGGGGCTTGAGTGTGGTGAACGTCTCCAGCAACGGCCGCATGGACTCCAGGCTGCCTGGGGAGAACCAGGACGGCAGTCGGCCTTCTGACACTGACGGCTCGATCTGCAGAACCAGCGGTTCCTGGGCAATGGACGTGGCGTGGACGGGATCGACAACGTCCAAGTTGGCCTCCAGAAAAGCAGTGTCCATCGCCAGTCATCTCAAAAGCCGCAAACTTTTAGACCGGCGGCGACCCCGCAGCTCAGCTGTGTGTGGGAATCCCGACACTTCCAGCACTGGTTGATCCGCGGCAAGCTCTGCCGCGCCGCTTCCTGTGGCAAGCCTGTGGAAAAGGTTGTGGAATCCGCTGCTCAGGTCTGGTTCCGCTGACCATTTCTCTGCCGGATCGGGCCATCGCGATCCGAGCGATGGGCCAGAGCTGCCCCGGGCAGAAACCTCATCAGGAGATCCAGCACCTGCTCCAGCACGTCATGGCTGAGCGGGGCGCCTGATCCCATTCCCTCACGGCTGTTCACCAGCACGCCCAGCTGATCCGGGTCACGCAGTTCAAACAACACCTGCACCGCCATGGCACTGGCACCCACTGCCAGGCTCAGGCAGGCATTGCGGGGATCCAGCCAGGTGAGCTCAGCCGCCCATTCATGACCCAGCTGGTCAAGGGCCTGACGATGGTTCTCTGCACCTGGTTGCAGTGAGAGCTGAGCCTCCAGGCGGGCCACTCGGCAGGCGCGAATCCATGGATTCTGCTCCCCTAATCCACCTGCAACGGGCAGCAATCCAAAACATAATCTGAAATCGACAAGGGCCACGGGCCGCTCCACCAGGGCTTCCCCATGGGGCGATCAACCGCGAGCCTGCGCCGGTCATCGTGGTGAATGCGTTGCTGCGGCACTGGCCAAGTGATGGACGCGACTACAAAGCAAGGCCCGTTCCAGTCGCCCTGACGGCAGCCTGGACCCATCTCCATGGAGATCGATCCCGTCGTGGTGACACTTCAGGTTGATCCGATCGGCGCTGGTGACGGTTGCCTAGGGAATACGGGAGCCCCAGTCTCTTATCAGCATTGGAGGACCACTCACCGATACCCATCAGCCCACCAGCTCCCAGCATGTGCTCAGGCCACCTCCGGCGCCCAGCCCTGCTGCCGCGCCAGGTCATCAGTCCAGCCCTGGCAGCGACTGGTGAGGTGCTCGCCATGGGCGATTAACCCCTGGTGGAGTTGGCAGGTGAGCACCGGGATGCAGTTCACCCCGGCGTGATGCCGAAACTGTGGCAGGTGATGCAGACCTTGCGGCTGCGGGTCTTCTGCATGGTGCCCTCGTCGAGATAGGGCCACTCCTCGATCGGGGTATCGAGCCGGGCCTTTAGTGCTGCAGGTCGGGGGAGAGGGGCACCCATGACTCATTGCCATTGCGTACGCATGTACTAGCACGGTTGCCCATGTCGCGTCCCGCCTGATCGGCTCAGCCGTGGTGGATAGCGGCTGTTTCTGGCTGGGTCTGGTGCTGAACCAGAAACGTCTCAATCCAGTCGTGGTGCCGCCGCTGACAAATTCGATCAGCGATCGATGCGGCCTCCTCCGGCACCTGGAACCGCTTGCGGAAGGCCTTGGTGAAGCCCTCCAGAGCAGGGCGGGGCAATCCCCGAACGGTGTCGAGGATCTGCTGGATTGTGCCTGGATCGAGCGGGTCAAGGCTTGGATCTTTCTCTTGCTGCTCAGGTGATTGGGGCTGCTGCCGGGGCGCCGCTTCTGCTGGCCTGCTACTGCGGTTTGCGGCTGGGGCCGTAGTGGCTGAACTGGTGACCTCCCTTTGCTGCTTGTCATAGAGCGCCAGACCAAACGGATTACCAAAGGTCATCAGCGCCCTTTTCATCGCATCGGTCTCGGCCTCCTTGATGGCGGACTCATGGGCCTGGCCCAGATCCACGTCGATGCCATGGCCGGCGCCAGTGCCCTCTCGAACCAGAGGAGTCATTCCCCCCGCTGTGACGGTGATGCGTACGCGGGCGGTGTAGGTGACACCCCAGCCGTGCTTCTGATCTCTGCCGATGGTTCGTTCTGCCTGGGCAACACAGCGGACGGCGATGGTCTGACGCTGCCAGCCGTCAAAACCAAAGATCCGGTTTGCTTCCGCGATTACCTGCCAACCCTCCAAATAGCTCACTCGGCTGCGGCCCTGCTCCCGCTGGCGGACTTTGGCCCGATCCAGCGGAGCGGCCAGGGCGGCGAGCTGCTCGGGGGAGAAGCCAAGGGGCTGAGCCTGGAGGACTTGCGGCGCTGCGGCTGATGGTGGGCTTGCGGCGCTCTCCGTATCGGACCGCTCAGCGGAGCGGATCACCTCCAGAGCGGAGGGCGGCCGCTGGGCCGGACGAGGAGCCGCGGTGCGGCTGCTGGTGCTGGACCCATTGGCGGAAGGAGCGGCGACTGTCATGGCGATGGGAAGCGGTGGAGCGAGAAGAAGAAAGGAGCGAAATCGGATCAGAAAGAAAGGGCCCGCCACTGCAGCGGGCCATGTCGCGGGGGGTTCTGCCCCCCCGTCAGTGGATGCGCCAGGAGCGGCGGTTGAGCAGCTGGGCGCCGGTGATCTGGCGGCCGGCTTTGAGGGCCTCTTTGATGGCGCTCTTGTCTGGCTTGCTGGTGGTGGAGAAGGTGAGCCACTCGGAATCGAGGGCCTCTTCGTCGTCGATCACCACGGCTTGGGATTTGCGGCTTGTGAGCTCGTGATCGGGGAAGGAGAAGCGCGTAGCCGCCGGCTGCAGCTGGGTGAGAACAAAGATCAGCGATTCCTCCAGGGCATCGGCCCGGCCGGCATCAGAGCGGGCCAGATCGGCCAGCCGCTTGGCCTGCTGGCTCCGGTAGGTGGCCTGACCGCGCAGGTGCTCGATCACCCAGCAGGTGGCATCGGCCTTAGCGGCGAGGGCAGCTTTATTGCCTTCTTCTGCCAGTAGTGCGGCCTCCAGCTCGGCGAGGGCCAGGGCCCGCCGCTCGGGGTCTTCCGTTTCCAGCTGCTCGGCTAACTGACCGATGGCGGTGGTGAGCTCCTGGGCCTCGCTGCCCAGCTGCCAAAGGGAACCAGAGCGCTGCAGGGAGCAGGCTGGGCCTGATGCCGAGGGGGCTGCAGCTGGGGCAGGGGCCGCGACTGGAGCAGGGATGGGGGTGAGAACAGCCATGACGGTGAGAAGGCGATGTGGATGGAAAGAACGGAACGGAGCGCCAGGGGCACCAAAGGCTTGTGGCGCTGGGAGATCAGGAGCGGCCGACGCCAGCCGGCACGGCCCAGAGCCCGGCAGCTGGGCTGACCTCGACCACGGCAATCGGCACCGGGGAGCGGGGCGCCATGCGGCGGGCCTGCTGCACCAGCGAGGCGGTGCCTGGGCCGCCGGGGAAAGCCACCACCAACACCGAGGCGAGCGAGCCCGGGGAGGTGTGAGCCACGGACCGGGCAATGGCCTGCTCGAGTAGCTCCCGATTACGAATTGGCCCAGCGGCCCGCCCATGGAGCTGCCATTGAGCTGGCATCACTAGGGCTGACCAACCCAGCTGCTGGGCAGCGCGACCAATGGCGGCATCAGCGCCGCGGGCACCGCCATGGAGGAGCAAATGCACCAGGCGGCCACTGCTGCGGGCGAGCAGCTCAGCGGCAACCCGCTGCTGGGGCCAGGCCAGATCACGGCCGCCTCCGGCTGCGATCACCAATGAACGGGATGGGGCTATTTCAGGGCTAGAGGAGAGATAGAGATCCATGAATCAGCTGCCAGATGTGACAACTGATCGGGGCATCACGGCTGCTTAAAGCAATAGAGCAGTGATGGCGAGATCAGGGAATCGGATTACCGCAGGCGATGGGCTTGGGGCCTTTGGCGCAGCCTTTATTCTAGCAGTACAAGTGCACTATGGAGCAGGCAAAGCGGCTGTGCTGCAATGGATCTGGGAGGAAATGATCCTTTCCCAGCTCCCGCCCATTAATGAGAGGAAAGAGCCATGAATGGCCAGCGCTGATCTCTTTCTTCCCCCAAGCCGCGCAGCCGCCCGATGCCCTTCCTGGCTTCTCGGCGCTACCCATCCTTCCCCTCTGGCCTAGAGCAGCAACGGCACCGCAGCCGCGGGAGCAGCGCCGGGCCCTTCTCCCCAACACAGCCCCGCTGAGGTCGGCGGCGGCTGTCTGACGTCAGCCACGGCATAGCCGTGGCAAGTTCAGGACGGCCGCCGCCGACCGGAGCAACTGTCAGCGAAGTGCTGAGCAGCTTGGCAACGACCTCTACCAGCCTTGCCTTGGCTGCCAACCAGTCTCTACAGCTTCATCAGATCTCTCCCCAGCGGGAGAGATCTCCCGGGTATCGGGCGCCTTCCATGGCCTGCTTTTGGCTGCCCGCAGGTCCCGCCTCGATCAACGGAAATTTGTCGCCCAAGCCCAGATCCGTCGCAATGGGCGACTGCTCTTTTTACGGAATCTCTTTGGCTCAAGAGCCGGGACACCAGTGCTGAACTGAAAAAGCAAAGCCGAACAAGAAGCTTGATTCCAGCAATGGCTCATCAAGCAGGCAAGGCCATGGAGCGCGGAGGGACTGGGAATCTCTCCCCAAATCTCTCCCCTCTCCCTTGGCCTATCGGTGAAAAGTCAATCGGGGCGACAGGATTCGAACCTGCGACCTAGTGCTCCCAAAGCAGGTCAAGGGGTGGGCCCCTGAAAGGCTTCTCCAGTAATAGCAAGCATTCTGACCGGCGCTGGGTGGCGCTGTCCGGTCAGGTTGGGCTAGTTTTGCCCACATCTTGCCCACACAGGGCTTCCGAAGCCCCCTGTCATGCCAGCGATACGGCGCCAAGAGTCCTGGTCGGAAGCTCTCCGAACATCGGTGCGCAGCAGCACCGCTAAGGGGTGGAACGTCTATGAGTTCCGCGGCCAGGCACGCCTGGAGCTCCGCCAGCCGGGCCTACCGAAGCAGACCGTGATTCTTCCCTTCGACTGGGCGAAGGCATCAGTTGGAGACGTGTTGACCCGTGTACGCAACATCTACCCTCTCGTCGCAGAGGGCCACAGCCTCAAGGCTGCCGCTGAGATTGCCGATGGCAAAGCACCAAAACCATTGATGGACTGGGCTGGGGCCGTGGAGCGGTTTAAGCAGCAAAAAATGGAGCACGGACGTGCGGTAAAGCCGATCACGTGGAATCACAGCTACGCGCCGGTCCTGAACGATGCCGTCGCAGCGCTCACCAGCAAGCGTGCGCCCACCAGCCCTGCGGATCTGGTCGATCAGATGATCCGGCGTTGGGCCACGGGTAGCCGCATGAGGCAGATCCGAGCCCAGTCTCTCGCGCAGTTTCTTCGCTATTGCGTCAGTCGCGAGGGCTTTCCTGCGGTGTGGATGCCGCCCACCGATCTCCGCGCGCACGTTGGCAGCACGCCCACCGAGGAGCTCAACCGCAGCAAGGGGGATCCGGTCGAGGATCAACAGATCATCAACCTCCTGTCCTCCCTGCCCGGTGATGCGGCCGGACAGCGATGGTCCGATGCACTGAAGCTCCTGGCTGAACTCGGCCTGAGGCCGATTGAGCTCGTTCACCTCTCGGTGCAAAAGGACCGCAGCTCGGGGCAGCCCTACTGGTGGTGCAGTTACCGGAAGCGCAGTGGCGGCGGCGACACTGAGCCGCGCCGGGTACATCCGTTACCGCTGGTGGATGCTGAAGGACAGGTGCAGCGGTGGAATCTGCTCGAGCGATGGCAAGCGGGCTTGATCGAGCTCCCGCCACTTACCAGTGGAGCCGGTGCCGGCGATGCGCTCGGCACTTACCTCAGCCGCCAGCCTGGCTGGTGCAGCCTCAAGGCTCTTCTTGCAGCCAAGGGAGAGCGGCTGGTTCCCTACAGCTTCCGGCACAGCTACAGCCTGAGGGGCCACTTACGCGGCATCGATGCTGGTTCGGTGGCGTTGAGCATGGGCCACAGCTTCGAGGTTCACTGCCGTGCTTATCCGTGGGCCAGCCAGTCAGGAACGGCTGCGGCCTTCGAGCGGGCGAACGCAGCGCTTTTGACGAGTGATCTGGCATCTGCGAGGTAGCCGCGAGGCCGTAGCGAACACGGTCACCAGAAACGAACCCGGACGGCATCAACCAGGTTGCTCTGATCGGTCCGAGGGTGCTCGTCGCCTCAGGCCTACGGAGCGATTGCCTGGCGTCGCAGCACGACACCGCAAGGCTCCGGTCGGCGACGGCAGTCCTTCAGCGTGCCACGGCTGTGCCGTGGCGTGCATCGGCCAGCCGCCGCCGCCCTCCGCTCCGGGGCCGGTGTTGGGGTGGCGGGCAGGGTCGCTCTCCCGCGGCTGCGGTGGCCGGGCGGCTGCCAGCCGTCGGGGTGCTGGGGGGGGAGGCCCAAGATTTCCTCGCGCGACTGCGCGGGTGCCGGTCGATTTGGAGCGAATCTGGCTGCATTGGTGATCAAGCTGCCTGGCCCGTCTGGTTGGCGACGCTTGGCTCTGATCGCTTGCCCCGCAGCCGATCCACCCGCTCTTTAGTGCGTTTGTACTGCTAGAATAAGGATCGCGCCAAAGGCCCCGAGCCCATCGCCTGCGGCAACGAAATCCCAAGGCAACTTGCCCCGTTCGTTTGCTCTGTAGCCCATGAGTTTGTCCTCTGCTGCAGTGGCCCAGGCCGCTGCATTGCCGCTTTCCGGCCTCCTGCCGCCGCCGGCGTTGGCCCATCGCTCGGTCGTCATCGTCGCCGCTGGTGGCCGTGATCTCGTCTGGCCCCAGGAGCGCATCGCCTCCGCTCTGCTCCAGCGCAGTTGCGGTCGTCCGGTCCATCTGTTGCTCCATGGCGGTGCCCGTGGCGCTGATCGCGCCATCGGCCGCGCCGCCCAGCAGCTCGGCTGGCGGGTCCAGTCCCTTCCTGCCGAGTGGCGCCGCTATGGCCGCAGTGCCGGGCCGATCCGCAATCGCCGCCTCCTCGAGCAGGCCCTGGTGGAAGCCGAGGCCCACACCTCCCCTGCATTCAGCGCCTCGGTTCTGGTGATCGCCTTCCCCGGTGGGCCGGGCACGGCCTCGCTGGTGCAGCAGGCCCGCCGCTGCTCCTCCCGTTCGCCGGTGCCGGTGGTGGTGATGGAAGTGCCGCCGCCGTTCTTGCCGGGGCCCCTCGCCGCCTGAGCGGCAATCGCCTTCCCGTTCTTCTCGTTCCCCTCCGCTCCACGTCCCCATGTCTGTTCCCACCACCCTCGCCGCTCCTCTCTCCCCTGCTCTCCCCCAGGCCGCCGGGCCGTCCTGCACCCTCCAGCGCTCCGGCTCCCTCTGGCAGCTGGGCATCGAGGCCCAGGAGCTCACCACCGCCATCGCTCAGCTGGCTGAGCAGCTGGAAGCCGACGACGACACCCGCGCCCAGGCCCTCGGCGAGCTCGAGGCTGCCCTGCTGGCTGAGGCCCTCAACAAAACCGCCCTGGCCGCCAAGGCCGATGCCACCTGCTGGGTGATCGAGCACCTTCGCGGTCAGGCCGCCTACCGCCAGCAGCAGGCCAAGCGCCTCACCGACCTTGCCCGCTCGGACACCAACCGGGCCGCTGCCCTGGAGGACTCCCTGGTGCTGGTGCTCACCCGGCTGCAGCCCAACGCCACCCGGTTCAGCTTCCCCAACCACGAGCTACGCAGTACCCGCTCCCAGGTCGTCGCGATCGCCGACGAGGACGCCCTGCCCCCCGAGTGGCTGATGCACAAGACCACCACCCAGCCCGACAAGACCGCCATCAAGGCTGCGATCAAGGCCGGTCACCAGGTCCCCGGCGCCCAGCTCCTCACCCGCCGCAGCTGGCGCATCACCTGAGGGGCCAGGGGCCCTTCCAAAGGGTCTGCAGCAGGAGCAGGCCCACGTACTCCCTCCAGAGCCAACCCAGCACCAGCACCACCACCTGTCCTCCACACCAGAACCATGGATCTTTTCAACTACGCCACCAGCCCCACCACCACCTCTAACCCCACCACCACCGCCAACCCCACTAGCCCCCGGCCCCAGGGCCATATCTGGTCGACTCGCCTGGCCAGCTGGGTGGTGCCGATCACCCGTAAGCCCGGTCGGCGGCCTTCTCCCCAGCACGTCCACTGCAGCGAGCCGCCCTGCTGGGTGCTGGTTGAAGCCCTCGATCCCGACGCGCCCGCCAGCTGATCACGTTCGCACGCCACCCCCCCCACCCCGCCCGCCCTGCCACCCGCGCCGCCATGACCTGCCTGTTCTCCCCCGAGCAGATCGCCTGTCTCTCTGCCCCCCTTGATCGCGCCAAGGTGCGCCAGCGGCGTCAGGGCCGCAGCTCCGTCAGCTACCTGGAGGGTTGGCAGGTGATCGCCGAGGCCAACCGAATCTTTGGCTTTGACGGCTGGCAGCGGCAAACCGTCCAGACCCGCTGCGTCCACCAGGGCGAGCGGTTGATCGGTGAGCCACAGCGCCCCGGCTGGGGTGTCACCTACACCGCCCGGGTGCGGATCAGCGTCAGCACCGCCGGCCAGCTACCACTGATCCGTGAGGGCTCAGGGGCTGGCCATGGCATCGACACCGACCTGGGCCAGGCCCATGAGTCCGCGCTCAAGGAGGCCGAAACCGATGCGATGAAGCGTGCGCTGATGACCTTTGGTAATGCCTTCGGGTTGGCGCTGTACGACAAGCAGCAGCGGGAGGTCTCCGGGGGTGCTGGTGCCAGGCCCACGTCACTGCGGGTGCTGCCCCCGGCACCAGGCCCCCAACCCCAGCCCGAACCTGACCCTGGTTTGGCCCCCCTCGATCCAGCTACCGTCCGCCAGCTGCACGCCATGATCCGGGCCCTGCCCGCCCCTGTGCTGGCTGGGTTTAGCAAGGCCTTTCGCAAGCGCTTCCAGGTGCCGTCTGACACGGTCACCATCGCGGATCGGATCAGCCAGCGGCGCCATCACGACTGGATCGAGACGTTCCTGGTGTCGCAGCAGCAGGCGCCGCCTGGAGTGACGGCTCCCTGACCCGGCTGAGCAGAGCCACCCCCCAGCACCCGGCGCCGTGTGGGGGCGGGGGCGATAGCCCAGCAGCCAGCTGGGGATCCTGTAGGTGTGTCGAAACAAAGGAAAGCAACAGAGGCAAACGGCCTCATTGTTTCTAAATGGAGTAGAAATGTCTGTTCAGAACATAAACAATGCCCAACCCGGCGTGCATGGCTCCTTGTGCCAGCAGAGCCAGTTGGTGGAGCTGCTGATCTCGGTTCCGCCGATCACAGTTCGCAAAGATACGCATCGCTCCTTGGAGTGTAGCTACTTCATCCATTGGCTAAACGTCAAGCCTGAGCACATCGAGCTCCCTGATGGCATTTCGCGCATCAGCAAGGGTCGTCGCAACCTGGGCTGCGTCGTTGTATGTATGGACTATTCGGCAGGGGAGATCTTCGGTCAGTCCGTGGGGGCGATGACCCACTCCAAATGGGTAGCTCTCTTTAAGCGGCTTGGGGTATTTCTAGATGTCTATTCCAGGCTTGGCTTAACAGATGATGAGCAAGCGATGGTTGCTTGGGATAGCGCAACTGAGAGATACTACTACAGGAATCAGTTTGTAACGAGCCATTGGCAATACGTCAGAATCATGAAGGAGTACCCCAACCTGAAAGTGGAGATGCTCAGCCTCTCTGAGTTGGTTGCTGCTGCTCAGCTGGCTCAGGCGAAGAGACTTGCTATACACATGGCTGATGGCGTCAGGAATCTAGTCTGAGGTACAGCTGAAGGTCTGTCGACGCTGCCCTGTTTTCCAGCTCCTATCGGGGCTGGAGGCTGTGCAATGTTCAAATGCTAACCCTCTAGGCAGAATTGAAGCGGGGTGATCAGTATGTTTCAAGTGACCGTGAAGTAGGTGCTGTTGAGCGGCAGCCCCGGGGTGATCGTCGCGAAGGCGATGGCGGCGACCGCGCCATTACCATCGCTGTCATAGGACAGCAGGCCAGTAGCGCTGTTGTAGAGGATCCGCTGGCTGCCGTTGGTGGCGGCCGTGCCGATCAGGAAAGACGAGGCGGCAAGGGGACCGGTGGTGGGCAGGCCGGTGAAAATGGCATTTTCCAGCTCGATCCTGTCCCCCTGGGCGATGGAGAAATCGCTGATCACGTCGCGGTTGGTGGTGGCGTTGGGGGCGGTCGCGAAACGGAAGCGATCAGCGCCAAGTCCACCCACCAGCGTGTCGTTGCCAGCGCCACCGATGAGGGTGTCGTTACCGCCGCCGCCGGTGAGGCTGTTGTTGAGGCTGTTGCCGGTGAGACGGTCGGCGAGCCCGCCACCGATCACGTTCTCGAAGGTGGAGGCAGACCCCAGGTTGAGGCTGAGGTTGGTGTTGACGACCTGGGTGGTGGCCAGGCCGAGGTTGAGGGCGATCGCAAGGGTGGTGGTGGCGCTGAAGTTCAGCGTGTCGGTGCCGCCACCGGTTTCATTGAGGGTGTCGGTACCGAGGGCGACATCGGCATCGAAGAGATAGCTATCGTTGCCGGCGCCACCGATGAGGGTGTCGCTGCCGCCGCCGCCAATTAGGGTGTCATTGCCTTCTCCAGCTGTCATGGTGTCGCCACCCCCACCGCCATCGATGAGGTTAGATCCTGAGTTGCCGTCAATATTATTGCTGCCAATATTCCCTATCCCATTTATATCGCCAGACCCAAGAAGGACAAGGTTCTCAATAGCAGAACTTAGTGTAAATGAAACTGAGCTTCTTACAGAGTCCATGCCAGAGCCAGGTAGTTCAATCACCACATCGCCCGCATCATCAACCGTGTAGGTGTCATCCCCTACCCCGCCAATCAGCGTGTCGGCTCCGGCGCCGCCATCGAGGCCATTGTTGGCGGTGTTGCCGATCAGAACGTTGTTGAGGGCATTGCCCTGGCCGTCGATGGCATCTCCGCCTGTCAGTGTCAGGTTCTCAACGTTGGCACCAAGAATCCACGACACCGAGGATTGCACCGTATCCGTTCCGGCATTCACCGCCTCCAAGACGATGTCTGTGGCTAGATCGACGATGTAAAGGTCGTTGCCTGTACCACCCTCCATTCGGTCGCGCTCGCTGCCGCCGTCCAAGAGATCGTCGCCATCGCCGCCAAGCAGACTGTCGTTCCCGGCGCCGCCATAAAGGGCATCATTCCCGCCAAGCCCACTGAGGCGGTTGATTCCACTCGTGCCCACGATCTCGTTGTCAAGTTCGTTGCCGGTGCCATTGCGGTTGACCCCGTCGTCAAAACCGATAAACAGCTGCAGCCGCTCGACATTGGCTGACAGCGTATAAGCCGCCAAAGTTGTCTGAACCTGATCAGTTCCGGCATTCGCAGCCTCTGTGACCACATCGCCTGCATTATCGACAATGTAGGTATCATCACCAGCACCACCCGCCATCGTGTCGGCGGCTGTGCCGCCATCGATCCAGTTATCCCCGCCGTTGCCGGTGATCCGGTTCGCCAATTCGTTACCGGTTCCATTTATATCCTGTCCCCCCGTCAGTTGCAGGTTCTCGACCTCAGCACTCAGCGAATAGCTGATCGACGATTGCACCAGATCCGTGCCGGCGCCCACTTCCTCTTGCACGATGTCGCCGGAGTTGTCGACGACATAGGTGTCACCGCCCAGCCCGCCAGACATCACGTCTGCCCCCGCACCCCCATTGAGCGTGTTGGCCAAGGCGTTGCCGGTCAGTCTGTTGTTCAGCCCGTTCCCGGTTCCAAGCACCGCAGCCCCGGTCAGCACCAGGTTCTCCAGCCGTAATCCGAGCGTGTAGTTCACCGAGGATTCAACCGTATCGATCTCGTTCCCCGTCTCGATGATCACATCGCCTGCCGCATCCACGATATAAAGATCAGCCCCTGAGCCACCCACCAACGTGTCGTTCCCGGCACCGCCATTCAGGGTGTCGTCGCCGGCCAGGCCTTCCAGCCGATTGGCGGCCGTGTTGCCGAACAGGCGGTTCCCCACAGCATTTCCCGCGCCGTTGATCGCTACCGTCCCCAGCAGTGTCAAATGCTCGAGATCGGCACCCAGCACATACGAGACCGACGAGCGGACCTGATCTTCCCCGCCACTGGCACCCTCAATCACCACATCGCCCGCATCATCAACCGTGTAGGTGTCATCCCCTACCCCGCCAATCAGCGTGTCGGCTCCGGCGCCGCCATCGAGGCCATTGTTGGCGGTGTTGCCGATCAGAACGTTGTTGA
>NZ_JAGQCD010000034.1 GCF_024345975.1 Cyanobium sp. Cruz-8D1 | reverse complement strand
TCACTCTCAGAAATGCCGGCAGGTGGTGGATGCATCTCGGGCAGTCTCTGCCTGAGATCCAAGCTGTTTTCAGAGGTCTGTCAAGAGCGGAACTGCCCCGGAGCTTTCTCCCCCCCTGAACAGTTACACAAAAGCAGGCAAACGCTGGGCTATCACCAGGGGCAATGCCGGCTCCCGCTACTTTGATGATTACAGCTCACTGGCAAACCTCAGCCAACTCAATTGGCAGGCCATTCAGGCCTGGCAATGGAACCAATCGGACATCAAGGAGGCCAAGCAATCCGAGTTTTTAGTGGAAGAGCAAGTCCCCTGGGCACTGGTTCGTCGCATCGGCGTTCACAGCGAAACAGTTCGAGCCATTGTTGAACAATTCCTCACGACCACTGGACAGAAGCCACCCATCGAAATTAAACCGGAGTGGTACTACTGAGCAGGAGGGCAACGATCATGATTCGCCCCTCTAGCGGCGACATTCTAGCTGCACCTGTCGAAGCCCTGGTGAACACAGTCAACTGTGTTGGCGTGATGGGAAGGGGTATCGCGCTGCAGTTCAAAAACGCTTTCCCTGATAATTACAAGCAATACGCCCAAGCCTGCAAGCGTGAGGAAGTGCGGCCAGGCCGCATGTTCATTACCAGCACCGGCCTCCTGCAGGGTCCTCGTTATATCATCAATTTCCCCACCAAGCGGCACTGGCGAGGGAAAAGCCGGCTCGAAGATATTGAAACCGGGCTTGTCGATTTGATTCGCGTCATCGAGGAACTGGGCATAACCAGTATCGCGATCCCCCCCCCCCTTGGCTGTGGTCTTGGAAGACTTTCTTGGTCAATAGTCAGTTCCCAGATTAATGCGGCCTTGGCGCCACTTCAATCCGTACAAATTCACCTCTATGCACCAGACTCCGCTGATGTATTGAAGCCCATTGCTAAAGCCAGTGCCCCACCACCCATGACTCCAGGCCGGGCTGCTTTGGTTGGCTTGATGGATCGCTATCTCGCGGGCCTTCTCGATACATTTGTATCTCTTCTTGAAGTTCATAAACTCATGTACTTCCTGCAAGTGGCCAACGAGCCGCTCAGGCTTCGCTACACCAAGGCCCCCTATGGGCCCTATGCCGAAAATCTGCGCCATGTCTTCCAAGCCATTGAGGGCCATTTCATCAAGGGCTACGGCGATGGAGGCGATGATCCCTCCAAGCGCCTAGCAATCGTTGCCGGTGCTGAGAAACAAGCCTTGCATTTTCTCGCCGACCATCCAGACACCCATGCTCGTTTTCGGCGCGTCTCTGATCTCGTCTCCGGCTTCGAAAGCCCCTTTGGCCTGGAACTGCTCGCCACCGTCCACTGGCTCCACAAGCAGGAACAACCCTCTTCAATCAGCGAGCTGGTGCAGTTCTTCCATGCCTGGAGTCCTCGCAAACAGCAGTTTTCGCCCCGCCAGATCCAGATCGCCAGTGCCGTTCTGGCTGATCAGGGCTGGGTTGATCCACTGGCGGAATCGACAACCTTCACAGCCGAGCCACTGGCCTGATGCAGGAGCTGCGCCGAGCTGGCCGGATCGAGCGGACCGGCTCGCTTGAAGCCGCACGGTGGATCCTGAGCCCTGTTCCCAAGGGCTTTACTAAGACCCCCTCCACAGCAGACCCTTAGCAAACAACTTAGTAAAGCTTGCTAGTAGAGCCCAGCCGCCAAATACCAGCCCCCACCAGTCTGCCCCCATTGCTCGCCCCGATCCCCCAAACTGAGCCAAGGCCCACCATTCTCCCGGCCCCATGCCCACCGACACCAGCGCCGCCTATTTCCAACTCCGTGCATCCAGCGAAGATTCTGGAAGTACGAAAGGCGCAATCACCTGCGAAGATCTCAAACGGTTTCAGATTACCATTCCCCCAGCCCTAGAACAGCAGGAGCTTTTGAAGCACGTTCATACCGAAATTCTGTCGCTAAGCACCGCTCTCAAGCGCCTCGAACGAGAGATCACACTCCTCGGCGAATATCGGACCCGCTTGATCGCCGATGTGGTCACCGGCAAGCTCGATGTGCGGGAGGTGGCGGCGGGGTTGTCGGAGGAGGAACTTGCAGCCGATGTCTCTCCAGAGCCCTACGATCCAGATGACTGCGTGGTCTCCCCCGAGGACGACTCCTTCAACAGCGAGGAGGAATGAAATGGCAGCCACCAACCTTCCTCCCTTCCTTCGGCGCATCGATCTTCAGTCCGTTCTTTCCTTCGGGCCAGACAATTCTGGCCTTGAGCTACGCCCGCTCAATCTCCTGATTGGCCCCAACGGCTCCGGCAAGTCGAACTTTATCGAAGCAATCGCCCTCATGCGAGCAGGGGCGGACTCCCGCGACAACTATCGCGATGTGACCCGCAAAGGTGGCGGCGTAGCCGAATGGATCTGGAAAGGATCGGCCGATGCTGTTGCCAGCATCGACTGGATGCTGAGCTACCCCCATGGCCCCCAGCCCCTGCGGCATCGCCTCGCCTTCCGCGCAGCCAATCAGGGATTCGCGCTGGAGGATGAACGCCTGGAAAATGCCGTGGCGCGACACGGCCAGCCCAATCCCTATTTCTATTACCGCTATCAGCAGGGCCGCCCTGTACTGAACTTCCGCGATCAGGAGCAGCGGCAACTCGCGCACGACAGCCTGGAACCCGATCGCTCGATCCTTGCCCAGCGGCGCGACCCAGACAGCTATCCCGAGCTGGCTTGGGTGGCCCGCAACTACGAACGTATCCGTCTCTATCGCGAATGGACCTTCGGCCGCCATGCCGTGTTCCGCGAGCCGCAAAAAGCTGATCTACAAGACGATATCTTGGAGGAGGATTTCTCCAATCTTGGCCTGTTTCTTAATCGCCTCAAAACGCTTCATCCTGGTGGCGCCCGCGCCATCCTTGATGGCTTGGCCGATCTCTACGACGGGATCAGCGATTTCAATGTGCGAATCAAAGGGGGCACGGTTCAAGTCTTCTTTCACGAAGGCGAATTCGTGATCCCCGCCACCCGCCTCTCCGATGGCACCCTGCGCTATCTCTGCCTCTTGGCCATCCTCTGCGATCCCAAACCTCCGCCGCTGATCTGCATCGAAGAGCCCGAACTCGGACTGCATCCCGATGTGCTGCCCAAACTAGCCGATCATCTGCTGGCAGCCTCACAGCGCACCCAGCTGATCGTCACCACCCATTCCGATGTGCTGGTAGACGCCATGAGCGAGCACCCCGAGGCGGTGGTGGTCTGCGAGAAGCACAACGGCGCCACAGAGATGAACCGCTTATCTGCCGAGGAGCTGAAGGTGTGGCTGGACAAGTACCGGCTGGGTGAACTCTGGATCCGCGGCGAGTTGGGAGGCACCCGCTGGTGAATGCTCATCTCTCCATCGAGGGTGGGGGAAACTCCAAGGAGGAGAAGATACGCTGTCGCCAAGCCTTCACCAGCCTCCTCACAAGCCAGGGATTGTCTGGTCGCCTGCCACGCCTCACCGCCTGCGGCGGACGCGGTTCCGCCTTCGACGATTTCAAGACGGCCCACGCCAATGCCCAATCTGGGCATTTCGTGGGCCTGCTGATCGACAGCGAAGACCCGGCAGCCATTCCTGCGGATCCCCTGCAACAACAAACCTGGGAGCACCTCAGACGGCGCGACGGCTGGGAACGCCCCGCAGACGCCACAGACCAACAGGTGCTGTTCATGACGACCTGCATGGAAACCTGGATCGCAGCGGATCGCGCCACCCTCAGGACCCACTACGGAACTGCTCTCAACGAAAACCAACTGCCAGCCACCACCAACCTTGAGAGCCGCCACAGGCACGAGGTGCAGGAGCGGCTGGAACGTGCAACAGCAGCCACCTCGAAGCCTTACCGCAAAGGCAGGCGCTCCTTCGATCTGCTGGCCAAGCTCAACCCTCAGGCCCTGGCCCCACTGCTGCCCAGCTTCCGTCGGGCCATGGCCATCCTCGAAGCCAAGCTCTGAGGCGAGAGCCCCGGGCCACAACCCCTGGGGATACCCCAGACTGGCCGAAGGCCATTCAACGCTCCCGGCCCCATGCCCACCAACACCAGCGAGCAGGGCCTGGAAGCGCTGATCACCCGGGCCATGACCGGGCGCACCTACCTGCTGGAGCCTCCCCACCAGGCCACGTCATCGTCCGTGCCGGTGAGTGGCGGCACCGGGTGGCTGCTCGGTGATCCCCGCCACTACGACCGCAGCCACTGCGTTGATCTGATGCAGCTGCAGGGTTTTCTGGAGGCCACCCAGCCGCAGATCGCCGAAGCCGTGGCGATCGGCGTGGATGGGCCCACACGCCGGCAGTTCCTGGCCCGGGTGGAGAAGCAGATCGCCCAGCGGGGCGTGGTGGACGTGCTGCGCAAAGGCATCCGCCACGGCCCCCACGAGATCCAGCTCTTCTACGGCACCCCCTCCCCCGGCAACAGCCGCGCAGCCGAGCTCTTCGCCCGCAATCGCTTCAGCCTCTGCCGCCAGCTCGCCTACAGCAACGACCAGACCCGCCGCGCCCTCGATCTGGCCCTGTTCGTGAACGGCCTGCCGGTGGCCACCTTCGAGCTCAAGAACAACCTCACCTGCCAGGATGTACAGCACGCCATCCGCCAGTACCAACGCGATCGCGATCCCCGCGAGCCCCTATTCGCCCTCGCCCGCTGCCTGGTGCACTTCGCCGTGGACGAGCAGGAGGTGCAGTTCTGCACCCATCTCCAAGGCAAGGATTCCGACTTCCTGCCCTTCAACCGCGGCACCGTCTCCGGTGGCTCCGGCAATCCGCCCAATCCCGATGGGCTGGCCACGGCCTATCTCTGGGACCAGATCCTGACGCCCAGCAGCCTCACCGACATCCTGGAGAACTACGCCCAGGTGATCGAAAAACGCAATCCACGCACCGGCCGCAAAACCCACAGGCAGATCTTTCCCCGTTACCACCAGCTCGATGTGGTGTGCTCCCTGCTCGCCGATGTGGCCGCCCACGGCGCCGGCCGCTGCTACCTGGGGCAACATTCCGCCGGCAGCGGCAAGAGCAACTCGATCGCCTGGCTCAGCCATCAGGTGGGCGACATCATCCACAACGGTGAACGGGTGTTCGACTCGGTGATCGTGGTCACCGATCGTCGCAACCTCGATGAACAGCTGCGCAACAACATTCTCGACTTCATGCAGGTGGGCGCCACCGTGGGCGCCGTCACCGGCCGCGGCAGCACCAAAACGGAGCAGCTCAAGCAGTTTCTGGCCGCCGGCAAGAAGATCATCATCTGCACCCTGCAGACCTTTCCCGAACTCTGCCGAGAACTGGATGAGGCTCCCCAGGGGCGCCGTTACGCGGTGATCATCGACGAGGCCCACTGCAGCCAGGGCAGCAAGGCCTCCGCCGCTCTCAACCAGGCCCTCGCGGCCGATGGGGCGCTGCCAGAGGACATCGATGTAGAGGATTTCATCAACACGGCCATCGAAGACTTCGTGAACACGGTGATTGAGCAGCGGCTGCAAAGTCGCGGCCTGCGCCCCAACGCCAGCTATTTCGCCTTCACCGCTACCGCCAAAGCCAAGACGCGCGAACTGTTCGGCACGCCCCTGCCGCCGAATGGGGAAAGCAAGATCGGTCGTCGGCCCTTTCACGCCTACACAATGAAGCAGGCCATTGAGGAGAAGTTCATCCTCAATGTTCTGCAGTACTACATCCCGATCAGCAGCTACTACCGGCTGGTGAAAACGATCGAGGCTGATCCGCTGTTCGACAGCAAGCGTGCCCGCTCAAAATTGCGCCGCTATGTGGAAAGCCATGACACCGCCATCCGCAACAAGGCTGAAATCATGGTGGATCATTTCCTCGATGCTGTGCTGCCGCTGCGGGAGATGAAGGGCGAAGCCCGGGCCATGGTGGTCACCGGAGCCATTGAGCGGGCGGTGCAGTATTTCCATGCCATTCGCCGCTACCTGCTTGAGCGTCGCAGCCCTTACCTGCCGATCGTGGCCTTCTCCGGCGAACATGACTTCGGCGATGGGCCCGTGAGCGAGGCCTGCCTCAACGGCTTTCCCTCCAGCGAGATCACCAGCCGCATCCAGGAGGATCCCTACCGCTTCCTGATCTGCGCCGACAAATTCCAGACCGGCTATGACGAACCGCTGCTGCAGTCCATGTATGTGGACAAGGCCCTGGGCGGCATCCAGGCGGTGCAGACCCTCTCGCGCCTCAACCGCGCCGCTCCGGGCAAGAAGCGGGTGTTCATCCTCGATTTTCAGGACAACGCCGCCGCCGTGGAGGCCGCCTTCGCCGACTACTACAAAACCACCCTGCTCAGCGAAGCAACCGATCCCAACAAGCTGCACGATCTCCGCGACAGTCTCGATCAGCTGCGGGTCTACACCTGGGAGCAGGTGGAAGAGTTTGTGGCTCTCTTCCTCAGCAACAGCGATCGCGACGCCCTGCAACCGATCCTGAATCAATGTCGCTATATCTATAACGAGCAGCTCAACGAAGACGACCAGGTGGCCTTCAAAAGCAAGGCCAAGGCCTTCGTGCGCAGCTACGACTTCCTGGCCACGATCCTCACCTACGGCAATCCGGAGTGGGAGAAGCTCTCCATCTTCCTAACCCTGCTGGTGCGTGCCCTGCCGGCCCCAGATGAGGACGACCTCACCACGGGCATGCTGGAGCTGATCGACATGGACAGTTACCGAATCGATAAGCAGAACCAGCAGCGCATCGCGCTTCCTGATGACGACGCGACCCTGGATCCAGCACCCGTTTCAGGTGGTGGCTTCAAGACCCCACCGGAACTGGATCCGCTTTCGGTGATTCTCACCAGCTTCAATGATCAGTACGGCACCAGCTTCAGCGACGAAGACCGCATCCGCCGCCTGATCCGTGACGAGATTGTGCCCCAGGTGGCCCAGGACCAGCGCTACCGCAATGCCAAGGCGAACACCCCAAACACAGCCGCGATCGAACTTGACGCCGCTCTGAACCGCGCCGTGGATCCGCTGTTTCTCGATCAGACGGAGTTTTACAAGCAGTTCAAGGACAATTCACTGTTCCGCAACTTCGTGCGCGATCTGGTCACACGACTGATCAACGACAACTCCGGGAAATCACCATAGGCCTGTCTGCACGGGGCCATCGCCAATCGTCTCACCTGTGGTCTCGCTTTGGGCAACAGCCATTGGATCCATCGGAGCCGCTTGTGCGCTCTTTCCCTGGGCCTGCTCCGGCACAGCCCCCTTGGGCACCAGGCTCCAGAAGCCGAACTTGCGGCCATGATCCCGCCGCAGCTGGGCCCCATAGCTGCGGTGATCGGCGAGTTCCCCCCAGCTCTCGATCCTTTTGGCAAGGAGGTGGCAAGTGTGCAGATGGCGGGCGGCGCGGGGGTAGCGCTTGCTGCGCCCCACCCGCAGGCTGAAATCGACCATCGCCCGCAGGCAGCGCGTGGCAGCCAGGGGGTGATCCTTCTCCAGCAGCTCCGCCAGCGGTGCCAGCAGCACGTAGCAGTCGCCATTGAGCGGCTTCGGCGTGGCCAGCACCAGCCGGGCGGCGCGGCGCGGTTCGGGCCAGTGCAACAGAAACCACAGCGCCTCCTGCAGATCGTCGTGCTCCGCCACCAGATCGAGGGCCCGCTCCTCGTCATCCGCATCCGCGAAAGCTGGCAGCCGCTTCAGGTAGTCGCGAAGGTGGCGGCGCGACAGTTCCATCAGGGCGTACTCCCAGCGCTGCCCCTGGGCCTCTTCGTGGCGGCCGAGGGCCTCCAGCGCCGCCAGGCGGGCATCGCACCACTCCTCGGCCCCGGCCCGGCGCTCGGACAGCCTTGGGTCGGCCTTCTCCAGCAGCGCCAGCGCCTCCTCGGCCCGGCCGGCGGGGGTGAGCCGCTCCGCCACCCTGGCCGCGATTGCCGGCACCGTCAGCGCCTCGGGATCATGGTCGCGGTATTCCGCCAGATAGGCCTCGGCATCGCCCAGGGCATCGGCGATGTCGAGCATGGCGATGCGCACGATCCAGTCTCGGTGCGTTTGCGCTTGTTCGTTGTTGGTGACGCGAGCCCGCATGGTCTCCAGCCGCTGACGCAGATGGGCCAGCCCTTCCGACCCCAGCGCCGGCCCCAGATCCCGCAGGATCGGATCGAACTGGCCGTAGCCGTTGCCCACGATCGCGGCGTACACCTGATCAGCCAGAGGCCTGGGATCCCCGGAAACCTTGAGGGCCACGGCGCCGAGGGCGGCGCTGCTCTGATGAAAGAAGTCGCGCAAAACGGCGTCGCTGTCGTCGCAGCGCTCGAACAGGCCCTCCGCCAGAGCGAGCAGATCCCACAGCAGCTCCACAGCCCGTGCTGGATCCTGCTCGGCGATCGGCCCGCTGATGGCCTGGCGCTGCCGCTCCAGATCCTTCAGCAGCCTGTCGCGCTGGTGGTCGTCGAGGAAGCTGCCGGAGCGCTCGATCGTGGCCAGTCGCTTGCGCACTTCTCTGGCGATCTCCGCAGGACCCTTCTGTTCCGCCAGTGCCAGGCGCAGCATGCGACTGGCACTGGCATCCCCCTTGCTCAGGGTGAGCAGCAGCTCCGCCAGCCTGGCCGCCCCCAGGGCTTCGAGGTTTTTGGCATTGAGACTGGATTGGCCGGCCATCGCCTTGGTGAATCCTTGCTGTTCCGGTTAGCCCAGGTCGGCCAGGCGCTGTCTCGCCAGAGCCGCCTGGGCCTCCGCCTCGGCCAGGTTGGCGCGGCACTCTGCCACCACTTCGGGGGGTGCCTTGCCGGCGAAGTTGGGGTTGGCGAGGCGGCCGGCCAGGCCTTGAATCTCCTTCTCCGCCTTGGCCAGGTCTTTTTCAAGGCGGGTGCGCAGGGCTTCAAGGCTCTGCTGGGGCACGGTGAGGCTCACCTGGGCGTCGCTGTCCACGATGCCCAGCAGCTGACCTGCCGCCGGCTGGGGCTCCAGGCCGAAAGCACTGCCCCCCGCCAGGCGCAGGATCTTCTCCTGGTTCACTTCCAGAAAAGCCCGGCGCTCGGGGCTGCCGCTGTGGATTCCCACCGGCAGCCGCTCTGAGGGCTTCACCCCGGAGAGGGCACGCAGGTTGCGCAACGCGCGCACCGCCTCGATCCCGAACTGGAAGGCCCGTTCATGACCTTCGTCCCGCCAGGCGGCCTCGGGCTGGGGCCAGGACTGCAGGGCGAGGAACGCCGTGGCATCGGCGCCCGTCACGGCGTGCCAGAGCTCCTCGGTGAGGTGGGGCATCAGCGGGTGGAGCATCACCAGCAGCGCCTCGAGGCTGGTGGCCAGCACCCGCCGAGCTGCCATGCGGGCGGTGGTGTCTGCGCCGGCCAGGCGTGGCTTGGCCCACTCGATGTACTGGTCGCAGAGATCGTTCCAGGCAAACTCGTAGAGGAGCTTCGCCGCCTCCCCCAGCCTGTAGCTGCCGTAAAGCTCGGCCGCCTCATTGGCGGCGCGGGCCAGGCGCGAGAGGATCCAGCGGTCCTCGCTCTCCAGCTCGGCGGCCAGAGGCCGGCCCAGGCTGGCGGGTGTCTCCCCGCCCAGGTTCATCAGGGCGAAGCGGGTGGCGTTCCAGAGCTTGTTGGCGAAGTTGCGCGCCGCCTCCACCGTGGCGGAGCTGCCGTCGCTGCGGTCGTAGTCGAGGCGGATGTCCTGGCCGGCGCCGGCCACTTCCCGCACAAGGGCGAAGCGCAGGGCATCGGCGCCGTAGCGCTCGATCAGCGGCAGCGGATCGATGCCGTTGCCGGCGCTCTTGCTCATCTTGCGGTTGTTCTCGTCCCGCACCAGGCCGTGGATCATCACGTCGGCGAAGGGCATCCAGGCCTTGCCGGCGCCGAGGGGCTGCATGGCGCCGGCCAGCATCGTCATGCGGGCCACCCAGAAGAAAATGATGTCGAAGCCCGTCACCAGCACGCTGGTGGGATACCAGCGGGCCAGATCGGCAGCGTTCGCATCGGGCCATCCCAGGGTGGAGAAGGGCCACAGGCCGCTGGAGAACCAGGTGTCGAGCACATCCGGGTCCTGCTCCAGCTGCAGCTCCCGGCCTGCCGCCAGGCTGGCCTCACCGAACTGCGCCACCGCTTTGGCGTGGGCCTCCGACTGATCGCGGGCCACCACGTAGGGCGTGGCCTCGCTGATCACGCCACCGGTCTCGCTGACCACGAACCAGGCGGGGATGCGGTGGCCCCACCAGAGCTGGCGGCTGATGCACCAGTCGCGGATGTCGGTGAGCCAGTCGCGGTAGACCTTCTCCCAGCGCTCGGGCACGAAGCGGGGCGCGCCGCCATCGAGGGCCTCGCGGCAGCGGGCCGCCAGCGGCTCGGCACGGGCGAACCACTGGGTGGAGAGCAGCGGCTCCACCGGCACCTTGCCGCGATCGGAGAAGGGCACGCTGTGGCGGTGGGGCTCCACCTTGACCAGAAACCCCTCCGCCTGCATCGCCGCCACCACCGCTTGGCGGGCCTCGAAGCGGTCGAGTCCGGCGAAGCGGCCGGCCGCCGCGTTCATGCTGCCGTCCTTGGCCATCACCGTGATCAGGGGCAGGCCGTGGCGGCTGCCGATGGCGAAGTCGTTGGGGTCGTGGGCGGGGGTCACCTTGACGCAACCCGTTCCGAAGGCCGGATCCACGTGCTCATCGGCCACGATCGGGATCTGCCGTCCCACCAGGGGCAGGGTGATCGTCTGGCCCACGAGGGCGGCGTAGCGGGGGTCGCTGGGGTGCACCGCCACGCCGGTGTCGCCCAGCAGGGTTTCGGGGCGGGTGGTGGCCACCACCAGATGGTCGGTGCCGTCAGCCGCCGCGCCGCCGCTGAGCGGATAGCGGAAGTGCCAGAGGTGGCCGTCGAGCTCCTTCATCTCCACCTCCAGGTCGCTCACCGCCGAACCCGAGGCCGGGCACCAGTTGACCAGGTATTCACCGCGGTAGATCAGCCCCTGCTCGTGCAGGCGCACGAAGGCCTCGACCACCGCCTCGCTCAGGCCGGGATCGAGGGTGAAGCGCTCGCGGCGCCAATCCACCGAGTAACCCAGCCGGCGCAGCTGGCCCACGATCGTGCCGCCGCTTTCGCCCTTCCAGGCCCAGGCCCGCTCCAGGAAGGCGTCACGGCCCAGATCGTCCTTGCTGCCGCCTTCGGCCTTGATCTGCTTCTCCAGCAGCGTCTGCACCGCGATCGAGGCGTGGTCGGTGCCGGGCAGACACAGCACGTTCTTGCCCTGCAGGCGCTGGAAGCGCACGATTGTGTCGATCAGGGCCGTCTCGAAGCCATGGCCCATGTGCAGGCTGCCGGTCACGTTCGGCGGCGGGATCACCACCGCAAAGGGCTCGCCCGGTGCCGCCGGATCGGGGTGGAAGGCGCCGGCCTCCTCCCAGGCCGCCTGCCAGCGCGCCTCGGTGGCGGCCGGGTCGTAGGTCTTGGGCAGGGCGGCCTCCGGGGCCGGGATGGGCACGGCGACGGCTGGGGCGTCGCTGGCATTCGCCTCGGGCACGGCTGTGTGGCGAAGATCGGCCCATGCTCTCAAAAGGGACGCCGGTCAACCCAGCGCGACGTAAACCTCCTGACCGAAGACGTTCTGCACCACGAACAGCAACACGAAGCCGATCACCGCAGCGATCAGGGGTGTGGTGACCCAGCCGGAGGCGATCCCCACCAGCACCCCCCAGCGAATCTGGCGCACACCACGGAGGCCCTGCAGCAGGCCGATCCCCAGCACCGAACCGATCACGGCCTGGGATCCCGAGACCGGCAGCAGGGGGATCGTGGGCAAGCCCCAACCGGCCAGCAGGCGTTCCAGCGCCGTGGAGGAAAAGATGAACAGCACCAGCGAATGGGAGACCACCACCACAAACGCCGCCAGCGGCGAAAGGGTCAGCAGGCTGTCGCCCACGGTCATCATCACGCGGCGGGAATAGGTGTACACACCCACGGCCACGGCGATGGCGCCGAGCAGGAACAGCTGCTCCACCGAGGAGACGCTGAAACCACCCAGGGTCAGGTCACGGAAGGGCGAGGCTGCCACGAAGAAACCCATCACGTTGCCGATGCCGTTGGCACCGATCGCATAGGAGCCGAAGATCCCGGCCAGGATCAGGCCGCTGCGGGTGTTGCGATCCAGCGAGAGCAGATGCGGCTGGCTGAGGCGGATCCACTCCACCAGCAGCTTGTACAGCACCATCGCGAAGATCGCCCCGAGCACCGGTGAGATCACCCAGGTGGCCACGATCCGGCGCAGGGTGCCCAGGTCGGTGGGGGAGCCGCTGAACAGGTTCCAGCCAATGATCGAACCCACCACCGCCTGGCTGGTGGAGGCCGGCAGGCCCACCTTGCTCATCCAGGCCACCGTGAGGGCGGCGGCCAGAGCCGCGGTGAACGCACCCGGCAGGGCGTTGATGGCACCCAGCTGGCTGAGCCCCTCGGCGGCACCGGTGCCGCTGGTGACCGCCCCGATGATCACGAACACGCTGCACAGGAAGGCGGCGGTGGAGAAGCGGAGCATCCGCGTCGCCACGGCGGTGCCGAAGGCGTTGGAGGCGTCGTTGGCCCCCATCGACCAGCCCAGAAACAGGCCGCTGGAGAGAAAGATCACGGTGACGATCAGGGCCATGGTCGGAGCTCCGGCTCAGAATGAGCGCTTGATCGCGAAGATCGAGAGGTTGTCGCCGATGTTCTCTGCCTTATCGGCCAGGGCATCGATCATCGCCACGGCTTCACGCAGCAGCGAACGCTGCTCGAAGCTGAGATCAGTGGCGAAGATCCGGCGCTTGATCCGGCAGGCGAGTTTGTCGGTTTCATCTTCAAACACCCGCACCTCGTTGATGTGGTCACGCACCGCTGCTGGCGTGCGGAAGAAGGTGCGGGCCGCCACAACCACGGCCTGCACACTGCGGATCGCCACCGTCGTCAGGTCAGCGAAATCCTGGCCGAACTCCGGCCTCCGCCTTGGCTGCACGATCATCAGCTCCTGGAAGCCGTCGCCCATCTCATCGAGCAGTTCAAAGAGGCTGGCGAGCAGGCGCAGGACGTCACCACGGGCGTCGGGCAGCAGCATCTCGGTGTAGAGCATGGTGACGATCGAACGTCGCAGCTCACTGCAGCGGCGTTTGATCTCGATGATCTGATTCAGTTTCTCCAGGCAGATCTCCGGATCTTCGCTGGTGCAGAGATAGGCCTTGATCCCCATCTCAACAACAATCACGCCCTCGGAGATCTTGTCGAGGAATTCATCAATCAGCCCCTGAAGAAATCTGGTTTTCCCGAACAGTGGAGGGGTTTCGTTGGACATCTGCTTCCCCTCGCTCACCCACTTTCCCGCCACCCTACCGATGGGGGCTTCCAGCCAGGCTCCTGCGCCCCCATCCCCTCACGCGCCCGGTGAGGCAGGGCGGAATCGATGCTCATCGCCCAGGCGGGACAACAGCTGGTCGCGGCGCCATTGTCCCCATTTCTGCCCGCCTAACCTCCGGCCATGGCCACCGCCCCACCCCTGGAGTTCCTCCCCCCCCGGCTCGATGGTCGGGTGCTGGCGGTGGGCCGGCTGGTGCTGCCGCTGTGGCTGCGGTGGCGCTGCCGGATCGACACGGTGGAGGTGGAGGGCATGGCCTCGCTCATCGAGGCGATGCGGGCCTTCCAGGCCGGGGAGAGCCGGCTGCTGCTCGCCTTCCGGCACCCCAGCCTCGACGATCCCCTGAGCATGGCCCAGCTGCTCTGGGTGGAACTGGCCAGGGCGGGGCGGCAGCAGGGCCTCCGCTTCGATCCAGCCCCCACCGCCCAGTTCCTGTTCGACCGCGGCATTCCCCTCTGGGCCGGGGCGGGGATGGGTTGGCTGTTCACCCACCTGGGGGGTGGCTCGATCCAGCGCAGCAAGCTCGATCTGCCGGCCCTGCGCACGGCCCGGCGCCTGCTGCTGGACGGCCCCCATCCCTTCGCCCTGGCGCCGGAAGGGGCCACCAATGGCCACAACGAGTTGCTCAGCCCCCTGGAGCCCGGCACCGCCCAGCTCGCCTTCTGGACGGCGGCCGACCTCGCCGACGCCGGTCGCCACGAGCGCATGGACCTGCTGCCGATCGGCCTGCAGTACAGCTACACCACCCCGATCTGGGCGGCGATCGAGGCCCTGCTCTGCCGACTGGAAGAGGGGGCGGGCCTGGGCCCCGACCCCAGCCACGATCTGGCCTCCTCCCGGCTGCTGGAGCGGCTGGTGCGCCTCGGGGAACGCATGCTTGAGCAGATGGAGGCCTTCTACCGCGACAAGGTGCACCTCCCCCTGCCAGAAGGGGAGGCCCCTCTGGCGGAAGCGGCCAGCACCCCCTTCGGACCCCGGCTGCAGCGGCTGATGGATCTGGCCCTGCGGCGGGTGGAGTTGTCCTTCGGGCTCCACCCCAGCGGCAGCCTCACCGACCGCTGCCGGCGCCTGGAGCAGGCCGGCTGGGATCGGCTTTATCCCGCCCGGCCCGCCAACGCCGCGCCCCTGAGCCCTCTGGCCCAGGGGCTGGCCGACCGGCTGGCGGCGGAAACCGAGGCCCAGCTCTGGCACATGCGCGTGGTGGAGTCGTTTGTGGCCGTGAGCGGCAGCTACGTGCGCGAGCGGCCCAGCCAGGAGCGCTTCGCCGACACGCTGCTGCTGCTCTGGGACACCCAGTGCCGGATCCAGGGCCAGACCGCCAACCAGCGCCCACGGCTGGGCCGGCTGCGGGCACGGATCAGCATCGACGCGCCGATCGTGGTGGACGACCGCATGGCGGACTACCGCCGTGATCGCCGCCAGGCCGTGCAGGCGCTGACCGAGGAGCTGGCCCTGCGGTTGCAGGGGCTGATCCTGCCCTCGGCCCTGGGCTGAGGCCTCAGCCGGCGGCGAGGCGCGCCACGTAGGCGTCCAGCGAGCCGACGTTGATCCAGCCGGTGGCGATCGTCTTGGTGTGGCTGTGGCTGATGCGGCCCCGGTGCAGGTGCGACAGGCCGGCGGGAAAGATCGCCAGCTTGCCCTTGACGGCCTCCTCGTGGTGGTCCTGCCAGTGGAATTCGGTGCCGCCGTCCGGCACCGTGTTGAGGTAAAGGATCCAGGCCAGCACCCGGCGGATGGGCTCGGTGGCCTCGTCGCTGGTGTTCCAGTCGCAGTGCCAGCTGTAGAACCCCTCCCCCGGCGCGTAGCGCTGCAGGTTGAAGATCGGATTGACGAACAGGGAGCGCTCCGGACAGCAGGTGAGGAACAGGGGGCGCTCGGCCAGGTAGCGCTTCAGGCCCGCGGAAACACCGCGCATGATCACATCCGCCAGGCCCTGGGCCTCGGGGTCGGAGCGGTCGATCCACACCAGGCTGATGTCGGTGGAGATCTTGCCGGGATCGCCCGCGGTGCCAGCCTCGGCACCCGTGCCGGGAGCGCCGTCGCTGCCGAAGGAGAAGGCCACACCGCTGCGCTGCAGGTCGCTGCGACGGTCGAAGAACGCCATCGCCGCCTCAGCCAGGGCCACGTAGCCGGGATCCTCGAAGCTGCCGATGAGCCGCATCCGCGCCAGGGATCTCGTTGGAGGGGAACCTAGAACGCCTGCCAGGGCAACGCCATCAGGGCCTGCAGCGGCTGCCAGCGATCGCGATCGGCCGTCACCAGGGCGCTGAGGCCAACGGCCTGCAGGGCCGCCGCCACCCGCTCCGGATCCAGCGACCCCCCTGGGTCCGCGTCGGCGTCCTGGCCCGCCTCGAGGGCCAGCACCAGCACCTGCTGCTCGGCCGGATCGGCCATCACCCGCAGGTTCAGGTCAGGAAGCTCCCGCTCGAAGAACAGCCGCCGCATCCTTGCCGTGAGTGCCGGACCCAGGGCCGCCGCGAAGGCCTCGAGAGCCCGGGCTTCGCCGGAGCAGCCACAGCTGAGGGCCAGCCAGATCATCAGCTTGGCCCAGCTGTCGGCCGTCCACAGGGGCGGGAAGCTCTCGCGATGGCCGCGCACCAGCTCGGCGATGGCGAAGTCGAACAGGGTGCCCTGCAGGGAGGCCACCGATGGCAGGGGTTCCTGATGCATCCATCCATCCTGACGACCAGGCGGCAAACTGCAGAGGCAACGTCCGTCCCTGGAGACGCCCGATGGCCCTCGATCTGAACGATCCTGAGCTCGAGTTCGCCGATCTCGTCACCGCCTACCAGAGCTGGGTGATGGCCGTGATCAACGACGAGAAGCTGGGGGGCGACAAGCTCCTCACCGACGACATCGCCGACGACGCCCTGAACGCGATGCGCTTCCTGCCGGATGTGGTGACCAGCGCGATCGAGACGACCCTGGCGCGGGTCTATGACGTCGACCCCGACGAACTCGCCGAGCTGCTCTACCCGGAGGACTGATCAGAGCCGGGAGGCCAGGGGTGCCCCCAGGGGCGAACGCCCCTAGCCTCCCGGTGTGATTTCCCTCCGCCGCCGCACACCCACCCCGCCCGTTCAGGGCCGATGGCCAGCGTCCCTCAAGGTGATGGCCGCAGGGCTGCTGCTGCCATTGATGGCCATCCTGGGGGGCTGTCACGGGCAGCGCCTGCAGCCCATGCTCCGGCCACTGGAGGGCACGCTGTACATCGCCGTCGGGGTGAGCCAGGAGGCCCTCGACGGCGAACTGCAGAAGGAGATCCGCAAACGCACCGCCCAACTCCAGGCCTCATTCCGCACCCTGCAGCCAAAGGTCCGGCTCCAGGTGGAGGTGTTTCCCGAGGAGAACCTGCGCAACGAGCTCCTCATCCGTAACCGCACCGGCCTGAGCCCCGATGTGTTGCTGGTGAACGAGTCCACGGCCCAGGAGCTGGCCCGGGAACGGCTGATCAGCACCGTGAGATTCCCGAGCGTGGTGCTGGATCAGCTGGACGCAGGCTCGGTGGAGCGGGTGCGGCGCTCGGATGGAACCCTGACCGGCCTTCCCCTGGAGCTGCAGCCCCAGGTGGCCTGCTTCGATCGGCGCCACGTCCAGCGCAGCCCCGCCACCCTTGAGGAGCTGCTGGCCTTAAGCGCCAAGGGAATGGAGGTGGGGCTCTCCCTCGATGCGGTCAGCCTGGCCTGGACCCTGGGCCCGCTTGGGGCGATCGACGCCGCGGGCAACCTGCTGGCTGGAGAGCCGGAAACAACGGCGACCCAGGCCAGCCTGCGGGGCTGGCTGCAGTGGCTGCGTCTGGCGGACCGGCAGCAACACGTCACCTTCTACCCCACCGAAACGGAATTGCTGAAGCAGCTGATGGCGGGGGGCCTCGACTGGATTCCCTGCCGCAGCATCAACATCCTTCGCCTGCGATCGCGGCTGGGCAACAACCTGGGCGTGGCCCCCCTGCCCTCCGGGCCCAGCGGCAACGCCACCCCGATCACCCGGGAGCGCGTGCTCTCCTTCGGCGTCAATTCCAGTCCGGTCCAGCGCCAGCTAGCCCTGGCCCTGGCCCGGTTCGCCATCAGTCCCCTGCACCAGCGGGAGATGGTGCTCCGCAACCTTTACGTGCTGCCGGTGAACCGGGAGGTGGCGCCACCGGTGCGCAGTTCCTCCGTACTGGCGGCCATGGTGGAGGGGCGACAGCAATCGATGCGAGGCGCGACGATCCGGCTGGTGGAGGGGAGCACCAAGGGCAAAAGGGAGGCCTGGCAGGCGCTGCTCACCCGTTTCCTCTTTGATGACCTGAGCCAGCAGGCCACTCTCGAGGGCCTGATCGGGCTCCTGGCTCGCGAGAGGTCCCGATGAGCGAGTTGCTGCTGGAGATCGTCGGCTGGTTCGGCTACCTGCAGCGCATCGAGGTGCGCGTCCAGGTGATGGTGCTGCTGCTGGTGTATCTCCTCCAGGGACCCTTACGCCGGCGACTGGCCCCACGCTTTCCGCCGGCGGGGAAGCCCAACGTCGTGATCCCCACCCTGCTGGGCCTGCTCTCGCTGGCCCTGGGGCTTGGCGGGCAGCCGTACGGCCTGGTGCTGCTGGGGCTGCTCCTGTACCTGGGCTGGCTGGGTCTGGAAGGGGTGCGCCTGCTGCTGGGCCGCTTCATCCAGCCCCAGCCGATGCAACTGCTCGAGACCCGCCTGATTCGTCCGGCCTACCTGCTGGTCGCCGCCCTGCTGGTGATCCGGGTGTTCGACAACCCCCAGGATCTGGCCCTGATCCCCATCGGCGACTGGTTCGGATCGGAGGTGACCCTGGGCAGCTTTTTCCTGGCGGTGCTGATTGTCTATGTGCTGGCCATGGGCACGGGGCCACCGGCCCAGGGGGTGGCCTGGCTGGTGCAGCGCAGCGTCGGCATCAGCAACGGCAGCCGCCGGGCCCTGGCCCTGATGATTCGCTATGCAGCGGTGGCCATGGGGATCGTCTGGGCCCTTGATCACGTCGGTTTCAACCGCACGGCGATCCTGGCGGTGGCCGGTGGCCTCTCGGTGGGCCTGGGGTTCGGCATCAAGGAAGTCTTCTCCAATTTCGTCAGTGGTCTTTGGCTGCTGTTCGAGGGATCGGTACGGCCCGGGGAAGTGCTGTTCATCGACGGTGATCCGTGCGAAGTGCGCAGCCTCGGGCTGCGGGCCGCCGTGCTCTGGCGCGACCGGGACAATGCCGAACTGGTGATCCCGAACCAGACGTTCTTCACCAACACCACCGTGACCTACACGGGCAGCGACACCATGCGGCGCAGCCAGGTACTGGTGAGCGCGGCTTATCACCATGATCCCGAGGACGTGATCGCGCTGCTGGAGGCCACGGCCCGCGGCCAGAGCCGCATTCTTCCCACCCCGGCACCGAAGGGTCTGCTGCTCCGCTATGGGGACTCCTCCATCGACTATGCCCTGCGCTTCTGGATCGCCAATCCCATGGATAACGTGTCCATCTGCAGCGACGTGCAGGCGGGCATCTGGCGGGCCTTCCGCGACCGGAACATCGAGATCCCCTTCCCCCAGCAGGTGCAGTATCGGGTGGAGGGTCCACCGAAGAGCTGAAGCCTGAAGCTATCCGATCCTCCGGCGATGGCCGCTGCGGCGATGGCGTTCAACAGCGGGATTGTGTTCGCTCCGGCCATGGCCATCCAGCGGCAACCGGAGCACAGCGAATGACCACAGAGCCACCGCCATGCCTAGGCAAAGAGGGCAGGGAACGCCGAACCTGGCCCGACTGGCGATCGCAGGCCCGAGATGTACAATTTCGCTTAATACCCACCGCCATTGCATCATGCTCAAAGGTCCCGATCTGCTCGCCAAGGTGAAAGAGCTGGGAGATGCTACGAAGTCGGATCTGGTCCGCAGCTGCGGCTACGTGAGCGCCAAGAAGGACGGCAATGAACGCCTGAACTTCACGGCTTTCTACGAAGCCCTTCTCGATGCCAAGGGGATCAACCTCGGTGACGGTGTCGGCAAGGCGGCCACCAAGGCTGGCCGCAAACTCGGCTATACCGCCAAGGTCCAGTTCAACGGCAACCTGCTGGTGGGCAAGGCCTACACCGCCATGCTGGGCCTCGAGCCGGGCGACGAATTCGAGATCAAGCTGGGTCGCAAGGCGATTCGCCTCGTCCCCGTGGGCGGCTCCGACGACGACGAGTGATCCGCTCCTGAACCTCCTCAGGCTTGTGAAGGAATGTTCGAACCCGCGCTGTAGCTGTTGCTGCTGATCTAGAAAGAGCTTGCGGGGCAGGGAGATTGATCAACTCCCTAAAGCTTTCGCAAAGTAACCCCCTTGGGCCCGCCCCGAGGGGGTTACGCATGTTTGGGGCAGGGGAGCGCCGTCATGTGCTTTGGAATGCACATGAAGTGGCTTCTCGTCAATCAGTCTGCAACTTTCTGTTACGTTGAGAGCTGATGCGTGGTCTGACCAATGCCTTATCCCCCATCCCATTCGGCGGCAGCCCCGCACCCCGGCGGCTTCGTCCAGTTGAACAGCCGCCAGGGCGGCACCTACCAAGTGATCAGCATCGACGAGGAAACGAGCAGCTGCTGGGTGCGACGCTGGCCCCTCACCCGCCACGGATCCCCCGCCTTCTCGGTCGGTCTGCCTGATCTCCGCCCCCTCCACACAACGGGCCGCTGAACGCTTCACCTTTGCCCTCCACTGGAGCACGCCAATGATCCCCATGGGTTTCGTCATCACTTCACGCCTGTTCTGCCAGGCAGGACGCCTGGTGCTGCTGGCGGCCTCCATCGCCCTGGCAGGCGAGGCCCTGGCCCACGTCGCCTCCTGAATGATCGTGGGGACATGACAGAGGGATCAACCCTGGGGCAGCTGCTGCAACTTCCTTTCATGCAGCGGGCCCTCCTGGGCGGGCTGTTGAGCGGCGCCCTCGGTGGGGTGCTGGGCAGTTTTGCGGTACTCCGCCAGCTCTCCTTCTTCAGTGATGCCCTGGGCCATTCCGCCCTGCTCGGCATCACGCTGGGAATCCTGCTGGGCATCGATCCCACCCTGGTGCTGATCCCCTTTGCGGTGCTCTTCGCCCTGATGACAAACCAGCTGGTGCAACGCAGCCGCCTGCCGGCGGATGCCCTGCTGAACATCGTCTACTCCTCGTCGCTGGCCATGGCCGTGGTGACCCTGAGCCTGCTGCGGGTCTACAAGGGAGGCATCCAGCAGCTGCTCTTCGGTGACATCCTGGGGGTCACCTGGCTCGACCTCAGCCTGATCGGGGTCCTGCTTGTCGTCACCACCGGCTACCTCACCTTCACCCGGCGTGACCAGGTGCTGCTCAGCCTCGACGAACCCCTGGCCCGTTCCCGGGGGGTCGCCGTCTCCCTGCACCGGCTGCTGTTCCTGATCCTGCTGGCCGTGGTGGTGGCCATCTCCGTCAAGGCGGTGGGAGTGTTGCTGATCAGTGCCTTCGTGGTCATCCCGGCCTGCGCCTCGCGGCTGGTGAGCCGCCGCTTCGATAGCTATGTGGGCCTGGCCGCCGGGCTGGGGGCCGCCTGCGCCGTACTGGGCCTGCTGCTCTCCGCCGCCTTCGCCCTGCCATCGGGCCCGAGCGTCGTGATCGCCCAGCTGGTGGGCTTCCTCACCGCCCTGGCGGTGGCCCCATTCCGGGGCGGGCCGGCGACCCCCTAGGCGGAGATCGCCTGGCCAAGGTGACCGGTCTTGACCCAGATCAGACCACCGCTGCCGCTGCAGGGAACATGGCGGCGACCGGGTGGCTTGCGCTGCCAGGTGCCGGCTGGATAGGCACCCTGCTCGTCTTCGAACACCCCGTAGAGCACAAGGAACTCCTCGCCGCCGTCGCGCTCCAGCAGGCGCCGCTCCACCCCGGCCAGGGGCGAGGGGTGCCAGGGCAGCGCGCCCGTGTCGACGACGGCCCGCCGGCCCAGATCGGCATGAACGTGGGTGGGGGCAGGGGAGACGGGCACGGCTCAGTGGGAACTGGTGAGCACCATGGGTCCCCTGGGCGCCTGGCCGGTGGGGTCACCCTCGACGCTGACACGGACGTCGGTGGCCTCGCTGGTGGGGGAGAGGGGGATGGGGATGGCCACCTGGCCGCGGGCGTTGGGCACGAAATGGACGCAACCCACGGTCTGACCCTTCACGGTGGCCCAGAGCCGGTAGGTGTGGTGCGGCGGCAGGGCGGGCAGGTCGGTGAGCTTCAGCAGGTTGTTGGTGCTGTTGCCGGTGACCAGCACCTCCCCCGAGGCCGTCTGGCCAGGCTGCACCGAGTGCAGGGGCAGCGTCCGTCGTTCGCCCGGAGCGGCCGGCGACAGTTGCCGCTGCAGGCCCGCCAGCTGCTGCCGGGTCTGGTAGAGCTCACCGCCCAGCAGCAGCAGGCCGACGGCCAGCAGGGAGGGAGCGAGCCAGCGCCGCCATGGGCCCGGATGGGGGCTGGGCTGCAGCAGGCGACGGCGCAGGGAGGGGGGAGGCGCCGCGATGGCCGGCAGCGCCAGGGGCAGCAATTCCAGGGTGGTGCTGAACTCCTCCAGGCGCCGGCGCAGCTCGGGCTGCTGCCGCAGCAGCCCGGCCAGCTGTTCCCGCTCGGTTTCCTCCAGGTCTCCCAGGGCGTGGCCGGCAAGCAGGGCGTCGATGCTGGCGGCGTCGAATGGGGTGGTGTTGGGGTTCATGGCTGGACGGGCGAGTCGTGGAGCAGGGCGCGCAGGCGGATCAACCCCTGGCGGGCGCGGGTCTTGACGGTGCCGAGGGGCAGTTTCAGCAGCGCGCCGATCGCGGACTGGCTCAACCCTTCGTAGTAGGCCATCTCCAGCACCTGACGCTGGTTGGCGGGGATGGCCGCGAGGGCGCCCCGGACCCTCTCGGCCAGATCCTCGGCCTCGGCACTGTCATGGGGCGTGGGCACGGCCGCTGGAAACAGGTGCTCTGACCAGCGTTGCACCAGCTGCCAGCGGTTGGCGCGCTGGTTGAGGCGGTTGATGGCCATCGAGCGCGTCATCAACAGCAGGTAGGCCAGCACCGGGCCCCGGGCAGGGTCATAACGCCCCTGCTGCCAGTAGCGCAGGAAGACGTCATGGGCGAGGTCTTCGGCTTCGTGGCTGGAGCGACACAGCCGCAGGGCCAGGCGGTACACCGGACCGCTGCAGGTGTCGTACAACTCCGCCAGATCGCCGGGAGCGTCGGTGGCGCCCTCAAGGGCGCCCCGCAGGGGCGGATGGCGGGGTGGAGCGTCGGCGTCAGAGGGTTTCACGTCCGGGGAGGCATTCGGCTGGGTTGCCGCTCCCCTGATACCGGCGAGGGAGCCGATCGGATGGGTCCGGGCCAGGAAGTGCGCGTTGCAGAAAACGACAGCCTCATCCGCACAGGATGCAACGACAGCCCGCCGAGCCAATCCGTTCCAGGAGCGCGGCGGTACTCCCTGCTCACGCTTCCCCATCACGATGACCCGCTCCCCCAGTGCCCTGCTGTCCGGCGCCCTCACCCTGGTGGCTGCCACGGCCCTCTCCGGTGCCGTCCTGCAGGCCCGCAGCCTCAGCCATCCGATCACTCCCGCCCTGGATTCGCTGGCCCAGACCGTGGCCATGGCGACGGCCAAGGGCAGCTTCCGCCAGGCCGAGGCCCCCGTGCGCGGTGGCTTCTCGATCAGCGAGCAGGGCGGCAAGAGGGTGCTCAGCCTCAGCGGCGACTTCAAGACCAGCGACACGGCCCCGGATCTCTGGGTGGTCTTCAGCCCCTCCGCCACCCCCCTGGCCATGAGCAACCCCCCGGCCTATCCCCTCAAGGCCGGCAGCTACACCGTGCTGGCGAGGCTGAAAGCCAGCAAGGGTGGCCAGAGCTATGTGATCCCCGCCTCGCTTGATCTCAAAGCCCTGAAATCGGTGCTGATCTGGTGCAAGAAATTCAACGCCACGATGGCCTGGTCGCCCCTCAAGCCCTGAGCAGCGCAGGCCCCCTCAGGGCCCGGCGAACCACTCATCGCCCTTCTCCTCCCAGGTGCCACACAGGTGGGGGAGGCAAATCGCGACAATCTTGCGTGGCCTCCGATGACCCGCCGGGCCGCTGCCTCTGTTCCCGATGGCCAAGAGCTTCCGGAGGTCTCGACCGTCGCCCACCCCAGACCCCGCTGGCTGGGGGCCCTGCTGTCTCTGGGCCTCCTCGGTGCTGCTGTTCGGCCATCGCCGCAGTCCCCTGGCCCAGCCCCGCAACTCGGACAGCGGTGCCGCTGCCTGCACCCCCTGCCGGCGGCATCGCCTTCCTCGGGGTCTTCCTCAAGGCGGGCGCCGGATTCGTCCTGTTTCCGGTGCTGTCCGGCTCCGTGCTGCTCATGCTGCTGGCCTGGCTGTTCAGCCGTTGGGTGAAGGGCGCCTCCGCCTACCCGGTGCATTGGCTCTGAGCCAGGGGCCCCAAGGCCTCGATCACCACGTTGCGCCAGGCTCAGGCGGTCTGGAGCTGCTCCAGCTGCTGCTGCAGGCGCTGCTTCATGCGCTTCTGCACGAGATCACAGAGCTCCTCCACCAGCTCGGTGTCGGCCCTGTAGATGAGCCGGACCCCGTCCCGGTCGCAGGACACCAGGCCAGCGCGTTGCAGCTGGGACAGCTGGCGGCTGATGTGGGACTGGCTGAAGCCTGTGGACTCGATCAGGGTGGCGACATCAGCGGGACCCTGGCGCAGATGACAGAGCAGCTGGAGCCGGGCCGGTTCGCTCAGCAGACGGAAGAACTGGCTGAACTCGTCCAGCAGTTCGGGGCTGGGAATGGAACCGGGGCCGGCAACGCCCATGGCAGAAGGGTATGACGCTTGCGACATTATGCAGGGTCTCCCAGGCTGCAGTGATGGACAGGACGATTTCCGCCATGCAGCAACACGCCGCAGGGCGCCGCATCGGCACCCCCTATCACTCTTTAGTCGTTGTATGCGTGTATGATCATAAGAGCCAGTTGAGGTTGCGTTGAAGGCTTCCGTCCCTCCATGTCCGCCTGAAGCCGCCGCCAGCCGGGCACGGCGGCTGGCCGCAAGGCCCTGGAACCGCGTGACACCATGAGTGCCGCCGTTCTGCTGTTGATGGCCGGCGGGGGCGCCCTGATCGGCTTCCTGCTGGCGGTGCTCGGGGCCGGCGGATCGATCCTGCTGCTGCCCCTGCTGATCAGCGGCGCCGGGCTGCCCACCCGGGAAGCGGTGCCCCTTTCCCTCCTGGCGGTGACCCTGTTGGCGGTGGCCAATGCCGGCCCCTACCTGCGCCGGCGCCAGGTGGCACCGCGCCCCGCCCTGATCCTGGGGGTGCCGGCCCTGGCGGGCAGCTGGATCGGAGGCTCGTTGGTGAAGCACGGCCTGGTCCCCGAGCCCGTGCAGCTGGGGGTGTTCGCCGCTGCCGCCCTGGTGGCCGCCTGGTTGCTGTCCCGTCGCCCCAGCGGCACCACCCGGGCGCCCCGGTCCACCGGATCGCCGCTGGCCCTGGCGGGCCAGGGGGTGCTGGTGGGCCTGCTGACCGGCATCGCCGGCGTGGGCGGCGGCTTCGCCATCGTGCCCGCCCTGGTGCTGCTGGCCGGTCTGCCGATGCCCCTGGCCAGCGGCACCAGCCTGGTGCTGATCACCACCAACAGCCTGGTGGCCCTCGCCGCCCTTGGGCACTGGCCGGCAGCGGGCCTGCCGCTGCTGGGGCCCCTGGTGGTGGGTGGTCTGGTGGGGGCGATCGGCGGCCAGGCCCTGGCCCCGCGCCTGTCCGATCGTCACCTGCGCCAGGGCTTCGCCGCCCTGCTGGTCGGTTCGGCCCTGCTCACGGGCGCTGAAGCCCTCCAACGTCAACACCGCGCCATCTCCTCCCCCCACGCCGTCCCGCAGCAGCGATGACCAACCTCCTGTTCCAGTTCCGCCTGCAGAGCCGCCATGGGGCCGCCGGCGACAGCCTCAGCGTCGACGTCCGCAACAGCGATCAGGAGCCGTGGCAGCCCCTGGAGCCCAGCCTGCAAACCCCCGGCTTTCGGCTGTACCTGCTGTCGCTGCTGCTCTGCCAGCACCACTACCTGGTGGCCAATGCCCTGGAGCGGCACCTGCCCCTGGCCGCGGTGGATGGGGTTCTCCGTGTGACCACCTCCGGCGACTGGATGATCGAGGCGGTGAGCGGCACGTTCCAGGTGCGGCTGGAGGCGGCCGCAGGAGCGATGACGCCCGAACTGGATGAACCCACCCGGGCCTTTCTGGAACGACGCATGAAGGTGTGTCCGGTGTCGCGGAATCTGCCCGGTACGGTGAGCAAATCGATCGTGGTGCAAGCGGCTTGATCCTCCGGCCCTACGAACCTGGCGATTGGCCGGCGGTGTGGGCGGTGCTGGAGCCGGTGTTCAGGGCCGGCGAGACCTTCCCCCACGACCCGGCGATCGGCAGCGACGCGGCCCGCCGGGCCTGGGTGGAGGCTGCCGCCGCCACCGTCGTGGCCACCGATGCGGGCGACGCGATCCTGGGCACCTACTACCTGCGGCCCAACCAGCCGTGTCTCGGCGCCCACGTGGCCAACGCCGGTTACGTGGTGGCCGAAGCCGCCCGTGGCCAGGGGGTGGGTCATGCCCTTTGCCGCCACTCCCAGGAGGAAGCCCGGCGGCGGGGCTTCACGGCGATGCAGTTCAACCTGGTGGTGGCCACCAACACCGCCGGGGTGGCGGCCTGGGGCAGCAACGGCTTCCGCACGATCGGCCGGCTGCCGGGGGCCTTTCGCCATCCCCGACTGGGCGCAGTGGACGCCCTGGTGATGTTCAAGGCGCTGGCCTGAGCTTCAGGGGGTCGGATGGTCCTCGCAGGGCATCCAGAGCGAACCCATGGCGTGCACCCCTTCGCAGCCGAGTTGCTTGGCCTTGCTGAGGGCCTCCTCCCGGCTCGGGTACGCGTGGATGTTCTTCTGGCCGTGGTCGTGGTGGTGAACCTGGCCGGCCTGAACTCCCAGTCGGTAGGGACCCATCCCCTCCATGCCGACCCACCACACCCCCATCACATTGACCCCGGCGATCAGGATGCCCATGCCGACAACGGAGGCGTTGATCACCCCCATGGCCACGGCACCGAGGCTCAGCACCCCCATCGGCACGACGCCGATGCTGATCACTCCCATCGGAACGATGCCGATCGAAATGATGCCCAAGGGGGCGATGCCGATGGCGAGGATCTTGGGCTTGCCGCCGCAACCGGACGCGGGGCTGTCGGGAGAGGGCTCGGGCGGAACAGGTGCTGGCATCAGGGCGTAGAGGGACTGGATGTCCCGCCGGTCGCCTCACCATGACTGGCGCAAGGCATCCACTGGTTGCCCATCCTGTGGGCCCCCTTGCAGTTGAAGTGCTTCGCGGCGGCTTCGGCCTCGGCCTTGGTGGCAAACACCGCCTGCTGAGCGCCATGGCCGGCGTGCTGGGCCATGGCGGGAGCTTCGCTGAGCCCTGCCAAAAGGCCGGAAACGACGGCCATTGCCTTGAGAAGCGGTTGACGACGCCCCATGGCCGATCCGTGAACAACAATCACTCTGGCAGAGGGGCCCCAGGAGTTCTCGCTCGCTCGCCAGCCAGGTTGAACGACCACTCAGGCCTGGCCCCCTGTCGCCTGAAAGGCAAGCTTCAGATACACAGCCAGATGTTTGGAACTGACGTCATCAAGGCAACGGAGCTTGACGTGACGCCGTCCCTTGCCAGTTCCTTCCAGCTGACCAAACGGATCGACGATCAGAGCACCCTTGCTGAACTCCACTGAGACATGCTGCTGGTAAGCGAACACACCACCGAACCAAAGGCCGGCAGACATGAACAGAATGCCGCCGTACTTCACCTCCTCAGAGATTGAGCCAAGGGTCTCATGCGTCAGGCTGCGCACTGCTTGCACAAGGACATAGGCCTCCTCAGACAGAAGGCGAACATCGTCCAAGAGGGCCTCAACGGTCTTGGCTGCCATCACGCACGGCCTCACTTTGGGTGTCAAATCGCACTGTAGGTGCAACGAATCGGGCGGAGTCGATCATCATGCTCCTGGATCCGTCTCCCTGCAAGAGTCATTCAACAGCGCACGAAACGAAGCGCCAATTGCAGAGGACACGAGGGCAGACCAAACCAACTGCATAGTCAGCCGCGTTGGCCGATGGTTCGCCCAGAGATCAAGCCAGAGGGGCCATGGCGATCACTCTCCTGCCGTAGAGGATCGCTCCAAAGCCGGTCACATACATCAACAGGCTATAGACCGCCGCAGGCACGGCCATGTCGGGGTTGTTGAGCAGACCGGCGGTGATGGCAATCGCCAGGGTTCCGTTCTGAATCCCCACTTCAATCGCGATGCAGACCTGCTGAGCCCGTGGCAGGCGAAACAGCTTTCCCGCCGACAAGCCCGTCAGCATGGCCAGCAGGTTGAGCACCACGATGGCGAGTCCCACCTGCGCCAGAAATCCTGGCAGCTTGCTGCCCTCCCGAATCAGCAACAGCACGATGATCAGCGCCAGGAGGCCTGCAGCCAGGCGGCCCATCTGCTTTTCGAGGCGACGGGCGGTCCCAGGAAAACGGTGACGGATGGCCATGCCGATGGCCGTTGGCAGCAGGGTGATCAGGACGATCTGCAGCATGGTGGTGCCCAGCGGCAGGACCATCGCCTCCCCTGCCCCCAGGAATTGGCGCAGGGCCAGATTGGTGAACAGCGGAATCGTGAAGACGGTGACGAGGCTGCTAACGGCCGTCAGTGTCACCGACAGGGCCACATCCCCCCGGGCCAGAAAGGTCATGAGGTTGGAAGAGGGTCCACCAGGGCAAACCGCCACAACCACCAAACCGACGGCCATCGCCGGCTGCATGGGCACCGCCAGGGCGATCAGTCCTCCCAACAACGGCAACAGCAGGGTCTGGCAGACCGTGCCCACCACGACCGCCCTGGGGTAGCGGGTGATGCGTTTGAAGTCCTCTGCCACCAGGCTGAGGCCCATCCCCAGCATGACGCTGGCCAAGGCCAGGGGCAGCAGGACAAGCGTGAAAAAGCTGCTCTGCATTAACGGGTTGCCATGCTCTGCATCACCTTGCCCATGATCCTCACCCGCGCCCAGCGCGGCAGCACAACGATGCCATGGCCCTGGAGTTCCACCTGCAGGCCCTCGGCCAGGCTCTGCACATCGGCCTTGGTGGCCGCGATCGAGCTGAGCAGCACCAGGCCATTCACCAGCAGCATCTCGGTTTCGGTGGCGATCTGGCTGGCCTCCAGATCATCCTGGATTGAGCACTTCCTCAAATTGCGCTTCTTCCAACAGGGTCCGAATGGCTTCGGCAGTTGGACGCATACTTCAGTTCGCAAATGGTTGGACTCAACAACGCGTTTCTTGCAAGCAAACACGCAAAGGATAAGAGATGGACCCGAGAAGACATCCAGGTATCGATCGCGCAGTTTCAGCAGATGCGTCTCAAGGCAAACGCCATTTGAGATCCTAGCTTTGGCCAAATGAAAGCCCTACCGGCAAGCCCTTTGATCTGTTTAACGCTGGCTATCACCTGGCCGCAGAGAGCAGTGAAAGAGGCCATTCACGGGAGGCCGTAAATATGAGGTGGCGGCTCGGGGAATGGCCGTGCTAGAGAGTGAAATCAGCGTCTGGGTCAAGAAGCGGCAGGAGCCTTGCGGTAACCATGGCCAATACATGAGGTGATGCACGCTCAATCAGCTTCGCCTTTCTCGCACGCCAGTCAAGGCTCTTGAGCTGATCTGCAAGAACGACGCCAACCACACCACTACCCTCTGGCAAGAGCACCTCAAAAGGATATCCTTTCACTCTAGAGGTAATTGGACAAAACAAAGCCGAGCCCACCTTGCCGTTGTAGGACTTTGGCGAGATAACCAAGGCCGGTCGTCTTTCAGCTTGCTCACTACCAGTCTGTGGGGTGAACTCCAGCCACACCAGGTCACTGCGACAAGGAATAGACGCAGCGGACATTAAAAGAGCTCCAGCCCAACAGTCTCTCCTGTATCGACAGTGGAATGGAGATTCTCGGCCGTCACTCCCGCAAGGAGATCAACCAGACTGAGTCGCTTGGGAAGCACTGGCTTCACGACCAACGCCCCGTCCTTGGCGCTCAGGCTCCCCTCAGTGCCAGCACCAAGACCAATCTGCCCAGCCAGACCACGCAGGATCCGCACACCAAGGCTGTTTCCCCACTTCTGGACCCGCGTCTGCATGCGGCCCCTAAGAGTTTGCTGAAAAACCCGGCCACCTCTGCGAGAATGCATCAACTGCCCATTCGTTGATGCGAGGCCAACAGGAGCGCAGCGGCTCCCTGTTCTCCTACGTCTCGATCGAGGAGCGGAT
>NZ_JAGQCD010000033.1 GCF_024345975.1 Cyanobium sp. Cruz-8D1 | reverse complement strand
ATACACCTGATGATCAGCCGACAGCCAGTCACTCGGGGAGGCCGGCAGCAAGGAGGTCTGCCCCGGAGCCCAGGGGCGGAAGGTCTTGGGCTTTTGCATGACCCATTCTCCCAGCCAGATCCATTGCTGTCACTGGGATCTGGGCAGATTCATGGGTGTCTGTGGAGAGGTGCTGGGATGATCTATGCGCAACAGGCTCCTAGAAGAACGCGCGATTCCCTGGCGTTGTGGGGTTCAGCTGGTGGTGGGGCGGCAGGCAGGGGGGAGGAGGGGGATAGTGGAATTGGGCGAGAGGGAAAACGGTTGTGCATTTCTTACATTATGAATCTGTTATGCGTTTGGCCCCACTCCGTCGTGGTTCATGCGTGGCGTGGCATTGAATCCAACAGGAGCCTGAGGGGTCGGTGGGATCGGCTTGGCGGCATCGCTGTGTTGGGGTCCCTGCTACTGACTGTGGCGACGGGCTGCCAACACCAGCCTCCTCGCCTTGTGCTGGCGATCAGCCCATGGCCGGGATATGCCTACTTCGCCCTGGCCCAATCCCGCCAGCACTATGACTCTCGCCGCCTCAACCTCGAGGTGCGCAGCTTCCCAGATTTGGCTGGCACGGTTCATTCCTACATCTCGGGGGGGGCCCAGGCCATCGCCACCACCACGATCGATGCCGTCACCATCTGCGGGGTGGCTCCGGAACGTTGTCCGGTGATTGTCTATGTCATCAACGAATCCCTCGGTGGCGACCAACTGTTGGCCCGTCAAGGGGTGAAGGATCTCAAGGAACTGATCGGCCAGCCGATCGCCCTCGATCGCAGCAGCCTATCCCGGTACTTCCTGGCCAGAGCGTTTGAGTCTGAGGGTCTGCCGTCCCCCGATCCGTCCCAGCTGCGTTTTTTGCCGGCGGCCTCGTGGGAAGCGGCTCTGCGGCAGGGGAAGGTGCAGGCGGTGGTGACCCACCCACCAGGAAGCGAGCAGCTGCGGCGCTCCCAGCCCCTGGAAACCCTGTTCACCAGCCGGCAACTCCCCTACGAGATCCTGGATGTACTCGCCGTTGATCCCGAGCTGCTCCGCCTCCATCCCGATGCGGTCCTGGCCCTTGTCCAGGGCTGGAAGGCGGTCCGGGAGGAGGAGAGCCAACGGCCGGCTGCGGTGCGCCAGGCGATGGCTGAGCATTTGGGTCTTGTTTCCGGTGCGAAGGCGGCACTGTGGGAGGGCCTCCGCTATCCGGGGTCCCAGGAGCAGTATGAGTTACTGGACCCGGCTCAGAACAACCTGCCTCCGCAATTGGAGAAGATCCGCAGCGTGTTGTACAGCAACGGCGTGATCCCGGCCGGCTCCCCCCTGCCGACCACGACGGACAGCATCATCCGGCGGCTGGGCCCAACGAAATGAACAGCGCGGCGGCGATTTTGTGGCTAGCAAGGCCATAGGCGACCCCGGTTCCCCATGTCCGTCCCCCAGCAGCTGCGCTGCTGCGATGCCAGCGGTTGCCGTTCCGCCGGTGGCCAGGCCCTGCGCACCGCTCTCGAGGGCGCCCGGGACGCCGCCGGCCTCGACGCTGAGGCGCTGACGATCAAGCCGGTGGGTTGCCTGCGCCTCTGCGGCAGCGGCCCCCTGGTGGCCTGTGATGGACCCGGCCCCACCCAGCTCTTCGGTGGCGTGGCGCCGGAGCACGCCGGCGCCCTGATCGCCGCCAGCCTTGCCACCAGCCACCCCTCCGGCTGCGACGACGCCCTGGCCGCCCATCGCCTCGATCTGGAGGATCCCTTCTTCGCCTTGCAGCAGCCCGTGGTGCTCGAGGGCTGCGGCCAGGCGAATCCCGAATCCATCGACGACGCCCTCGCCTTCGGCACCTACGCCCAGCTGCACCGCATCCTGCAGGAGCTCACCCCCGAGCAGGTGCGCGACGAGGTGCGCCGCAGCGGTCTGCGCGGTCGCGGCGGTGCCGGCTACCCCACAGGCCTGAAGTGGGACACCGTGGCCCTGCAGCCCTCCGGCCCCCGTTATGTGGTCTGCAACGCCGATGAGGGCGACCCGGGGGCCTTCATGGACCGCAGCGTGCTCGAGAGCGATCCGCACCGGCTGATCGAGGGGATGGCGATCGCCGCCTACGCCGTCGGCGCCGAGCGGGGCTTCGTCTACGTGCGGGCGGAGTATCCCCTGGCGATCGAACGGCTGCGGCTGGCCCTGCAGCAGGCCCGCAGCCGCCATCTGCTGGGCAACCACATCGACGGCACCAGCTTCAACCTGCGCCTCGAGGTGCGGGTGGGCGCCGGTGCCTACGTGTGTGGTGAGGAGACGGCCCTGCTGCTCTCCATCCAGGGTCAGCGCGGCATGCCCCAGCCCCGGCCCCCCTTCCCGGCCCAGTCGGGCCTCTGGGGGGCCCCCACCTTGATCAACAACGTCGAAACCTTCACTGCCGTGCCGGCGATCCTGCGCCAGGGGGGCGACTGGTACGCCGCGATCGGCACCGAGCACAGCAAGGGCACCAAGGTGTTCGCCCTGTCCGGGGCGGTGGTCAACACCGGCCTGGTGGAGGTGCCGATGGGCACCCCCCTTCGCACGGTGGTCGAGGTGATCGGTGGCGGGGTGCCGGATGGCTCGCCGATCAAGGCGGTGCAGACGGGGGGGCCCTCAGGCGGCTGCATTCCGGCCCAACGGCTCGACACCCCCGTCGACTACGAAAGCCTGCTGGAGCTCGGTTCGATGATGGGCTCCGGCGGCATGGTGGTGATGGGGGAGAGCACCTCGATGCCCGAGGTGGCGCGCCATTTCATGGGGTTCAGCGTCAACGAGAGCTGCGGCAAGTGCGTGCCCTGCCGCGCCGGCACCGTGCAGCTGGCCCAGCTGCTCGATCGCTTCGTGGAACGCCGGGCCACCCCCGCCGACATGGAGCGGCTCGATGCCCTCTGCCAGATGGTCAAGGTCACCAGCCTCTGCGGCCTGGGCCAGTCGGCCCCCAATCCCGTGCTCAGCACCCTGCGCTGGTTCCGGCATGAATACGAGGCCGCCTGCCGCGAGCCCGCCGCCTGCGTCGCCGCTGGGGGAGTGGAGCGATGAGCGTCGTCACTCTCAGCGTGAATGGCCAGGACGTGGCGGTGCCGGCGGGGGCCAGCCTGCTGGAGGCCACCCGGGCGGCGGAAGCCAACGTCCCCACCCTGTGTCACCTCGAAGGTCTCACCCCGGTGTCCGCCTGCCGGCTGTGCCTGGTGGAGGTGGAGGGCTCCGGCAAGCTGCTGCCCGCCTGCAGCACCGCCGCCGCCGAGGGCATGGTGGTGCACACCCACACCCCCCAGCTGCGGGAGGTCCGGCGCATGACGGTGGAGCTGATCTTCGCCGAGGGCAACCACGTCTGCGCCGTCTGCGTGGCCAACACCCACTGCGAGCTGCAGGACATGGCCGTGACCGTGGGCATGGACCACTCCCGCTTCCCCTACCAGTACCCCCAGCGGTCGGTGGATGCCTCCCACCCCCAGTTCACCCTCGACCACAACCGCTGCATCCTCTGCACCCGCTGCGTCCGGGTGTGTGACGAGATTGAGGGGGCCCACGTCTGGGACATCGGCAGCCGCGGCGGCCAGTGCCACATCGTCGCCGGCCTCGATGAGCCCTGGGGCCAGGTGCAGGCCTGCACCTCCTGCGGCAAGTGCGTCGATGTGTGCCCCACCGGTGCCCTGTTCCGCAACAGCGACACCACCGCCGAGAAGCAGCCCAACACCACCCTGCCCGCCCTGTTGCGCACCGCCCGCGAACAGCGCCGCTGGCACAACCAGTAGTGACCCACCCCATGCCCCCCTCCCCGCCCGCCGCCAAGCTCCGCCTCGCCACCGTCTGGCTGGCGGGCTGCTCCGGCTGCCACATGTCGTTCCTGGATCTCGACGAGTTCCTCTTCGATCTGGCCGAGAAGGTGGATGTGGTCTTTTCGCCGGTCGGCACCGACGTCAAGATCTACCCCGAGAACGTCGACATCGCCCTGGTGGAGGGGGCGGTGGCGAACGTCGACAACCTCGAGCTGGCCCTGCAGTTGCGCCAGCGCACCGCCCTGGTGATCTCCTTCGGCGACTGCGCCGTGACGGCCAACGTGCCGGGCCTGCGCAACCTGCTCGATGGCGGCCACGACAGCGCCAAGGCGGTGTTGGAGCGCGGCTACCTGGAGCTGGCCGACGCCACGGGCCAGCTGCCCTTCGCCCCCGGCATCGTGCCCGAGCTGCTGCCCCGGGTGCTGCCCCTGCACGAGGTGATTCCTGTCGACCTCTACCTGCCGGGCTGCCCTCCCTCGGCCGAGCGCATCCGCGAGGCGATCACGCCCCTGCTGGCCGGTGAGCGGCCGGTGCAGGAAGGCTCCGCCATGCTGCGGTTCGGATGAGGACAACGCCATGACCCGCACCGTCATCATCGATCCGGTGACCCGCATCGAGGGCCACGCCAAGATCACCCTCCACCTCGATGGGGCCGGCCACCTCACCGACACCCGCTTCCACGTGGTGGAGTATCGGGGCTTCGAAAAATTCTGTGAGGGCCGGCCTTTCACCGAGATGGCCGGCATCACGGCCCGCATCTGCGGCATCTGCCCGGTGAGTCATCTGCTGGCGGCCGCCAAGACCGGCGACAAGCTGCTGGCGATTTCGATCCCCCCAGCGGCCGACAAGCTGCGGCGGCTGCTCAACCTGGCCCAGCTCACCCAGTCCCACGCCCTCTCCTTCTTTCACCTCAGCAGCCCCGATTTCCTGCTGGGCTGGGAGAGCGATCCGGCCAAACGCAATGTCTTCGGCCTGATGGCCGCCGACCCCGACCTGGCCCGGGCCGGCATCCGCCTGCGCCAGTTCGGCCAGCAGATCCTGGAGCTGCTGGGCGGCCGCAAGATCCACTCCGCCTGGGCGGTGCCCGGCGGTGTGCGCACCCCCCTGAGCCAGGAGGCGAAGGACTGGATCCTGGAGCGCCTGCCGGAAGCCCGCGCCACCGTGACCCTGGCGCTGGAGCTCTATAAAAAGCTGCTCGATGGCCCCCTGCAGAGGGAGCAGCGGGTCTTCGGCGACTTTCCCAGCCTGTTCATGGGCCTGGTGACACCGCAGGGGCTCTGGGAGCACATCGACGGCGGCATTCGCTTCCGCGATGCGAACGGGGCGATCGTCGCCGACCAGCTCAGCGAGGACGATTACGCCGATTTCCTCGGCGAGGCGGTCGAACCCTGGAGCTACCTCAAGTTCCCTTACTACAAGCCCCTCGGTTACCCCGACGGCCTCTACCGGGTAGGCCCCCTGGCCCGGCTCAACGTCTGCGACAGCGTCGGCACCCCCTGGGCCGACCGGGAGCTGGCGGAGCTGCGCCAGCGCAGCGGCCAGCCCGCCACCTCGAGCTTCGCCTATCACCACGCGCGGCTGGTGGAGATCGTGGCCTGCCTGGAGGCGATCGAGATCCTGGTGGCCGACCCCGAGCTGATGCACGGCCGCATCCGCCTGCGGGCCTCCCTCAACCGCAACGAGGCGGTGGGCGTGAGCGAGGCGCCCCGGGGCACCCTCTTCCACCACTACAAGGTGGATGACGACGGCCTGCTCACCAGCGTCAACCTGATCATCGCCACCGGCCAGAACAACCTGGCCATGAACCGCACCGTGCACCAGATCGCCCAGGAGTACATCCCCGATCCGGTGCCCGCCGGCGCCGAGATCCCCGAGGCGATGCTCAACCGGGTGGAGGCGGGCATCCGCTGCTTCGACCCCTGCCTCTCCTGCTCCACCCATGCCGCCGGCCAGATGCCGCTGCGCCTGCAGCTGCTGGCCGCCGATGGCACGGTGCTGGCCGAGCGCCTGCGCGGATGACCGGCGCCGGTCTCGGCACCGGAGGCGCCCTGCTGATCGGCATCGGCAACCCCCTGCGGGGCGATGACGGGGTGGGCTGGCACCTGGTGGAGGGTCTGGGCCTGCAGCGCCACCAGCTCACCCCCGAACTGGCCGAGGCGGTGGCGGCCGCCGACCGGCTGCTGATCGTCGATGCCTGGCTGGGGCCGCCCCGGAGCCCCTGCCTGCTGCGGCCCCTGGTGGCCTCAGGCGGCTGGGAGCGGGACACACACCGGGTGGCGCCCGCCCGGTTGCTGGCCCTGGCCGAGCAGCTGTTCGGCCGCCGCGTGCCGGCCCACGAGCTGCTGGTGCCGGCCTTCGACTTCTCCTGGGGCGATCGCTTCTCGCCGCAGCTGCGGCGCCAGTTGCCGCAGGCGCGCCAATTGCTGCGGGGCTGGCTGCAGGGGTCGGTGCCACACCTTGCATGAACTCAGCCTGATGGACGCGGTGCGGCAGCAGGCCCTGGAGCAGGCCGCTCTGCATGGGGCCCGCCGCATCAGCGCCATCACGCTGCGGGTGGGCAGCCTGGCGGGGGTGGAGATCGAGGCCCTGCGCCTGGCCCACACAGTGGTGATGGCGGACACGATCGCCGCCGACTCCCGGCTGGTGATCGAGGTGGTGTCGGCTGAATGTTTCTGTGCCGCCTGCGGGCAGCCGTTTCCGGCGCGCGATGGCTGCTGCGATTGCCCGCGCTGCGGCCGCATCAGCCGGGAGCTGCTGCGGGGCAAGGAGCTTCAGCTGGCCTCCCTGGAGCTCGACTGAGCCGGGGTGCCGACTCCCATCTTGCCAACGTCAGTACCGCCATAAGTTTAAAAAATACTGTGAAGCAAGCCTCTGGTGCGGAACGTAACTTTGTGCAAGTTTTTAGGTTTAGCATCACCCTGTGCCAGGCTTTTCGGTGTCCATGAACTGCCAATGAGTCCGCGCTGTGGGCTTATTTCTTGACAAGTGAGAGGAATGCAACCCCATGACTAACTTCGCAAAGACTTTCAAGCGCACTTTTCTCCGTGGGGTTGGAATCGCCGCCACGGGTGGTCTTCTTTTCGGCGGTGCCGCGATGGCGGAGGTCAACTCCCTCGGCGAACGGTCTGAGCCTGTTGCCGATCCGGTCCAGGCGCTGGACGCTCAGCGGGCCATCGCAGACCCCGCCGATCAACTGGCTCCGCAGGCCGCCCCTCAGGACGCCAGCCTCGTGGCCCAAAGCTTTCCCCAGCCAGAGGTGAAGGAGGTGTATTCCGCCAAGGGGTGGTATCTCACCATCGGTGTAGGCGCCCAGACCCCCAGCGACCAGACGGTCAACAGCACCAATAACTTGGTGTCACCCTTCTTCACCCCGCTGCTCTTCAACTTCCAAAACAACAATTCCACCAAGTTGGATCTGGGCGGTGGTTTCTCCGGAGACGTCGGTGTTGGCTACGACTTCGGTGCTCTTCGCGCTGAGCTCACCTATGGCTACAGCAGTGCCAGTCTCAACGCTGTCGGCGCCGCCAGCCCCATCGGCTTCGGTGCCTTCGGCCTCGTTCCTTTCACCAACAACGTTTCCGGCAGAGTCAACAAGAATGATCTGCTGGCCAGTGTCTACTACGACTTTGAGAACAACAGTCGTTGGACGCCCTACATCGGTGGTGGCATCGGTTATACCAACATCAGCACTCCCGGTCTCTCTTTCGGCTATTTCAACAGCAACGGTGTTAACAAGGGGCTGTTTGGCTGGCAGGGCAAAGTGGGCGTCAGCTATGCCATGAGCTACAACTCCGATATCTACTTGGAGGGCGTTTATCAAGGTGCCAGCGGGTACACCTCAAATAACGTCACGTTCGACGCTTTCAATAGCTGGGGCGGCAAGATCGGCTTCCGCTACCGCTTCGGGGCCCGCCCGGTGGCGGTTGCCCCCGCTCCCGCGCCGGAGCCCGTGATGCAGCCCGCACCGGCTCCTGCGCCGATCTTCCAGCCCGAACCGGCCCCCGCGCCGATCCGCGGCCTCTGGTGACCTTCGGATAGCCACCGGGGCCATCCGGGCCTCGCCTGAGCTCCGTGCCTAACCTTCGGGTAAAGCCGGGCCCCGGCGGGGCTTTTCCGTGCCGCTCTCCTGTCTGGGGGTCGATCCTGCGATGTGTGTCGACTGCAATTGCGGCCAACCGGTGCCCGCTGCCAACGAATCTCCGCGGCACCTGGAGCTGGGCCAGCGCCTGCTGCTGCACAACGACGCCCAGGCGGCTGCCAACCGGGAGCATTTCGCCGCCGCCGGCGTCCGGGTGATCAACCTGCTCTCCTCCCCCGGCTCCGGCAAGACCGCCCTGCTGGAGCGGCTGGCCCGGGAGCTGGCACCGTCTTCGGCGGCGGTGCGCCATCCGATGGCGGTGATCGTGGGGGATCTGGCCACCGACAACGACGCACGACGCCTGCGGGCCGCCGGGGTGCCGGCCCTGCAGATCACCACCGGCCAGGCCTGCCACCTGGAGGCGGCCATGGTGCACCGGGCCCTGCATGAGCTCGACCACCTCGGCCATCCCCTGGCCGGCCTGGAGCTGCTGGTGATCGAGAACGTCGGCAACCTGGTCTGCCCGGCCGCTTTCGATCTGGGCGAAAGCCAGCGGGTGGTGCTGCTGTCGGTCACCGAAGGGGAGGACAAGCCCCTGAAGTATCCGGCCACCTTCCACTCCGCCGACGTGGTGGTGATCAGCAAGAGCGATCTGGCCGAGGCCTGCGGCTTCGATGCTCCCCAGGCCCGCCGCCACGTGGCCCTTGTGGCCCCAAAGGCCCGGATTGTGGAGGTCTCCGCCCGCACCGGGGCGGGCATCGCCACGCTGCTGGCGGCCCTCGGCCTGGAGCGGGTGCCCGTCGCCGGGTGAGCAGGTCGCCCCTGGCCGGACGGGGACGGTTGCAGCTGGAGTGCCGCGGGGTGGTCCAGGGGGTGGGTTTCCGGCCCCTGGTGCACCGGCTGGCCCACGACCTGGGTCTTTCCGGTGAGGTGGAAAACGGTCCCGGTGTGGTGCGGCTGCAGCTGGAGGGGGAACGCGCCGGCCTGGAGACGTTCCTGCGGCGCCTGCCGCTGCAGTTGCCCCCCGGGGCCCGGCTGGAGCGGTTGGATCCGCTCTGGCTGCCGGCGCCCGGGGGAACGGGCGGGGCGCCGCCGGCGGGGGTCAGGATCCTGGCCGGCGCGGCGCAGCCCCTCGGCATCGACCTGGTGGCTACGGCCCTGGTGGCCGATCGGGCCCCCTGCCGCGCCTGCCTGGCCGAGCTGGCCGATCCCGCCGATCGCCGCTGCGGCTACCCCTTCATCAGCTGTTGCGACTGCGGCCCCCGTTTCAGCATCGCCACCGCCGAGCCCTGGACCCGGGCCCACACCACCCTGGCCCCGTTCCCGCCCTGCCCGGCCTGCCTCAGGGAGTACGAAGATCCAGCCGATCGACGCTTCCATGCCGAGACGATCGCCTGCCCGGTGTGCGGGCCGCGGCTGGCCCTGTTGGATGGCGCCGGCAGGCCCCTGGCGGGTCCCGGTGCTGACGGCGGCACCGCTGCCCTGATCCGGGCCTGCTGCGACCGTCTTGCTGCCGGGGAGATCCTGGCCCTGCAGGGGGTGGGCGGCTTCCAGCTGCTGGTGGATGGCACCCATGCGGCGGCGGTGGCGCGGCTGCGGCGGCGCAAGCGACGGCCCGCCAAGCCCTTCGCCCTGCTGGTGGCCGAGGCCGGCGTCCTGGCCCCCGATTGCCACCTGGACGCCAGGGAGCGGCGGGCCCTGGCGGATCCCGCCGCCCCGATCGTGCTGCTGCGCCGCCGCCTGGGGGCTCCGGAAGCCCTGCCGGGGGTGGCCCCGGGCAGTCCGTGCCTGGGGGCGATGCTGCCGGCGTCGCCGTTGCACCACCTGCTGGCGGGCGCCTTCGGCCGGCCCCTGGTGGCGACCAGCGGCAACCCCAGCGGCGAGCCGCTCTGCACCGATCCCGCCGAGGCGCTGGAGCGGCTGGGGGGTGGGGCTGACGAGCCGATCGCCGATGTTTTTCTGGTGCACGACCGCGGCATCGCCCGGCCCCTGGATGATTCGGTGCTGCAGCTGATCGATGGCCGGCCAGCCCTGCTGCGCCGGGCCCGCGGCTATGCCCCAGAGCCCCTGCCCCTGGTGGAGCCGCCGCCAGGGGCAGGGGCTCCACCAGGGGGGATGCCGCAGGGAGTGGTGGCCCTTGGCGGCGATCTCAAGAGTGCGCCGGCGTTAGCGCTGAACGGGCGGCTGTGGCTGGCCCCCCACCTGGGCGACCTGGCCGAGGGGCGCTTGCTCTCCCGCCTGGCCGAGGGTCTGGCGGCGATCGAGCAGCGTTGGGGGAACCAGGTGACGGCCATCGCCTGCGATGCCCACCCCGGCTACCTCAGCCACCAGCTCGCCGCCGACCAGCGGTGGCCGCGGCAGACGGTGCAGCACCATCGGGCCCATGGCCTGGCGGTGCTGGCCGAGCACGGGCTGCCGTCGCCGTTGCTGGCCGTCACCTGGGATGGGCTCGGCTACGCCCCAGCCCCTGCTGCCGATGGCGGTCCCCAGCTGTGGGGCGGGGAGCTGCTGCTGCTGGGTGGGGCCGGCGCCTCCCCCTGCGAGCGACTGGTGGCCCTGAGGCCCTTCCCGTTGCCGGGCGGTGAGCGGGCCATGGCGGAACCCCGCCGGGCGTCCCTGGGGCTGCTGGCCGCCGCCGGATCCTGGGCCCTGGAGCACCCCGGAGCCCGCCACAGCCTGGCCGCCTTCGCGGCCGGCGAGCGCCACCTGCTGCTGCAGGCCATCGCCAGCGGCTGCAACAGCCCCCTGAGCACCAGCGTCGGCCGGCTGTTCGACGCGGTCGCCTCCCTGCTGGGCCTGCTGCAGGTGCAGAGCTATGAGGGCGAGGGGGGGCTGCGGCTGCAGGGGGTCGCCGCGTCTGCTTCCGGTGAGCGGGCGAGCTGGCCGCTCCCCCTGGTGCCGCCCGGGGCCGTCACGGGGGGCACCTCCGCCGGCGGGCCAAGTCTGGGCTGGCTCGACTGGGAACCGTTGCTGGAGGCCCTGCTGGCGGCGATCGCCGCCGGCACGCCGCCGGCGCTGTGTGCCGCCCGCTTCCACCACGCCCTGGCGTCGGCCCTGGCCGAGACGGCCGCCCTCGCTGCTGCCTCCAGGCCCCTCCCCGCCATCGCCAGCAGCGGCGGCGTGCCGGTGGCCCTGGCTGGGGGCTGCTTCCAGAACCGACTGTTACTGGAGGCCGCGATCGCGGCGCTGCGGGCCAGGGGGTTGCGGCCGTTCTGGCCGGAGGCGCTGCCCTGCAACGACGGCGGGCTGGCCCTGGGACAGATCTGGGCGGTGGGCGGTCCGTGGTCAGATCCGGCTGGCGCGCCTACAACCGGAAGGAGTGTCCACGAGCCGAAACCTGCGTATGTGCCTGGCCGTGCCCGCGCGCATCCTCTCGATCCGGATCCAGCCGCCGCAGGGAGCGCCTGAGCCCAGCGGGGCCGATGCCGCCGCCACTGATGTCGCAGCCGATGACGACCTCTGGCGCGTGGCCGAGGTGGATTTCGGTGGGGTACGTCAGCAGGTGAGCCTGGCCTGCCTGCCCGAGGCGGCCGTGGGCGATCGGGTGCTGGTGCACGTGGGCCTGGCCCTCAGCCTTGTCGACGACGATCCCCCATGACCATCACCGTTGACGGCAATGAGGCGGTGGCCCTGGTGGCCTACCGCCTCAACGAGGCCATCGCCATCTACCCGATCACCCCCGCCTCGCCGATGGGGGAGTGGGCCGATGCCTGGTGCACCGAGGGCCGTCCCAACCTCTGGGGCACGGTCCCGGCGGTGGTGGAGTTGCAGAGCGAGGCCGGCGCCGCCGGCACCGTGCATGGCGCCCTGCAGGCGGGGGTGCTGACCACCACCTTCACGGCCTCCCAGGGGCTGCTGCTGATGGTGCCCAACCTCTACAAGCTGGCCGGCGAGCTCACTCCCGCCGTGCTGCATGTGGCGGCCCGCTCCCTGGCGGCCCAGGGGCTCTCGATCTTCGGCGACCACAGCGATGTGATGGCCTGCCGCGGCACGGGCTGCGTGATCCTCTGCTCGGCCTCGGTGCAGGAGGCGGGTGATTTCGCTGCCATCGCCACCCGGGCCAGCCTGCTGGGGCGGCTGCCGGTGCTGCACATGTTCGACGGCTTCCGCACCTCCCACGAGATCCAGAAGATCGAGCCCATCGACGACGCGGTGCTCCACGCCCTGATGCCGATGCAGGCGGTGGCGGATCACCGCCACCGGGCCCTCTCCCCCGACCATCCGGTGCTGCGGGGCACGGCCCAGAACCCTGATGTGTACTTCCAGGCGCGGGAGTCGGTGAACCGCTTCTACGACGCCCTCCCCGGGCACCTGGTGGAGGCGATGGAGCAGTTCGCCGGCCTCACCGGCCGCCATTACGGGCCCTACGAGTACGTGGGCGCCGCCGATGCCGAGCGGGTGGTGGTGCTGATGGGTTCCGGCTGCGAAACCGCCGAGGAGACGGCGGCGGCCCTGATCGCCACAGGCGAACGGGTGGGAGTGCTCAAGGTGCGCCTGTTCCGGCCGTTTGTGGCGAGCCTGTTCGCTGCCGCCCTGCCGCCCACGCTGCGGGGACTGGCGGTGCTCGACCGCTGCAAGGAGCCCGGGGCCGGCGGCGAGCCCCTCTACCTGGATGCGGTGGCCGCCCTCAGTGAGGAGTGGCAGGCCTGCCACGGCGATCGCCCCCTGCCCCGGGTGGTGGGCGGCCGCTACGGCCTTTCCTCCAAGGAGTTCACCCCGGCCATGGTCAAGGCGGTGTTTGACAACCTCTTGCTGCCGCAGCCCCGCAACCACTTCACGGTCGGCATCGACGACGACGTCACCCACCGCTCGCTGCCCGTCGCGGCGGACTTCCACGTCGACGGGGCCGACGAAGTGCGGGCCGTGTTCTACGGCCTGGGCTCGGACGGCACCGTGGGGGGCAACAAGGCCACGATCAAGATCATCGGCGAGCAGACCGACCTGTTTGCCCAGGCCTACTTCGTCTACGACTCCAAGAAATCCGGCTCGGTCACGGTGTCGCACCTGCGCTTCGGCCCCCGGCCGATCCGCGCCCCCTACCTGATCGAGCGCCCCACCCTGGTGGCCTGTCACCAATGGGATTTCGTCGAGCGCTTCGACCTGCTGGCCGGCCTGGATGCCGGTGGGGTGCTGCTGCTCAACAGCCCCTTCCCGATCGAGGAGAGCTGGCGGCGCCTGCCGGCGGCGCTGCGCTGCGGCATCCGTGAGCGGGGCCTGTCGGTGTGGCTGATTAACGCCTACCGGGTGGCGCGGGAGGCCGGCATGGGCCAGCACATCAACACGGTGATGCAGGCCTGCTTCTTCGCCGTCAGCGGCGTGCTGCCGCGCCAGGAGGCGATCGAGCAGATCCGCGTTTCCCTGCGCAAGACCTACGGCCGCAAGGGGGAGGCGGTGGTGGCCATGAACCTGCGCGCCCTCGACGCCACCCTCGACAACCTCCAGCCCTTGGATTGGAGCCAGCTGCCGGCGGAAGACGACCTCCCGGCTGCGGCCCCGCAGGTCGACCGGCTCGCCGGCGCCCCCGTGTTTGTGCGCGAGGTGATCGCCCCCTTGCTGGAGCGGCGCGGTGATGGCCTGCCGGTCAGCGCCCTGCCCTGCGACGGCACCTGGCCCACCGGCACGGCCCAGTGGGAGAAGCGCAACATCGCCGAGACGGTGCCGGTGTGGGAGAGCGACCTGTGCGTGCAGTGCGGCAAGTGCGTCATGGTGTGTCCGCACGCGGTGATCCGGGCCAAGGCGGTGGCGCCGGAGGCCCTGGTGGGCGCACCGGAGGGATTCCGCCAGGCCCCGGCCCGGGATCCCGACTTCAAGGGCCGCAGCTTCACGATCCAGGTGGCCGTCGAGGACTGCACCGGCTGTGCCCTGTGCGTGGAGGTCTGCCCGGCCCGCGACCGCACCGAACCGAAGCGCAAGGCGATCAACATGGCGCCCCAGCGCCCCCTGCGGGACCAGGCCCGGGGTCACTGGGACTACTTCCTGGCGTTGCCCGAGATGGCCCGGGGTGATCTCAACCTGCACAAGATCGGCCAGCAGCAGCTGCAGCAGCCCCTGTTCGAGTTCTCCGGCGCCTGCGGCGGCTGCGGCGAAACGCCCTACCTCAAGCTGGCCAGCCAGCTGTTCGGCGACCGCATGCTGGTGGCCAACGCCACGGGCTGCTCCTCGATTTATGGCGGCAACCTGCCCACCACCCCCTGGAGCACCAACGCCGAGGGGCGTGGCCCGGCCTGGAGCAACTCCCTGTTCGAGGACAACGCTGAGTTTGGCCTGGGCATGCGCGTGGCCATCGACCAGCAGCGCCAGATGGCCCTCGAACTGCTGGAGCGGCTGGGGCCGGCGCCGGAGCGGACCGACCCCCTGCTTCCCGGGGCCCTGGTGGCGGCGATCCGCGACGGCGACCAGCACGATGAGGCCGGCATCGTCGCCCAGCGGCAGCGGGTGGAGGAGCTCAAGCGGCTGCTGCAGGCTGCGGTCCGGGAGGCGCCCGAGGCGGCCCGCCTGCTGGATCTGGCCGATGCCCTGGTCAAGAAGAGCGTCTGGCTGGTGGGCGGCGACGGCTGGGCCTACGACATCGGCTTCGGCGGCCTCGACCACGTGCTGGCCAGCGGCCGGGATGTCAATGCCCTGGTGCTCGACACCGAGGTGTACTCCAACACCGGCGGCCAGATGTCGAAGGCCACGCCCCGGGCGGCGGTGGCCAAGTACGCCGCCGGCGGCAAGACCGCTCCCAAGAAGGATCTCGGGCTGATGATGATGAGCTACGGCAGCGTCTATGTGGCCAGCGTGGCCATGGGGGCCCGCGACGAACACACGGTGCGGGCGTTCCTGGAGGCGGAAAGCTACCCGGGCCCGTCGTTGATCCTGGCCTATTCCCACTGCATCGCCCACGGCATCGACATGGCCCGGGGCATGGAGCAGCAGAAGGCGGCGGTGGACTCCGGCCGCTGGCTGCTCTACCGCTACGACCCGCGCCGCACCGAACGGGGCGAGCACCCACTGCAGATCGACAGCCGGGGCCAGAAGCGCCCCCTGGCCGAGGCGATGGCCACGGAGAACCGCTTCCGCATGCTCTCCTTCAGCCAGCCGGAGCGGGCCCGGGCTCTGGCGCGCCAGGCGGAGCTGGAGGTGGCCCGGCGCTGGGCCCTTTACAGCGCCCTCGCCGGCACCCCGACGGGTACCGAGACAACTCCCCAGACGACGTCCCAGACAGAGGCACCGGCATGAACCGTCCCGATCTTTCCGTCACCTACCTGGGCCTGGAGCTGCGCAGCCCGCTGGTGGTGGGGGCTGCGGCGCCCCTCAGTGAAGACATCGATCAGCTGCTGCGCCTCGAGGAGGCCGGCGCCGCCGCCGTGGTGCTGCATTCCCTGTTCGAGGAACAGATCGAGCGTGACCAGCTGGAGCTGCACCGGGTGAGCCTGCAGGGGGCCGACAGCTACGGCGAGGCGCTCAGCTACTTCCCCGAGCCCTCGATCTTCCACGTCGGCCACGACCTCTACCTGCGCCACCTTGAGCAGGCCCGCTCCCGTCTGTCGGTGCCCGTGATCGCCAGCCTCAATGGCGCCCACCCCGGCCAGTGGGTGCAGGTGGCGCGGCGGATGGAGGACGCCGGCGCCAGTGCCCTGGAGCTGAACATCTATTCCGTTCCCACCGATCCGGACCTCTCCAGTGCGGCGATCGAGAACCAGGTGCTGGAGATCGTCGCCGAGGTGCGCGCCGAGGTGACGCTGCCGCTGGCGGTGAAGCTCAGCCCCTTCTTCACCAACTTCGGCTCCATGGCCAAGCGGCTGGCCGCCGGCGGGGCCGATGGCCTGGTGCTGTTCAACCGCTTTTACCAGCCCGACATCGACATCGAGGAACTGGAGGTGCGGCCCAACCTGCTGCTGTCCACCCCCCATGACCTGCGGCTGCCGCTGCGCTGGATCGCCCTGCTGCACGGCCGCCACCCGCTGGACCTGGCGGCCACCGGCGGCGTGCACCGCGGCACCGACGTGGTGCGCTTGCTGATGGCCGGCGCCGCCATCACCCAGGTGGTGGCCGCCCTGCTGCGCCATGGCCCCGGCCGCCTCGCTGGGCTGGAGGAGGAGCTGGGCCAGTGGCTGCTGGAGCACGAGCACGCCACCGCCCGGGAGCTGATCGGCTGCATGAGCCAGCAGCGCTGCCCCGATCCGAGCGAGTACGAGCGCTCCCAGTACATGCGTGCCGTCCAGACCTTCCTGCCCGCCGAGGCCGCGGCGGCGCCCGGTCCCTGGTGAGCGCTCCAGCGGTGCTGACGGCGGCGGTGGCCGCCGTGCGGGAGCTGGCGGCCGAGCTGGCCGCGATCACCAGCCGGCCCTGGACCCTGATGGAGGTGTGCGGCGGCCAGACCCACGCCATCGTGCGCTGGGGGCTCGACCAGCTGCTGCCTCCCGGGCTGCGGCTGATCCACGGCCCCGGCTGCCCGGTCTGCGTCACGCCCGCCGCCACCATCGATGCGGCCCGGGCCCTGGCCCGCCGGCCGGAGGTGATCCTCTGCTCCTACGGCGACATGCTGCGGGTGCCGGGCGGCGCAGCTGGCGGCGAGACGGGTGGGGATCTGCTGGGGGTGCGGGCCGAGGGGGGCGACGTGCGCCTGCTCACCTCCCCGTTGGAGGCCCTGGCCCTGGCCCGGCGCCATCCGGATCGCCAGGTGGTGTTCCTGGCGGTCGGTTTCGAGACCACGGCCCCGGCCACGGCCCTGCTGGTGCGCCAGGCGATGGCCGCCGGGGCGGCCAATCTCTCCCTGCTGGCGGCCCATGTGCGGGTCCCTCCCGCCATGGCGGCGATCCTGACGGCCGAGGGCAACCAGGTGCAGGGGTTCCTGGCGGCGGGGCACGTCTGCGCCGTGATGGGCACCACGGAGCTGGAGCAGCTGGTGGATCGGCACCGGGTGCCGGTGGTGGTGAGCGGCTTCGAGCCCCTGGATCTGATGCGGGGCCTGGTGGCGTGCGTGCGGCAGCTGGAGCGGGGCGAGGCCCGGGTGGCGAATGCCTACGGCCGGGTGGTGCGCCAGCAGGGCAATCCGGCCGCCCGGGGCCTGCTGGAGTCCGTGTTCGAGCCGGTGGACCGGCCCTGGCGGGGTTTCGGCACCATTCCGGGCGGTGGTCTGGGGCTGAGGGCGCCGTTTCGGAGCCTGGAGGCCGGGGCCCGCTTCAGCGATCTGCCGGGGCCGGCAGAGGCTCCGGAGCCGGCGGGCGTCTGCATCAGTGGCGCCATCCTGCAGGGGCGCGCCCGGCCCATGGACTGTCCGGCCTTCGGGAGCACCTGCACCCCGGAGCATCCGCTGGGGGCGCCGATGGTGTCCTCGGAGGGGGCCTGCGCCGCCTACCACCGCTACGGCCGCCGTGGCTGAGCCGGCCCCGCCCGCCACCCCCCGCATCCAGCTGGCCCACGGCGGCGGCGGCACCTTGATGCAGCAGCTGATCGACGCCGAGCTGCGCCGCCTCTATGCCGATCCCGACCAGGTGCTGCACGATGCCGCCCGCCTGTCCCTGCCCCACGGGCGCCTGGCCTTCACCACTGACAGCTACGTGGTGCACCCCCTGGAATTTGAAGGGGGCGACATCGGCCGCCTGGCGGTGACGGGCACCGCCAACGACCTGGCCATGGCCGGCGCCCGGCCTCTGGTGCTGAGCCTGGGCCTGATCCTGGAGGAGGGGCTGGAGATCGCCCTGCTGCGCCGGATCGTCTCGTCGCTGCTGGAGGCGGCCCGGGACTGCGGCGTGAGCATCGTCACCGGCGACACCAAGGTGGTGGAGCGGGGCAAGGGGGATGGGGCCTTCCTCAACACCAGCGGCATCGGCCTGCTGCAGGTGGACGACCCGATCGATCCGCTGGCGATCGTCCCCGGCGACCAGCTGCTGGTAAGCGGCGACCTGGGCCGCCACGGGGTGGCGATCCTGGCCGCCCGCCACGGCCTGGATCTGCAGCCCCCCATGGCCAGTGACTGCATGCCCCTGTGGCCCGCGGTGGAGGCGTTGCTGGCGGCAGGGGTGCGGCTCCACTGCCTGCGCGATCTCACCCGGGGCGGCCTGGCCAGCGCCCTGCAGGAACTGGCGTCCCCCAACGCCCTGGAGCTGCAGATCGAGGAAGACTGCCTGCCGGTGGCGGAGCCCGTGCGGCGCACCTGTGAGCTGCTGGGCTTCGATCCGCTGCACCTGGCCAACGAGGGCCGCTTCCTGGCGGTGGTGCCCGCGGCCGATCGGGAGCGGGCCCTGGCGGTGCTGGGACCCGCAGGGGGAGCCTGGATCGGCCACGTGGCCGCTGGCCCCCCCCGGGGCCGGGTGCTGCTACGCACCCCCTTCGGCAGCGAGCGGGTGCTGATTCCCCTCAGCGGAGAACTGCTGCCGAGGATCTGCTGAAGCAGGACGTCACTGGATCGGCACCTGGGTCGGCTCGGCGCTGGGGGCGGGCCCCTTGCGGGGCACCGTCACCGTCAGCTGTCCTTCCCTGGCTGCGGCCTGGAGGCCAGCGGTGTCGGCGTCCTCCGGCAGGGTGAAACTGCGGGAGAACTGGCCGTAGAAGCGCTCCACGCGGTGCATGCGGGCGCTGTCCTGCTTCTTCTCCAGCTGCCTCTCCCCCTGCACGGTGAGCACCCCGTGGTCGAGGGTCACCTTGAGGTCCTCCTTGCGGACCCCGGGAATGTCGGCCTGGATCTCGTAGGCACCGTCGGTTTCGACGATGTCGACCCGGGGATTCCAGTCGGCCATCGTGACGGTGCTGCTGCTGCGAGCCGAAGGCCAGGGCCAGGGCAGGGTGCGGGTGTAGCGGTCGAAGAGTTCTTCGACGTCCTTGAGGGTTTCCGAAGGAATGATGGCCATGGTGGTTGCTCCTGAATCGTGAAAGAGCCTGCGTGGATCTGTCGTGGGTTCCACAGTGATGAATCCCCACCTTTGCCGTAGACAGTTTGGTGTGGATAAAGTTGTGCTGATTGCTGCCTCTGAAGTGATCCTAAGGAGACCATGATGAGAGGTAGGCGGTAGACAGTCCTGGGCTTCTTCTGTCAACTCAATTTTATTGAAGCTCCCCGTTCGGCCTGGATTGCCTTGGCCGTTCTTTGGATATCTTCACTGTCCTCAACGATTCGTTCGCCAGCGCTTGTCCAGGGCATCGACGAGGATCACCAGCACCGGAGCCAGGGCCATCGGACCCAGCCAGGTCAGGGGAAAGGGGGCCATGCCGAAGACGGCCGCCACCGGAGCCAGCAGCACCAGGGCACTGGCCAGCAGCGGTTCACTGATCCAACCCAGCCACAGCAAAGGATTGGGAAGACCCAACAGGGCCCAGGCCGGGCGGCGGTCACTACGGCAGGCCAGCAGGGTGCCCATCTGGCCGGCCACGATCAGGCAGAAGGTGACGGTGGTGGCCTGCTGCTGGATCGCCACCACGCCGGCGTCAGCCGTGTGGTGCAGCAGCTGGGGGGCCAGGACGCGCAGCTGGCTCCAGCCCACGCCGTTGGCCCGCCAGGCCAGCAGGTACCCCGCCATGGCCACGAGCCCTTCCACCACCCCCAGCACCAGATAGGCGCGCACCATCACGGCCCGGTTGAGCAGCGGCAGGCCCTTGGGGCGCGGGGGCAGGCGCATCACCCCCGGCTCGGGTGGGTCGGCCCCCAGGCCCAGGGCCGGCAGCAGGTCGGTGCCCAGGTCGACGGCCAGGATCTGCAGCACCGTGAGGGCGGCGGGAATCCCGGCGATCACCATCGCCAGGAAGGGCAGCACCTCCGGCACGTTCGAGGCCAGCACGTAGGTGATGAAGCGGCCGATGTTGGTCACCACCGAGCGGCCGTAGCGGACGGCCTGCACGATGGTGGCGAAGTTGTCGTCGAGCAGCACGATGTCGGCGGCCTCACGGGCCACATCCGTGCCGCTGATCCCCATCGCCAGCCCGACATCCGCGGCGCGCAGGGCCGGCGCATCGTTGACGCCGTCGCCGGTGACGGCCACCACGTCGCCGAGGGCGCGGTAAGCCTGCACCAGGCGCAGCTTCTGCTCCGGCGCCATGCGGGCGAACACCAGCCGGCGGCGGTACTTGAGCAATTGGCGCAGCTGCACGTCGCTGATCTGGGCCAGGGTGGAGCCCTCGATCACCCGCACCGGGTCGGCGCTGGCCTGCTGCTGCGCCGTCGACCGGTCCGGCGATCGGGGGGGATCGAGCAGACCGATCTGCTGGGCGATCGCCTGGGCCGTGAGGCCGTAGTCGCCGGTGACCATCGTCACCTTGATGCCGGCTTCGCGGCACTGCCTGATCGCGTCCGGCACCTCCGGCCGTGGTGGGTCGTACAGACCCAGGAGGCCGAGGAACATCTGGCCGCGTTCCAGGTCTTCACTTGGAACGGTCGTCGACTGGTCATCGCCGCGGCGCAGCGCCACGGCGATGACGCGGAAGCCTCTGGCGGCCAGCCCATCGTTGGCGGCCACCACCTGCTGGCGCAGCTCGCCGGGCAAGGGAGCGACGCCACCGGAGGACAGCCAGCTGGTGCAGTGCGCCAGAATCTCCAGGGGGGCCCCCTTGGTGATCACAAGGGTGCCCCCCGTGACGATCGGTAGATCGTCGGCATGGTCGCTCCAGTCCACCAGCACGGTCATGCGGCGGCGGAGGGAATCGAAGGGGATCTCCCGAAGCCGTGGATGCCGGCCTGGCAACGCCTCCGGCACCAGCCCTGCCGCAGCGGCGGCCACCAGCATCGCCGTTTCGGTGGGATCCCCCACTCCCAGCCTCGGTTCGGTGGCTCCACCAGAGCCGGCCACCGCCGCCTCGAGACGGGCGTTGGAGCACAGGGAGGCGGCGCGCAACAGCAGCCGCTCCAGGCCCTCTTCGGGTAAAGGGAGCCAGGTGCTCTCCACCGCCATCCGGTTGCCGGTGAGCGTGCCCGTCTTGTCGGAGCAGATCACACTCACCGAGCCCAGGGCTTCCACCGCCGACAGGCGGCGGACCAGGGCCTTGCGGCTCGCCATGCGCTGCACCGCCATGGCCAGGGCCAGGGTCACGGTGGGCAGCAGCCCTTCCGGGACGTTGGCCACGATGATCCCGGTGGCGAAGACCACGCTCTCCAGCGGGGCCATCCCGACCAGCAGGACGCTGAGGCCGAAGGCGACCACGCCCATGGTCACGGCGATGGTGCAGATCGTCTGCACGATCCGGCTGACCTGCATCTCCAGCGTGCTGGCGCCGCGGGTGGTGCCGGCCGCCAGCCTCGCCACCTGTCCGAATTCCGTCTCGGCGCCGGTGGCGTAGACGAACGCCTCCCCCCGCCCTGAGGCCACCGTGCTGCCGGCCATCACCAGGTTGGCCCGCTCACTGGTGCTGACCTTCGCGTGCTGTTGGGCGCCTTCAAGGGCATCACTCCGGCGCGCCACCGGCAGGGACTCGCCGGTGAGCACGGAGAGGTCGAGATAGAGCGCGTGGGCGATGCTCACCCGACAGTCGGCCGGGACCCGATCCCCCTCCTCGAGCCGAACCCGATCGCCCGCCACCAGCTCCTCCGCCGGCAGAAAGCCCAGCTGCCCGTCGCGCCACACCTGCACCTGGCTGGGCAGGGCGCGGGTGAGGGCGGCCAGGGTGCGCTCGGCCTGGAATTCCTGCCAGAAGGAGAAGACGCCATTGATCAGCACCACCGCCCAGATGGCCCAGCCCAGCTGGGGAGTGCCGGCGGCGAAGGCCAGGCCTCCGGCGATCCACAGCAGCAGGGCCATGAAGTGGACCATCTGGTCCAGGAAGCGCAGGGCCAGGGGGCGGCGCTTGGCGGGCGGGAGGCGGTTGGGGCCGAACTGCGCCAGGCGTCGTTCGGCCTCTTCGCTCTTCAGGCCCTGCGCTGAGGTCTGCAGGGCCTGACGGACCTCCTCCAGGGGCAGCGACCAGATCGGCTGGGACGCAGCGAGACGCACGGATCGGCAGCGGGGGCCACGATCAGCATGACCAGCCAGGGGCGCCGCGACGCGCTGTCGCTGGCGTCAGCCGGATGTTGTTCATACCGCAGCCCATGCCCGCGCTGGTACTGCGCCGCTCCCTGGCCAGCGAGTTGCTGGGGCGAGCCATCACGGCATCAGTTCCGTCACCAGTTTCACCTGAGGGGTGCTGAACGTAGAACGTAAGGCCGCGGGCTCCAGTCCAGCTCCTGATGGAGGCGCTTCACCTCAGTGTTCAATTGCGCGTACCGGCGGACGAACAGCTGCCTGTTCAGGAACTTTCGGAGTGGTGGGCTCCAGGTGCAAAGCAGGGTGTGGTGGATGAGCTTCTCCAATGAACCTGGGCCTGGGAGTGGAAGTTGCTTCAGCGGATCGGAATGACGCGGTTGCGGCCAGCCTGCTTGGCTTCGTACATGGCGATGTCAGCTCGGGCCATCAGCTCGTCCATCCCTTCATCGGGCCTCGCCAGGGTTGCGCCGATGCTGGCCGTGATGCCGATGTCGAGCGCCGGGGTTTTGATGGGTTGGGCGATGGCCAGCCTGATCTTCTTGGCAACAGCCAAGGCCGACTCCAGATCAGGCACGGCATGCAGGACCACCACCATCTCATCGCCCCCCATTCGGCCCCCCAGATCACTGGTCCGCAGACAGCTGTGTAGTCGCTCCGCCACCGCGCGCAGGACGGCGTCGCCAGTGGCATGGCCCAGGCTGTCATTGATCTCCTTGAAGCTGTCCAGATCGCAGAACAGCAACGCCAGGCTTTCGCCCTGGCGACGCCGTTCGGGCTTGCTCAGCAGCTGTTGAAGCTGCTCCATTAGTTCGCTCCTTGATAGTAGGCCGGTGAGCTCATCAATGCTGGCGCGGTGGCGCAGCTGCTGCTCGCGTTCGCTGATGGCCTGCGCCATCGTGCGGAACGCTGACTGGATCGTGTTGAGCTCTGAAAAGCTGGCCGCTGGAAAATCTGATTCGCCGCTTGTGGTGCCTCCCTCAAGGCAACGCATGCTGTTGGTGAGCTGAGCAATCGGCTGACAAAAGTCACGGCGCATGCGCCGTGACTTGAGAAGGGCCAGGATGCCGCTGCCACCGCCGGCGAGCAGTAACAAGATGACGATGGCTCGCTGATCGTTAGCCAGGCCACGCATTGGCACCAAGGTTACGATGGTTGCACCAATTGAATTGGCTGGTGTGAGGATTGGAATCCAGCGCTGACCAGCAAGGACCAGTGGCTCGCTAACCACTTGGGCTTGCATGGTTTCCCGAATTGGAAAGGCGGGAATGCGCAAGGAAGGATCACTGGCAAGCAACACGGATCCATCCCTTGCCACCAGCAAGACAGGGGTCTGCGCGGTACTGCCGAACTGGCGCAGGAACTTCTGCAGCGATTCCAGATTCACCCTCCCCAACAAGATCTCGTCAGGGCCCCTCAGCATGATGTAGATGCTTGCACGGCTGTCTTCAAAGCCCCTCAAAAGTGGTGAGTAAGCATTGACGCCGCGCTCCTGTCGCAGATAGCTGGCCACAGGGCTCTGGGTCAGGGAAAATCCCGGAAAGACTTGGCTCCGAGATAAACTCTTGATCACTACTGTGAGCTTCAGCTGCGGGCTTAATTCATAGAGTTCAGAAAAATCGATCAGCATTGCTGCTGTTTGCTGGTTTCTCTGTGCCTGTGCCAGTCGAGAGAATAAAAGCAGCTGGGCCCTGGCCTGCTGTAGCTTTTCGCTTAAGGTGAGTTCAACTTTTTCAGCTTCTGCGCGGTAGATGTTGATATAACGCCTACGAAGTTCACTCAGCGCGACTATACCAGAACTTGCAAAGAGAAAGAACAGCAGCCCTAGAACACAAATGTCTTGGAGGAGATAATTCTGCCATAAGGTAGGCAATCGCCGCTGTTTCACGGTTTGCCTGGAGTGAAGCCATAGGCATGGAACTGCCCGACATTGTCCCCGAAGCGATTGAAGCGGATCGTTCCCAGGCTGGTGTAGTGAACGGGCTTGCTCAGCAGATAGTGCTTGACCGCATTTGGTGTCCGGTGACCTTGGGCAAAGGCTTGATCCAGCAGTTCCAGGGCCTGGCGCGTGCCAAGACTCATGGCATGAGGCTCATAGCCGAAGCGCCTCTGAAAGCTCTGCAGATAAACCTTCAGGGCAGGATCTCTGGATGCATCAGGATAGGAACTGATCTGCACGACCTGATTGGCGGCTTCACCGGCGTTGGCAAGCAACGCAGGAGAGCGGGCCCAGGGGGTGAACACGATCGGGGCCCTGGGATTAACTTGGTAAAATTGCTGCGCCATGTTGCCGATTGATGGCTGATAGGCACCGCCGAGAATGTAAAGCCCATTCCAGGGCTGTTGCATCAGAGCCTGAAGTTGCTTCGGATGATAGTCTGTGAAAAGTATTCGCTGCACGTGGAGCTGCCACTTGTTGCTGCTCTTCAGCTGCTGGCGAAACACTTGCAGTGCCGGCTGGCTATACGCTAGATTGCCAGTGTCTTGTAGAATTAATAGGCGCCCACCCTTCAGCCCGGCAACTTCATTTGCTATGAATGACTGCTCTTTCTCCAGGTCGGGTATGAGTCGCAGGAAGTAGTCATCGCGGTCGCTTAATCGGGTAGTGGTCGCTGAAACATTGATGGATAAGGCCTGGTCGGAGGCAAAAAGCTCCAGGCATTGCACTGCATGGCTGGAGGCTTGTGTATTGATGAAGAACCGAATACCTTTTTCAATGGCTTGCTCCAGATCGTTAAATGCCTGTTTGGGATCCGGACTATTGTAGGTATCATGGATCTCAATGGGGCTGCTGGGGTTCTGTTCTTTGTACAAGTCCCCAGCATTCTTGTCACTCGGATCTATTGCTGCTCCAGCTGTCAGGGGCAAGTCAATGCCAATGGCAACAGGTATCGCTACCCGCTGACCCTTAATGGCGACAGCAACAATGGCCACAAGCCCGATGAGCAACGCAGAGAGGCCAGCCTTCCTCCACTGCGACTGTTTAGCCACCACTTTTGCGCCCAGGGCCTTATTGAATGTCATCTAGCGGTAGATTCTCTCGGCATCTGTCTGTTTGATTGCGGCAATAGGGCGCCCGTCATTTCTAATCCTGTGATTTGTCAATGAATAGACCATTGGCTGATGCGTCATTCCAAAGAAAGGTCTTGGTGTATTTGGACTCCTGGATGTCCAGGAGGAGTGGTGTGCCGCCATACCCTCCTATTGGTTCTGCAGCACGGTTCTCGTCCACTCCCACATTGGGTTTGCTTCAAATGGCTTGATTCCGTAGCGTGGTTGAGCTGAGCTGCATATGTGTTTTGTTACTGAATGACATTAAGTGCCTAGACGTCAGGGCGCCATCTCGGCAGTTACATCCATTCATTTCTGCAACTTCTACATGTCTAGTTGTCAACAGTGGTATCCCTGGGTAGGCTTTTGCGCCCGCAACCCACACGGCAAGCCCAAAGGCCTCTGCCAAGCTAGTCATGGGGGCGTCAGGCCATGCCCGATGACATCGTTGGAGGCTTGTTCCCAAATGGAAACGTGGTTTCGGTTCCCATCTGGTTCTCCAGCATCTGCTCCCGATCGGTGCGGGTGTAGGCCATCTGAGGTCGTGCAGAGGCAAGGTTTTCGAAGATCAGGCGCAGTGTGACCGCGTCGCGACCCAGCAAGCGGCAGAGGGCCGTATTGACCTCCAGGAAGCTCCCTTCCGCGCTGACCAGCGCCATGCCGGGGCCGCAGGGCGTAAGATGGGCTCAATACCATGGGGTTGCCCCAAAGTTGCCCCTATTCGATCTGCTTCAACCCTTGCATTCCCTGGAACAGAGCCAGCAATCGTGAGAGCCGGATGATCCAATGAACGAGTGCAGCAAACGGCGGCAATGGTGTTGCCTGATACATGTAGCCTAGTAAAGGCGCCGCCGCGACTGGATCTTTCGTGTCTTGATGGCGGCTAAGACGCCAGGGGACACGGCAGGTTTCGTTGTCGGCTGGTCGGCTCTGATCCGATCCTCGGCTGTGTAGAGCACAACCGGGGACAGCGCCGCTGGCCTTGTTATGGCCATACTTTTCAGCTGTGGTTTCTGGCCCGCCCTGGTTCTCCCGCGCAGTTGATCGGGGAGCTGTGCGTGGTTCCGATTGGCGTGGGCGTGCAGCTGGAACCAAGGCAAGCCAGCTGCCCCGAAGAGGTCTGCCAGACGATCTTCGAAGCCGAGCTTGACGACTGGCCTCGCGACTCCGCCACGGAGGTTGGCCGCTGGTCTGCATGGACTCCGCTAAGAGGCTGTTGGTGGAGGACGGCATGCCCTCTCCCCTGCCCGGACCTGAGGCTACGCCTGCCACCGCTACCTGGGCCAGTGCCACGCCAAGGAGTCTCTCGATGCCGAGTTCCGGTCGTCCCGCCGCCGCACCGGGGTGGGGAGGGTGCCGGGCGGCATCACCCGTCCCTTGGACTTTGGTCGCTGCAGTGAGATCGGCTCCTTTGCACGCAGCCAGGAGTTGCTGCGCCAGTGTCATACCTATCTGGATGGGAATGGCGATGCTGTGGGCTGCCTAAACCTCTGGTGAAGAAATGGAGAAACGCACCTTGTTGGCCTGGCGGCTAGCGGCAGCGTCGTTATGCTTGTACTGAACTTTAATTCACCAACATGGCTCTCACCGGCTCTGATCTGCTCACCAAAGTCAAGGAGCAGGGCGATGCCTCCAAGTCCGATCTGGTGCGGGCCGCCGGCTACGTCAGCACCAAAAAAGATGGCAACGAACGGCTGAATTTCACCGCGTTCTACGAGGCTCTGCTCGAGGCCAAAGGCGTCAGTCTTGGGGAAGGGAACGGCAGTGCTAAGGGGAAGGGTGGCCGGCGCTTGAGCTACGTGGCCACGGTGCAGGGCAACGGCAATCTGCTGGTGGGTAACGCGTACACCGCCATGCTCGATCTCAGGCCAGGCGATGAGTTTGAGATCAAGCTAGGTCGCAAGCAGATCCGCCTGGTGCCGGCCGGCGGCAGCGACGAGGAGGAGTGAGCGCGGGATCCCTGGTGGGAAGGATCTTCAGCGGGCCGATGGTTCGGTTTCGCACGAGAGGTGCATCAGCACAAGGATGGCTTCCAGGGTCCAGCTGGATTCAAAATCTGGTGATGACTGATCAATCCCCCACCCACAGCGAGCGCTACGAAGAGGCCCTGGTCTGGACTGCTCAGCTCTAACGCTGTCAGTTCCGCAACGGTTCGCGGACATCGCTGATCAGTGGATCAAGCAATTTATAGATCTACTTACTAGAAAAATGAGAGGCAAAGTCTATGTTTAGTTTAATAGATAGCATTCAGTCTAAACATGCCTTGTTTTTGCCTCGGTGAATAAAAGCTAATGTTCTCCATCGCCATTCCCCTTTTCAACAAAGCTTCATCGTTGGAATTAACACTCAAATCCTGCATCTATAATTGCGTGCTATCTGGTGTTGAGCATGAGATTATTGTGCTTAACAATGCGAGCGATGACGTCTCGCGCAAAGATCTTGACGATATCATAGATAAGTATCCTGGAACCCGATGCATCCATCTTCACCAAACAATATCTGCTCAAGACAATTGGCTGCTTTCTCTAAATCTCTGCCAAGGCGAATACCTTAAACTACAGTTAGCGGATGACATAATGCCAGTATTCAATATTTCCGAAACGATCCAGATCCTGTCCAAAGGCGATATTGACTATGTCATTGGTCGCACTATTGCAGTGTTTGAAACAACAAGTTTTCGAACCAGCTACTTTGACATTGTCAACCAATTTAGAAGTCTAATCCATAGCGATTTGACAGATCCTGCAAAAATGAGATTACTAGCGTCAGAAGGAATGATATTCGACTCTCGCAATCCGTTTGGTGATGCGAATGCCTTGATCTTCCGTCGTAGATGCTTGTCTTCATTAAACAAGGGCATTGGTTCAATGATGCCTGCATTTACTCTGGCGCCAGATCTTGACATGTATTTGCAAGTATTCACCTGCCATAAAGGAACTTTTGTAGATAGCGTAATATCTTATTTCCACTACTACGATTCTAGTCCCTGTGTTAGAATGGTCTATGAACCTGGTTTCGATCATGAGGGCCTAAGAATGCAAGAAAAGCTTTTGCCACTATATTTCATTTCCTCCTCACAGTTCTACAGCCTGACCAAGCACTTGACAGACGAACAAAAAGCTTATGCAGCCAATCAGATATCAGGAATAGTGAATACTTGCTTAGACATAAGAGAAGGAAGCCCAGCTGCGCCAACCAAGTCGGCCATTGGCGTTAGTACATACATAAGAAGCCTGAAATTATCTATCAATAAGCACAAAGCCTTGTTTCTTCACCGCCTAAAGCAACTGGTTAAATCTTAGGCAACAAGCCAATATGTCAACACTCGGCTTTAAAATATTCTCATATATTTGTCAATTTCAGGCCTGAGCGTATCTGTCTGCTCGAGCATCACCACTATCTGATGGGGTTCAAGAAAGGAATTCGCGATTTAGATTCCGATGCCAAATTATTTTTATATTGTACCATCAGGCTAAATCACTGTTGGAATGGCTGGCAGAGTATGACGCAGAATCTCGTCTAGGCCAAGGAGGCAAGTGCAGCATCAGAGAGGCTGAGCGCAGGCCTTGCTTTTGTTGAGCTTGAATGGTATTCTTGAGTTTTTTTATGAAATTATGCCCATTATTGCCTGCGAAAGCGAAAAGCATCAATGTCGCTCAGCCCCGTACAAGCTAAGCATCTGCATACCAACCTGGAATCGTGCGGATTTATTGGAAAAACAATTGGACAATATTGCATCTGCTCAACAAGGTCATTGTCATGATTTTGAGGTTGTTGTCATCGACAATGCAAGCAGTGACAATACTTGGGAAAGAATAAAAAACGAAGCAAAGAGCAACAGACTGTTTCTCAAAAGCCTTCGAAATCCTGTTAATGTCGGTATTGATCTGAACTTTTTACGCGCATTCGAACATGCCACAGGTGAATGGACCTGGATTATCGGTGATGACGACCATCAAATCAACATGGATACGTCAATATCGACAATTTGCGGGTTAAATGATCTTCCTGCTGCACTCACGATTCTCTTAGACATGAGCGAGACCGACTGGGCTGGCCTTGAAAAGAAACAAGTATCCTATCTAAACTTTGATCAATTCATGAGTCCCAAACATGATGGGCTTGGTTCGCATCTTCATCAAGTATCGAAGGTCGTTTGCCGCACTCATCACGTAACAACTGGCTTAAAGCGTGCCTATTCAAGGGCCATCGGCAACCTGCACGCTCATTCTTATATCTATGCACCTATTCTTCAAGATACCGGCTTAAACATCATCGCGATGGATGGATTTTTTAGTGAGTGGCCCGCTTGGTACCTCTCTGTGCCAAGGTGGAATCTTCTCCATGGCCATATTGGTGCGTGGCGCTCAAGCGTAGACATGTTTTCATCGCTTCAAAGCGAAGCACGAGAAAGGGAGCGCCGGATAAGGGGTAAAGACATACTTGGTTTCATGACCCAGTTAATTGACAATGGCCAACAGTTAACCTCCTCAGATTGGCAGTTTGCCAAAGAGCAGCTTGGGAACAAGGCCTATTACAAGTTGCGACTCAAGCAGGTGCTGCGCACGTTCAAAGAAACGACAAATCAATCTGGACAAACCGAAAGTGCCTTGGCAGACGAATCCGGCTATTAGCTTGACTGGAAAATTCAAATTCACTTTTGCAAGCAAAGCTAAGCGAAGAAATAAATCGCTTAATTACGCCAATCCCTCCCTACAATTTATTGGAAGTTAAGCAAATGGTTCTCTGTCCCCGCGGTGATCAGATCCCAGAACAACGTGAGCAGCAGTACCAGACACATCAGAACGGTGGTGCGCAGGGAAATCCGCGGAGCCCGCAGAAGGAATGACCAGTCGATGATCGGTGACTTTCAGGAAAGGTGTCACTCCTTGGCTGCCACTCAGGCGGCCACGGTTAAGGGTAGCGCGAGGATCGGATCGGGCTCCTCGGTAGCGCCCCTTCGAGTGGTGTAACTCAGGAGGTCCTGTGACCCTATCTGGAGGGTGGACAGGAGCAGTCGAGGCATGACTGCTGGGAAGCTGTTTACGCAGCTCCATTGATCCACGATGAACCCTGATCGCTGAATTGGCAACTCAGCGATTGAGGTGTTCTGTGTAGATCGAGGGAGGAGCTGGTGCGGTTCAGCTGATGGGTTCGTCTGGCTGGGCAGACGGATCAGCATCAAGGCCCATTAGTAGTCTGTCCCAGTAGCGCTGGCGCGGCGCCGCAAGCTCCGGTTTGGTGCGCAGGACTTGCTCCTGTCCGTTGGCCTCGCCGCTCCAGAAACCCGCTGCTGCAAGCGATCTGATCAGCTTCCTCAAGGCATTGCCGGACTGCCGGATGCGCCGGGGGATCCGCTTTTCGCAGTGGTGGATGCTGCTGGTGGCGATCCTGGCCATCAGGAGTGGCCAGGGCTCACTGATGGGCATGGAGCGTTTTGCCAAACGCCACCGCAAGACGCTTAACGAGCTGCTCGGCACTCATGTCGCCAAGCCGCCGTCGGATTCCACGTTCCGGCTGCTGCTGGCTCAGCTGGATGTGGAGGGCTTTGAGGGCCTGCTGCAGCAGTGGATGGCGGCCCAGCCCGGCGTGACAGAGACCGTCGATACCCTGGTCTGTGACGGCAAGACGCTCAGGGGCTCAATCGACGAAACCGCCTCCGGCGCAGCGCGTTTTATCGCCCAGGTGAGCTTCCACTCCAACAGCCTGGGTGTGGCCATAGCCCAGAGCACCTACGCCACCGATGCCGGTGGTGAGATCGCGGCGCTGCGCCTGCTGCTGGATCGCGTGGAGCTTGAGGGGCTGCTGGTCCAGGCGGACGCGTGCATGCCAACCGCCCTTTTCCCTCTACCTCGAGCAGCGTGGCGCCGACTTCTTGTAGACGCCAGTCTTCCGCGTAGCGGTACGCGGTGAAACACAGCCGCCACAAGGGCTTTCAGGTGATCAAGGCTCGCCTGACCTATGGCAGGAAGGCGCCGCTGCAGGCCAGCAAGCGCGAGTGCAAACACAGGCAAGACATCACCTGGACGCTGAGGGCGATGCCGGCTCCGGAGTGGGTGGTGGAGAACTGGCCTGGCAGCGCCACGGTGATCGCCGTGCGCGGCAAAGGCCGCCGCGATGGCAAGCCAACCGACGAGACCCTTTACTACGTCACGAGTCTGCGCACTGGCGCGGAGGCTCTGCTGCGTCACGTGCGTGACCGCTGGTCCATCGAAAACATCTGGCACTGGCCCCGCGACACCCAGCTCAAGGAGGACGCCCACCGCTACCGCGAGGCCAACGGTGTCCAGATCATGGCCACGCTCCGGAGCCTGGCCATGTACGCGCTGCGGCTCGATGGGTTCTGGTCCATCACCGAGGGCCTGGCCGCCCTGGCTCACGACATCAGGGGAATGCTGGAGCTCCTGGGCTGGCGAGAACCTGCTCAGCCACAAGCTTCTGGATAACTTCTAATGAGCCCTGGGATCAGCATCGGTGAGCTCCAGGGCCTCTTCTAGGAGGCTGTTGCGCATAGATCACTGCCGACCTTCTCCACAGACGCCCATGAATCTGCCCAGATCCTTGTGACTGCAATGGATCTGGGCGAGAGAATGGGGCATGCAGAAGCCCAAGACCTTCCG